>NZ_JCADBM010000030.1:0-115303 GCF_059359075.1 Phytohabitans sp. LZ39 | reverse complement strand
CCGCGCCGCCTTGCCCCACTGGCTCCACATGTACAACCATCACCGACACCACACCGCCATCGGCGGCCCACCCGCCAGCCGCGTACCCAACCTCTCCGGACACAACATCTAGGAGAGTTGGGGTTGGTATGGCGCCCTAACTCTCCAAGATCTGGAAATCTTGGGCCGCGTGCACGGCGCGGTGGTTACTCAGGGCGATGAAGCCCCGTTTTGATCTCCTGCCGCGTGCTCGGCAACACTTACGGTGAGTGGCAGTGGGCCGGACCACGACGGGTGGTGCAGGCGCCCTGCGCTACCTGACTGCGCTCGCCATCCTCGACGACGGCGACGCGCGCGCTGGCGTCGCGGTAGCTCACATCTCCAAGATGACCGTGCGCGGGCCGACGTTGACGCTTTCGACGAGCATGTGGGCGCGGAATCGGCCGGTCGCCACCGTCGCGCCGCGGGATTCCAGTGCTTTCACGAAGTCGGTCACCAGCGGCTCGGCCACCTCGGCCGGCGCCGCGGCGATCCACGTCGGTCGGCGGCCCTTGCGGGCGTCCCCGTAAAGGGTGAACTGGCTTACCACCAATATCGGCGCACCGGCGTCGGACGCGGACCGTTCGTCGTCGAGGATGCGCATCTCCCACACCTTGCGGGCCATCGTGTCGGCGATCGCGGGCGTGTCGGAGTGGGTGACCCCGAGGAGCACCAGCAGGCCGTCCATGATCTCGCCGACGACCTCGCCGTCGACCGTGACGCTGGCCCGGCCGACCGTCTGCACCACGGCGCGCACCGGGTCAGCTCCCCACCGGCGTGATGACGCCGCGCTCGACAAGGTGGGCGACGATCGGCACCGCCGCGTCGGCGAGGTCGTCTTCCGCGACCTCGTGTGCCACGGCGAGCACGGCGATCTGGTCGCGCAGCGGCACGCGGCCGTCGCAGCCGCGTACCAGGGCCAGCACCAGCGGGTCGACCTCCTCGCTCCAGCGCAGCCCCTGCGGCATGGCGAGCACCTGCCGGTCGACGGCCCAGCCCTCGGGGCCCATCGTGGCCTCCTGCCGTAGCTGGAGACCGTCGGCGGCCTTGTACCGTTCGGCGAGCAGGCCGGCCGCGTCGCGTACCCGGAGGAAGTCCTGGCGGTCGAACCAGGCGGCCACCTGCGCGCCGAGCGGGCCGGCGACTTGCTGGCGCAGGTCTTCGACCCGGACCACCGGGTCGTCGGCGCCCGAGCGGCGGAGGGTGACCAGGCCGAAGCCCACGGCTTCGATCTTGTGGGCGTCGAACCATTCGAGCCAGGCGGCCTTGCGGACCGGGTCGTGCGGCTCGCCCGCGTCGGCCAGCCAGAGGTCCACATAGGACACCGGATCGGCCACCTCGCGCTGGATCACCCACGCGTCGAGGCTCGTGCCGGCGACCCAGCCGGCCACCCGGTCGGCCCATTCCTCGCCGGCGACGTGCGCCCAGTTGGCCAGGTACTGCATCGTGCCGCCTTCGGCCAGCAGACCGGCCGCGGCGGCGGCCAGCTCGGCGCTCAGGCCGTCCCCGGGGCGGCCGGAGTCGCGGTAGGCGTGTGTGGCGGTGCCCGGACCCACCACGAACGGCGGGTTGCTCACCACCAGGTCGAAACGGCGCCCCGCGACCGGTGCGACCATGTCGCCGCGGAGCAGCTCCCACGAAAGGCCGTTGAGCGCGGCGGTGGTGGCGGCGAAGCTGAGTGCCCGCTCACTCACATCCGTGGCGGTGACCGTGGTGGCGTGCTGGGAGAGGTGAAGGGCCTGCACCCCGCACCCGGTGCCCAGGTCGAGCGCCGACCCGACCGGGCGGCGGATCGTGGCGCCGGCCAGCGTGGTGGAGGCGCCGCCGACACCGAGCACGTGGTCGGGTGCGAGCGGCACGCCCGGGTGCGCGGCGGCGGGCAGGTCGGCGACGACCCACCACGAGTCGCCGTACGCCTCGAGGTCGAGCCCCTGCCGCAGCCCGTCGCCGTCCGGCACCACCAGTCCCGCGGCGAGCGCGTCGGCGAGGGGGAGTGGCGCGAACGCCGCCTCCACCGCGGCGGCCGGCTCGGTCTGCCCGCACACGAAGAGCCGGATGAGCGTGGCGAGCGGGTCGCGGTCGGCGGTGGCGCGCATCGCGGCCCGGAAGTCGTTGCGCGACACGGCCGCGGTGGCCGCCGGGCCGAGGCGGTCGGCGATGCCGCTGGCTGTGTAGTCAGTCAGAGCGGTGCGCAGCTGCTCGACGCCCTTGTCGGTGAAAAGCATTCAGTCCATCCGGAAGTCGGCGAAGTCGAAGCCGGGCGCCACCACGCAGCTGACCAGCACCGGCTGGTCACCGGCCGGCGCGGCCGCCTGCCACACGCCGCCCGGCACCAGCACCTGCGGCCGCTGGCCGGCGGCGATGTCGTTGCCCAGGACGGCATTCTCCCTGCCGCGCATGCGCAGCTCCAGCGGGCCACCGGAGTGCCACAGCCACAGCTCGTCCGAACGCACCACATGCCACCGCGACTGCTCGCCGGGGTGGAGCAGGAAGTAGATGGCGGTGGCGGCCCGCCGCGGCCCGCCGTAGCCGTCCGGCTCGAACGTGTGGTCGCTGCGCCAGGTCTCGCGAAACCACCCGCCTTCCGGATGGGGCGCCAGGTCGAGTTGCTCGGCGAGCGGTGGTCGTGGTGGTGAGGTCACTGGCCCATTCTGGCGGTTACGGCCGCGCGGGGTGGCGGAGGACGCGGTCGTCACCGTCACGGACGTCACCACGCCCGTCGCGGTTGGAGGTGGCCAGCCACAGGGCGCCGTCGGGAGCGACCTCGACGGTACGCAGCCGGCCATACCGGTCGCGCAGCTCCGCGCGGGGTTCGCCGGGGCGGCCGTCGTTCAGCGGCACCGTCCAGAGCCGCTCGCCCCGCAGCGCCGCCACGTAGAGCGTGTCGCCGGCGATCGTCGCTCCGGACGGGGAGGCGTCGTCGGTCGACCAGGTGACGATCGGGTTGGTGTACCGGCCGTCTCGCGTGTCGCCCTCGCCCTCCACGTCGGGCCAGCCGTAGTTCTTGCCCGGCTCGATGCGGTTGACCTCGTCGAGGCGGTTCTGGCCGAACTCGGTCGCGTACATGCGTCCCGCGCTGTCCCACGCCAGGCCCTGCACATTGCGGTGGCCCATCGTGTACACCGGCGAGCCGGCGCGCGGGTTGCCCGGCGCGGGATCGCCCTCCGGCGTCAGGCGCAGGATCTTGCCGTTGGGGCTGTCGGGATCCTGCGACGAGGCGGTGTTGGCCGCGTCGCCCGTGCCGGCGTAGAGCATGCCGTCCGGCCCGAACTTGATGCGCCCGCCATTGTGGTTGCCCGCCTTGCGGATGCCGTCGAACACGACTTCGGGCCGGGCGTTGCCGTCGAGCCGGAAGCGCACGATGCGGTTGTCGGAGTTGGACGTGTGGTATGCGTACACCCACCGGTCCTGGGCATAGTCGGGCGAGACCGCGAGGCCCAGCAGCCCGCCCTCGCCGCCCACGTCGACGCCCGGCACCTCGTAAACCCGCCGCGCCTGGCCGCCGCCCGGCGACACCTGGAGGATGCGGCCGGTGTCCCGCTCGGCGACGAGCGCGTCGCCGTCCGGCAGAAACGCCATCCCCCACGGCACGTCGAGCCCGCTCGCCACCTGCTGCGGCGCGCCGAGGTCGGGCGGGCCGCCGGGCGTGCTGCTGGCCCCGCCGGACGCGGTCGGCGTCGGCACGGTGGGCGCCGGCTGGGTCGGGAGGGTGTCCTCGCCGCCGTCGCCGTCACCGTCGTCGCCCGAGCACGCGGTCAGGGTCGCCAGCAGGGCCAGCGCCACCACGGTCTTCCGCACGGTCGTGCCCCTCTCGTCGGCTTTTCCGATCGCACCGGAACGGGCGCTTTCAATCGCACCAGAACCGGGCGAAAGGCCGAGGAAAAGATTACTGCCGACCGATGGCGTGTCCCTGCGCGCGTAGCCGCCGGGCCCAACCGGCGACGGTGTGCCGGGGCACGCCGAAGTGCTCGGCGACCGCGGTGATCGAGCCGGTCTCCCGGTAGACGTCCATGACCTGGTCGGGCTCGGGCATCCGCCGGTACGCGCGGGTGCCGCCGTCATCCGCGGCCCGCTTCGTCGCCTTCTTGGCCGCCGACTTGGTGGCCTTCGCCGCGGTCTTCTTCGCCGCGGTCTTGCGCGCCCGGCGGCGCGGCGCGGGCGCGACGTCCTCGACCGCCTCGGCCACCCGCGGCAGCGCCGGCGGCGGCGTGGGCGTGGGCGCGGCGAGCGCGCGGACGAGCAGGTCAAGGTCGACGGGGGGAAGGTCCGCCGGGGCGAGCCCGCCACCGCTTGCCGCCCGCACGGTCAGCTCGGTGATGCGGGTCTGTCCGGTGGAAATGTCCACCCGCACGGTGGTGTGTGCTGTCGCGGCGCCGGCCGCGCCGTCGTTGTCGGGCGTGATGGTTATGACGTATCTACTCACGGGAGCCTCCTGTCCAGTGGTGTCCGCCATCCCCGCCCGCGCCCCCGGTACGCATGCGGCCCCCGCATAGGGGACGACCTGCCACATTGTCGACTGCGTGAGATTACCTCCCCGAGATCGGCGAGCGTGCTCACACAGCGCTTTCCATAGTGGAGCCGCGGGCACCAGCCCCCGGCGGGCGTGCGTTTTGGGGCAGGATGGGGTGCATGACGCTCAACCTGCCCATCGACGCCGAAGCCAACAAGCTGCTCCAGCGAAGCCCGTTGGCCCTGTTGGTCGGCATGATTCTCGACCAGCAGTTTCCGCTGGAGCGCGCCTTCTCCGCGCCGTACGAGCTGAGCCGCCGCCTCGGGCACGAGCCGACCGCGGAGGAGCTTGCCGACTTCGACCCGGAGGCGCTGACCGCCATTTTCGCCACCCCGCCGGCGCTACACCGCTTTCCGAAGGCGATGGCCGCGCGGGTGCAGGAGGCGTGCCGCATCGTCGTCGACACGTATGGCGGTGAGGCGGAAAACATCTGGACCGGAGCCGCCGACGGCAAGGATCTGTACAAGCGGGTGAGCGCGCTGCCCGGATTCGGCAAGCAGAAGGCGCAGATCTTCGTGGCGCTGCTGGGCAAGCGGTTCGGCGTGCGGCCCGAGGGTTGGCGCGAGGCGGCCGGCGGCTACGGCCCGGAGGGCACGTACAAGTCGGTGGCGGACATCGTCGACGCCGCGGCTCTGGTGAAGGTGCGCGAGTACAAGCAGGAGATGAAGGCGGCCGCCAAGAAGTAGCCGGTTTCAGGCGGCGTGCGGGTGGGCCAGCGCGGCGATCGCGCGGCGCACGTCGGCGAGTGACACGGTGGCCGACTCGTCGAGGTCGGCTAACCCGGCCTCTATCCACTGCCGCATCAGGGTGGTGACGCCGATGCCCCGCGCCTCGGCGGCCTCGCGCACCCGTTCGTAGGTGTCGACGGGTAGGCGCACCGATCGGCTCACCATGGGCACGTCACTGTCGGGGGCTGGCAGCTCGGCCGGCTGCCCCTCGTCGATCAGCTCGGCGAGCCGGTCGCCGCCCTCGTGGAACTGCTTGATCGCGTCGTTTCTATTCATCGTCGCCACCCCTGCTGTGCCTCGTCGTACCGCTTGGACTCGACGTCGGTCAGGTCGCGAGCGGAAAGCACATCCCAGTCGTTGTCGCCGCGATCGGCCTCGATGAGCAGGATCGCGAGCCGCCGCGCGCGCCCGGTCGCCGCGTACACCACCATGACGTCGTCGCCCAGGTGCCGGATGATCCGGCGCGTGCTGTGGAGTGCTTCCCAAACCTCGCCCGGAGTCACCTCGTAGAGCCGCAGGTTGGCCAGGCCCTCCTCGGTGAAGCTGAACCTGCTGCCCACGCGGCCGAGCGTACCACGCACGTAACACGCGGGCCGGGCGAAAATCGCGCCGGTGAAGCGAGTGGAAGGATGGACGGGTGAAGCGAAAGGCCGCGCGGCCGATCCTGATCACCGACGCCGACCGCAGCCAGGCGGAGCAGTTGCGCAGCCGCCAGGTGCGGTACGTCCTGATGATGTCCATCCGGGGTGTCTGCCTGCTGGTCGCCGCCATCCTGGTGGGTGTCAAGGCGCCGCTGCTCTGGCTCTGGCTGCCACTCTGTCTGCTCGGCATGGTGCTGATCCCGTGGGTGGCCGTCATCCTGGCCAACGACCGCCCGCCGAAGGAGCAGCACCGTTTCCGGCACCGGGAGCCGGAGGCGGACGAGACCCCCCGGCAGGCGCTTACGGACGCACCCCCACCGAAGACGATCGACGCCGATTAGGGGCGGGCGCCGAGCAGGGTGACCGCCTCCGCGCCGAGCGCCACCGCCCGCTCCAGCGCGTCCGGCGGTGCGGCGCCGGCCACCCAGGCGGCCAGCAGCCCCGCGGCGAAGGCGTCGCCCGCGCCGGTCGGGTCCACCACCGGCGTCACGCGGCGGCCGGGCGCCTCGAAGATCCCGTCCGGGCCGGCCCACACCGCGCCCTCCGGGCCCCTCTTGACCACGGCGTGCGTGGCCACGGCCGCCAGCGCGCGGGCCTGTGCGACCGGGTCGGTGTCGCCGGCCAGCACGGCGGCTTCGTCGACGTTCGCGAGGACGAGGTCGGCGTTTCGTACCCAGTCGAGGAAGGCGGCCCCGGCGTGCCGCAACGGGCCCGCGGACGCCGCGTCGACGCTGGTGGTCAGCCCTTGGTCACGGGCCGCGGCCAGCGCGCGGAGGCCGGCCCCGCGGGAGGCCGGGTCCAGCAGGGGGTACCCGGACACGTGCACGTGCCGGGTCTCGGGCGCGGCCGCCAGCGCGGCGTCGACGTCGGCGGGGGAGAGGAGCAGGTTGGCGCCGCGGTCGGTGAGCATCGTGCGTTCGCCGTCGTGGACGAGGACGATCACGGTGCCGGTGGGGGTGCCGGGGTGGGCGCGCACGGCGCAGCGGACGCCCGCGGCGGCCAGCTCGGCCACGCGGGCGCGGCCCGGCTCGTCGTCGCCCACCGCGGCGACGAGCGTGACCGGCGTGCCCCGCGCGGCGAGCCACGCGGCGGTGTTGGCGCCCTGGCCGCCGCCGGCGAAGCGGATCCGCGCGCCCGTGTCGGTGCCCGTCGCGGGTGCGCCGTCGAGGGCCGCCACGACGTCCGTGACAAGGTCGCCCACGACGAGGATCAAGCGGCGGCCGCCACCGCGACGCGGCCCGCGAGCTCGGCGTTGCGCAGGATGATGCGCACGTTGACGGTGAGGCTCCTGCCCCCGGTCGCCTCGTGGAAGTACGCGAGCAGGAACGGCGTCACCGCCTTCCCGGTGATCCCCTCGCTGTGCAGCTTGTCGAGGCCCTCGGCGAGCGTGCGGTCGTGCAGGTCGGGGTCGAGCTGCTCGTCGAGCGGGAGCGGGTTGGCGACGACCAGGCCGCCGCCGTGTACCCCCTGCTCGCGCCGGGCGGCCATCACGGCAGCCACCTGCTCGGGCGTGTCCACGGACCAGTCGAGGTCGAAGCCGGCGTCGGTGATGTAGAAGCCGGGGAAGCGGCGGGTGCCGTACCCGAGCACGGTGATCCCGAGCGTCTCCAGCCGCTCCAGCGTGGCGCCCACGTCGAGGATCGACTTGACGCCCGCGCAGACGACGGTGATCGGGGTACGGGCGAGCGTGACGAGGTCGTTCGACTCGTCGAAGGCCTCGCGGTGCACCCCGCCCAGCCCGCCGGTCGCGAAGACCGGGATGCCGGCGGCGACGGCGACCGCGCTCGTGGCGGCGACCGTGGTGGCGCCGTCCGCACCCGCCGCGGCGGCGACGGCGAGATCGCGTACTGAGAGCTTGGCCACCTCGTCGGCCGTGGCGAGGCGGGTCAGCTGCGCGTCGTCGAGCCCGACGGTCAGCACGCCGCCGATCATGCCGATCGTGGCCGGTACGGCGCCGGTCGCGCGTACCGCCTGCTCGATCTCTCGGGCCACCCGAAGGTTGTCCGGGCGGGGCAGGCCGTGTGCGACGATGGTGCTCTCCAGAGCCACGACGGGCTGGCCGGCGCGGAGGGCCTCGGCGACCTCGGGGCCTACCCGGATGTGAAGGTCCGTCACGATCACTACCGTATGTGGCGCGTTGGACCGCTCGCCGCTGAGGTGGGAAACTAGACGGCTGGAGGTGTCATAAGCCGTGAGCACTGAGGTTCTCGAGCGTCCGGATCTCAAGGATGCCGATACTGGTCCTGAGATGTTCCACTATGTCCGTAAAGAGAAGATCGCCGAGAGCGCGGTCATGGGCACCTTCGTGATCGCACTATGTGGTGAGAAGTTCCCCGTCACCAAGGCGCCCAAGCCGGGCTCACCGGTCTGCCCGGCGTGCAAGGAGATCTACGAGTCGATGCGGGCGTGACCGGCCACCTTGCTCATCGCTGACCTCGTGGGGGTGGCTGTCTTCGCCGCCTCCGGGGCGTCGGCCGGTGTCGTCAAGCGCCTCGACCTGTTCGGCGTGATCTTCGTGGGCTTCGTCGCCGCGCTCGGTGGCGGCATCCTCCGTGACCTGGTGATCGACGTCGTGCCGCCGCTCGCCTTCGCCGACTGGCGCTACCCCGCCGTCGCCGCCGTCGTGGCCACCGCCACCTTCTGGCTCCACCCGCAGCTCGCCCGGCTGCGCCGCACCGTGCTGGTGCTCGACGCGGCCGGGCTCGGCCTCTTCACCGTCACGGGCACGCTCAAGGCGCTCGACGCCGGCGTGCCCGCCGCCGGCGCGTGCCTGATCGGCATGCTCGTGGGCATCGGCGGCGGCCTCGGCCGCGACCTGCTCACCGGCGAGATCCCGGTCGTCCTGCGGCGCGAGATCTACGCGGTGGCCGCGCTCGCCGGCGCGGTCGCGGTCGTCGCGCTCGAGCGCGTCGAGACGCACCACAACGTGGTATTGCTCGCACCCGCGACGCTCGTCTTCGGACTGCGCCTGATCTCGCTCCTGCGCAAGTGGAGTGCCCCTCTCCCGCCGCAAGGGGTGTGACGCGTGTGGCGGCTGGCAGCCACCGGGGCCCCCGCGAGGTTATGCTGAAGACCGCCTTCGCGCCGACGCGCGGGGGCGATTTCTTGTGTGCCGAGGGGGGTGTCGGGTGCGGCTGGCGTTGGACGACTTTCCACCGCTTCGGGCCTGGCAGCGCAAGGCGATGGTGGAGTATCTGCGCCGTCGCACAGAAGACTTCATGGCGGTGGCCACGCCCGGCGCCGGCAAGACCACCTTCGCGCTGCGCATCGCGGCTGAGCTCCTCCTAGACGGCACGGTCGAGGCGGTCACCGTGGTGGCACCGACCGAGCACCTCAAGGCGCAGTGGGCGGCCGCGGCGGGGCGGGTGGGCATCCAGCTCGACCCCACGTTCCGCAACGCCGACATCCACTCGTCGGCCGACTTCCACGGCGCCGTCGTCACGTACGCGCAGGTGGGCGTCGCGCCCCAGGTGCACCGCCGCCGCACGATGACCCGCCGCACGCTGGTCATCCTCGACGAGATCCACCACGCCGGCGACTCCCGCTCGTGGGGCGACGGCGTGCGGGCCGCCTTCGAGCCGGCCGTGCGGCGCCTGATGCTCACCGGCACGCCGTTCCGGTCCGACGACAACCCGATCCCCTTCGTGACGTACGAGCGGGGCTCTGACGGCCTCCAGCGCTCCCGCTCCGACTCGGTGTACGGCTACTCCGACGCCCTCCGCGACGGCGTCGTCCGGCCGGTGATCTTCCTGGCGTACTCCGGCGAGACCCGGTGGCGCACCAGCGCGGGCGACGAGCTGGCCGCGCGGCTGGGCGAGCCGATGACCCAGGATCTCGTGGCACAGGCGTGGCGCACCGCCCTCGACCCGGCCGGCGAGTGGATGCCCCAGGTGCTGCGCGCGGCCGACGCGCGCCTCCAGGTGCTCCGGGCCGGCGGCATGTCCGACGCGGGCGGGCTGGTCATCGCGACCGACCAGCAGAACGCTCGGGCGTACGCGCGGCTGATCGAGCGCGTGACCGGCGAAAAGGCGGTCGTGGTGCTCTCCGACGACCAGGGCGCCTCGGCGCGCATCGCCGCGTTCTCCGCGTCGGAGCAGCGGTGGCTGGTGGCCGTGCGGATGGTCTCCGAGGGCGTCGACATCCCGCGCCTGGCCGTCGGCGTCTACGCGACCAGCGCCTCCACCCCCCTCTACTTCGCCCAGGCGATCGGCCGCTTCGTGCGCGCGCGCCGCCCCGGCGAGACCGCCAGCGTCTTTCTGCCGAGCGTGCCCCACCTGCTCGGCCTGGCGAGCGAGATGGAGGCCGAGCGCGACCACGTGCTCGGCGAGCCGAAGCACCCCGACGGCCTCGACGACGACCTGCTGGAGCGCGCCCAGCGCAACGAGCAGGCGAGCGGCGAGCTGGAAAAGCGCTTCGAGGCGCTCTCCGCCACCGCCGAGCTCGACCAGGTCATCTTCGACGGCGCCTCGTTCGGCACCGGCGCACAGGCCGGCACGCCCGAGGAAGAGGAGTACCTGGGCCTGCCCGGCCTGCTCACCGCCGACCAGGTGTCGATGCTGCTCAGCAAGCGCCAGGCCGACCAGCTGGCCGCCCAACGCCGCACGAGGTCCGCGGCTCCCGCGGCGGCGACGGTGCCCGCCCAGCCGGCCGGCCCACGCACGGCGGGCGAGCGCCGGATCGCCCTACGCCGCCAGCTCAACTCCCTGGTCAACGCCCACCACCACCGCACCGGCCTCCCACACGGCAAGATCCACGCCGAGCTCCGCCGCCTCTGCGGCGGCCCACCGAGCGCGCAAGCCACGATCGAGCAGCTCGAGGAGCGCATCGCCACGGTCCAGACGCTCTAGGTGTGCCTGAAGCTCGAGTTGCCCGGGTCCGTGTCAGCCGCTGACCGCTGCTCCCGCCGGAGTACGCGCGGGTCGGCGGCGAGCTGGCGCTCGCCGAGATCCCCGACCCGCGCTGCCAGGTCCGCGCCGCAAGCCCGCCGCGACGCCCGTCGTGGTCCGGACCGTAAGTTGGCCATGCTCTGGTCCGCTGCTCCCGCGGCTCACCCTCGCGTTCGGCCGCGGTCACCGCTTTGCCCCGGCGGATGCGCGGCGCAGTGCAGGGGTGTTCGTCCACAATGCCTGTTGCCGGGCAGCCGGCCGGAGATCGCCAACAGAGCTTCGTTGCCCTGGGTCCCGCGCTGCCTCACCCGTCCGCTGGTGGCGGGCCCCGGTTTCGGAGTAGGCCGAGCTCGTCGGCCTCCGCGGCAAGGCGCCCCGTCTGTGCGGGCAGCTCGACAGCCAGGAGTGCCCGTAACCATGGAGCTCACGGCGCGCGAAGGCCGAGCCACACCGGCGCGGGCGAAGAAGGCAGTGAGTTTCGCTCTGAGCGAAATCCCACCAAGAGACACAGAACCGGCCGGAGGCACACCTCCTCCGGCCGGTCTACGTCTGTGTTTGTGCTGTTGCTCGAACTCGCGTCAGTTCGGGTTGGCCATCAGCTCGGCGCCTCGCCAGGTGAACTCCGGGTCGGACACGAACTGAACCGTGATCTTCACGAGATCCTCGGCGTACTTGTTCGCGTGGTGCCCACAGAACACCAGCTCGCTCCCACCCGCGAGGGTGATGCGCAGCTTGCCAGCCGCGTTGCAGCGGTCGCACCGTTCATCGGCGGCTGGCGGGGCCGCCGTTTCGGGCGGCGGCGTGAGGGTCGGGGTCATCGCCTTCCTCCTCTGGTCGTCACCGATGAACACGTTCTTCGGTCGTTGCTCACCTATCGTCCAACACCCACCGGGGGTGCTGCCTTCCCGGAGTGCCCTCTGGGGACCGAGGTCACACCCGGGTACCGACAGTGTGCCGTGCGACAAGGGTGCCACGTCAACGATCACATCTGGGCAACGGCGAGATGACCACGTCGTGATGTACGCGTGGTGTTCAAAGCGACACGCTCTGTTGACTATCGTCCCTCAATCGAGGTAATCGCGGAGCACTTGGGACCGCGACGGGTGTCGCAACTTTGACATCGTCTTCGACTCGATCTGGCGAATGCGCTCGCGTGTCACGCCGTAAACCTGGCCGATCTCGTCGAGCGTGCGCGGCTGGCCGTCGGTGAGGCCGAAGCGCAGCCGGACCACGCCGGCCTCCCGCTCGGAGAGCGTCTGGAGCACCTGCTGGAGCTGGTCCTGGAGCAGCGAGAAGCTGACCGCGTCGACCGCCACCACGGCCTCGGAGTCTTCGATGAAGTCGCCGAGCTGGCTGTCGCCCTCGTCGCCGATGGTCTGGTCGAGCGAGATGGGCTCCCGGGCGTACTGCTGGATCTCCAGCACCTTCTCCGGTGTGATGTCCATCTCCTTGGCCAGCTCTTCCGGGGTGGGCTCGCGGCCCAGATCCTGGAGCAGCTCACGCTGTATGCGGCCGAGCTTGTTGATCACTTCGACCATGTGCACCGGGATGCGGATGGTGCGGGCCTGGTCGGCCATGGCGCGGGTGATGGCTTGGCGGATCCACCAGGTGGCGTAGGTGGAGAACTTGTAGCCCTTGGTGTAGTCGAACTTTTCGACGGCGCGGATGAGGCCGAGGTTGCCTTCCTGGATGAGGTCGAGGAAGGCCATGCCGCGGCCGGTGTACCGCTTGGCCAGCGAGACCACGAGCCGCAGGTTGGCCTCGAGGAGGTGGTTTTTCGCCCGCTCGCCGTCGCGCCCGATCCAGCTCAGGTCGCGGTGCATCTGGGTGGGGAGCTTTTCCTCGCCCTCCTCGGCGGCGCGCAGGCGCTCCGCCGCGTACAGCCCGGCCTCGATGCGCTTGGCGAGCTCGACCTCCTGCTCCGCGTTGAGCAGGGGGACCTTGCCGATCTGCTTGAGGTAGGCGCGGACCGAGTCGGCGGAGGCGGTGAGCTCGGCGTCGCGGCGAGCCTGCTTGAGCGCCTCGGACTCCTCGTCGTCCCACTCGAAGTCGTTGCTGTCGGCGGTGGCGTCGGCCTGCGCTGCCTGGGCGAGCTCGGCCGGCTCCTCGACCACGACGTCTTCGATCTCGGCGGCCAGCGTCTCGGGATCGATGTCTTCGACCTCGCCCTCGGGCGCCGTGCCGTCGGCCGGCTGCTCGCCACCCTCCGCGGCCTTGGCGCCCTTGACCGCCTTGGCCGGCCCCGTGGTGGGCGCGCCGTCGGCGGCGGGCTTGGCGGCCGCCTTCGCGGCCTTGGCGGCCTTCGCCGGGCGGGCGGGTGCGTCGGCCGCGGGCGCGGCCTTCTTCAGCGGAGTCACGGTGGCCTCCTCGGCGGGTGCCGGCTTGGGCACCGGCGCCTTCTTGGCCGCCGTCTTCGTCGCCTTGGCGGTGGTCGCCTTCGACGCCGGGGTCGCGGACCGCGCGGCGGAGACGCGGCGGCGGGTGCTGACGGAGCCGTCCCACACCACGGTTACGCCTCGCTCGGCGAGGGCGCGCAGGATCTTCTTCGCCTCTGCCGGGGTCACCGCGGCGGCCTCCACGGTCTGCGTGACCTCCGCGGAGGTCAGCTGGCCGCCGGCACTCTCGGCGTGGGCGATCAGAGAGTCGGTGATCGAGCGAACGTCGGCGCCGGTGTGGCGAGGCTCTGTCACGAATGACCTTCCGGAGGCGATGAACGACGCGGCCAACCGGTCAGCACAGCACAAGGTGAAGAGCTGGCCGGTTTGTTGTGGGAGCCCCCGTCTCGTGGGCCGTCCGGGCGGTGACGGTCCGCGTCGCGGTGGGCAGCGTGAATTGTAACGCTGTCTGCGGCGATCATCCCGCGGCGCACGCCGGGGGAGCGGCTCCGGGGGCCGCCGCAAAGGGTCTTTTCGAGGCTCTGACAGGATGATACGGGCCGAGCGCCGTTTTCGAGGGCCGGTCTCTTCGGATCTTCGAGGGGCCGAGGGTCCAAACGAAAGACCCACGTTGGGGGGACCGGATGCCGGACGCGGCCGAGTTGCTCGCGATCGCCGTGGAGATCGTCAGGGAGGCGGGCGAGACCGCTCGCCGGATGCGCGTGGAGGGGGTCTCCGGCGTCACCACCAAGAGCACCGACACCGACGTCGTGACCGCCGCGGACCGCGCCGTCGAACGCCAGGTGGTCGACGCGCTCCGCGCGCGCCGGCCGCACGACGTGGTCCTGGGCGAGGAGTACGGCGCGAGCGGAGCCCGTGGCGACGTGCGGTGGATCCTCGATCCGATCGACGGCACGGTCAACTACCTCTACGACCTCCCGCAGTACGCCGTCTCGCTCGCCGCCGAGGTAGACGGCCAGGTGGTCGCCGGCGTGGTGCGCAACCCGGCGACCGGCGCGGAGTGGACCGCGACGCTGGGCGGCGGCGCCTACCGGGCGGGCGAGCGGCTGCACGGCTCGCCGCAGACCGAGCTCGGGCAGGCCCTGGTCGGCACCGGCTTCGGGTACGACCCGGCCAGGCGGGTGCACCAGGCGGGTGTGCTGCACGGGCTGCTCGGCCACGTGCGCGACATCCGGCGCTTCGGCTCGGCGGCACTCGACCTCTGTGCGGCCGCGGGCGGCCAGCTCGACGCGTTCTACGAGAAGGGCCTCAACCCCTGGGACCACGCCGCCGGCGGACTTGTCGCGACCGAGGCCGGCCTGGTGGTCGCCGGGCTCGGCGGCGCGCCGCCCGGGCTGGACATGGTGGTGGCCGCGCCGCCGGCTCTCTTCAAGCCGCTGCACGACCGCCTGGCCGAGATGGACGCCGCCGGCGGCCCCTAGGGCTCGCCGGCGCTCAGGCCTCCGTCTTCGCGGCGCAGGTGCCGGGCGGGAGCTGGGGGCTGCCCAGGTCGACCAGCGACTGGTTGACCTCGGTGGGCGTGGCCAGCTGCTGGAACTGGTCGCCGAGCACCACGTCGACCACGTCGTCTTCGCGCTTCGGGTCGTAACCGCCCTCGGTCTCGGCCTTGCCCAGGAAGAACGCCTGGAGCACCTGGGCCGAGCCCACGGCCTTCGGCCCGTAGCGGAGGAGGGCGACACCTTCGACGGCCTTCTTCTTCGGGTCGTTTCCCTTCTTCTTCACCTGGAACTCGCGGCCGGCGAAGTCTTCCGCCACCGAATCGGCCAGGCCAACATTGTCGGTCGCGTTGTAGACGTTGATCTTGATGTCCTTGGCTTCGCGAAGCTTGAGGTCGGCCTGCGGCCAACCCTCGGGGCAGCTGGCCGCCGGGGCCTCGCCGCCCTGCGAGTCGCGCACCAGCGCGACCGCGACAAAGACCAGCGCGAACACGACCAGTACGCCGACAACGACGAGTGCTCGCACTCGGGCAAAGGTCATGCCGGTGAGGTTAGCGCCTGGTCGCTCATCTCGCGGACGGAGGCGCGCAAAGCCGCGAATCGGGTCGAGTCGCCGGTGTGTTGACGGTGTGCCGGACGCGGGTACCCCTATCTTCGTGTCGCCTGAGTCACATTGGGAACAACTTCGCGCGCGGGGGCGTACATGCATCCCACAGGGGCGGTATACATGCCTCGCCCGCGGGGCGGTAAGGTACGCCGCCCGCAGTTGGGCACAGAAACATCGTCGTCCGGGTTACATCCGGAAGCGACACACGAACGGGAGAGTGACAACCGATGGCCACCGACTACGACGCCCCGCGTCGCGACGAGGTCGACCTCGGCGAGGACAGCCTGGAGGAGCTCAAGGCACGGCGCACCGACTCACAGTCGGGTGCCGTGGACGTGGACGAAGCCGAGGTTGCCGAGAGCTTCGAACTGCCGGGAGCCGACCTCGCCGACGAGGAGCTGACCGTCAAGGTGCTGCCGATGCAGCAGGACGAGTTCCGCTGCGCCCGCTGCTTCCTGGTGCATCACCGGAGCCAGCTGGCGTACGAGCGGAACGGCGAGCTGATCTGCACCGAGTGCGCCTGACCAGGGCGGCGCTGTGACGGACGGAGAGCCGGAGTCCCGGGTGGACCCTGAGCTGGGCAAGGCGATAGCCGAGCTCAGCGAGGAGAGTGTGCCCAAAGGCGAGCGAAAGCGGCTCCTGCGGCGGATCGCCAGCCAGGTGCCCGTCCGGCGGATTGGCACGATGTTCCGGCCCAAGGTCGCCGTCCGCTGGATGGCCGACACCGTGGCCGATGTGGCGCCACACATCCCGGTCCGCGACCTGGAGACGCTCCGCCGCCACCACGACGGCCTGGACGGCGAGGCACTCGCCGAGCGGCTCGTCCGCAACGCCAGCCGGGTCACGGCCGGCGTAGGCGCCGCCGGAGGCGGGATCGCCGCCGTCGAATGGGCTGCCACGCCCACCCTGCTGACCGCGCCCGTGCTGCTCGCGGCCGAGACGGTCGCCGTGGTGACCGTCGAGATCAAGCTGATCGGCGAGCTCCAAGAGGTGTACGGGCAGCCAGTGCCCGGTGTCGGCGCCCAGCGCGCGATGCACCTGGTGCACGCCTGGTCCCAGCAGCGCGGGTTCAACCCGCTGACGCCCGGCGTCGGCATCGGCGCGGTGCTCGGCACCGCGGCCCGCAAGGAGCTACGCGACCGGCTGCTACGCCGCTTCGGCCGCAACCTGACCACGCTCGGTCCGATGCTGACCGGTGCGGCGGTGGCCGGCTACCTCAACCGGCGGGCGACCCAGGCGCTCGGCGACCGCATCCGCGACGACCTGCGGCGGCGTGGCCGGGGCGCGATCGAGGGCCAGGTCGTCAGCGACTAGCGAGCACGCCGCCGGCCGCAGACGCCACCAAGCGTAGGGAGCGCAGCGACCGGAGCGACTGGCGTTTACAGGCCGGCTTCAAGGCGCGCGAGCCGCCCTCGCGGAGCGAGGGCCAGGATTACCGGCGGGCGGTGTCGCGGGCGGCCAGCAGCGCGGCCGCCAGGCTGGTGGGGTGACGGGAGCTGACCACCCAGTACGGCGTGGGGTCCGCCGGATCGTCGAGCACCACCTGCACGGCGCCGCCGACCCACGGCCGCTGCACGACGAAGGCCAGCGGGTCGGCACCCACGCCGAGCACCTCGCGGCGCCCCGAGACGTCGAGCGGCACCGCGTCGGCGACGAAGCGCACCGGCAGGTGGGCGTCGTCGACATGCAGCTCGCCGCCGGCCACCCGGATCCGGATGCGACCCACCCACCACAGGCCGGCGGCCGCCAGCGGCAGCAGCACGACGAAGGGAAGCCACGCGCGCACCCCGGTGGAGCCCATCCAGATCTCGGCCGCGAGGAGGCCTGCGGCGGCGAGACCCGGCAGCCACAGCCACCATGGAACGGTCAGGCGTTCGGCATACTCCTCCACGAGGGTGAGGGTACGTCCCGGGCGCCGAGCACGACACGGCAGGATGGACCCGGCAACGCCCACGCGAACGAAAGAGACAGACGTGACCGACGCTGTGCCCGTACCGGTGCGCCGGCTCGACCCGGACCTGCCACTGCCCGCGTACGCCCACCCCGGCGACGCGGGTGCCGACCTCGTGGCAGCCGAAGACGTGGAGATCGCGCCGGGTGCGCGGGCGCTGGTCCGCACCGGTGTGGCGATTGCGTTGCCGGAGGGGTTCGTCGGTCTGGTGCACCCGCGTTCCGGCCTCGCCGCGCGGCTGGGCGTGACGGTGCTCAACGCGCCCGGCACGGTCGACGCCGGCTACCGCGGCGAGATCATGGTCAACCTGGTCAACCACGATCGCGCCGCCACCGCGAAGATCTCGCGGGGTGACCGGATCGCACAGCTCGTGGTGCAGCGGGTGGAGCGGGCCGCCTTCCAGGCGGTCGACGAGCTGACCGACTCCAGTCGCGGCGCGGGCGGGCACGGTTCGACGGGTGGGCACTCGGGCCTGGTTGGGGAGGTGCGCTGATGTTCTCGCGACGGCGAGAGGGCGGCGGGCGGCACGCGCGGGACAACAGTCAGCGCCGCGCCCGCGCGGAGCGGTACAACGAGCAGCCGGCCGAGGCGGAGCCGGCGGTGCCGGGCGTCGGCCCGTACGACGTGACCGAGGCCCCGGAGGGTGTGCAGCGGCTCGACCTCGGCAGCCTCAAGATCCCCGCGGTCGACGGCGTCGAGGTGCGGGTGCAGGCCAACCCCGACGGTGTGGTGCAGCAGGTCGTGCTCGTGCACGGGGAAAACGCCCTTCAGCTGGGCGTCTTCGCCGCGCCGCGGACCGAGGGCATCTGGGAGGAGGTGCGCGCCGAGATCCGCAAGTCGCTCTTCGACGACGGCGTGGCCGCCGAGGAGGTCGACGGGGAGTACGGCGTCGAGCTGCGAGCCCGCGTGCGTACCCCGGATGGGCTGACCGACCTGCGCTTCGTCGGCGTCGACGGCCCGCGGTGGATGGTCCGCGGCGTCTTCCAGGGCGGTGTGGCGGTCGACCCGGCCGCCGCGGGCCCGCTGGCCGAATGCATGCACGGGCTGGTGGTCGACCGCGGGCACGAGGCCAAGCCGGTGCGCGAGCCGCTCCCGCTGCGCCTGCCCAAGGAGCTCGCCGACCAGGCCCAGGCCCAGCAGGCCGCCGGGTCGGCTCCCGAGCCGCCCGACGACGCGTCTCCGCCGGTCAACGGATCCGGGCCGAGCCAGCCGCCGCGCCGCAGGCCGTCCCCCCGCCCGCGCCGCACCTAGGACCCCTAGGGTCGACCGACGTCGATCGACGTGTGGTCCGGGGGCGCGTACCCTTGGACGAACCCGGCGGGCGGGCGCCGGGCTTGTCGAGGAGGCTGACCCCAAGGTCATGGCGACCGACCACACCCCATCTTCGGTACGCCGGTTCTTCCAGCGACTCACGGCGAGCGAGGCCGAGCTCGACGCGGAGGAGCTTCAGCGGGAGAGCGCAGAGTCCGGTTCCACGCTGGCCGGCATGTGTCGCCGGGGCCAGCTCGTATCGGTGTCCGGCCGGTTGCGTACCGTGGTCTACACTCCACGCACCAACCTGCCCACGCTGGAGGCGGACCTGTACGACGGCAGTGACGTTGTCACCCTGGTGTGGCTCGGCCGCCGGCACATCGCCGGCATCGAGCCTGGCCGGCAGCTGACGGCGCGCGGTCGCGTCGCGGTGCGCGACGACCGTAAAGTCATCTACAACCCGTACTACGAGCTGGAAGCGCCTCGATAGACATGACGACGCAGCCGGAGCAAGACGAGGAACGCCTGCCCAGCTTCGCCGAGCAGATGGCCGACCAGCTGGGTGGCTGGCGGGGCCTGGTCGAGTCGAGCGTGCCGGTCGTGGTGTTCGTCCTCGTCAACGTCATCGCCGATCTCAACCCGGCACTCATCGCCTCGGTGGGCATCGCCGTCGCCATCGCCGTGCTCCGCCTGATCCAGCGCCGCCCCATCCGCCACGCGGTCAACGGGCTGTTCGGCGTGGGCGTCGGCGCGTTCATCGCGTGGCGCACGGGTGACGAAAAGGACTTCTACCTGCCCGGCATCCTGTACGGGATCGGCTACGGGCTGGCGCTGCTCGCCTCGGTCGCCCTGCGCCAGCCACTGGTGGGCTGGATCTGGTCCGTGATCGTGGCCGGCGGCAAGGCCGAGTGGCGCACCGATCCCAAGCTGATCCGCCTCTTCAGCCGACTCACCGTGCTGTGGGGCGTGGTGTGGCTGGCCAAGGTGGGCGTGCAGGCCGCGCTCTACCTCGCCGACCAGGACACGGCGCTGGGCGTCGCCCGCCTCGTGCTCGGCTACCCGCCGTATCTGCTGCTGCTCGCCTTCACGGTCTGGGCCGTGCGCCGCGAGACCAGAAACAACGCGCCCGAGACCGAGGCCGCCCCCGCCTGACCGCGAGTATGCCCTGGTCGGTGCAAGGGACGAGAGAACCGTAGGCATAGATCTCGAATCTTGAGCCGCGCGCACGGCGGCGGCGGTTACTCAGGGCGACAGCCACTCCGTGGGTGCAGGCAAGGCCTCGGCCGGGCCCGCCGGGCTCGGCGCAGCCGCTGGGGTGAGCGTGACCAGGCGCGGAGGGCGAGGCCGCGGGAGCAGCGGTCCGGACCACGGCGGACATCGCGGTAGCCCAAGTCTTCTGTCCCCTGAAACAGAGCCGGGACAGGGCCTGGGCCTAGCCGCCGCCTCGGGTGCGTTCGACGCTGTCGGCGCCCAGGATGACCGCGCGGACGGTGTCTTCCACCTCGGCGGTGCAGACGAAGACCAGCTCGTCGCCGGCCTCGATGGGGTCGTCGGGGCCCGGCACGAGCACCCGCTTGCCGCGCAGGATGGCCACGAGCGCCGCGTCGCGGGGGAGCGGCACCGCGTGCACGGGGTGGCCGACGTACGGCGCGGTGGGCGGCAGCGTGATCTCGACGAGGTTGGCCTCGCCCTGCCGGAACGTCATCAGCCGCACCAGGTCGCCGACCGTCACCGCCTCCTCGACCAGTGCGGCCATCACGCGCGGCTTGCTGACCGCCACGTCGACGCCCCACTGCTCGGTGAAGAGCCACTCGTTTTCGGCGCGGTTGACCCGGGCGACCACCCTCGGCACCGCGAACTCGGTCTTGGCCAGCAGCGACACCACCAGGTTGACCTTGTCGTCGCCGGTGGCGGCCACGACGACGTCGCAGCTGGAGAGCGCGGCCTCCTCGAGGCTGGCCAGCTCGCACGCGTCGGCCAGCACCCACTCGGCGGCCGGCACCTTCTCCGGGCGGAGCATCTTCGGCTGGCGCTCGATGAGCATCACCTGGTGGCCGTTGTCGATCAACTCCTGGGCGATCGAGCGACCCACGTTGCCGGCTCCGGCGATCGCGACCCGCATGGCTACCGGCCCCCTTCCGGTGCGGTGCCGGCGACCATGCTCACGCGCTCCGCGATGTCGTCGGTGACCAGCATGAACACCTGGTCGCCCTCCTGGAGGATGGTCGAGCCGGAGGCCAGCGTGCCGATGCCGAAGCGGGTCAGGTAGGCGATCCGGGTGCCGGTGGTCGTCTCCAGCTGCTTGACCGAGTGGCCGTACCACTCCTTGTGCAGCGGCACCTCGATGATCGACACGGTGCTGGTGGGGTCGCGGAAGATCTCGACGGTGCCCTCGGGCACGAGCTGGCGCAGGATGCGGTCGGCCGTCCACCGCACGGTGGCCACCGTGGGGATGCCGAGCCGCTCGTACACCTCGGCGCGTTTCTGGTCGTAGATGCGGGCGACCACCCGCGAGACGCCGAACGTCTCTCGGGCCAGGCGGGCCGAAATGATGTTGGAGTTGTCACCGCTGGACACCGCGGCGAACGCGTCGGCGCGCTCGATCCCGGCCTCGCGCAGCACGTCGCCGTCGAAGCCGATGCCGGTCACCGTGATCCCACCGAACTCCGGACCCAGCCGCCGGAACGCGTCGGCGTTTTGGTCGATCACCGCGACCGTGTGGTCGCGCGCCTCCAGGTTGTGCGCGAGGGTGGAGCCGACCCGCCCGCACCCCATGATCACGACGTGCACCCCGTGACTCTCCTCTCGTTCCCAGGAGAAGCCTCCCACGTGATCGCCTCCGGCGGGCCGCCGGCCACCCCGCCACCGTACGATCGGCGCTTGTGGCCAGTCCCACCTCACTGCTGAAGCGCCTCCTGGTCGGGCGGCCGTTCCGGTCCGACCGCCTCCAGCACACGCTGCTGCCGAAGCGCATCGCGCTGCCGGTGTTCGCCTCGGACGCGCTCTCCAGCGTGGCGTACGCGCCGGACGAGATCCTGCTGACGCTCTCGATCGCCGGCGCGAGTGCCTACTTCTACTCGCCGTGGGTGGCGCTCGCCGTCGTCGTGGTGATGCTGACGGTGGTGGCCAGCTACCGGCAGAACGTGCACGCGTACCCGTCGGGCGGCGGCGACTACGAGGTGGCGACCGTCAACCTGGGTCCGAAGGCGGGCGTGGGCGTGGCCAGCGCGCTGATGGTCGACTACGTGCTGACCGTGGCGGTGTCGACCTCGTCGGGCGTGGCCAACCTCGGCTCGGTCATCCCGTGGGTGGCGGAGCACAAGGTGGGCGTGGCGGTGACCGCGGTGGCGCTGCTCACCGCGATGAACCTGCGCGGCCTGCGCGAGTCGGGCACGGCGTTCGCGATCCCGACGTACGGCTTCATGATCGTGATCATCGGGATGTTGCTGACCGGGATCGTGCGCATCTTCGTACTCGGCGACGACCTCCGCGCGCCCAGCGCCGACCTGCTGATCGCGGCCGAGGACGACCACCTGACCGGGTTCGCGATGGTGTTTCTGCTCTTACGCACGTTTTCGTCCGGCTGCGCGGCGCTCACCGGCGTGGAGGCGATCTCCAACGGCGTGCCCGCCTTCAAGCCGCCCAAGAGCCGCAACGCCGCGACCACGCTGCTGCTGCTCGGCACCGTCGCGGTCACGATGCTCGTCGGCATCGTGTGGATGTCTCGCCTCACCCACCTCCAGTTCGTCGAGGATCCGGGGCTCCAGATCGTGCAGGGCCCGGCCGGGTACGAGCAGAAGACCGTCACCACCCAGCTCGGCGAGGCGATCTTCGGGGGCGGCGTGCTCCTCTACGTGGTGGCCGCCGCGACCGCGCTCATCCTCTTCCTGGCCGCGAACACCGCGTTCAACGGCTTTCCGGTGCTCGGCTCGATCCTCGCCCAGGACCGCTACCTGCCCCGCCAGCTGCACACCCGCGGCGACCGGCTGGCCTTCTCCAACGGCATCGTGCTGCTGGCGCTCTTCGCGATCGTGCTTATCGTGGCCTTCCAGGCCGAGGTCACGCGGCTGATCCAGCTGTACATCGTGGGTGTCTTCGTGTCGTTCACCCTGTCGCAGGTCGGCATGATCCGCCACTGGAACCGCCTGCTGCCCCGCACCCGCGACCCCGAGCAGCGCCGCCGCATGATCCGCTCGCGGGCGATCAACGCGTTCGGCGCGGCGATGACCGGCACCGTGCTGGTGATCGTGCTGATCACCAAGTTTCTGCTCGGCGCGTGGATCGCGATCGCCGCGATGGCGGTCATCTACGTCACCATGCTGGCCATCCGCAGGCACTACGACACCGTCTCGCGCGAGCTCACGCCGGACGAGGACCGCCAGGTGCTCCCCGCCCGCAACCACGCGGTCGTGCTGGTCAGCAAGGTGCACCTGCCGACGCTGCGGGCGCTCGCGTACGCCCAGGCGACCCGCCCCGACACGCTCACCGCGGTCACCGTCAACGTCGACGACAAGGACACGCGGCGGATCCAGGAGGAGTGGGAGCGGCGGGAGATCCCGGTGCCGCTCACCGTCGTCGACTCGCCCTACCGCGAGATCACCCGGCCGATCCTCGACTTCGTCAAGTCGGTCCGCCGCAGCTCACCCCGCGACGTGGTCACCGTCTTCATCCCCGAGTACGTGGTCGGCAAGTGGTGGGAGCACATCCTGCACAACCAGAGCGCGCTGCGGATCAAGGGGCGGCTGCTCTTCGAGCCGGGTGTGATGGTGACGAGCGTGCCGTGGCAGCTCGCCTCCAGCGCCGCCAAGGACCTCGACCGCCTCGACCGCGACCTGGCCCGCGGCCCCGCGCGTGGCCCCCGCGACCGGACCCCGCCGCAATGATCTCGGAACGCGTCGAGGTGACGGTGGGTGCGGTGGCCCACGGCGGGCACTGCGTCGCCCGCATCGGTGAGCCGCCGGGGCGGGTGGTCTTCGTGCGGCACGCGCTGCCCGGCGAGCGGGTGGTCGCCGAGATCACCGAGGAGCATCCCGGATACCTGCGCGCGGACGCGGTCTCGGTGCTGGAATCCTCGCCGGACCGGGTGGAGCCCCCCTGCCCGTACGCGCGCCCGGATCTGTGCGGTGGCTGCGACCTCCAGCACGTCGACCCGCCGGCGCAGCTGGAGTGGAAGGCCGCCGTCGTGCGCGAGCAGCTGGCCCGGCTCGGCGGCCTGCCAGACTTCCCGGTACGCGTGGAGCCGCTGCCCGGCGGGCCGCTCGGGTGGCGCACGCGCGTGCGGTACACGGTGGACGCCGCCGGGCGGGCGGGTCTGCTCAAGCACCGCTCGCACGAGGTGGTGCCGATCGACCGCTGCCGGATCGCCCACGCCGCCATCCAGGAGCTGCCGGTGACGGCCGAGGCCTGGCCGTCCGCGTCCACAGTGGACACCGTGGCGCCGGCGGCGAGTCCCGCGATGGTGGGTCCAGACGGCGTTTTCGACGGCCCGACCGCCGAGCGGGCGGTGGGTCGTGAGTGGACACTGCCGGCGGACGCCTTCTGGCAGGTGCATCCCGCCGCCGCGGACACGCTTGCCGGAGCGGTGCTCGAAATGCTGGAGCCGCGCCCCGGCGAGTCGGCCTGGGACCTCTACGGCGGCGCCGGCCTCTTCGCCGCCGCGCTCGCCACCAAGCTCGGCCCGGACGCCCCGATCACGCTAGTCGAGTCGGCGCAGCCCGCGGTAGCCGCCGCCCGCACCAACCTCACCGACGTGACCGGCCTGCGCGTGGTGCAGTCCACAGTGGAGGCAGCACTCCGTCGGCGGTTGACCGGCCCGGTCGACCTCGTCGTGCTCGACCCACCGCGCACGGGCGCCGGCGCGGCCGTGACCCGGGCGGTCATGGCCGCCGGCCCGCGCGCGGTCGCCTACGTGGCGTGCGACCCGGCCGCGTTCGCCCGGGACGTACGCACATTTCGCGATGGGGGCTGGCGGCTCGCGGCGCTGCGGGCGTTCGACATGTTTCCGATGACACACCACGTCGAGTGCGTGGGGCTTCTGGTGCCTTCGCTCCGAGGGTGAGCGGGCGAGTCGTGCGGCTTAGAGGACGGGCGGCTGGATGGCCGTGGCGGGCTGCGTGAGGGTCGCCGGCTGGCGCGCGGCCCGCGTGGTGGTGAGCCGATCGCGGACACGCACGACCGCGACGACCACGAGCACGAGCGGGAGCAAGGGCAATGACAGCAGCAAGATGACGAGCATCGCGATCGTCTGACCGGCGGCGGAACCGTCGGGCCGGCGCACACGATGTGCCGGGGGAGCGGCGGACATGTCACTGAGCGTACTCGGGACTTGGGGTCGTCTGTCCGATTCGTACCTCGTATGGGGGATACTGTCCTGCTCGCGACAGTAACCAACCCGGTCCGCCATCATGTGACTCATGTGGACGGACGGTGAAACAGGAGTTGGCGAGCTGGGGACGATCCTGGGGGTGTGGGCCCATCCCGACGACGAGGCCTACCTGTCCGGCGGGCTGATGGCGATGGCCCGGGACGTCGGGTCCCGGGTGGTCTGCGTGACGGCGACGCGCGGCGAACTGGGCACGTCCGATCCGGAGCGCTGGCCCCCGGATCGGTTGGCCGCCCAGCGGACCACCGAGCTGGCCCGCTGCCTGGACGTCCTCGGCGTTACGGAGCACCACTGGCTCGGATACCGCGACGGCGAGTGCGCGGCTGTTCCGGTGTCCGAACCGGTGGCCCGGCTGTGCGAGCTGATCGACGAGGTCAGGCCGGATACGGTGCTGACGTTCGGCCCCGACGGCCAGACCGGCCACCCGGACCACCAGGCGGTGTCGGCCTGGACCACCACCGCGTTCGCGCGCGCCGCCCCACCCGGCGCCCGGCTGTTGCACAGCGCGGTCGCCGAGCGGTGGGCATCGCGGTGGCACGAGTTCAACGAGAGCCTGGGGGTGTTCGTCGCCGGCTACCCGGTGACGGTTTCCGACGCCGGGCTCGCGCTCGACCTGGTCCTGGATCCGGTGATCGCGACCCGCAAGGTGAGCGCGCTGGCGGCACAGGAGACCCAGACGGCGGCGGTCATCGAGGCGATGGGCATCGACCGGTACACCGCGTGGGTCGGCCAGGAGACGTTCGTCGAGTGGGCGGGCCCGATCGCCGGGTCATGACCGGGGAAGGTTGCGCTCGATGGCCCGGCGGGCCACGTCGAGTACCGCGGCCCGGCCGGTCGCCGGCGTGCCGGACGTGTTCGGCCGCCGGCGCGAGCCGTCCACCGCCGGGGAGTCGGGCGCCTGGTCGGCGGCGGCGTCGAGCAGCGCGGCCGGTGCGTCGTCGCCGAGCCCGCGCAGCAGATCGGCCAGATTGCGCAGCGTCGTCCAGAGGTGGCTCCAGTTGCCGGTGCGGGCGAAGTAGTCGACGACCTCGCGGTAGCCGCGCAGGGCGTCGTGCACCCGGCCGGCGTTGGCGCGTACCGCGAGCAGACCCACGGTCGCCACGCCGACGAGAAATGTCGCGCCCGAGGTGCGAGCGAGATCGATGGCGCGCAGGTAGTGCCGCTCGGCCGGCGCGCTGTGGCCGGTGGCGCTGTCGATCTCCCCTGCGACGTACGCGCCCCAGGACAGCATCGTCGGTGCGACCGCCCCGGCGAGCCCGCGTTCGTTCAGTGTCCGCGCCTCGTCCGGATGGCCCGAGTAGAGCTTCGCCAGGGCCGCGACGCCGAGGTTTTCCCGGGGCCGGGACGCGAGCGCGGCCGCGGCGAGGGAGTGCTCCACCGTGTCGTCGTGGGCGCCGCGGGCCAGGTCAGCCACCGAGAGCGCCATCAGGCAGTACCACGACCCGGCGTCGCCAACCCCGGCCGCACGGGCCAGCCCGTCGCGGGCGAGCCGGTCGGCCCGCGGATAGTCGCCGCTCTGGTAGGCGGCTTCGGCGGCTACGCCAAGTACCGCGGTCGCGCGAGGCTGGCCGGTGAGCGCCGGGTCGTCGGCCAGCTCCCCGGCCCAGCCCCGGATTTCGATCAGGTCCCGGTAGGTGACCGCGTCGAACAGCCCGATCACCATGGCGGCGGCGACGTCGAGGTCGCCGTGGCCGCGGGCCAGCCGCCACGCGGCGCGCAGGTTGGGCAGCTCGCGGCGCAGGACCGCGTCGGCCTCCGGCTCCCGTTCGGTCATGAGGGTGTCGCCGATCCACCTGGTCAGATCGACAGCCCACCGGAGCAGACAGCCGGCCGCGGCTTCCTCCTCCCCGGCCGCCGCCAGCCGGTCGAGCCCGAAGGCGCGCAACGTCTCCAGCATGCGGTACCGGGTGCCGGCCTCGAAGTCGGCTTCCAGCATCGAGGCGTCCACCAGCCGGGCCAGTACGCTCCCCGGATCACTCCGCAGGCCCAGCTCGGTGGCGAGCCGCTCGGCCGCCGCGAGGTCGACGCCGTCGACGAAGATCGACAGATGCCGGAACAGGCGCTGCTCGTCGTCGGACAGCAGCTGGTAGGACCACTCGACAGTAGTCCGCAGCGTCCGGTGCCGGGCCTCGCCGCTGGGCCGGCCGCCGAGCAGGTCGAGCGAGCGATCGAGTCGCTTGTGCAGGTCGGCGAGGGAAAATGTGGACAGCCGCCCGGCCGCCAGCTCGATGGCCAGCGGCATCCCGTCCAGGCGGCGGACGATGTCGGCGACCAACCGCAGGTCGGCCGGCGTCGACGGCGGCCCGGGCCGGACGCGGCCGGCCCGGTCGAGGAAGACCGCGACGGACGGGACCTGTGATGGATCCCGCTCGGATCCGGGCAGCGGCAGCGGCACCAGCCGGAAGGCGTACTCGGCGGCGAGGCCGAGCGGTTCGCGGCTGGTGGCCAGCACGGAAAGCTCGGGGCAGGAGTCCAGGATCGTGGCGACGGAGTCGCGCGCGGCGTCGAGCAGATGCTCACAGTTGTCGACCACCAGAAGACCCGGGCCGTCGTTCAGCACGGCGAGGCATGCGGACAGCACGTCGCCCTGGACGACCTTGAGGTCCAGCGCCGTGGCGAGCGCGTGCGGGATCGCGGCCGGGTCGGTGACCGGCGCGAGCCGCAGCACCGTCGCCGCCCGGCCCTGCCGCGCGACCTCCACGGCCACCCGCGTCTTACCGACGCCGCCCGGCCCGACAACGGTCACCAGCCGCTCGGCCGCGAGCAACCGGTGCAGCGCGGCCACCTGTGGCTCACGGCCGATCAGCCGGGTCGCCGCCCGGCCGGCCGCCGGCCGCGGTGGTGCGTGCCCGGTGGCGATGTCGCGGACCAGCTCGTCCAGCGCCGGTGACGGATCAAGGCCGACCTCGTCGGCCAGCCGGTCGCGGTACTCCCGCCCGGTACGCAGGGCCTCCGCGGCCTGGCCGGTGGCGGCCAGCGCACGCATCAGCAACAGGACCGCCGGCTCGCGGAGCGGGTCGGCGGCCAGCGACGCCACGGCGAGATCCATGACCTCCGCCGCTTGTCCCGCGGCGATCGCACTGGCCAGCACCCCATCGGTCACGTCGCGAAGCAGTTGGGCGTAGCCCGCCACCGCGGCGGCGATCGGCGAGACGTCGGTGAGGTCCGCGAGAACCGGGCCACGCCAGAGGGCGTGTGCCCTCCGTAGCAGGGCGTAGGCGCCGGCGGGCTCGCGGTCGACGAGGCCACGTGCCGTGGCCAGCAGCGCCCGTGCCTGAGTCACATCGAGGTCTTCGACGCCGAGGTCCAGCCGGTACCCGTACTGCTGGGTCAGCAGTCTCGTTGACGCCGTGCCGAGGTCTCCGCGTAGCCGGAACACGTGGCTGTGCAACGCCTGCCGGCCTGATTCCGGCGCGTCCGGCCACAGTGCGTCGACGAGGCGATCGACCGGGACCATCCGGCCCTCGGCCATCGCCAACAACGCCAGCGTCGCCCGCCGCTTCTGGCCACGCACGTCGACGGCGCGACCGCCGACGAGCAGGCGCAGCGGCCCGAGCAGCTCGACCCGGACCGGTGGCGCCTCCTCGACCCCCATCGACACCACTCCCGCCCTGACAGCGCGATGAAAGCCCGTGCGAACGCCGTGGAAGGCCGCAGACGGATGTTTGTCGCGGCCGGCAATCCCGCCGGCCAGCATGTGAAGGGAAAGTGTAATGGATCACACCAGGGTGACCGAGTTTCTCGGGCGGTTCGTGACCGACCTGGCCGCGACCGAGGCCGCCGGCTCGGTGGTGGTCGGCAACCGGCTCGGCCTCTACCGCGCGCTCGCGCGTGGCCCGGCCACGCCGCAGGTGTTCGCCGAGCGCACCGGCTGCCATCCGCGCTACCTCACCGAGTGGCTGCGCGGCCAGGCGGCCGGCGGGTACATCACCTACGACCCGGCGACCGGCGAGTTCTCCCTCACCGAGGAGCAGGCGTTCTGCCTGGCCGACCCGAACGGGCCCAACGTGTCGGCGGCGTTCCTCATCGCCCTGGGCATGCTGCGGGCCGAGCCGCGCATCACCGAGGCGTTCCGCACCGGTGCGGGTGTCGGCTGGCACGAGCACCACGAAGACGTCTTCGCCGGGTGCGACGCGTTCTTCCGGCCCGGGTATGTGGCCGAGCTGGTGCCCAACTGGATTCCCGCGCTGGACGGCGTCGAGGCGAAGCTGATCGGCGGTGGCCGGGTGGCCGACCTCGGCTGCGGCCTCGGCTCCTCATCGGTGCTGCTCGCGCAGGCTTACCCGCGCACCACCATCGCCGGCTCGGACTACCACGCCGAGTCGATCGAGCTGGCCCGCAAAAACGCCGCCGACGCGGGGGTCGCCGACCGGGTTCGCTTCGAAGTGGCCACCGCGCAGACCTTCAGCGGTGACGGCTACGACCTGGTGACGATGTTCGACTGCCTGCATGACATGGGCGATCCGCTCGGTGCCGCCCAGCGGGTGCGGCAGGCGCTCGCCCCCGACGGCACGTGGCTGCTCGTCGAGCCGAACGCCGCCGAGAAGGTCGAGGACAACTTCAACCCGGTGGGCCGGCTGTACTACAGCGCCTCCACGTTCCTCTGCCTGCCCAACGGGCTCTCCCAGCCCGGTGGCTACGCGCTCGGTGCCCAGGCCGGCGAGGCCGCGATCCGCGAGCTGGTCACCGACGCGGGCTTCAGCCGGTGTCGGGTGGTGGCGCGGACGGCGTTCAACCTGGTTTACGAGATCCGCCTTTAAGGGGTGCCGGCGGCGGTCGTCCGACCGCCGCCGGTCCGCCGTTGGGTGTACTCGACGAACGCGAGGGTCTGTGCCACGCTGCCCGGTCGGGGCGCCTCGTCAGGGTCCCAGCCCAGCTGGCGGTCGTCGAGGGCCTGCTGGACGAGGTCGGACCACCGCGGGTCGACGTGGTCCCGCGCCCAGACGAGGGCCGCCCTCTTGGACGTCACCCGGCCCTCGTCGTAGGTGTGCAGGATCCGGCACAGGGTCGTGACGGCGTATCGCTGAGCCCAGGCGATGTCGAAGGTGATCCAGGACAGCAGATCGGGGACGAAGGTCCGGGCCTGCTCGCGCACCCGTGCGCGCAGGATCTCCGCCGGCACCGGATCGACGAGCTCCGTGGGGTCAGGCCCGGTGATAACGATGCCGCATTCGCGCAGCGACCATCGGACGATCTCGGTGTTGCAGTGGGTGGACCATTGCATTTTCCGCCAGCCGTGGTCGATGTAGAGCCAGGGCCGGCCCAGACCGTCGAGCGTGCGCAGCTCGTCCCATAGTGGGTACGAGCCTTCGAGTTCCTTCGTCCAATGCCCCGGCCGGGTGGGGATCTCGTCGTGCAGCGCGCGGAGCCCGGCCTCCTGGTCCGGGGTGATGGGGCCACGGACCGGGATCAGGAAGTCGCAGTCGCTGTGGATGTCGGCGTCGCCGACGGCGAACGAGCCTTGCAGGTAGGCGCCGACGAAGTTGTCGCCGAGGATGTCCGCGGCCCGTCGGGTCAGCTCGCCGAGCAGTTCGTTGAGCTCGGCGAACTGGGTCGGGCTCGGGTTGAGGTCTGAACGGGCGTCCGGCATGGAGCAAGCAAACCAGAGCCGGGCGGCCAAAAGGCGGGCACCGGTGTCGGAAAAGAGCGCTCTCTGCCCGGTCGGGCGGCATCGTTGCGGCTCGATCACGGAATCGTCCCCGGGCGTTGACAACCTTGTCTCAGAGGCGCGATCGTTCGACGGCACACGCGACCTTTGGGAGGGTGGTATGCGATACAGCCGCCGGGGCATCGTCGCCCTGGGTCTAGCCGCAGCCTTGTTCGCGCTGCCCGCGTGCTCCAGCAGCGCCAACGACGACGGTGGCGGCTCGAGCGGCAGCAGTGACAGCGAGGTCGAGGTCTTTTCGTGGTGGGCGGGTCCGGGCGAGAAAGAAGGCCTGGACGCGATGATCGCCGACTTCACGAAGAAGAACTCGGGCATCAAGTTCAACAACGCGGCCGTGGCCGGCGGCGCCGGCACCAACGCGAAAACCGTGCTCGCCACCCGCCTCCAGGCCAAGAACCCGCCGGACTCGTACCAGGTGCACGCCGGTCTGGAGCTGGCCAGCGACATCCAGGCCGGCTACGTCGAGGACATCACCTACCTGTACGACCAGCAGGGGTGGAAGGAGAAGTTCCCCAAGGGACTCATCGACGCGATCACAGTGGACGGCAAGATCTACTCGGTGCCGGTGAACATCCACCGCTCGAACCTGCTCTGGTTCAACCCCGCCACGCTCCAGAAGGCGGGCATCGCCGCGGCGCCGAAGACGTGGGACGAGTTCCTTACCCAGGCGGCGACGCTCAAGTCGAAGAACATCACCGCGCTCTCCATCGGTCCCGGCTGGACACAGGAGCACCTGCTGGAAAACGTGCTGCTGGGTGAGCTGGGCACCGACAAGTACACCGGCCTCTGGAACGGCTCGACCGACTGGAAGTCGGCCGAGGTGACCGCGGCGCTCACCAAGTACACGAAGATCCTGGGCTTCTCGGACCTCAAGTCGGCGGCGGCCGACTGGCAGCCGGCGCTCGACAAGGTCGTGGACGGCACCGCCGCCTACAACGTGATGGGTGACTGGGCCGACGGCTACCTCAAGGGTGCGAAGGCGCTGGAGTTCAAGACCGGCTACGACGTGGTCGCCACCCCGGGCAGCGAGGGCGTCTACAACTTCCTCTCCGACTCGTTCACGCTGCCGGTCGGCGCGCCGCACAAGGGCGCGGCGGAGAAGTGGCTCGTGGAGTGCGGCTCGACCGAGGGCCAGGACGCGTTCAACCCGCAGAAGGGTTCGGTCCCGGCGCGCACGGACGCCGACAAGAGCAAGTACACCGGCTACCTCGCGGCCGCGCTCGCCGAGTGGCAGAACCCGTCCACGAAGATCGTGGGCTCGCTGGCGCACGGCGTGGTCGCCAACAACGCCTTCAAGGGCGAGATCGACACGGCGCTCCAGATCTTCGTGCAGGACAGCAACGTGGCGAAGTTCGCCGACGCCGTGGCTAAGGCATATGCGGCGAACAAGTAGTAAGGCGAGGCGGCGGCTCCGGGCCTGGGGTCCGGGGCTGCTGCTCGTCTCCCCGTCACTGATCCTGCTCGGCATCTTCGTGTACGGCTTCCTGGGCTGGAACATCCGGGTGTCGTTCACGAGCTGGCGCGGGCAGGCGCCGGTGTACGACTGGGTGGGCACGCGCAACTACAGCGAGCTGTTCGACAACGAGCGCTTCCAGATCGACGTGCGCAACCTCGCCGTCTTCACGGTCGTGTTCATCGGCGGTTCGCTGCTGCTGGGTTTCCTCATGGCCATGCTGCTGGAGAAGGGCGTGCGGTTCGAGGCGTTCTTCCGCAGCGTCTTCCTCTTCCCGATGGCCATTTCGTTCATCGCCACCGCGATCATCTGGCGGTGGCTGCTCAACAACGGCTCGGGCGAGTCGACCGCCGGTCTCAACAAGCTCTTCGACAACATCGGCCTTGGTTTCCTCTTCAGCGACTGGCACAAGACGCCGTCGTCCTGGGCCATCGCGGCCATCGCGCTTCCCGCCGGCTGGGCCCTTTCCGGGTACGTGATGGCGCTTTTCCTCGCCGGCCTGCGCGCGGTGCCGGAGGAGCTGAAGGAGGCGGCCCGGGTCGACGGCGCGCCCGAACGGAAGGTCTTCTGGCACGTGGTGCGGCCGATGCTGCTGCCCGTGCTGATGAGCGCGGTGGTGATTCTCGCGCACATCTCGATGAAGACTTTTGACCTCTTCTACGCGATCGACCAGGGCAACCTGCGGATCGACACGCCCGCGCTGTACATGTGGTTCACCACCTTCCAGCCGGGCTTCTTCGCCCGCGGGGCGACGATCGCCACCCTGTTGCTTTTCGGCATCGCGCTCGTCATCGTGCCCTACATCTGGTGGTCGGTCAGGACGGAGCGGCGGAAATGAGAGGCGTGCTGCGCACGGGCCGCTACCTGGCCCTCTTCCTGCTGGTCTGCTTCTTCCTCATGCCGGTGTACGCGCTGCTGGTCACCGCGCTCAAGGATCCCGCCTCGGTCAGCGTCGTGCGGATGTGGGAGCTGCCCAGCTCGTTCTCCCTGGAAAACTTCCGGATCGTGTGGCCCGACCTCCAAGAGGGTTTCGTCAACAGCCTGCTGCTGGCGATCCCGGCGAGCCTCGTCTCGGCGATGCTGGGGGCGGCCAACGGTTTCGTGCTCTCGAAGTGGCGCTTTCCCGGTGCCGACTTCGTGTTTCCGCTGATCCTCTTCGGCATGTTCATCCCGTACCAGGCGATCCTCATCCCGATGTACCGGACGATGCAGAGCGCCAACCTCGTCGGCGGGCTGGACGGGCTCATCATCGTGCACGTCATCTACGGCCTGCCGATCACGACGCTCATCTTCCGCAGCTACTTCACCGGCCTCTCCGACGAGGTCATCGAAGCGGCCAAAGTGGACGGTGCGGGGATGCTGCGCACGTTCTTCTTCGTGGCGCTGCCGATCGCGCCGCCGGCGTTCGCGGTGGCGCTCATCTGGCAGTTCACCTCCGCGTGGAACGACTTCCTCTTCGGCGTCCTGCTGACCAGCCGCGAGTTCTGGCCGATCACGGTGGCGCTCAACAACATCGCCGGTGGGCAGACCGTGCCGTTCAACCAGGCGATGGCCAGCGCGCTGCTGGCCAGCCTGCCGACGCTGCTCGTGTACGTCCTGCTGGGTCGATTCTTCATGCGCGGTCTCATGGCCGGCGCGCTGAAAGGGTAAGCAGTGGTCGGGATCCGGTTGGAAGGCGTCACGAAGAAGTACCGGGGTGGCGTCGTGGCGGTGCGCGGCGTCGACCTGACCGTCGAGCCGGGCGAGTTCATGGTGCTCGTCGGCCCGTCCGGTTGCGGCAAGTCGACGCTGCTACGCATGATCGCCGGCCTGGAGGAGGTGTCCGAGGGCAAAGTCTTCATCGGCGACCGGGACGTGACCGAGGATCTTCCGCAGCAGCGTGACGTGGCGATGGTGTTCCAGAGCTACGCGCTCTACCCGCGGATGACCGTCCGCCGCAACATGGCGTTCGGCCTGCGCATGCGGCGCACGGCGAAGGCCGACCGGGAGCGGCGGGTCAAGGAGGTCGCCGACGTGCTCGGCCTCGAGCACCTGCTCGAACGCCGTCCGGGAGCGCTCTCCGGCGGGCAGCGGCAGCGGGTCGCCATGGGGCGGGCGATCGTGCGCGAACCGCAGGCCTTCCTCATGGACGAGCCACTGTCCAACCTGGACGCCAAGCTGCGGGTCAGCATGCGTTCCCAGCTCTCGCTCCTGCACCAGCGGCTCAACACCACCACCGTGTACGTGACGCACGACCAGGTCGAGGCGATGACGCTCGGGCGGCGGGTGGCGGTGCTCCGCGACGGGACGCTCCAGCAGTGCGACACCCCGCAGACGCTCTTCCACAAGCCGGTCAACCTGTTCGTCGCCGCGTTCATCGGCTCGCCGTCGATGAACTTCGTGCGGGCCACCGTGGGCGGCGGCGAGGTCACGTTCGGTGACGCGCGCATCCCGCTCAAGCGCGACCTGGGCGAGCGGCCGGTGATCCTCGGCGTCCGCCCCACCGGCCTCACGCCGGCGAACGGCAACGGGTGGCCGACCATCCAGGTGCGCCCGGAGATCGTCGAGGAGCTCGGCGACGAGCGGTTCGTGATCTTCGACCTCGACGCGCCGCGCGTCGACACCGAGGCGACCCGCGCCGCGGTGGACGCCCAGACGGCGGACGACGCGTTACTCCTCCCGGAGGACCGGGCGAGATTCACCGTACGCCTCTCGGCTGACCAGCCAGTCAGTGTTGGCGAGCCCCTGACCTTGGCAATCAACCCCGAAAGGCTGTACTTCTTCGACCCGGACAGCGGAGCGGCGCTGTGAGCCTGCCGATAGACTCGGCCGGCATGAGCGCTGAACCAGGTCTGCTTGGCACGGTCCGTGGCCCCCAGGACGTCAAGCGCATGACGCCCGAGGAGCTGGCGATCCTCGCCGCCGAGATCCGCGACTTCCTGGTGGCGAAGGTCTCCCGCACCGGTGGCCACCTGGGGCCCAACCTCGGCGTGGTGGAGCTCACGCTCGCGATGCACCGGGTCTTCGACTCGCCGCTCGACCGGTTCCTCTTCGACACCGGCCACCAGGCGTACGTGCACAAGATGCTCACCGGGCGCCAGGCCGGCTTCGACCAGCTCAGGCAGCGCGGCGGGCTCTCCGGCTACCCCAGCCAGGCGGAGAGCGAGCACGACATCATCGAAAACTCGCACGCCTCCACCGCCCTGTCGTACGCGGACGGCCTCGCCAAGGCCTACGCCCTGCGGGGTGAGGCGCGGAGCGTGGTCGCGGTGGTCGGCGACGGCGCGCTTACCGGTGGCATGTGCTGGGAGGCGCTCAACAACATCGCCGCCGCGAAAAACCCGCTCGTGATCGTCGTCAACGACAACGGCCGCTCGTACGCGCCGACGATCGGCGGGCTCGCCGACCACCTCAGCAGCCTGCGGCTCAACCCCGGCTACGAGAAGGTGCTCGACGCGATCAAGGACACGCTCGGCGCCACCCCGCTCGTCGGTCGGCCGGTGTACGAGGTGCTGCACGCGGTCAAAACGGGCATCAAGGACGCCGTGGCGCCGCAGGCCATGTTCGAAGACCTCGGCATCAAGTACGTCGGCCCGATCGACGGCCACGACGTCGCCGCGGTCGAGGCCGCGCTGCGCCGGGCCAAGGGCTTCGGCGGCCCGGTGATCGTCCACGCGGTGACCCGCAAGGGCTACGGCTACCGCCCGGCCGAAGACGACGAGGCCGACTGCCTGCACTCGCCGAGCACGTTCGACGTGGAGACCGGCAAGCTGCTCGCCGCGCCCTCGGTCAAGTGGACCAACGTCTTCGCCGACGAGCTCGTCGCCATCGCCGACGAGCGCCCCGACGTGGTCGGCATCACCGCCGCGATGGGCGAGCCCACCGGCATCGCCACGCTCGCCGCCAAGCACCCTTCGCGCGTGTACGACGTGGGGATCGCCGAGCAGCACGCCGTCACGTCGGCGGCCGGGCTCGCGCTCGGCGGCCTGCACCCGGTCGTGGCGGTGTACGCGACGTTCCTCAACCGCGCGTTCGACCAGGTGCTACTCGACGTGGCGATGCACAAGCTGCCGGTGACGTTTGTGCTCGACCGGGCCGGGATCACCGGGCCCGACGGACCGAGCCACTACGGCATCTGGGACATGTCGGTCCTCGGCGTCGTGCCCGGCCTGCGCATCGCCGCCCCCCGCGACGCCGCCACGCTCCGCGAGGAGCTGCGCGAGGCGCTGGCCGTCGACGACGGCCCGACGGTCCTCCGCTTCCCGACCGGCGCGGTCGCCGCCGACCTGCCGGCGGTCCGGCGCGTGGGCGTCGTGGACGTGCTCGTCGACTCGCCCGGCCGCGACGTGCTGCTGGTCGCCGTCGGCGCGTTCGGCCAGCTGGGCGTCGAGGTGGCCACCCGGGTGGCCGAGCAGGGCTACGGCGTGACGGTCGTCGACCCCCGCTGGGTACGCCCGGTGCCGGCCGAGATCGTGTCGCTCGCCCGCGACCACCGTCTCGTGGTGACGGTCGAAGACGGCGTACGCGCCGGCGGTGTGGGCGACGCGGTGGCCAAGGCACTCCGCGACGCCGAGGTCGACGTGCCGGTCCGCGACCTTGGCGTGCCGGTCGCCTGGCACGCGCACGGCAGCCGCGCCCAGATCCTGGCCGATCTCGGCCTGACCGCGCAGGACGTGGCCCGCGAGGTCACCGGCTGGCTCACCGGCCTCGAAGCCCCCGCCCCGTCCTTCCCCGACCCGAACGTCCTCGGCCGGCGGTCCGCCACCAAGTAGAACGCGCTGCGTGCGCGAGTCTTGACGGTTGGAGGTTGGCACGTCCTGATCGTGTCCCGTAACCCGGCGCCGATCGACGGCCGGTAACGTCCTTGGCTGGCATACGGCGAGGGGGAGGCGCGGTGGCGTACGAGCGGGCTGTCGACGGCGGGCGGGCGACCCTTGACGCGGCCCTCCAGCGGGCCGTCAAGCGGGCCTCGGTGATGCGGCAGTGCTTCTACGTGGTCGTGCTGCTCGTCGCGCTCGCCGGGCAGGTCTCCGGCGCCGTGGAGGCGCTGGGCATCCCGCTGGCCGCGGCGATCCCGGCCGTGGGCGCGCTGGAGCTGGGCGGCATCGTCGTGCTCGCCAACGCCGACGTGCGTCGCCGGCTAGGGGAGCGGGCGATCGGGTCGCGGCTGCTGTCGGCGGCGATCGCGGTGGGCGCGGTCGCGTTCAACTGGCTGGCGCACGACGACCACCTGCTCGGCGGCTTCTTCGCGGGCATGTCCGCGCTGGGCTACCTGGTGTGGCTAACACACACCGAAAACCAGCGCCGTGACCGGCTGCGTGCCACGGGTGACCTGCCGCCCACCACCCCGGCGTACGAGGTCTTCGGCCACTGGGCGCGCCACCCGCTGCTGACCCTGCGGGCGAAGTCGCTCGCCAAGGCCGACCCGGGCCTCGGGCTGTACACGTCGATCGCGGCCGCCCGTGCGGAGACCCGGCGGGATCGGCGGCAGCGAGCGATCGCGAAGGTGTTGCACCGCAAGATCCGGTCGGCGGTCGACCCGAAGACGGCGGACATCGCGCTCGCCGTCTACGACCTCGACGAGATCGCGGGCCGCCTCGCCCGCCGGGCCGACTACGACGGGCTGACCGACCTGATCGCCGCCGACCTCGCGCCCGCGCGGCTGGCGGGCCTGGCGCCGGGTGAGGTGCCGGTGACGGCGCGCCTGGCGGAGCTGGCCACGGCGAGGCTCGACCCCGAGCAGGCCGCGCAAACGGCTGACCAGGCCGCACAAACGGCCGAGCAGGCCGCACAAACGGCCGAGCAGGCCGCGCAAACGGCCGACCAGGTCGACCGCGCCGCGCCGACCCGACAAGCGGCGCCCGCCACCGTCACCGCCGCCGAGACGGCGACGGCGCGGCCGGCCGCGGTGCCGTCGGCGGCGCTGACCGAGCCGAGCGCGGAGTTCCAGGTCATCGAGGCGGTGCGACGGGAGTGGGAGGAGCTCCAGCGCCCCAGCCGCGCCACGACGCGCGCCGCCGACGGTGACTCGCCTCGCCGCCGATCCCGCACCACGGCCCGGGTGCCGGTGCAAGAGCAGCCTCCGCCCGCCCCGGAGCCGGAGCCGGTGGCGGCTGCCGGGCGGCGTGACCGGTCGCTGCGCAGCCGGGTACACGCGGCGCTCGACCGGCACGCGCCCGCCGGCGCGGACGGTGACAGCAACCAGCTCGTCGACCTCGTCGCCGACGTGCTCCAGCTCGACGACGTGGAGCGCATCTCCGCGGCCACGTACGTGCAGACCTGGCAGCGCGACGCCGCCCGCGTACCCCAGCAGGCCGGCCGTCCGTAGCCGCCGGGCTGGAGGTCCGCACGGCGTGGCACGCTTGTCCGCATGGTCATCGATCTGGGGCTGGATCGGGAGCCGCCGGCCGCGCGGTTGCGTGACTGGGGGCGGCGGCCCGGGAGTTGGCGCCCGGTCGCGCTCGCGCTCGTCGCGGCGCTGCTACTCGCCGTCACCGGATCCGGGCCGGCCCCGGCGCCAAACCTGACGCCCGTGACGAGCTTCGGGCTCGACCGGCGCACCGACTTCGTGGTGTTCGGCGACCGGCTGTACGTGTCGGTGGCCAGCGACCGGATCGGCGCGCCGACCGAGCAGCGGTGGCTGCTGTCCGCGTACGAGCTGCCCAGCGGTCGTCCACTGTGGACCGCGCCGTACCAGTCGAGCGTCGAGCAGTTCGTCGACGTGCAGTCGGCCGACGGCCTGGTGCTGGTCACCGGCCTCGTCGCCGGCGAGGGGATATCCACGCCCACGACCGCGGTCGACGCGACCAGCGGGCGGGTGCTCTGGACGCTGCCGACGCGCGTGGCGGTGGCCGACGACGGGCACACCGGCGTGGTCGGCGGCTTCCTGCGTCCCGGCGAGGCGGCCGCCCCCACGGTCCGGGCGGTCGACCTGGCCACCGGGCGGGACCTGTGGCGGGTCACCTATCCCGCGCCCACGCTGGTCCGGCCGGTACCCGGTGGTCGTGCCGTGACCGTGACCAACGGCGATGGCGGCGGCCGCGCCGAGGTGCGTGACATCCGCACCGGCGCGGTGCGGGCCTCCCGGGCGGTGCTGCCGCCCGGCACCGGTCCCACGCTCTCCATGACGGTGGGTGACTCGCTGCTGCTCGGCTACCAGGACGCGGAGGGCGCGCGCGGTGTCGCCGCGTTCGCCACCGACACGCTGGAGCCACGCTGGCAGCGCGTGATCACCGAAGACGGCGTGCGCCGCTTCAGCTCGTGCGGCTCGCTGGTCTGCACCCCCGGCGCGGTCGGCGTGGAGGCGATCGACCCCGCCACCGGCGTGCTGGTGTGGCACACCACCGAGGCCGACGCGGTATTCGACGTGGGCGGGGTGCTCGTGGCCGACGCGCAGCCGGCCGGGTTGGCGGCCGTCGACCCGGCCACCGGCCGCACCCTTTTCGACCTCGGTGGCATGGAGACGGTGCTCAACCCGGGCACCGAGCACGGGCTGGTCTCCGTCCACCGCACCGTCGGCGAGGACCGCAGCTGGCTGTCGCTCGCCCGGCCGCACACCGCCGAGCCGCGGGCGCTCGGCGTGGTGCCGCACCGGGTGTGGGACTGCGTCGCGGGTGAGCGGAGCGTGGTGTGCCGCGTACCCGATGACAAACTGAGCATCTGGACGTACCGCTGAAACTTTCCGGCCGTACCGGGGATCGGTTTTCTTATGGTGATCGACCTGGGGGAGCCGCGGGACGAGGTCGAGCTGTCGCCGCGGCCCTTGTCGCGGTCCCAGCGGCGGGCGATGGGAGCCACGCTCGCGCTCGCGACGCTGCTCAGCGCGGGCGGCGCGGCGGCACCGGTGCGCCCTGAGCTCGTCGCCGTGACCATCCGCGCCACGGCGGCGGACCATTACGTGGTCGACGACGACGCGCTCTACCTCATGCGCCCCAGCGACGTGGTGGTGCGGGCCGGCCTACGCACGATCACCCGGTACCGGCTGCCGGACGCCACCGAGCCGGAGTGGGAAGCCGCCATCTACACCGCGGGCCGGGTGCGCGGCGCCTCCCTTGTGGACGGCATGCTGCTCGCCGTCACGCAGGCGGGTCCGGACATCGAGACCATCGCCATCCGCCCGGACACCGGTCAGGAGGTGTGGCGCCGCACCGGTTGGTGGTACGAAACCTCGGCCGGCAACGGGCTGCTCCTGGAGTCGCGCGCCATGACGCAGCAGCTCTTCAGCGTGGAGCTGGCGACGGGCACGGTGCGCTGGTCGCGCATCTACCCCGCGGAGGATCCGGTGCTCATCGACGGCGAGCGTTTCGTGCACTGGACGAAGTCCGGCACGGCGGAGGTGCACGACAGCACGACCGGCGACGTGCTCGCCACCGCCCACCTCCCACTGGACCCGGAGCTGGCCCCGCAGGTCGTGGGCGACCTACTGCTGGTTCCCGAGGAGGACGAGGACGGATCGGGGCTCACCGCCTACGGGCTCGACCGCCTCGACCGCCGCTGGCGCGCCGACGTCGACGTGCGAAACGAGTACGTCAGCGGCGAGTGCGGGGACGCCGTGTGCGTGGGCGTCCGCAACGACGGCGGCATCCGCCTCGTCGACCTCGCCACCGGCCGCACCCGCTGGTCCGCGCCGGGTTGGGGGTACGCCTACCCGGTCGGCCCGTACCTGTTCGCCTACGGCCGGAGCGAAACGAAGAACCCCCGGGCGGCCCTGCTCGACCCCGTGGACGGGCACGTCGTGGGCGACCTCGGGCAGTGGAACGCCTCGCTGCCCGCGGACGACGGGCGGATGCTCGGCATCCGGGAAAACGGCCTGCGCACGCTGGTCGCCCGCCTCGACCCGGCCGCGGCGAAGGTGAAGGTGCTCGGCCTGCTCGCCGGCGTCTTCCAGTGCCAGGCCAGCCCGGTCGCGGTGGTCTGCCGCCGTTCCGGCGGATCTATCGGAGTCTGGTACCCCGAGCGCAGACTGTAACCGTGGCCGTCGTCGGCGTCATCGAGCTCGGCGAGATGCGGCACGGTGGCGAGGTCGCCGTGCCGGAGCCGGTGCGCCCGCCGGTGCGGTGGCGGTTCGCCTGGGCGCTCGCCGGGCTGGCCGTGCTCGCCACCACGCTGGGCCCGGCGCTGCCCGATCCGGTCCCGCTGGCCGAGGCCACGATCCCGGCCCGGCTGGGCGACGCGGCGTTCGCGGTGGGCGAGCAGTTCTACGTGGTCACCTCCGACCGCACGGCCGTGTACGGGCCGCGCACCATCACCGCGTACACGCTGCCGGGCGCCACCCGGCTCTGGCAGGCGCCGCTTCAGCTCACCGGCGCGCTGCACGGGGTCGGCAGCGCGGGTGGGCAGATGCTGATCAGCACCCAGCCGGAGCTGCTGGAGCAGGTGGAGACGGTGTCGATCCGGGAGGCCACCGGCCAGATCATGTGGCGGCGGCGGGCGCTCTTCGAGGGCGTGACGCCGCGCGGCCAGGTGCTGCTCTGGACCTCGCTCGACGGCACCCCCAGCGCGAGCACCGGGAGCGAAAGGCTGGAGGCCGTCGATCCGGTCACCGGCGCCGTCCGGTGGGCCTACCGGGTGCCGGCCGGCGGGTGGCTCTCCTACCGGTACTCGGGCGAGACGCCGACCCACGTCGTCACGCTGCTCCCGTCGGGCCGGGTCGAGGTGCGCGACGTCGCGGACGCCCGGGTGCTGGCCGCCGCCGACCTCCTCCCGTCGCGGCCGCCGGCGACGCCGGCGAGCTACGTACAGTTCGCGCTCGACATGATGCTGGTGCGCGAGGGGCCGATGGCCGTCGCGTACGGGCTCGACCGCCTCGAGCGCCGGTGGCGGGCCGCGATCGACCTGGCGTCGGAGTACGTGGCCCCCTACTGCGGCGACAAACTTTGCGTGATCGCACACCTCGGTGGTGTACGGGTGGTCGACCCGGCCACCGGCCGGATGCTCTGGGCCGACCCGACCCGCTCGTCCATCAGGCGGGCCGGCGACTACCTCGTGAGCGAGGTCAACGGCAGCCACGGCAGCACCCAGCTCACCACGCTCGACCCGGCCACCGGGCGGGAGCGGGCGCAGCTGGGCGAGTGGATCGTGATCGCGCCGCCCTCCGACGACGGCGAGCTGATCGCCATGCGCACCGACCTGCCCACCTCGCGGGCCTGGCTGGCGCGCATCGACCCGGCCACAGGCGGCGCACGGTTCTTCGGCGTGGTTCACGGCGTCACCGGCGACTGCGACATGCGCGCCGGCGCGGTGATCTGCCGGCGTCTGAACGCCACGGTGGGTATCTGGCGCCCTGTCCCGTTACCTTGACTCACGTCGGCTTCACACCCCGGGGTGGAGGCTGACCTGGCGACAACGAACGGGAGGTGGCCACCATGCGGGTCCTGGTGGTCGAAGACGAGCGCGCCCTGGCCGACGCGATCGCGCGCGGGCTGCGGCGGCAGGGCATGGCGGTGGATCTGGCGTACGACGGCTCCACCGGCCACGAGATGGCGTTCGTCACGCGATACGACGTCGTGGTGCTCGACCGGGACCTGCCCGGCGTGCACGGCGACCAGATCTGTGCCGACCTGGTCTCGTCCGGTGCCCTGACCCGGGTGCTGATGCTGACCGCCAGCGGCACGGTCGCCGAGCGGGTGGAGGGGCTCCAGCTGGGCGCCGACGACTACCTGCCCAAGCCGTTCGCCTTCGACGAGCTGGTGGCCCGCGTGCAGGCGCTCGGCCGGCGGGCCACACCCGCCGCGCCCCCGGTGCTGTCCGTCGGCGATCTGGTGCTCGACCCGGCCAAGCGGGTCGCCACGCGCGCCGGGACGCCGCTCGACCTGACCCGCAAGGAGTTCGGCGTGCTGGAGGAGCTGCTCAAGGCCCGCGGCGGCGTGGTGTCCAGCGAAGAGCTGCTGGAGCGGGTCTGGGACGCCAACACCGACCCGTTCACGACGACCGTGCGGGTCACGGTGATGACGTTGCGCAAGAAGATCGGCGACCCACCCCTGATCGAGACGGTCGTGGGTGCGGGCTACCGCGTCTCGGAGGCGGCGTGAGCGAGCGAGTTGGCGCGGCGGCGTCTGGACGGAGCCGGCCCGCCGACGTAGTCGGGGTTTCGGGCTGGCGGAGGAAGACGTCGCCTTCAGCGCCGCACGAGCGAGCGAACCCGGAGGCACCGTGACGGTCTACTCTGGACGGCCGGGCCGTCACCGGCTGCGGCCGACCCTGCGGCTGCGGCTCACGCTGCTCAACGGCGTGCTGCTGGTCGGCGCCGGCGCGATCCTGGTGCTGCTCGCCTGGCTGCTGGTCGGCGACGCGCTGCACCCGGCCGACCAGCTCCGCGCCGGCACCACCGTCGAGCTGGCCAACGGCACCCGGCTCGACGCCCGCGACTGGCAGGACCAGGTGGTCGACGCCGCCTCGCGCGAGCTGCTGGCCAAGGGTCTCGTCGCGCTGCTCGCGATCAGCATCGTCGGCGTCGCCGGCGCGTACGCGGTGGCCGGCCGCGCCCTCCGCCCGCTGCACCAGGTCACCTCGACCGCCCAGCGGCTCGGCGAGGAGACGCTGGACCAGCGCATCCGCTACTCGGGGGCGGACGACGAGGTGGCCGAGCTGGCCGCGACGTTCGACGCGATGCTCGACCGGCTGGGTGAGGCGTTCGAGACGCAGAAACGCTTCGTGGCCAACGCCTCGCACGAGCTGCGCACTCCGCTGGCCGTGATGCGCACCGAGATCGACGTGACGATGGCCGACGAGGAAGCCGACGTCGCCGAGTACCGCCGCATGGCCACCGTCGTGCGGGACGCCTCCGAGCGCGCCAACGGCCTCGTCGACGCGCTGCTTGTGCTGGCCCGCAGCGAAGCCCAGTCCGGCCGGCGGCTGGCCCGCAAGGTCAACACCGACCTGGCCACCGCGGCCACCACGGCCCTTTCCGCGGTACGGGGTGAGGCCGACCGCCTCAAACTGACCGTGACCACGTCGCTCAAGCCCGCGCCGGTGGTCGGCGACCCGAGCCTGCTCGACCGCCTCGCCGGCAACCTCATCGAAAACGCGATCCGGTACAACCACCTGCACGGCAAGGTCTGGGCCCGCACCGGCTCCGACGCCGCGGCGGCCTGGCTGGTGGTCGGCAACACCGGCTTCGAGGTCGACCAGACCGACGTGCCAGGGCTCTTCGAGCCGTTTCGCCGCGGCGGGCGCGAGCGCACGGGAGCGCGCGGCTCGGGGCTTGGCCTGTCGATCGTGCGCGCGGTCTGCGACGCCCACGGCGGCACGGTGACGGCCGCGGCCCAGCCCGGCGGCGGCCTGGAGGTCACGGTCACCCTGCCCGCCGCCGACACCACACCGGTCGTCGCCGCCACGGCCGCCGTGCCGACCCATTGATAGCGCAAGCGATGAAGGATTAAGCGGTTTTGCCCGCGTCCGCGTCACTTGCGGACCGTATGCTCCCGCGGGCACCGCTCCCGGCCGGCGGCTCGCGGGGCGAGCCGAAATCCCCGGCGGGCTTCTCGTCACAGCAGATCTTGGTACGAATTGGCCCTCATAGGGGCAGCTTCGTACCAAGATCTACCCCGGTCTTGTGAAGCCCGACCCCCACGCAGGCCATGTTGGACGCGCGGATGGGCTTGTCCGGGGGAGCTGGCAGCGGAGGTCGGGGATCTCGGCGAGCCCTGGCGAGCCGCCGGCCGGAGCGGTGCCCGCGGGAGCATACGGTCCGCAACTGGCGCGGACGGGGGCAAAACTGCTTGAAGGTGTTACCGCACCCCTGGACTGGCGATCAGTGTGACCTCGACTCCGAAAGGTCTCTAGACGAGCGCCGATCTGCGCCGGTGTGAGAAATTGGGCCATGGCGTCGGGCTGGTCGGGATGACGGAGCTTCGGGTGCGTGCTGGCGGCACCGGGTCGCCGACGTTTCTGTTGTTGCACGGTCTCGGCGCCACCTGCGACGTGTGGGCCGGACTCGCCGGCCTGCTCGGCACGTCCGCCTGGGTCGCGCCCGACCTGCCTGGGCACGGCGGTTCGGCGCCGCTGCCGAAGTATTCGTTCGCCGCGGTGGCGGAGGCGGTCGGCGACCTCGTCGATCCGGGCGGCACCGTGGTCGTTGGCCACTCGTTCGGCGGGGTGATCGGGCTGCACCTGGCCGGAAGGCCTGGGGTGCGGGCCGTGGTCGGCCTGGGGATCAAGGTCGCGTGGACCGCCGAGGACTTGGCGAAGGCCACGGCGCTGGCCGGGCGGCCGGCGGCGGTGTTCGAGACCCGGGACGAGGCGGTGCGTCGCCACCTGCGGGTCGCCGGCCTCGACGGGCTCGTCGACCCGGCCGATCCCGCCCTGGACGCCGCGGTGGTCAAGGTCGGTGTGGGCTGGCGGCCGGCGTTCGACCCACGCGCGTTCGGGGTCGGCGAGCCTGGCATGGCCGGCCTGGTCGAGAGTGCACCGGTGCCGGTCACGCTGGCCCGCGGCGAGCACGACCACATGGTGAGCGCGGCGCAGCTCGCGGCGCTGGTGCCCGCGCCGGCCGACCTGCCGGGCCTGGGACACAACGCGCACGTCGAAGATCCGGCCGCGCTGCTGCCGCTGCTGGTCGTCGAGTAGCCGGATATTTGCTTGCTCGGCGTGAGAGGTTTGGGTCATGGCTTCGAGAGTGCGATGGATCGACTTCGACTGCGCCGATCCGTACAAGGTGGCGGGGTTCTGGGCCGAGGTAACCGGGATGCGCCAGCACCCGGACGACAAGCCCGGCGACGACGAGTGCGCCCTGCTGTCCGGCACCGACGAGATCGAGGGCGGGATGCTCTTCCAACGCGTGCCGGAAGGCAAGACGGTGAAAAACCGCGTGCACCTGGATCTCCAGCCGACCGACCGCACCCGCGACGAGGAGATCGAGCGACTGCTGGGGTTGGGGGCCTCGCTGGTCGGCGACCACCGCAACCCGGACGGCACCGGCTGGGCGATCCTCGCCGACCCGGAGGGCAACGAGTTCTGCGTGGAGCGCAGCGTCGCCGAGCGCTCCGCCTAGGCGTCCACCGGGGTCGCGGCGCGGCGGGAGAGTTCGCCGGCCAGCTCGGGCGGCGCGGGCGCGTGCAGCAAGGCGCAGTCCGCGCCGCGAAACTCCAGCACAGGCGCGGGTGGCACCACACCGGCGCCGTCTGACCACAGTGGACCGTCCACGATCACCAGTGTGGCGAGGTGCGCCGCGGCGGCGTGGGCCACGCCGGCCGGCAGTGAGCGGTCGACGACCACCGCGCCGGCGCCGTCGACTCCGTGCGCGTTCGCGGCGGTTTCCAGGGCGCCCACCGCGGCCGTGTCGTGGGCCGGGTCTGACTCGCGGCGCAGGAGCACCGGGTGCACCACACCGCCGTCCGGCGCGGCGATCCGCGCGGCCAGGCGGAAGATCTCCGGCGGCGGGTCCACGGTCGACACCGCGACCACCACCCGGCTGCCGAGCGGGCGGTCGGTGGCCGACGGGCGGGGCACCTGGCGCATGAAGCGGCGGCCGGCGATCGGCGACACGATCAGGCTGACCAGGATCAGCACCAGCACGGCGTTGACCACCGACGTGCCGAAGAGCCCGATCTGGTACCCGATGGTCGTCGACGCGAGCGTGGCGGCGGCCTGCGGCGCGGTCAGCGCGAACATCACGCCGGCCCGCGGCCGGGAGAAGCCGAGCAGCAGGTGGGCCAGCCAGGCGGCGAGCACCTTGCCGCCCAGGCAGGCGCCGACGAAGAGCGCGGCCAGGCCCAGCGTGCGCGGCTCGGCGATCACGCGCGGGTCGAGGATCAGCCCCACCGAGACCAGGAAGACCGGGATGAACACGGCCGCGCCGAAGAAGTCGATCCGGTCCATCAGCCGGCCTTCGTTGGGCACCAGGCGGTTGAGGGCGAGCCCGGCGAAGAACGCGCCCACGATGCCCTCGATGCCGAATACCTCGGCCAGCACGGCCGCCGCGAGAAAGCCGGCGACGGCGACGAGGTAGCGCACCGTGCGTTCGCCGCCCAGGCGCCGGAAGCACCACCGGGCCGCGCGGGGCAGCGCGTAGAAGCAGAATCCGGCGAGTACGGCGAAGCCGGCGCCGAGCCGCACGGCGACTTCCCAGGTCGAGGCGTCACTGCCGGTCGTGCCGGAGACCACCGCCAGCACGATCAGCGCGAGCGTGTCGGTGAGCACGGTGGCGCCCACCGCCGTCGCCACCGCCGGGTCGCCGCCGAGGCCGCCCTTGCGGATCAGCGGGTACACGATCAGCGTGTGCGAGGCGAGCAGCGAGCCGAGCAGAAACGCGGCCGGTCCGCTCCAGCCGAGCGCGAAGCCGACCGCGGTGCCGGCCACCATCGGCGCCGCGAACGTGAGCAGGCCGAACGAGAGCGCCGACCGCCGGTACTCGCGGAGCAGGGCGAGGTCGAGCTCCACCCCGGCCACGAACATCAGGTACAGCAGGCCGAGCTGGCCCAGGTCCGGGACCGTCTCGTTGGACTCGCTGATCCAGCCGAAGCCGTTGGGGCCGATCGCGTACCCGCCGAGCAGCAGCCCGATGATGCCCGGCACACGGGCCCGTTCCAGCAGCAGCGGGCCGCCGATCACCACGACGAACAGCAGCAGGAACTCCCAGGCCGGTCCGTGCGGGGCGGTCACCGGTTTCTCCCGATGACGGGTACGTCGCGCGCGTCGCCGCCGAGCCATCGTTTCGTGAGGCGGTCGATCGTGCCGTCGTCGGTGAGCGCGCGGATCGCCGAGTCGACCGCCTCCCGGTTCGCCGAGCCGTCCGGGAGGGCGACCGCGAGCGAGTCGTCCGTGTCGACCCGCACCGCCACGCGCAGCGACCCGCTGGAGCGGTTGGCGATGACGAGCGCGACCGGCATGTCGAGCAGCACCGCGTCCACGGCACCGGCCGCCAGCAGCGTGAGGGCGGCGGGCTCGTCCGCGGTGAGCGCGGGCGGGGTGCCGGGCCGGACGAACCCCGCCAGGACCGCCGCGAGCGTGGTGCCCCGCTTGACCGCCCACCGGGTGTCGCGGGCGGCCGCCAGGTCGGGGATCGCCGAGTGCGCGAGCCCGGCCGGCGTCGCCGCCAGGTACGGCTGGGAGAAGTCGAGGGCCCGCTCACGGTCGGGGGTCGCGGTCACCTGGGAGAGCGCCAGGTCCGCGCCACCGAGGTCGCCGGAGACGATCCGCTCGAACGGCACCCGCACCACCCGTAGCCGCAGATCGAAGCGGTCGGCGAGGGCGCGTGCCAGCTCGTACTCGAATCCGCCCGGCTCCTCCCAGAAGCCGGGCAGGGGGACGGTGGCCGTAGCGACGCGGAGCTCACCCTTTGTGGCCGGCCTGAAGTCGCCCGCCGCCGGGGCGGCGGCGCCACACCCCGCCAGCAGCACCGAGACGAGCAGCGCCCCGACCCACCGCATGTGCTCACACTAGGGCGAATCGGGGCGCGTCTCGCAAAAACGGCTAGATCACGGCAGGCTGGCCACCCCGCGAGGAAGGAAGCGCCGGCCGGTCACCCGCTCGGACGTGCCGGTGCGGTCCAGGTACGGCGTGATGCCGCCCAGGTGGAACGGCCACCCGCTACCCAGGATCAGGCAGAGGTCGATGTCCTGAGGCTCGGCGACCACGCCCTCGTCCAGCATGAGCCGGGTCTCCTGGGCCAAGGCCTCGAGCGCCCGCTGCCGCACCTGCTCGGCGGTGGACGGCCGGTCGCCGACCACCAGCAGCCCGGCGACCTCCTTGTCGACCTCGTCGTCGACCAACAGCGGCCGGCCGGACTCCGCGAGGCGCTTGAGGTTTTCGCTGACCGGGAAGCGGTCCGGGAAGGCGCCGTGCAGGATGCCGCCCACGTGGTACGCGACCGCCGGCCCGACGAGCTGGAGCAGCGGCAGCGGCCGCATCGGCAGGCCGAGCGGGTCGAGCGCCTCGTTGGCCACGTCGAGCGGGGTGCCCTCGTCGACGGCCGCGAAGATCTCGCCGAGGAACCGGGTCAGCAGCCGGTTGACCACGAACGCGGGCGCGTCCTTGACCAGCACGCAGGACTTCTTCAGCTCCTTGCCGACCGCGAACGCGGTGGCCAGCGTGGCGTCGTCGGTCCGTTCACCGCGGATGATCTCCAGCAGCGGCATGACCGCGACCGGGTTGAAGAAGTGGAAGCCGACCACCCGCTCGGGGTGCTCCAGGTCGGCCGCCATTGCCGTGACGGAGAGCGAGGAGGTGTTGGTCGCCAGCACCGCCTCCGGCTTGACGATCTTCTCCAGCTCGGCCCAGACCTGCTTCTTCACGCCGAGGTCCTCGAACACCGCCTCGACCACGAGGTCGGCGTCGGCGAAGACTCCCTTGTCGACCGAGCCGCTGATCAGGCCGTGCAGCTTGGCGGCCTTGCCCGCGTCGAGCCGGCGCTTGGCGACGAGCTTGTCGATCTCGCCGTGCACATACGCGACGCCCTTGTCGACCCGGGCCTGGTCGAGGTCGGTCAGCACGACCGGCACCTCCAGCCGGCGGGCGAAGAGCAGCGCGATCTGGCCGGCCATCAGGCCCGCGCCGACCAGGCCCACCTTGGTGACGTCGCGGGCCAGCGCCGGCGCGGGCGCGCCCGCCGGTCGCTTGGCACGGCGTTGCACGAGGTCGAATGCGTACAGGCCGCTGCGCAGCTCCTCGCGCATCACCAGGTCGGCGAGGGCCTCGTCTTCGGCGGCGGTGCCGGTGGCGAAGTCCGCGTCGCGCGCCATGCCGAGCAGCTCCAGCGCCCGGTTGGCGGAGGGCACCGCGCCGTGCAGCCGGTCGTCGAGTGTCTTCTTCGCGAAGAACAGCACGCCGTCCCACATGTCCTTGTCGACCTCGGGCCGGGTCACGGTGACCTCGCCACGCACGACACCGGCCGCCCACTCCAGCGACCGCTCCAGGAAGTCGGCCGGCTCCAGCAGCACGTCGGCGATGCCCAGCTCGGCGGCCTGGGCCGGCTTGAGCATCTTGTTCTGGGTGAGCGGGTTCTGGATGATCACCTGCGCGGCCGGCGCGATCCCGATCAGGTTGGGCAGCAGCTGCGTGCCGCCCCATCCGGGTACGAGGCCGAGCAGGACCTCGGGCAGCGCGAGCGCCGCCGCGCCGCCGGAGAGCGTGCGGTAGTGGCAGTGCAGCGCCAGCTCCAGCCCGCCGCCCATCGCCGCGCCGTTGACGAACGCGAACGTCGGCACCGTGCTGTCCTTGAGCCGTGCGAAGACGCGGTGGCCTTCGCGGCCGATGAGAAGCGCCTGCTCGCGGCCGGTGATCGTGGGCAGCCCCGTGACGTCGGCGCCGACGCAGAAGATGTACGGCTTGCCGGTGACGGCGATGAAGGCCGGGCTGGCGTCGAGTGCCGACGTGATCGCCGCGTCGAGACTGGCGAGCCCTTCGGTGCCGAGCGTGTTGGGCTTCTTGTGGTCGAAGCCGTTGTCCAATGTGATCAGTGCCGCCGGCTTGTCGAGGCCCGGCACGTTCACCAGCCGCAGCAACGACTTGGTGACAACCTCCTGGTACGTCACTTGCCCTCCCAAGCTGTGCCGGCCTTGGCTTCGCGACTGCGGGGCTCGGTCGCTAGCGCTCCCTCACTCCTCGCGCTCGCGGGGTTCTCCCAGATGACCGTGCCGCCCATCCCGATGCCGATACACATCGCGGTCAGGCCGTACCGCACCTCGGGGTGCTCGGCGAACTGCCGCGACAGCTGGGTCATCAGCCGTACACCGGAGGAGGCGAGCGGGTGGCCGACCGAGATCGCGCCGCCCCACGCGTTGACCCGCGGGTCGTCGTCGGCGATGCCGAAGTGGTCCAGGAACGCGAGCACCTGCACCGCGAACGCCTCGTTCAGCTCGAACAGGCCGATGTCCTCGATGGACAGTCCGGCGATGCGCAGCGCCTTCTCGGTGCTCGGGATCGGGCCGTAGCCCATCACCTCTGGCTCGACGCCGACGAAGCCGTACGACACGAGCCGCATCCCGACCGGCAGGCCCAGCTCGCGGGCCACCTCCTCGGCGGCGATGATGCTCGCGGTGGCGCCGTCGTTGAGGCCGGCGGCGTTGCCCGCGGTCACCCGGCCGTGCGGGCGAAACGGGGTCTTCAGCGTCGCGAGCTTTTCCAGGCTCGTCTCGCGGGGCGCCTCGTCGGCCGTGGCGAGGCCCCAGCCGGCTTCCGGGTCGCGTACGGCCACGGAGACCAGGTCCTGCTGGATCTTGCCGTCCGCGTACGCCTTCGCGGTCTTCTCCTGCGAGGCGAGGCCGAACGCGTCCGCGCGCGCCTTCGTCACCTGGGGCAGCCTGTCGTGCAGGTTTTCCGCGGTGGAGCCCATCACCAGCGCCGACGGGTCGACGAGCTTTTCGGCCAGGATGCGCGGGTTGGGGTCGACGCCCTCGCCCATCGGGTGGCGGCCCATGTGCTCGACACCGCCGGCGATCGCCACGTCGTAGGCGCCCATGGCGATGCCGCCGGCCACCGTGGTGACCGCGGTCATCGCGCCGGCGCACATGCGGTCGATCGCGTATCCGGGCACGGTCTTCGGCAGCCCCGAGAGCAGCGCGGCCGTGCGGCCGATGGTGAGGCCCTGGTCGCCGATCTGGGTGGTGGCGGCGATCGCCACCTCCTCCACCCGCTCCGGCGGCAGCTGCGGGTTGCGGCGCAGGAGCTCGCGGATGCAGCGGATCACCAGGTCGTCGGCGCGGGTGTTGGCGTACATGCCGCCCGCCTTGCCGAAGGGTGTGCGGACGCCGTCGACAAAGACGACATCCCGGACTTGACGGGGCACGACGCGCCTCCTCGTGGGGTGGGATGCTCCTACCCCGGATGCTACCCGCCAGTAACTACGTCAGGTGCTGTGGGACGGGTCACTCCTCCGCCGTGATCAAAGGTGTGGCCGGCTCGCGGAGCGCCACCGCCAACCCGTCCGCGATCAGCCCCACCTGCCAGGCCCGCGCACCGTACCCCCGAAGTGTCGCCGAGACCGTCTCCGGCGAGATCTCCTCGGGCGGGGTCCAGGCCAGCCGGCGTACCGAATCCGGGGTGATCAGGTTTTCCGGCGGCAGCGCGTGCGCGGCGGCGGCCGTCGTGACCACCTCGCGGCACCGGGCGAGGCGGGCGGCCGCGACCGGGTCGCGCTCGGCCCACCGGTGCGGCGGCGGCGGGCCGTCGAGCGGCGGCGCCACCGGCAGCATGTCGTCGGGCAGCTCGCGGGCCTTGGTCAGCGCCTCGATCCAGGTGCGGGCCAGCCGCCGCACCGACCGCCCGCCAAATCCGGGCAGGGTGAGCAGCGTCCGCTCGTCCTTGGGATCGAGCTCCGCGGCCGCGATGATCGCCGCGTCGGGCAGCACCCGGCCGGGCGCCGAGTCGCGCCGGGCGGCGATCTCGTCCCGGGCGTACCACATCGCGCGCACCCGGGCCTGCGCCCGCGCCCCGCGGATGCGGTGGATGCCGGAGGTGCGCCGCCACGGGTCGGGTCGCTGGCGGGGTGGCTGCGCGCCGGACGCGACAAGCGCCGCGAACTCCTCGGCCGCCCACCCGTCCTTGCCCTGCGACGCGAGCTCGGCGGCGAGCTTGTCGCGCAGGTCGGTGAGCAGCTCCACGTCGAGCGCGGCGTACGTCAGCCAGGACTCGGGCAGTGGCCGGGTCGACCAGTCGGCCGCCGAGTGGTGCTTCTCCAGCGTGTACCCGAGTAGCTGTTCGGTCAGTGCGGCCAAGCCGACCCGCTCGAATCCAGCTAGCCGAGCGGCCAATTCCGTGTCGAATAGCCGACGCGGTCGCAGGCCGAGGTCGGCGAGGCAGGGCAGATCCTGGCTCGCGGCGTGCAAAACCCATTCGGCATCGGCGATGGCCTCGTCGAGCACGCGCAGGTCACCAAGGGGAAGCGGGTCGATGAGCACCGTGCCCGCGCCCGCCCGGCGCAGCTGCACCAGGTACGCGCGCTGGGTGTAGCGGTAGCCGGAGGCGCGCTCGGCGTCCACGGCGACCGGGCCGCTCCCGGCGGCGAAGCGGGCCACGACCTCGGCGAGCTGGTCGGGCGTCTCGATCGGGGCCGGGGTGCCCTCGCGGGGGGCAGTCAGTGGCACGGGCCCGCCAGGCGTTGTTGGGTCGGGCCCCACGCTTTCTGTCGCCGGAGCTGGCCGGCTGTGTGGTCCGTCCCCTGCTTGGCGTTGCGCGGCCCGACGGCGCAGGGGTGGTTCGTCGGTCACCCGACAACCGTAGTGTGGTCGCCGGCTGGCAACGAGCAGCCGGTGCCCGGCGCGTCGAACCGTCGCCGGGACAGGGACGCCCGCACGGGCCGTCCGCGCTCATGTCAGCATGAAGGAGACAAACGTCGTTCCGGGGTTGTGCCGAGATGCGACTGTGGAACGGGCGTCCTAGGGGAGGGGCTAGATCTCGATGACTGCTGGGTACGACCCGCTGTCCGCACAGCCCGGAGCACAGGTGCCCGGTCCGCGCCACTCGCTCGAGGAAGAGGTGGGTGTGGCGCCGGCGGGAGGGGCTGGCCAGCCGGCCAGCGGCCCTCCCGACCCTGACGGGCTGTACCGCCCCGGGCCGCCTCCGCCGCCACCGCAGGGCCCACCCGCTCCGCCGTACGGCGCGATGCCACCACCTCCGGGCCCCGGGTACCCTCCGCCGCCGCCCGCCGCCTTCCCGGCTCCGGCGTATCCGGTCACCGCGCCGCCGATGTCCGCGCTCCCCGGTGGTGATCCGCACTACACGCCGTACCCGCCGATGGCGCAGCCCGCTCGACCGCGCCGCCGGCCCTCGTGGCTGGGGCTGAGCGCGCTCGCCCTGGCGCTCGTCATCGGCATCGTCGCGATCGTCCAGTCCATCCAGATCCGTGACCTCCAGGGCCGCGTCGCCGACGGTGACCGCGCGCTCGCCGAGGCGCAGGCCGCGGACAAGGGCCGCATGGACGGCATCGAGGGGCGCACCACCGAGCTGGAGACCGCGGCAGGCAAGGCGTTCAACCCCGAGGCAATCTCGAGCGAGGTGCTGCCCAGCGTGTTCCGGGTGGCGGCCGGGCAGTTCACCGGCACGGCGTTCGCGGTCGGCCGGCAGTCCGGCAGCAGCACCAACCTCTTCACCAACTACCACGTGGTGGAGTCGGTGTGGGCGGCCGGCCAGCGCGAGGTCTTCATCGAGCGCAAGGACCAGCGGTGGCCGGCGACGATCGTGCGGGTCGACCCCCAGGCAGACGTCGCCCAGCTGCGCACCAACAACAAGTTCACCGGGCTGGCCACCGCCCGTGAGGCGGCCAAGTCGGGGCAGCAGATTGTGGTGGTCGGCGCCCCGCTGGGCCTGGAAGACACGGTCACGACCGGCGTCATCAGCGCCATCCGCAAGGACGAGGGCGGCTCCGGCACGGTGATCCAGTTCGACGCGCCGATCAACCCCGGTAACTCCGGCGGACCCGTGGTCAACGCCGCGAAACAGGTGGTGGGCATCGCCACCGCCAAGGCCCGCGACGCCGAGGGCATCGGCCTCGCGGTGCCGATCAAGACCGCTTGCGATCAGTTCAAGATCTGTTGACGTACCGCGCGGCGCGCCCGACCGGCCCGAGAACCGCCGGGTGTGCCGCGCTCTGACCGGGCGGCCGAGCGCCCACAGGAGGAATGATGTCCTACCCCCCGAACGCTCCTGGTGGACCCTACCCGCCGCCGGGTGACCAGCCACCGACGCAGCCGATCCCGGGCGGTAACGAGCAGGCGTACATGATCCCGACCGGCTCGGTACCGGCCGCCTCGTACCCGCCGCCGGATCCGGGCTCGGTGCCGCCCGCGCCGCAGCCGCCGTACGGGGTGCCGGCCCAGCCCTCCGGCCCGCCGGCGTACACCCCGGCCCAGCCGTCCGGCTCGCCCGCGTACCCGCCGGCCCAGCCCGCCTACCCGGCCCAGCCCCCGACGGCCGCGTACCCGCCGGTCGAGCCGCAGCCGGCCTACCAGCCCGCGTCCCCGTACGACCCGGCGTCCGCGCCGCCGGCCGGGCCGCCGCTGTCCGGTGTGCCGTACTCCGCCGCGCCGCTCTCCGGCCCGCCGACGTCCGGACCTTCGTACGGCGCCCCGTACGGCGCGGTGCCGCCGCCCAAGCGCGGTCAGCTGCCGCTGATCCTGGGCATCGTCGCGGTGCTGCTCTTCATCACCAGCGGCATCATGACCGGCCTGTACATCAGCAAGTCCGGCGACCTGAGCGACACCAAGAAGCGGATGACCGAGCAGGTCAGCCAGCGCGACGACACGATCGCGGCGAAGACCTCCGAGGCCGAAAAGCTCCAGCGCGACCTGACGACGGCCAACGAGAAGCTGTCGCAGACCGAGCGCGACCTGACCGGCACGCAGAACGCCAAGGAGCAGACCGAGAAGGAGAAGGCGGTCATCGCCGACTGCCTCAACAAGGTCAACGCATTCCTGTCGGCGCTGGCGGCGGGCAACAGCGCCGCGGCCGACCGCGCGATCGACGCGCTCGAAGGCCCGTGCAACGAGGCGGAAAAGTACCTTTAGCCCCTGATCTCGCGAGCGGCCGTGGCTTCGTGCCGCGGCCGCTTTCGTTTCTGCGGGTCGTGGCTCAGGCGGACATGCGGTGGCCGTGCAGGGCCGTGACACCGGGCGGCGGCAGGCCGGCGGTCGAGGCCAGCACCGCGCACCAGGCGAGCAGGTGGGCGCCCATGTCGTCGCAGGTCGGGGTCCACGAGGCGCGGATCTCGATATCGGCCGCGGCGGGCGGCCCGGCCAGGTCGCCGAAGCGGGTCGAGACCGTCTGCGTAACCGTGCCCGCGATCGCGGTGTGCGTGGCCTCCTCGGCCTCCAAGGCGTCGGTGAGCCAGGTCCAGCCGACGGCGGGCAGCAGCGGGTCAGCGGCGAGATCCGGCTCGAGCTCCGCCGTCACGTACGTGACCAGGCGCATCGTGCCATCCCACGCCTCGTGGCCGGCCGGGTCGTGCAGCAGGATCAGGCGGCCGGTGGCCACCTCTTCGCCGTCCTTCATGACGACGCCGCTCAGCGCGTAGGAGTACGGCGCGAGCCGCTGTGGCGCGGGCACCTCCTCCAGCAGGATCTCCGCGCGCGGCGTCACGGTCTTCAGCCCGGCCACCGCCCGCGCGAAGATCTCCGGCTGCCCGTTCGGAGACACCATGTACCGCAGCCTAAGCCGCCTTCGGCCACAGCAGGGGACCGCCGCGCCGACAGCGCGTGACCCCACCCGCGCCCTCCGAGGGCCATCCGCACCGGTAAATGCCCAATCGTCCCGATACAGACCTCAAGTTCTTTCGGACATGCCCTCCGGCCCGGGAGGGCGTTGGCGGCCGCTGACGCGGACCGGGGTAAATCTGCCTCGAGAAGGGTCACGGCGGGCGCGACCGATACCGAGAGGTCCCTGGATCGCGGCGGGGTGGGGGCGTGGGAGCATGGGACGCGATGACGACGACCATGGAGGGCAGCGCCGCCCACCGCGAGCGGCCAGCGGCCGAATCGGTGTTCGTGCGGGCGTGCCGGGGGCTGCCGGTGCCCCATACGCCGGTGTGGTTCATGCGGCAGGCGGGGCGTTCGTTGCCGGAGTACCGCAAGGTGCGCGCCGGCGTCCCGATGCTGGAGGCGTGCCGACGCCCCGAGCTGGTGGCGGAGATCACGCTCCAGCCGGTGCGGCGGCATGGCGTCGACGCGGCGATCCTCTTCAGCGACATCGTCGTGCCGGTCGCGGCGGCCGGGATCGACCTTGACATCGAGCCGGGCACCGGGCCGGTGGTGGCCGAGCCGATCCGCACGGAGGGCGACCTGGCGCGGCTGCGGCCGCTCACGCCGGCGGATGTGTCCTATGTGGATGAGGCGGTGCGGCTGCTCGTCGCCGAGCTGGGCGCCACGCCGCTGATCGGCTTCGCCGGCGCGCCGTTCACGCTGGCCAGCTACCTCGTCGAGGGCGGGCCGTCGCGCACCCATGCGAAGACCAAGGCGATGATGTACGGCGAGCCCGAGCTCTGGCACGCCCTCTGCGCCCGCCTGTCCCAGGTCACGCTGGAGTTCCTCCGCGTGCAGGTGGCGGCCGGGGTCGCGGCCGTGCAGCTCTTCGACTCCTGGGCCGGCGCGCTCTCCGAGGCCGACTACCGGCGTTTCGTGCTGCCCCACTCGGCGCATGTGCTCACCGGCCTGGCCAAGGCCGGTGTGCCGCGCATCCACTTCGGCGTCGGCACCGGGCACCTGCTCACGGCCATGGACCAGGCCGGCGCGGACGTGGCCGGCGTCGACTGGCGTACCCCCCTCGACACCGCGGCCGGGCTGCTCGGGCCGGAGCGGCCGGTGCAGGGCAACCTCGACCCGTGCGTGCTCTTCGCGCCGTGGCCGGTGGTCGAGCGCGAGGTGCGCCGCGTGCTGGCCGAGGGGCGGGCCGCCCCCGGCCATGTCTTCAACCTGGGCCACGGTGTGCTCCCGGAGACCGACCCGGAGGTCTTGACCCGGGTGGTGGCGCTAGTGCACGAGGCGAGCGCGCGCTGACAGGCGCAGCGCCTGCCACGAGCCGTCCGCGTACCAGCCGCCGTCGACCGAGAGCGCCTCGCCGTTGACGAAGCCGCTCCTGGCCGGGTCGGCCAGAAACGCCACCGCCTGCGCGATGTCGTCGGGCGTGGCGAAGCGGCCCTGCGGCACGTGGTCGGTGATGTCGTTGTCCCCGTACGCCCCCTCGGCCTGGGACGCCTCGTCCATCTCGGTCTTCACCCAGCCGGGGCAGACCGCGTTGACCCGCACGCCGCGCCCGCCCCACTCGGCGGCGAGGGTGCGGGTGAGGCCGACGAGGCCGTGTTTGCTCGCGTTGTACGCCGCGCGGTCGGCCACGCCGCGCAGCCCGGCGACCGAGGCGATGTTGACGATCGTGCCCGCCCCGGCGCCCAGCATCAGCCGCCCGAACTCGCGGCACAGCAGGAACGGCCCGGTCAGATTGACGTCGATCACCCGCCGCCAGTCGTCGAGCGTGGTCTCCTCCAGCGGCGTGATGAACGCGATGCCCGCGTTGTTGACCACCACGTCGACCCGCTCGAAGCGCTCGTACACCGCCGCCGCGAACGCGATCACGTCGGCCTCCGTGCTCACGTCGCCCAGCACCGCAAGGTCCGCGGCCACCGGCTGCTTGTCCATCACCGCCAGCGCGTACCCCTCGGCCCCCAACACCTCGGCCACCCGTCGACCGATGCCCTGTGCGGCACCCGTCACCACCGCCACCCGCTCACCCGTCATGCCCGGCAGCTTAGTTACCGTGGAGGCCGTGAGCAGACCGCCGAACGTCGCCGTTGTAGGTGGCGGAATCGCCGGATTGGCTGCCGCGCTGCGGCTGCGGGACCGCGCGCCCGCGGGCACCACGATCACCGTGTACGAGCAGGCCGAGGCCATCGGCGGCAAGCTGCGCACCGGTGCGGTGGCGGGCTCGGTGGTGGAGTTGGGCGCGGAGTCCTTCCTGGTCCGCGACCCCGAGGGCGGTGACTCGGCCGCGGTGACGCTCGCCCGCCGCGTGGGGCTTGGCCACGCTCTCGTGCACCCGGCGACCGGCCAGGCCGCGCTCGCGCTGCACGGCACGCTCGCGCCGATGCCCGGCGGCACGCTCCTCGGCGTACCCGCTGATCTGGAGAAGGTGGCCGCGGTGGCGCGGCCGGAGGCGGAGCGTGACCGCGACGGTGGCCGGCCGCTGCTCGGTCCGGAGGAGGATGTCGCGGTCGGGCCGTTCGTGCGGCGGCGGTTGGGCGACGAGGTGGTCGACCGGCTCGTGGATCCGCTGCTCGGCGGCGTCTACGCGGGGCGGGCCGACGGGCTGTCGCTGGCCGCGACGATGCCGGGCCTGGCCCGCGCGGCGCGGGTCGAGCACACGCTGACCGGTGCGGTGCGGTCCGCGCTGGCCGCCGCGCCGCGACCGCCGGGCACGCCCGTCTTCGCCACGGTCGTCGGCGGCGTGAGCCGGCTGGCGGCGGCGGTGGCCGAGGCGTCCGGCGCGGAGATCCGGCTCGGCGCGCCGGTACGCGAGCTGGCCCGGGTGCCCGGCGGGTGGCGGGTCGGGCCGGACACTGTGGACGCGGTGGTGCTGGCGCTGCCGGCGCGCGCGGCGGCACGGCTGCTGGGCGCCGAGCCGTTGCTCGACTACGCGAGCGTGGCACTTGTGACGCTCGCCCTGCCCGCGCCGCAGCTGCCCGGCCTCTCCGGCTTTCTCGTGCCGGCGGGCGAGGGCACGCTGGTCAAGGCCGCCACGTTCTTCTCCACCAAGTGGGCGCACCTCCGCCGCGACGACGGGGTGGCGCTGGTGCGGGCGTCCGTTGGGCGGTACGGCGAGGAGCACCAGCTGCACATCGGCGACCCCGAGCTGGTCCGCACCGTCCACGCCGAACTGTCTACTTTGGTGGGCACCGGCCTGCCCGAGCCGGTCGGCGCGGGGGTGCGGCGGTGGGGTGGTGCGCTGCCGCAGTACCCGGTGGGGCACGTGGAGCGGGTGGCTGCGCTGCGCGCGACCCTGCCCCCGACGGTGGCTCTCGCCGGCGCCGGCTACGACGGTGTCGGCATCCCGGCCTGCGTGCGCTCCGGCGAGACGGCGGCCGACGACGTATTGAAAGGACTGTCATGAGCGAGCAATCCAACGCGGCGCGCATCAAGGAGCTCAACGCCACCATCCGATACACGATGTGGTCGGTCTTCCGGGCCACCGGGCCGCTGCCGGCGCTGCGCGACCCGCTGGCCGGCGAGGTGGAGTCGCTCTTCGAGCAGCTGGCCGCGAAGGACGTGGTGGTGCGCGGCACCTACGACGTGTCCGCCCTCCGCGCCGACGCCGACGTGATGGTGTGGTGGCACGCGCCGACGGCCGACGCGCTCCAGGAGGCGTACGGGCTGCTCCGCCGCACCACTCTCGGCCGGCACCTCGCTCCGGTGTGGTCGCAGATGGCGCTGCACCGGCCGGCCGAGTTCAACAAGAGTCACCTCCCGGCGTTTCTGGCCGGCGAGGAGGCGAAAGCGTATGTGTGTGTGTATCCGTTCGTGCGTTCCTACGAGTGGTATCTGTTGCCCGACGAGGAGCGGCGCGACATGCTCGCCGAGCACGGGCGGCAGGCGCGCGGCTATCCCGACGTGCGTGCGAACACGGTGGCTTCGTTCGCGCTCGGCGACTACGAGTGGATGTTGGCTTTCGAGGCGGACGAGCTGCACCGCATCGTCGACCTGATGCGCGACCTGCGCGCTTCGCGGGCGCGGCGGCACGTGCGCGAGGAGGTGCCTTTCTACACCGGGCGGCGCCGCTCGGTGCCGGAGATCGTCGCCGCCCTGCCCTGACTCAGGGGCGGGCCATCGGCACGTGCGGGATGCCGTCTTCCATGAACTCGGGCCCGGTCACCGCGTAGCCGTAGCGCTCGTACAGCCGCACCAGGTGGGCCTGGGCGTCGAGCACGCTCGGGCGGTCGCCGATCTCTTCGAGGGCGGCCGCCATCAGGCGGCCGGACGCGCCGGTGCCGCGCTCGGACGGGCTCACCACGACCCGCCCGATCCGCGCGCCGCCGCCGGGCTCGGCGAGGATCCGCAGGTATGCCACCGGCGCACCGTCGCGGGAAAGCCACATGTGGCGCGTCTCCGGCTCGGTGTCGCGCCCGTCGAGCTCCGGGTAGGCGCATTTCTGCTCCACCACGAACACGTCGACGCGGAGCCGGAGCAGGTCGTACAGCGTGCGTGTGTCGAGGTCGGCGAAGGACGCGACGTGCGGCTCCATGGCCCGATCCTGCCACGTCGCCGGGAAAACACGGTGTGTCGCTTCCACCCGGCGGCGGGCGCTGGGGCAAAGCTCGAACCAAGCCCCGACCATTCCGTGCCTCGGAGGAGCAAGGTGATCAAGAGAAACAAACTGTTCGGTACGAAGACGCGGGTGACGTTCTGCCTTCCGAAGGACGCACCCGCCGGTGCCGTGAGCGTCGTCGGCTGCTTCAACGAATGGGAGCCGGGCCGCCACGAGTTGGTGCCGCGCAAGGACGGCACCCGCACCGTCACGGTCAAGCTGGAGCCGGGCCGCTACCGCTTCCGGTACCTGGCGACGGGTGGCGTGTGGCTCGACGACGAGGAGGCCGACCTGATCGACCACGAAGGTGGCCAGTTGGTCCTCTGAGCGCGCGGCGCTCGCGGCAGCGCGCGCCGAAATTCGACTGAACCGGACCGGAGCGTCCCTCGTATTGGTTGAGCCATCTCACAGCCGTGAGCTGGCTCAACATGAGGGACGCTCTGATCGGTAGGGATCTTGCCGGCAAAACCGGCACATGTCGGCCCCGGGCTGGTCCGAGTGGACAAATGGCGTTACCTTCGGGTCGCGAGAGTTTGGCGCATGGTCATCCATGCGTCCCAAGGGGAGGCTCCCCTGGGCGGGGGGCACAACAGAGGAGCGGGGTGAGTCCACCTTGACAGCAACTCCCGGCATGGGAAATGTGCACGCGACACAGGCGCAGCTCAATCAGATGGCCACGCGTTGTCAGGATGTGCGCGAGCGTCTGGCCACGGGCATGGCGCAGCTGCTCGACCGGGTGACCGATCTGAGCGGCAAGGGCATGAGCGGTTCGGCCAACAACGCGCTACAGGGGGCGTCGCACGAGCTGAACGAGGGCATGACGAAGATTCTCAACGCCCTCGACGAGCTGTCCGGCAAGATCAGCAACGCCTCGACGGAGTTCGGCGTGCAGGATGACGACGCCGCCTCGACGATCCGCAACGCGGCCGCCGCCACCGGCGACGGCGCCGTCATCTCGGCCCTGCGCGGCTGACGTCCACCCCTAGTCGAGAGGCGAAATCACGATGACTGACATCCCGATCACTTACAACTTCGGCGCCATCGCGGACGTGTCCACCGCGATCGGCACGTTCTGCGGAAACATGGACGTCGAGCTCGGCGATCTGTACAACGACTTCAAGACGCTCCTGGCAGCCGACTGGCAGGGTGCCGCGGGCCAGGCGTGCGACGCCGCCCAGCAGCAGTGGAACCAGGGCGCCGACGAGATCAAGGGCGCGCTGATGCGCCTCGGCACCGCCGTGGGCGGCTCGGCCGAACGCATGCAGGAAGTCGACAACCGGATCTCCGCCGGGTTCTGACCCGTCAGACGCCGGTGGGTCCCGGCGAGGGCGTCGCCTTCGCCGGGACCGGCTATCTGCGCTAGTTCCGCTCACCAACCGGGGGAGGCACCGTGGGTATTCCGAGAGAGGATCTCGAAGGCAGCTCGCCGACCGACTACGACTCGTTCGGCGGCAAGGTCAATGTCGAGGTCACCGACTTGGTGAGCTACTACCAAGAGATGAGCATGCTCTCCGGCGAGATCGGCACAGCCGCCGGCACCGCGATGGGCGAGATGTCCATGATGATCGCGACAGGGCTCAACCAGCCCGGCGGTGACGCGGGTGTCTTCCCCGAGGGCGCGATGGCCGCCCGCACGATGTCCGGCCGGCTCGCCGAGTTCCAGATGTTCATGACCGACCTCCACGAGGGTGTGCGCAACGTCGGCTCGGCGGCGGTGGTGGTGGCGGAGATCTACGAAAACGCCGACAACGAAAACGGCGCGACCGTCAACGACATCGGCTTCGCCTTCACCGATCCCAACGCCCGCGGGCCCGAGGGCTTCCGCGGCGGCGACGTGAAGACGTTCTACGACCTGGCCCAGGAGAACGGCCAAAACGCGATGGCGCTGACCAGTGACAACTCCCTGGCCAAGCCGCTGTCCTACCCGTACGGCACGATCTACACGTTCCCGGACGGCTCGTCCAAGCACATCACCTCGCGCACCGAGGCCGGTGGACACAACACGAGCGACGTGATCGTGACCACCACGACGATCACCGACAAGAACGGCAACGTGATCTCGACGGTGACCGAGCGGACCTACTCCAACCACATGGGGTACAACTACACGACCACGACGTCGACCACCGGCGACGAGCGCAACAACCGCACGTCCAGCACTACCACGGCGGAGGCGCCCGACGGAGACATCACGGTCTCCAACACGAGCTCCACGACCACCGACGGCAAGCAGGGCCCCGAGACCACCAACACGACGACGGTCGAGCGCGGCGAGCATCGGGTGGACGAAGACCGCGGCCCGGTCGAGACGGCCGAGGAAAACCTGGACAGCCACGGCACCGACCAGTTCGTCGGTGACTACGGCCAGGGGTACTGAGGACGGGTCATGGCTGGCGAAGAGGACTACTTCGACTACTCCACGGCGACCAACCAGCAGTTGCAGGACAACCGCCGGATGGCGCGGCGCATGGGCGAAGACATCACCCACTACACGCCGCCGCAAAACACCTCGCCCTACCCCGATCCGACGTTCAACTTCCAGTCCGTCGACAACGACGACTGGAACGAGGAGCTCGACCGGGCCTGGGCCGCGGAGACCATCGAAAAGATCCGTAAGCGGATCAGGGCGCAGGACCCGGTCGTCATCCGCCAGCTCGCCCAGCAGTGGTGGGAGGTCAACCTCGTCCTCGACGACGCCCGCACGCGCGTGCTCGACGCCGCCACCAAGCTGAAGGAAGGCAAGGACGGCAAGGGCGGCTGGACCGGCGCCGGCGCGGACGCGTTCCTGGCCCGCGGCCCGGGTGCCACGATCAAGTCGATCGACGACTGGGAGCAGGCCGCGATCGACAACTGGCTCGGCCTGCTGGCGCTCGCCGTCGTCGTCGAAGGCCGCCAGGCCGAGATGGAGACGCTCTACAACGAGTACAAGAGCGAGATGCTCACCTTCGCCCGTGAAGAGCGCGAGCGGTACGGCGTGTCGACCGAGCAGGAGGTCAAGGACGCCGGCTTCGAAGACGAGTACATCACCCAGCTGCGGCTGAAGGCGACGGAGTTCAACGAGCGGGCGCAGGCGATCCAGTACAACATGGCCCAGGACTACTACCGGGTCATGCGGGAGGATCTCGCGGGCGGCCGGGCGACCGTCTACGAAGGACCGACCGACGCGGTGGTGCCCAACCCGGCATTCATCCAGCGCTACATGATGAACCAGTTCGGCGCACCCAACATCGGCAGCCCGAATATCACCACACCCAACGTCGGCAACCCGAACATCACCCAGCCGAACATCCAGCCGCCGGTCATCAACAAGCCGACGGTCGAAGCGCAGATCACCGATCCGAACATCACCACGCCCGACATCGACACGCCGGACGTATCCGACTTCGAAAAGCCGGCCGCCGTCGACCCCAACATCACGACGCCGACCGTCACACCGCCGGTCCTGCCGCCGGTCATCGCACCGCCGGCGGTCAACACGAGCAACCTTCCCAACCCGGGAGGGCTGCGCCAGCCCGGCCCGGTGCCGACGCCACCCGGCCAGGGCCTGCTCAAAAACCTGCCCAGCGGGAGCGGGCCCGGCGTGCTGCGGTCCAGCGCGCTGACGCCGCCCGCCGCGGAGGGCCTGCCCCCCGGCGGCATGCCGCAGGGCCAGCGCCCCGGCGGAGCGCCACCGCCGCCGCAGCTCAAGCGGCCCGGCGGTGGGCAAAACACTCCGATGACGCCGCAGGGCAAGGGTGGCGGTCGCCCCGGCGATCCCTCCTCGGCCACGCCGGACGCGCCGCGCGGAGGCGTGGAGAGCAACCAGTTCGGCGGCCCGCCCAGCACCCCGGCCTCGCCGGTGCTGCGCAACCCGCGTACCAACACGCCCGCTCCGCCCGGCACCCGCGGCGGTCCGCGCCGCGGCACACCGGCCGTGCCCGGTGCCCCCGGACAGGGCGGTCCGTCGACGCCGTCGCGGCCCGACGCGATGCCGCCGGTGTTCAGCCGACCCCAGCGGCCGGCCAGCAACGTGCCGTCGACGCCGACCACCCGGCGGCCGGCGCAGCCGGAGGTGCCCGGTGCCCCGCTCAACCCACTGGCGCCGCCGCCACCGCCCACCACCAGCCCGGTCGTGGGGCGGGCCCGGCCGGTCACCGGCGCGCACCCGCCGGAGCCGCCGACCGGCGTGATGCGGGGCAGGCGCACCGCGGGCAGCGGGCTCGGCGTCGAGGGTCAGATCGGTTCGCGACGCATGTCCAGCCAGGCGGAGACGCAGGCACAGGCCAATGTGGACGAAGAGTTCGACCGCATCCGCGCGCTGCTCGACCGCGAGGCGGCGTGGACCGTCGAAACGCCCGGTGGCGGCGTGCTCGACAGCGCACCGCAGCAGCGGACCGTCAGCGCGCAGTCCGAGCCCAAGCCGACCCTCGGCGCATGACCCGCTGGGTGGTGCGAGGGCTCGCCCTCGCGGTCGTCACGGTCGCCGCCGGATGCGGCGGCGACTCCGAGCCGAGCCCGCGGGCGACGTCCGCGCCGCCCTCGGCGTCGGCGGCCGCGGCCGGTCCGGTGTACGCGCTCGGCGGCAACCTGTGCGGCGTCGCCGACCAGGCCCCGCTCGCCGAGCTGTTTCCGACCGTCAGCGGCAAGCCGATAGCCGACTCGCCGCGGCTCTGCGCCACCTCGCGGCGGTCGTCCTCGGTGAGCGTCAGCGTGAGCATCGACGCCGAGCTGCTCCGCACCGAGCAGCAGGCGCGCCTCTACCTGGAGACCGCGCGGGGCACGAGCCAGGGCGGCGCGCCCACCGACATCCCGGGCGCCGGCGCCGCGGCCTTCTTCGTCACCGACGGGCACGAGGTCAAACTGACCTCCTACCACGGCAACCTGGTGCTGGAGCTGCGGGTCGCGAGCGTCGGCGACAACGACCTTCCCCAAGGAGTGCCGGAGCGGCTGGCCCGCGTCGCCGAGGGGACCTACGCGAAGTTGGCGCCATGACCGCCGACCCCGGTGACCTGGCCCCTGGCGCGCGCCTCGCGATGAGCGTGATCCACCCGGGTTCGCCGATTCTCCAGGTGCGCTACCGGCAGGGCGTGCTCATGACGCCGCACGGCTTTCCCGACTGGCCGTTGTGCGCCCGCGCGGTGGTGGAGCTGCCGCCGCCCGACCCGGCGCTGACGCTGGAGGAGCAACGGATCCTGGACGTGTTGGCGGCCAACGCGGCGATGGCCCGGATCGCCGGCGAGTCGGACGGCGATCCACTGTGGCCGGTGACGGCGGCGGCCGGCACGGTTGGCCGCGAGCGAGACGGCGCGGTGCCGACGCCGGCCGGCTGGTGCTGGGCCCACGTCGGCACGCCGGACGCCGCGCGGCTGCTCGCGCTGGTGCCGATCGAGCTGCACGCGTCGTTTCGCCACGCGGGCGGGGTGCGCCAGCTGCCGGCGAACGGGCGGGGGTTGCGCGCCGACGCCGAGCCGGTGTCCGCCGGCCGGGCCGCCGGCGACGCGGTACCCGATGAGTTGCTGGATCTGCTGGAGCGCGCGCTGGGGTGGCCGCTGCCGCCGGTGTACCGCCGATTCCTCGCCGAGACCAACGGTGCCGGCCCGGCGGCGGCCGCGGTGCTCCCGCCTTACGGCTTCGTGGCCGACCAGCCGCTCTTCGGCATCGCTCGCGACGACCGGCACCAGGATCTGTCCTATGTGGGTGATTGGGTGCGCGACCGGCTGACCGTCGACTTCCTGCCCATCGGATACGTGCAGGGCGGCCTGCTGGCGGTCAAGGCATCCGGCGACGACCTGGATTCGGTCTGGTACCTCGACGACGACGACCCGCGCGACCGCGAGTCCTTCGGGGCGGAGGAGGTCTGCGCTCATCTGCTCGCGCGGTGCGCCGACAGCCTCGACGACCTCTGGGCCCGGCTGGTGCGGCCACCGGCGGCGCTCGTCGACCTGGCCGGCCGGTGGGCGGCACGGGTGACCCACGTCCGCGACGGCCTCGTCGGCGCCGGGCTGCCGGCGAAGATGAAGGCGCCCTGGCAGCCACCGGCGAAGGCCGGCCGCGACCCGGTGGCCGCGATGTTTGAGGCGAAGTGAGACCTGGATGAGCGGGAGTGCGGGCAGTGACGAGGCCGCGGGCCCTGACGACGGCGGACCGGTGCCGGGCGACGCGAGCGCCAGCGCGTGGGCGCCGGCCAACGACGTCGAGCGGCGCCTCCAGCAGGTGGTGGGCGACGGCGACATCGACGCGGTGATGAGCATCCTCGCGGTCGCGCCGCTCGTGGTGCCCGGCTTCCGGGACGAGCCCGACGCCCAGCCGGGCCGGCAGCGGCTGCTCACCCGCGAGCGCGACGGGGTGCCCTACCTGCTGGTCTTCACGTCGCCCGAGGCCATGTACCGGGCGGTGCCGGCGGACGGCTGGCGGGCGACCACCCTCACCGAGGTGGTCTCCGGCACGCCGGACGGGTGGGGCCTCGCGATCAATCCGGTCACCCCGATCGGCGTGCTGGTCAAGCCCGAAGACGTGCCCGAGCTGGTGCCCACCCAGCGGACGATGCGCGATTTCACCCCGGCCAACGAGGTGGAGCGGCTGCTGCGGGACGCGCTCGTCGCCCCGGACGCCGAGGTGCTGCTCGACGTGCTGGTCACCGCCCAGGTGATCGTGCCGACCCAGGCGCTGGAGATGGACGGCGTGCTCGTCGTGCCGGTCTTCACGTCGGTCGACCGCTACGAGGAGTGCCTGGGCGGGCGCGACCTGGACATCCCGGTGGTAACGCTGGACTTCATCTCGGTGATGCGCCAGTGGCCCGGCGACGACCACCGCCTCGCGGTCAACCCGGGCTCGCCGATCGGCATCACGCTGCCGGGGGAGCGGGTGCGGCAGTTGGTGGCGTACGCGGAGCAGTTGGTGCGGCGGCGCCTCGGCGGTGACCCGGATCAGCCACCGCCCCCGCCCCCGCCCCCGATCTCGCCGTTTCGGGAGGTCGAGCCGGGCGACGATCCGCCGCCGATCCAGCTCCCGCCGGGCGGCATCGGCGGGGCGTTGCGGGGTGAGGGCTGATACCCGATCGATGCGTGGATCATCTATTGTCGGAGCAGGTCGGAGGGCCTAGGGGGAGGTGGAGTGCATGGAGCGACCGCAATGGTCGGCGATTCGCGGCGTGATTGACGACCTCCAGCAGACCATCGAAAACGCGGCGCAGACGCGGCAGCAGATCATGGAGATCACTGGCACGGCGTGGTCCGACGACCGGCTGATCAAGGCTGTGGTCGGCCCGCGCGGGCAGCTCATCGAGCTCGAGATCGACCCCCGCGTCTACCGCACGCCCAATTCCAAGGCATTGGCCGCGTCGATCATGTCCACGGTGCGCGCGGCGGTCGAAGACGCCAACAAACAGACGAAGGAAATCGTCGAGAAGGTCATGCCCAAAGATCGTGGAATGGGTCTGATCGGTAAGACTGATTTCGACGTATTGATGGAAAGTCACGACGCCGACCTGCCAAAGGCGTTGAAGAAGAACGAGGAGGACGGCCATGGGTTCCTACCTTGACATCCAGGACGACCCCAACGAGGTCGCCGGCACCGGTGCGATCCTGCGGTCGATCGGCACGTCGTTCCAGTCACAGGCGCAGGGCATCCTCGGCGACATCAACGCGGTCAACGCCGAGCGCCCCTGGGGCAACGACTCGTACGGCCAGGCCTTCGAGCAGACCTACAACGTCGTGCCCGAGGGGAGCGAGGGCTCGCTGCGCGACGCCGTCGACGACGGGCTCAACCGCGCCGGCGAGGGCCTGATCACGGGTGGCGACAAGACGGTCATGGCGATGACGGAGTACCAGGGCGTCGACACCGAAAACCGTGACGACATCAACCGGGCGACCACCTAGTCGATGGCCGACACCGTCGAGATCTACGTGAAGTACGCCGGGTCGAGTCAGGAGCTCGCCCATCGGGTGGCGGAGGCGCTCGACCTGCGGGGGTACTTCTACAACGGGAGCGGGTTCGTGCTGCCCGTCGACGCCCTGCCGCTGATCGGCGCCGACGGTTGGGCACACCTCAACGTGGATCTCACCGACCTCGGGCGTGACGGTGACCCGGGCGTATCGGAGGGCACGGCGTACGAGCCGTACGAGTTCGAGATCGGCGTGGAGTTCCGCGGGCCGCGCGAGCGCCTCGGCCGCGCCATCTTCGACCGCCTGACCCGCCTCGAGCTCCCGATGGCGTACGGCGACGACAGTCACGTCTTCGCCGACTACCTGCCCAGGCGGGGGGTGCGCGAGTTCTCGCCCGGCACGTCCGCGGAGGAGGGCGGCCGGCCGCTGTGGCGCGAGCCGGCGCTGAGTGCCGCCCGCTCACCCGCGCCCGCCTGGCGGGTGGGCTCGGGCGCGGTCACGGTCTGCGAGACCGACGGGCTGCTCCAGTTCGTGCCCGTGTTCGGCACGCGGTGGCTGAGCCCGGTCGCCTCGGCCCGCACCTCGGTCGGCGCCGCCTGTGTCGGGCTGGTGCTCGCCGCCGCGCTCGACACCCGTGACCGGCCGGAGCGCGACGAGCGCGACGAGGTGCTGGCCCGGCTCGCCGCCGCGGTGCGGCTGCCGACCGACGAGTTCCTCCGCCGCACGGTGTCGTTCGACGTGCGGGTGGTGGGTGACGAGGTGGTCGGCACCGCGCACGCCGCCCGCCGCGACGGTGCGCCGGGCGCGATCGAAGAGCTGACCGGCCGGGCGTCGGTCGCGGCCGGGCCCAAGCCGCTCGGCGCGCTGGTGCTCGATCTGGTGGCGGCGTTGCGCGCGCGCGTGCCGGCGTGACGGTGGACGGGGAGGACGTGGTGGACTGGGATCGGGTGGTCGCGGCTATGCGGCGGCACGCGCTTGAGCCGGGCACGCCGGTCGAGGAGCGGCGCGACTGGCCGGAAGCGTCGACGTTCGCGGCCGCCGACTACGCATACGAGGCGCGCGCGGCTGACTGGCTGATCGGTCAGGCGCCGTGGGTCGACGCCGCGGTGCGCGTGGTCGGCGACATGCTCATGGACAACTTCGCGATCACGTACGGGCTGCTTTTCGTCGGCGACCAGGACCTGTTCCTCAACGAGACCGCGACGATCCGCGAGCTGGGCCGGCGGCTCGGCGCCGACCTCGAGCCGCTCGCGTACGCCGAGCTGCTCGCCGAGCTGTACTCGGGGGAGCAGGTCGACCGGCCCACGGTGCTGCCGTTCGCCGCCACCGGCGATCACCGCGCCGGCGTGCTGGTGCGCGACCCGGGCGAGTTCGCCGCCGAGTACGAGTGGGTGGATCCGTCGCTGGTCTCCGCCCCCGCCGTCCGCCCGGCCGCCGGTGGCGTAGAGCTGCACTTCTGCTCGGCGCACTACTTCCTCACCGAGACGAAGTCCGCTGTGGACGTTCTCCAGTGGACGGTCGTGGGCGGTGGCGGCCGGCCGGCCTCCTGGGCGCGCCGCTACCTGGCCCGAGGCGTCGAGCGCCCGTACCGGGTCGGCTGAGCCTGCCGGGGGGAGGGCCAGATGTCCGGAAACGCCGCTGAGGACGCCGCCGATGCCGCGCTAGAGGCGGTACGGCAGTGCTTCATCAAAATCAACGAGTGGATTCCGGTCCTCGGCGACTTCCTCGAGATGATCACGCAGTGGCCGGAGGCCCGCCACGATCGTCTCTTCGACCTGGCCGACTCCTACCAGTCGGCCACCGAGCTCTACGCGGCCCACCTCGAAGAGGTCATGGACTACATCCAGGACCTCTCGGTGTGGCAGGGCGACGGCGCCGCCCAGCTCGTGCGCGAGAGCCTTCAGGGCTACATGGACGAGACGTCGAGCATGGCCGAGGCGCTCGGCTCGATGCAGCAGCTCGTCCACGGCAAGGCGCTCGAGATCGAGAGCATGAAGTGGATGGCCGTCATCACGCTCGTGATGATGGCGGTGGCGCTCATCCAGGCCATCATCACCGCCTGGACCGGCATCGGCGCCGCGGCGGGCGCGGCCGCGATCGCGACCGGCCGCGCCACCATCTACACCATCGCCCGCGAGCTGCTGCGCAAGCTCTTCCAGGAGACCATCAGGGCGGGCGTCCGGCGCTTCATCCAAAGTGGAATCCGCGGCGTCGGCATGGCCGCGCTGCGCGGCGGCCTCGCGTACGCCGGCTTCATGGGCGCCATGAAGGGCGGGATCCTGCTGATCCAGGCCCTCGAGGGACACGACCCGTTCACCGAAGGGTGGGCCGGCCGCTTCGGCATGGAGCTCGTCGACAGCTTCATCGCCGGCGCGATCGGCGGCCCGCTGATGTTCGGCATCCACAGCCGGGTCACCGAGGCGGTCGCGTTCGGCGCCGGCCAGGTCGCCGACAACTTCCTCCAGATCGGCCGCGACCGCCTGATCGACGCGATGGGCCTGACGGAGTGGGCCCAGCGCAACGGTGTCTACAGTGGAATGACGCTCGACAACGCCTGGGACTCGGTCACGCCGGCCGCGCTCCTGGGCGAGATCCTGAGCGAGCCGGGCGGGCGCCGCCGGCCAGACGTCGTGACGCCGGCGCTCAACCAGGGCGCGGGCGACCTCTTCGGCAACCAGGGCGACAACGCGCCGGCCAACCTGGGGCAAAACAGCGGTCAGAACAACAACCTCGGCGACCTCGGCCGCGGCAACGCGAACAACCCGGCAGGGCTGCCGGGCGGCCTGCCCGGGCAGACGGGATCCACGGGGTCTACGGGCTCGACCGGGTCCACCGGCTCGACCGGGCAGTCCGGCTCGTCGAGTTCGTCTTCCGGCTCGGGGCGGACCGGTGGGTCGACGTCCTCGTCTACCTCGACCTCCTCCTCGGGGTCTTCCTCAGGCTCGTCCTCGGGCTCGTCCTCGGGCTCTTCCACGGGCGGGCAGCGCGGTGGCGGCACCACGACGACGGCGCCGCCCGCTACCGGCGATGGGACCACGCAGACCGGCACACCCGGCGACGGACGGCCGGCCGACGGGTCGACGGGCGACGGCACGACGCAGACCGGCACGCCGGACGGCGGGCGGCCCACACCGGGCACGCCGGTACCGGCGACACCGGACGGTGGCATTCCGGCCACACCGGACGGTGGGACACCCACTCCGGCCACACCGGATGCCGGGACGCCCGGCACGCCCACTCCGGTCACGCCCGACGCGGGGACGCCCGGCACGTCGACGCCGGCTACGCCCGACGCGGGGACGCCCGGCACGTCCACGCCGGTTACGCCCGATGCCGGCACTCCCGGCACGTCCGTACCGTCTACTGGGGATGGTGCTACGACGTCGACACCGCCCTCGTCCTCGCCGCCCGCGCCGACCGCCGACGGGTCCGCGACTCCGGACAGCTCCACTTCGGACGGTGCTACACCGCCCGCGACCGCCGCGCCGAACGTCACCGGAGACGGCACCCCGCAGCCCGACGGGTCCACGCCGACCGCGGACGGTCCGGCGACGCCTGACGGCACCACCACCGGCGACGGCACCACCGGCACGGGAGATCCCGCCGCGCGGTCCGGGCAGCCCGACAGCAACGCGTCCGACGGTGGATCCGACGGTGACGGCGACGGCACCGCGGCCATCCCGCCGGCCACCCAGCCCGACGCCTCCTCGCCGGGCCGCTCGGACGGCGCCGCTGGCCGCACCGACGGCGCCGGACGCCAGGATGGTGCGCAGCCCGCCGGCGACGGCGCCCCCCGGCGTGAAGAGCCCAAGTGGTACGAGTGGCGCAAGCGGATCGAGCAACGGGTCAGCGCCGACTACGCGCGCGGCGTGGGCGAGATGTTCGGGCCGCGTGGCGAGGGCGGCGACGGCGCCAACGGCACCAACGGGCAGACCGCGCCGCTACTGACGCCCGACATGGTGCAGCACGCGCTCAACACCAACCCGGACAACCTCAACGACTACGGGCGGCGGCTTCAGTCGTTCCTGGAGAGCAACTTCACGAACGTCGACAGCAGCGGCAACCGCAGCCCGATGAGCCAGGAGGCCATCGCCGGGAGGCTGGAGGAGATGCGGGCCGGCACGCTGGCACCGCCACTCACGCCGACGTCGCCGGGTGGGCCATTCCCGGGCGGCCCGACGCCGGGAGCGCCGACGCCGGGGACGCCCACGCCCGGCGCTTCGCCGCTCACACCGACCCCCAGTTCGCCGCCACCCAGCGGTCCCACTCCCGGCACGCCGCTCACCCCGACGCCGAGTTCCCCGTCGCCCGGCGCCCCGACACCAGGTGGTCCCACGCCGAGTGGACCCACGCCGGGCGCGCCGACACCGGGCGCGCCGACACCGGGTGGGCCGACACCGGGCGGGCCTACGCCGAGTGGGCCGACGCCAGGCGGACCATCGCCGTTCCCGGATGGGCCGACGCCCGACGGACCGACACCGGATTCGCCTTTCCCCGGCGGTCCTACACCGAGCACACCCACGCCGGGGACACCGAGCACGCCCACGCCGGGGACACCGAGCACGCCCACGCCTGGCACGCCTACACCAAGCACGCCCACGCCCGGCACGCCCACACCGGGAACACCGACACCCAGTTCGCCCACGCCCGGTTCGCCTACACCGAGCACGCCGACACCTGGCACGCCGACACCGAGCACGCCCACGCCGACTCCGGCCACCCCGGCTCCCGGCACGCCGACGCCGGGCACGCCTACGCCCGGCACGCCCACCGCGCCTACGCCGGTGCCGGTCGGGCCGGGCACACCGGGCGGGCTGCGCATGGATGGTTCCACAATGGACGGGCCGCGCACCGACGTGGGCGGCCCGGACGGTCCCACGCCGGATGGGCCGACGCCGCCCGACGGGGGCGACGGTACCCCCGAGGGTGACGGGACTCCCGAGGGTGACTCGGCGATCGACCCGGAGCTGGTCCCCACGGCCAACTTCTCGCCGAACGTCACGCGGACCGGCGCCGACCTGCCGCGCCAGGTGAACGAGCTCGTCGACCGGGCCCGCGACAACCTGCTGGCTCGCTACTCGCCGGACGCGGTGGCCACCCGCCTGGCCGACCTGGAAAACATCCGCCAGCAGGCCAACCGCCTCCAGGCCACCGCGGACACGGCCCGCACCACCGGCGAGATGGGCGACCTGGTGCAGCAGGTACGCGACCTGAGCCGGGCGGTCAACTCGTACGCGGACAACTACCGCGACTGGCGTGACTTCGACCGCGGTGGGCAGCACGCCGACCCGGGCTGGCGCGACCTCGACGGCGTCGACCCGCTCAACTCCGTCGAGATGGCCAACCGGGCCGCGAGCATCGACCCGACCACCGGGCGGTTCGACCCGATCTCGCAGGCGATCGCGATCGCGAAGATCGGTGACGTGCTGGGGCCGGAGTTCGAGGCGCACGCCGCGCGGCTCTTCGACCGTACGGTGCCGATGGACATGGCGTCGCTGAACGCGATCCTGCCGGCGAACGCGGTCACCCCGACCCTCGTCGACCAGGTGACCGTGCGGCAGCCGCGGGGCTTCTACCACCCGACGCTGGGCACGATGTTCATCAACCCGTCGACGCTGTCCGGCGACCCGCGTTCGCTCAGCGCTATCGCGACGACGATGGTGCACGAGGGGATGCACGCGTTGCAGCCCAACAACGCGCTCCTCGCGCGGGCGGTCAACGCGAACGTCCCGCCACACCTGCGGGCCGAGGCGCGAAACCAGCTGCGGCTGGAGCGGGAGTTCCAGGCGTTCACGGTGCAGCAGGAGTTTCTGCGCGGGCTGGCCGGGCACCGCTCGCCCGACCCCACCAGCGACCCGCGTATCCCCAACTCCGACGGCTACCGCGAGATCGCCGGCCAGACGCCCGAGCAGCTGCGGGACGAGGTGATGCGCCGGTACGGCGTGCCGGAAAGTGCGATCCCGGACGGCGTGCTGACCACCGACCCGGACACGATCATCAGCCAGGCGCGCACGGCGATCGCGGAGTCGACGCACCCCGACCCGGCGCAGCGCCAGGACGGCGGCCTGGTCGGGCCGCTCACCCAGCGCCTCGCCGACACGCACGGCATCGACCTGGACGCCCTGCGGCAGAACCAGACCCAGACGAACTTCCCCGACCTGAACCGCCCCGGCACGCCCGACCCGAGCGCACAACCGGACGGCAGCCAGCCTGACGCCACGAGCCAGCCGGACAGTACGAGCCAGCCGGACAGCACGCCCGAGGCCGAGCAGGGCACACCGCCCGACCCGAACGACCCGCACCGCCAGGACGTCCCGCCGGAGCACTTCGACGGCGTCAACCCGGAGCAGCCCGGGCCGCTGGGCGACAAGTACCAGCAGGGCGTCACCGACGCGCACGACGGCACGATCGAGGGTTTCGACGCCAAAGAGCGCGACACCGCCAACATGCGGGCCGACGAGGGCCGGCACGTCACGCGCCTGCCGCGGCATCCGGAGTTCGACAGCGGCTACAAGTCGATGGAGGCGCTGGAGCGCACCGGGCCCGAAGACCCTGGCACGCCGGTGGAGTACAAGGAGGTCGGCGAAAACACCCGGCGCGCCATGGACCACCAGCTGAAGAACGGCGTGGACAAGTTCCGCGAGCAGCCGGACGGCAGCCAGAACCACGGCGACGTCGTGATCGACGGCCGGGCCAGCGGGCTGTCGTACGACAACGCGGTCAACTCGCTCCGCTCCCGCCTCGGCCGAATGCTGGCCGACCCCAACGACGTCCGACTCGGCCAGATCGGGAAGATCGAGGTCTACCTGGGCGACGGCAGCCGGGTGGTGTACGAGGGCGGCCGGATCACGCACGTCACCGACGCCGGCAGCCGCGTGGTCGGCGAGTGGGACGCGAACGCGGGCCGGTTCGTCGAGCCGTCGCCCGACAGCACGACACCCGACGACTCCACGCCCGACGAGCTCGAGCTGGAGCAGGACGGCACGCCCGACCCCCGGGAGATCGAGCAGCGGTACATCGACGCGCTCAAGGAGCAGCAGCGGGTCGAGATGGAACGGGCCCTGTCCCGGGCCGAGCCGGTCGCCGAGCAGATGCGCAGCGACCTCACGGAGGTGGCCGACGCGCTGCGCGCCGAGTTCGGCGACGGCAGCGTGCGGGTCGAGGGCAACGGCGAGCACGACGTCAAGAAGCTCGCCTCGTTGGCCCGCAAGTTCCTCACCGAGGGTCAGCTGGAAGGGCTCGACTCCTTCATGGAGGACAGCGCCAACGACCTCGCGCGCTTCTCCCTGAGCGTGCTCGACGGCCCGCGGTACACCGAGATCGTCCAGGCCGCCCTCGACCGGCTCCAGGCGGAGCCGTACAACTACCGGTACGACCCGGCGCAGGACAAGAGCTTCTGGCGGCCGGGCAACCGCTTCTTCGGGCGCAACATCACGTTGGTCGACCCCGACGGGCACAAGATCGAGCTCCAGTTCCCGACCGGCGAGTCGTGGGACGTCGGCAAGCTCACCCACCGCGACTACGAGATCTTCCGGCTGGACGGTCGAGACCCGATCACCGGGCAGGAGCACCCGATCCACGAGCGGGCGCGGGCGTTCCTGCGCATCCTCCAGGCCAACCAGGCGATCGCCGACCCGGTGCCGGGCGGGGTCGACGCGGCCAGCGCCAAGGACACAAGCTTCGCCAAGTGGATCGCGACCCATCCGGAGGCGTGGGCCGACTACCAGTCGTGGCTCGCCGACCAGGGCCGCACATTCGCCGACGAGGTGCGGGATCATGGGCTGAGCCGGGCGGACTTCCCCGTCGACCCGAAGCTGATCGCGGCCGATCCGACCGTGCCACAGGAGGGCAAGCTCGATGAGCGAACGCTTCACCTACTACGGTCTCTACCGCCGCCGGGACCCGACGGCACCGGTGGGCCTGGTGGCGGAGGGACGGGCGGCCCCGGGTCTGCCCCGCCGGGTGGTCGGGTGGAATCACTCGGAGGAGGACTGGACGGAGGCCCAGGCCTCGCTGGGCGCGATCCTGATCAATCCGGATTGGGAGGACAGGATCCGGATAGTGGACCGGGCGACGGCGGAACGGATCGCCCGGGAGACCCTGGGAGCGGACCTGCCGAGCGAGGAGGAGCTGCTGGCGATCGCGGAGCGGGCAGCGACGGAGTACCACCGGAAGTGGGGTCCGACGGGGACCTCGAGCTAGAGGTCGGTCCGCGGTCCGACCCCGGCGAGCTGGCGCCGGGCGTGCCGGCACTGGACACGACGCGTACGACCGGCCCGGACCATCTGGCGCCGATCGAGGACCCGCGGTTCCAGCGCGACCTGGAGCAGTCGCTCGACACCGGCGACGGGTACGAGTCGGGTGCCGACCCGTCGACCCATCCGTACGGCCAGATGGTCAACGACGGCGGCCCCACCGTGCCCGGCCGGGGCAACAACTGCCTGGACTCCGCGCTGGCCGCGCTCTCCAGCTTCTACGGCGACCCGCAGGTCTCCGCGCCGCGCTGGCCGGACGTGCTGCCCGACGGCACCGTCGACGTCGTCCAGGGTGAGCTCGACGGGATCGACCGCGCCGAAGACTGGCTCGGCGGCTCATGGGACGGCCCACCGCCGGGTATGCCCGGCGACCCGACCGGCCGCGCCGCGGCCGTGTCCCAGCAGTACGCCGACCTGCACGCCCAGATCGCGGCGGCCGGCCCCGGCGCCTCAGCGCTCGTCGTCGTCGACTGGCTGGCCTACGACCAGACCGGCCAGCTGGAACTCGACGCGAACGGCGACGTCACCATGCGCCGGTCGCACGCTTTCGTGATCGTGTACCCGCGGAACGCGAGCGGCCCGGTGTGGTGGGATCCGCAGAGCGGCCGCACGTGGGACGCGCCGCCGACCAGCTACATGGCCGACACCCACACGCTGTGGTCGATGCGGGGCGACAGCCTGGCCGGCCCGACCCCCACCACCGACGCCCAGGGAGCGCCGAATGACGGAGCAGGAGCCGGAGATAACGGAGGACGAGGCGCGGGAGCTGATCACCCGGCTGCTCGGGACGGGCAGGGAGGTGATCCTGCGTCCGTTCGAGGCCGGGTGGCTGGCGACGGCGGTACTGACGCAGGAGGAGCGCGACCGGGGGAGGCACGTGGGTCAGGGGGCGTTCATCATCGACCGGAATGGGACGGTGACGGTGCAGGCCAGCCTGTCGGATCGGATCCTGATGGCGGAGTACAGCGAGGCGAAGAGGGAGGGCCGGCTGACCGGCCGACAGATCTGGCCGGAGCCGACTCCCTAACGCCCGCCCCCCATTCGGTCGAGCAGGCTTACCAGGAAGGCAAGACCGATGAGCGCGTCGTGGACCTACCAAGCTCTCTACCCCCGGGACCCGGCGGCCCCACCGGTGGGCCTGCTGGCGGAGGGGAGCCTGGCCCCGGATCGTCGCCTGGTGGCCATCGGCTGGAGTCACCGCCACCGGACCTGGACCGAGGCGACGGCGTCGCTGGGCGCGATCACGCTGAATCCGGACTACGAGGACCGGCTCAAGATCGTGGACCGGCCGACGGCGGAGCGGATCGCCCGGGAGAGCCTGGGAGCGGACCTGCCGAGCGAGGAGGAGATGCAGCGGATCGGCGAGGGCCCGTCGATGACGTTCCAGCGGCCGACCCAGTAGCCGACGGCCCGCAGGACCTCGCCGGGCTGGCACCGGGCGTACCGCCGCTGGACACGACCCGCACGACCGGCCCGACCCGGCTGGCGCCGATCGAGGACCCGCGGTTCCAGGCCGACCTGCGGCAGGCGCTCGACACCGGCTCGGGATACGCGGTGGGCGCGGACCCGTCCACGCACCCGTACGGCGGGATGATCAACGACGGTGGCCCGAGCATGCCGGGCCGGAGCAACAACTGCATCGACTGTGCGCTGTCGGCGCTGTCGAGCTTCTTCGGCGAGCCGCAGGTGTCCGCGCCGCGGTGGCCCGACCAGCTCCCGAACGGTTCGATCGACCGCGCCACGGGCGAAAACGGCGGCTTCCAGCGCATCACGAGCTGGCTCGGCGGCAGCTGGCAGGGCGGCCCGTCCCCGTCGATGCCGGGCGACCCGGCCGGCCGCGCCGCGGCGGTCGCCCAGCAGTACGCCGACCTGCACGCGCAGATCGCCGCCGCGGGCCCGGGCACCGCGGCACTCGTGGGCGCCGACTGGCTGGCCGCCGATCCGGCGACCGGCCAGCTCATCACCGACGCCAACGGCAACGTCACCTCACAGGGTGGGCACGCCTTCGTCATCGTGTACCCCCAGGGGGCGAGCGGTCCGGTCTGGTGGGATCCGCAGAGCGGCCAGACATGGGACTCGCCGCCCGCCCACTACATGGCCAACACCCACGCCTTGTGGTCGATGCGCGGCGACGGCATCGCCGGCCCGCCGGCCACGCCTTCCACCACGAGCACCGGGGGAACACCCAATGACGCAGCAGGAACCGGAGATTTCCGAGGACCAGGCACGGGAACTGATCACCCGGCTGGTGGGAACGGGCGCCCGGCTGGCGATCCATCCGTTCGAGTTCGGCTGGGTGGCGACGGAGATCCTCTCGGAGGAGGAACGAGCCCAGGGGATGCACATCGGCCAGGGGAGCTACATCATCGACCGGACTGGGGTCGTCACGATCCAGCGGAGCCTGCCGGTACGCCTGGTGATAGCGGAGTACAGCGAGGCGAGGCGGGAGGGCCGGCTGACCGGTCAGCAGGTCTGGCCGAGGCCGGAAACCCCAACGCCGTAACACCCGACCAGACACCGCCGCAGGAGGGTGCGCTCGATGACGGCGTTCACGTACTACTGGATCGACCGCTTCGAGATAGTGGACCGTTCGACGGCGGAGCGGATCGCCCGGGAGAGCTTGGGGGTGGACCTGCCGAGCGAGGAGGAGATGCAGCGGATCGGCGAGACCCCGTTTCTGATCCTCAAACGGCCGACGCAGCAGCCCTAGGACCGCGGACCGAGCCGGGCGGGTTGGCCCGGGGTGTGGCGGCGCTCGACGGCACCCGCCTTGTCGGGCCGGCCAACCTGGCGCCGATCGAGAGCCCGCACTACCAGCACGAGCTCCAGTGGGCGCTCTTCGACGGCTCCGGGTACACGACGCTCGCCGACCCGTCCAGCCACCCGTACGGCCAGATGGTCAACGACGGCGGGCCCACGGTGCCCGGCCGGCGCAACAACTGCCTGGACTGCTCGCTGTCGGCGCTGTCCACTTTCTACGGTGAACCGCAGGTCTCCGCGCCGCGTTGGGCGGACGTCAACCCCGACGGCTCCGTCGACCGCGACTCCGGCGAGGCGGACGGGTTGCGGCGCGCGCAGGTCTGGCTCGGCGACACCTGGGTCGGCCCGCCGGCCGGCATGCCGGGCGACCCCGCCGGCCGCGCCGCCGCCGTGTCCCAGCAGTACGCCGACCTGCACGCCCAGATCGCGGCGGCCGGGCCCGGCGCCTCCGCGCTCGTCGTCGCCGACTGGCTCGACATCGACCCGGCCACCGGGCAGCCGCGCACCGACGCGAACGGCGACGTCCTGCGCGAAGACGCGCACGCGTTCGTGATCGTGTACCCGCGGGGCGCGAGCGGTCCGGTCTGGTGGGACCCGCAGAGCGGCCGTACGTGGGACTCGCCGCCGGCCGGGTTCATGGCCGACACGCACACGCTCTGGCACATCCGGGCGGACCAGCTGGCCGGAAGCCCGGCACCAACCGACAGTGGGGGAACTCCTAATGAGTCAGGAACAGCAGCTCACGGAGGAACAGGCACGGGAGCTGATCCAGCGCCTGATCGGGGGCGGCACGGAGGTGACCCTCTATCCGTTCGAGTTCGGATGGCTGGTGAAACGGGCCCTGACGGAGGAGCAACGCAGCAAGGGGATGCACGTCGGCCATGGGTCGTACATAGTGGACCTGACGGGAGTGGTCACGGCGCACCCGAGTCTGCCCATCCGCATGGTGATGGCGGAGTACAGCGAGGCCAGGAGGGAGGGCCGGCTGACGGGCGGCCAGATCTGGCCCGAGCCGACGCCGCCTACGGCGTAACCACCGATCAGGTACGGGGCGCGGCCGCCTGGCTCACGCCGCAGCAGCTCGGCGGCGGGCCGGTCGTCGACGTCCGGCCGGACGGGCCCAACCTGCGCGTCGAGCTCGCCGACGGGCGGGTGCACCACTTCCGCACCGAGGCCGGATACGGCGGCTCGACCGTCCACTCCGGAGCGCCGCACGACCCGCACGTCATCCGCGTCGACGGCAACACCCCGCCGCACCACCTCAACCAGATCCTGGCGAACGAGATCGCGGACGCGATCCAGCGCCGCACCGCCACCGACCGCGCGGCGAGGGGCTTCGGCCGGCGGCTGCTCGAGCGGCTCGGCCGCCTCTTCGGTCTCGGCACGCGGCCGTCCGCCCACGCGACCCCACCGCCGCCGGCTCCGGCACCGCACTACCCGCCGCCGCCGACCTACCCGCCGTCGCCGAGCCCGTGGTCTACGCCGCCCACCACGATGCCGCCCGCGCCGAGCCCGTGGTCGACGCCGCCCACGACGATGCCGCCCACGCCGAGCCCGTGGGCGCCGCCACCGCCCACCACCACGCCGCCGCCGCACGCTTGGGCGCCGCCGGCACCGAGCACGCCGACCCCACCACAGCCGGAGTCCGGCGGGCAGGACTTGGCGCCGGTACCCAATGTGGATGGTGGGACAGCGGAGCCGGCGCCCACCGCGGAGAGCGCGAACGACGGGCATTGGAATGACCGGCCCTGGCGGCGCGAAGGGCGACCGCCGTCGCTGGACGAGCTTCTCCCGCAGACCGATGAGGAGGTGGCGCGGTGGGAGGGCGCGGTGCGCGAGGAGTTCGCGCGCCTGCTCGACGGCCAGGAGTTCGCCGGGATGCGCGTGCGGATGGACCTGGACGACCCGCACGCGGTGAGCGTGTACCGCGACGACGTGACGGTGCGTCTCGACATCGTCGACCCCGAGCTGGGTTACGTGGGGCGGGTCGTGCGGGTGTTCCACCGCGACCACGACGGCGGCATCCGGGTCGAGCACACCTCGCTGCGGCTCAACGAGCGCGTGCAGGGCCGGGGCTTCGCGGGCGAGTGGAACCGGTTCATGGAGGACTGGTACCGCTACTCCGGCGTCTCGCACATCGAGATCCACGCCGCGTCCACTGTGGGCGGCTACGCGTGGGCTCGGGCCGGCTACGACTGGGCGCCGAACACCCAGCACCGCGCCGACGCCGTGCTCGACCGGCTGCGCGCCGAGATGCGGCGGGTCGAGGCGGACGCGCGGCAGGTGTCCCGCTGGGCGGCCGGTGACTCCACTGTAGACATCGAGGCGCTGCGGAGCCGGTACGGCCAGAGCGATCCGGACGCGCTGGTCGGCGAGATGCGGCGGCAGCACGAGGCCGGGCAGGAGATCCTGGACCGCGCGGCCCGGCACCCGTTCGGCAGCGCGGGATACCCGACACCCAACGACATCAGCCAGGCCGGCCGCGACGGCCAGAGCGGCCGCGACGCCACGTGGATCGGCAAGGAGGCGCTGCTCGGCGCCGATTGGAAGGGCGTCAAGCAGGTCAGCGAGGGCGGCCCGTTCCACACCCGCGGTGAGTCGGCGACCCCGGACACGCCGGGCGCCCCCACTCCGTCCATTCCGGACAGTCCCGCGCCGGAGACGATGTTCCGCGACCCCACGCCGGAGGAGCTGGCCGAGCTGGGCGTCGGCCAGGCGACGTACCGGGATCTGGGGCTCGACCCGGCCACGCTCACGCCGGAGGAGTGGGCCCGCTACGACCAGGCGCTGCCGCACACCGCGCTGGTGTCACCCGAGGCGATCCGCTTCACACAGCGCAGCGTCAGCCCGCAGACCAGCGACGGCATCACCGCGCGCGACCTCGTCGACAACATGAGCCGCGGCGGCTGGCGCGGCGGGCCGGTGCACGGCGTGCGGTGGGGCGACGGCTCACTGTCCAGCTTGGACAACCGGCGCCTGCGGGCGGCACGCGAGGCGGGGCTCGACGAGGTGCCGTTCGTGGCGCACAGCCCGAGCGACCGGCTGGACGCCTGGCCCGGCGAGTGGCCGCCGGACCGGATCGCCCGCAACGCGCTCGGCGTCGACATCCGCGAGCTGCCCGACGGCCGTTGGGTGGCCGGCGGCGACGAGGGCCGGGTCGTGTACGCCCGCGGGACCGTGCCGCAGACCTACGGCGAGATGGCCGTCTTCCGCGCCGCCGAGCAGCGCAGCCTGCTGCCCGGCCACCTCTGGGGCGCGCAGCCGCAGCCGGTGCTGCTGGCCAAGCCGGAGCTGCGGACGTTCCCGGTCACCGACGCGGAAGCGGCGGTGCTGGACGGCGTGCGCGGCCGCGCGGAGGAGGCCGCCGACGGGGTCCAGGCGGTGCTGGACGGCGTGGGCGCGGACGTGAGCCGCCGGCTGGGCCTCGACCCGCCGGCCGAGCTGCGCCACCTGGAGACGCGGGTCAAGGGCGCGGACTCGCTGGCGCGCAAGTTCGTGACGGAGCGGGACCACACCGGCGGGACGGTCGACGACTTCGCGGCCGAGGTCAACGACGCCCTCCGGTTCACGCTGCGGCTGCCCGACGGACCCGCGTACGCGCCGGCGGTGGCCGAGACGCTGGCCGGGCTGGAGCGCCGCGGGTACACGCTGGTGGAGACGAAGAACTTCTGGGCGCCGGGCAACCGCCACTTCGGCTTCAACGCGACGCTGCGCGCGCCGTCCGGACAGCTTTTCGAGGTGCAGTTTCCGACCGACCTCTCGCACCGGGCCGGCGAGCTGACCCACGAGCTGTACGAGGTCGTGCGGCGCGACGACGAGAGCGCGGTCCGGCGGGTACACGCCCACCTGGAGATGCTGGCGGTCAACAGGCGGCTCGGCCTCGCCGACGCGATCCCGCCCGGTGTACCCGCGCCGGTGGACACCAGCTTCGCGGCCTGGATCGGCCGAAACGGCCGCGCCTGGGCGGAGTACACGGCGTGGTTGGATCTCAATGGGCGGAGCTTCGCGGACATCGTCGCGGAGTTCGGCCTGGACCGCAGTGATTTCCCGGTCTCGGAGCGGCTGGAGGGGCGTCTTGGGGAAGCGAGAACTCTGGTACTACGTGCTCTACCGGTCCACGACGGATCGCCGGCCGGCGGGGATCGCGGTCCAGGGGTTCGACGGGACGGAGGGGCACGGCCTGATCTGGAGCCACCGGGCGGGGGCGTGGACGTACGACCCCGGGGGAGCGGGCGGCTGGATGACGGACAACCCGGACCGGTCGGACGAGGTGACCCGGGAGGAGGCGGAGCGGGCCGCCCCGATCGCGACGGGTGGGCAGGAGCTCCCGGACGAGGACACGATCTGGTGGATCTTCCAGTGGAAGGGAGAGCCACCGCAGAACGAGGACTGACCGGCGACGGGGAGGCGGTCACCCGGCTGACGCCGGAGCAGGTGCGGGTGCTCACCGGCCTGCTGGGCAACGCGCACGCGGTGGCCGACCGGGCGCTGGGCGACCTCAACAACATCGTCGCCCGCCTGTCCCGGGCGCTGGAGAGCCAGGGCCACCCGCCGGGCCAGGCGCGGCTGGTCGGCGAGGAGCACCGGGTCGCCGAGTTCGACGCGCTGGCCCGCCAGTTCTACGACCAGAGCGCGGCGACCGGCCGGACCGTCGAAGAGTTCGCCGCCACCGTGGGCGACGCGGTGCGCTTCTCGGTCCAGCTGCCCGGCGGCACCGCCTACCCGGCGGCGTTCGACGCGGTCGTCGTGGAGCTGAACGGGCGCGGCTACACCGAGATCCGGGTGGAAGCCGACGGCTCGCGCGTGTCCCTGCGGGCCCCCGGCGGCCAGCTCATGGAGCTGCGATTCGAGCCGCGGGCGGCGGATCCGGCCGCGGTCGACGAGGTGAGGGTGGAGGATGCTGGCGTACTACGCGATCCACGAGTCGAGGGAGCGCACCGGCCCGCCGAAGGGGATCTGCGTGCTGGACCCAGTCCGTGGGGGAGCCCTGATCTGGGACCACTCGCAGGGCAAATGGCAGTACAACCCGGAGCTGGTCAACCGGCTGATCTTCGGCCGGACGCACCTGGGGCGCAGCGAGGCGGTCGACCGGCCGACGGCGGAACGCTTGACCGTGGAGATCACCGGAGCGGAGTCGCTGCCGGCGGAGACGGTCATATACCGCGTCCTCGACTCGATGCGGACGGCCAGACCCCCGGCGACCTGACCGGACAAGGCGGCACCGGCGAGGATCTAGACACATCGTGGGGACGTGAGCGGTTCGATGGCGATACTGCTGGACTTCGAGAAGGTCCGGGAAGACCAACGGGAGGTGGAGTACGCCTTCGGCTACCCGGAGATGGACCGGCGGCTGGTCATCGAGAAGGCGTCCCAGCGGGGGACCTCGATGGACGGCAACGAGGACCACGACTACTGGGCGATCGTGAGCAAGGTGACGCGACTGTTCCGCAGCGAGGCGAGCTGGCCGGAGCGGGGGGTGTACGCGGCCTAGCCGGGCCGACGCACACGGCGAGCCCGATCGCGGACACCGACTTCGTGCCGGACGGGCGCGCCGGCCACGTGCCCGACCTTTCGCTCGACGAGCTGCACTGGGCCGCCGGGCGGGTGGACGCGTCGTTCTTCCAGGGCGAGGGCGTGCTCTGGGTGGGCACCGAGGGCAACCTCGTCCGCGTCGACACCGCCGACGGGCGGACGGCGTACTTCCGGCCGGTGGTCGGCCAGGGCATCCCGAACGTGGCGCAGACGACCGTACGGGCCGGCACCGCGCACGACCCGCACGTCACGGTCGTCAACCACCGGGTCGCGCCGGAGCAGCTCACCCGCGCCTGGGTGCACGAGATCACCGAGACCATCCATGTACGGGCGGCGCTCGACCAGCACCGGCCGCAGGGCGTGGTGCGGCGGCTCGTCGACACGATCCTGCGCGCGTTCGGCCGCGAGACGCCGGTGCCGCACACCGACCTGACCCACGGCGACGGGCACGTCCGGGCCCGGCTCAACGAGCGCGAGGTGCTGCTCCGGCAGTTCCAGAACGCCCGCACGCCGGTCGAGCAGCTCGCCATCCGGCACGAGCTGATGGGCGTCGACCGTGACCTCGCGCGGCTCGGATACCCGACGGCCGCGCTGCCGTTCCCGTCCGCCGGGCCGCACGTCCCGGCGCCGCGACCGCCCACAATGGACGGTGGCGTCGGTCACGTGCCGCGCCACGCCGCTCCGCCGCCGCCCGCCGGGCCGCACCCGGCCGACTACGGGCGGCTCAACGACAACGGCGTCTGGGAGTTCGACAGCGACGCCGCCGGCGAGGCGTTCGGCGAGCGGCTGCTCGGCGAAGACTTCCACCGGCTGCCGCCGGACCAGCAGGCCGCCATCCGCGAGTACACGCGGCATTCGTGGCCGTACAACACTGTCGCCCGGACCGGCGACGCGCGCGAGGTGCTTCAGCGGTGGTGGGACAGCGCGGGCACCGCCGACTCGGTGCGCGCGCTCTTCGGCGGCCGCGTCCCGACGCTGTCGGACGTGTACGCCCGCGCACAGCGCAACGCGCCGCGCGGCACGCTCGAACGCTGGCTCGTCGACCAGGTGCTCAGCGAGCCACCGTCGCGGCAGGCGGCCGTCCTGCACCGGATCGTCACCGACGACGGCGTGCGCGGCATGCTGATCCGCACGTTCGGCGGGCGGTTCCCGACCGAGGCCGACATCCGCGCCCGGATGGCGGTCATCGACCAGGCCATGCGGGCCACCCCGCTGCGGCACGGCGTGCGGGCACACCGCGGGCTCCAGGAAATCAACTTCATGCGCGACGCCGCGGGCAGCCCGTTGAACTTCAGCCAGGACTCGACCGGCAGATGGCTGGACGACCGCGGCGCGCAGTTGACCGTCGACGAGATCCGGCGCCGGCTGGTCGGCACTACCCAGCAGGCCAACGGGTACATGTCGACGTCGCTGGGCGCCTCGGCCGCGTTCGGTGGCACCAGCCATCCGTTCACGCTGGTGCTCGACGTGCCGCGCGGCAACTCGGCGATCTGGATGGGCGGCAACAGCGTCTATCCCGACCAGCGGGAGCTGATCCTGCCCCGGGACGCGGAGTACACCATTGTGGACGTCCGCCCCGGGCCGGACGGCACGGTCGAGCTCGTCGCGGGTGTACGTGGCCCGCAGGTCGCGGGTCCAGGGATACCGTCGGGCCAGCCCACGCCGGCCGCCAACCTCGGAGAGTTGGTGACGGCGACCCGTACGCCCAACGGACTCGTTGACCCTGGCGCGCTCAGCAGGTTCGTGGAGGCGGCGCCCAGGCTGGACGTCGGCGACGAGGGCCTGGACGGGGCGTTGCGAGACTTCGCCGCCGATTCGCTGGCCCGCCGGGACGTCGGTATTGACCGACTGGGCAGTGGGCCGGGCAAGGGCGAGTCGGGCGCGCCCGTCTGGCTGGTCATGGACGGCCAGGGCAACCTCGCGGCGGTGTTGAAGATCTTCCCGCGGGTCGAGGAGATGGTGCGGGAGCTGTCGGCGCTCGACCGGCTCGGTTCGCCGGAGTTCTCGCGTTTCCGGATCCCCGCGGTGCGAGGGGCCGCGGTCGTGGACCTCCCCGGTGGCACCGCCGGCGCCGCCGTGTTCTCGGTGGCTCCCGGGCGTAGCGTCTTCGACATGATCCGTGACGTTTCCCGGGCGACGCCGGCGGCCCGGCCGGCGGCCCTCGCGGAGCTGCGTGGGGCGGTGTGGGACAGCGGCGCCGCGCTCGCCGAGCTGCACAGCCGGCCCGCCGGCTCGGGTGGGCCGGTGGACCGGGGCTTCCTGGAGTTCAACCACGGCCTGGCGCGCCGGGAGCTGGGCGCGGTGCTCGACCACCGGGAGACACTCGCTGGCAAGGGGGTCGACGCGGACGAGCTGGGCCGGCGTGTCGACGAGGCTATCGGCGCGGCGCTTGCCGCACCGGGCGGTGCGGCACTCATCCACGGTGATGCCCACCCGGGCAACATCTTCTGGGACCCGTCCGCGAGGGTCACGTTCATCGACATTTCCCACGGTCACTTCGGCATGGACTCCGCCGGGACGCCGATCGGGTCCCCGGCTCGCGACCTGGCCAACATGGTCGAGCGACTCGCCCATTTTTCGGGTGAGGCGGGATTCGAGCGGCACGAGACGCAAGATCTTCAGGCGGCGTTTCTGGACGCGTACCAGCGGTCCGGTGGACCTTCGATACCCGAGGCTGCGGTCACCGGCTTCGCCGTGCGGTTCGCCATCCGGGATGTGCTGGACACCCTGACCAAACTGTCAGAGGACGATCTTCAGTCCACCGACATGGTGTTGTTGGACAGGCAGCTGAACGAAGAACTCAAGTCGCTGAGGCGGGTACTGAGGTGGGAATCGTGACCACGGACGGGGGGGCCTGGCCGCAGACCGCGGCGCCGGGCACCAGCGTCAGTCCACTGTGGGTGGCCGAACTGCCCGGCCCAGGAGGCGGAGGCCTGATTGCGCTGCCGTCCGGTGGCTGCGTGGTCTCGATGCCGGAGTCGCTGCTCGCCTTCACAGCGGGTGGAGAGCAGATGTGGCGGGCATCTGCCCCGCGACGCCACTACAGCGAGGGCCGGGCGATGGTCGTCGCGCCAGAGGGCGCCTTGATTCGCATGGAAAACGGCACCGTGGTCACGCGTGAACTGCGGACCGGTGAGGCCTACGCCACGTTTCCGGCGCCTCGCGGCCAACTGCCGAGCCTCACGCCTTGGGGCGACCTCGCGTACTGGGTGATCGTGCCGGGCCAGGCAACTCTCCACTGTGTCACACGTGCTGGACAGCCCCGATGGTCGGTCGACTTCCACGACCGGGCCATCGGCACCCACGAGCCGCTCCCGGTCGGCGACGTCATCGTCGTCGACCGCAACGGCGTGCTGTGGGCGTTCGACCGCGACGGCCAGGTGCGCTGGCTGGCCGATCCCGCCGGCGTCCGCGCCCCGAGTCCGGACGACTGGACACCGCGGCCGGCTGGGTCGGGTTACGAGATGAGTGCGCGGCCGATGCGGCTGGACCGCGACCGCGCGCTGGTGGAGCTTCAGTCGTACACCCAGCACGGCATCTATCTGCTTGACGGCGCATCGCCCGGGATCACGCCGGTCGCCGTGCCGACCCCCGCCCGCGCGCCGTTCGTCCTGCTTCCGGCGCCGCCGGGCGTGCACCGGATGGCGGGGCTGGGCGGCCAGGTCCAGGTCGGCCCCATGAAATTGGAGTACCAGGTGGTGGCCTTCGAGTCCGGCGAAGGATGCGTCTGGGAGCACCGGATGCCGGCCGAGGCCGCCGCTCTCGAACCGGCGCCGGACGGGGGTGTCGTCGCGATGGCGCAGCCCAGCTCCACCGTTTGGCGGGACTACCGGCAGTGGTATGACATGTCCGACCAGACGCTGGTGCGGTCGATCGACCCAGAGGGCCGCACGCGCTGGAGCTGGCACGCGCACACACCGATCACCCACGGTCCGCTGGTCACCCCGGACGGCCTCGTCTACGTCGGTTGTGCCGAGCGGCTCTGGGCGTTTCCGGTCGTGGCGAAGGAGCGTGGCGAATGAACGGGGACAGCCGGCCAGGCGACGGGTACGTCCCGCCGTGGGACGCGCCGCCACCGCCGCTGCCGCCCAACACCGACCCGTACCCGCACGGCGGCTACAACGCCACCAGCGAGGGGCCGCTCCGCTACCTGCCGGTGCTGCTGGAGGGCGAGATCGTCGGCTACCTCTGGGCGTCCGTCGCCGACGACGCCGCGAGCTTCCTGCGCGTGCTGGCGCCGCCGCTGACCCGGTCGCTCGACGCCGCGGTCGCCTGGAGCGAGCGGCTGCGGCAGGCCGAGGCCGACGGACTCACCCCGCTACAGGCGCTGACCCACTGGATCGGCGCGCCGCCCGACCCGCAGGCGGGCGCCATCCCGGCCGGCGCGGTCCCGCAGGAGGTGCCGAGCAAGCGCGAGCTGCGTGAGATCGCCAACCCCGGGTCACCGCCCGACATCACCGAGCTTCCGCCCGCCCCGTTCGGCTACCTCCCCGACGGCACACCGCTCGACCGCTCGCAGGGCTGGGAGCCGAAGATCGCCACCTCCAGCCCGCGCACGCGCCCGCGATACCTCGCGGTCACCGACGGGCCGGTGCGCTACCTCACCGTTGTCAAGGACGGCCGCACGATGGGGTACCTGTGGGCGTCCACTTCGGACGACGCGGCCGCCTACGAGCGCCGCGGCTTCGACGTGGAGGACAACGACGTGTGGGGCGCCTGGGAGGCCCGGCTCGCCGAGGCGGCCGCGGAAGGCGTTTCGCCGCTGGAGGCGGTGCGCGGCTTCGCCGGGCGCCCGGCCGGCGAGGCTGGCACGGTCGGCGCCGAGGAGCGGGAGGCGGCGAGCCTGGCGGCGCTGAAGGAGATCGCCCGCGCCCGCGAGAGTCCGTGAACCGCTGGGGCGACCCGCGTTTCCGCCCGGTCCACCTCCCGGAGCGTTACGCCGAGACCACGACGGGCCCCGTGTCGTACCGCCAGGTCGTACGCGGCGGCGAACCGATCGGCCTGCTCTGGGCGTCTGATGTGGACGGTGCCGCCGGCTGGGTGGATCGCGACAGCGCCGGTCCGGACGGCTGGAACGCCGGCACGCCCTGGCTGCGCCGCCTGGCCGAGGCGAAGGCGGCCGGCCACACGCCCGGCGAGGCCTTGCGGCACCTGGCCGACCTCCCGGAGGACGAGCGGGCCGGCGTCGTCAGCGGACCGGAGCGAGAAGCGGCCAGCCTGCCCGCGCCGGCCGCCCCTCCGCCACCCCCGCAGTCGCCGTTACCGTCGCCCTCGGTCGAGCCCGCGACCGGGTCACCGCCCGCCGGTCTCAACACCGTGCAGCAGGCGGCGTACGACTACACCCGCGCGCCCGAGGTCCACAATGCACTGTTGCAGGCGGACGATCCGCCGGCCCGCCTCGCCGAGCTGCTGGCCGACCCGGCCCGCGCCGCTGGGCTCGCCGCCATCTTCGGGCGGAAGCCGCTGTACGGCGACTTCGCCGAGCGGTACCGCCTCCTCGACCAGGCCATGGTGTCGCCGCTGCCGGAGTCGCTGGAGACCCTGCGCGGCGTCGACGACGTGGCACACCTGTCCGGCGGCGGGGCCGACGTACGCGCGCTCGCCGGCAGCACGCACACCGAGCCGGGCTACCTTTCCGTGTCGCTGGGCGCCACACCCGCGTACCGCACGGCGTGCTGGCTGCGCCTCGTCGTACCGAAGGGCACGCGCGCGCTGTGGATGGGGCGGCGGAGCCACCACCCGCACGAGCGCGAGCTGATCCTGCCGCGCGGCCTGACGATCCGGATCGACGACGTGTACCTCCGCGACGGCCGCGTACAGGTGGCCGGCACCGTCGTCTAGAGACCTTTCGGAGTCGGGGCGGCTAGCGTAGCGAACGGAAGCGCTCGCCCGCGTACCGGCGGAGGACGTCCGCGACCTGGTTGTGCGTCTCCCGGATGTTGTCCATCTCGGCGATCACGTGGCCCTTGCGCCCGTTGCCCTGTGGCGGAAACGACGCCTCGTGCCGCATCGGGACGTCGTCGGCCACCCACAGCACGAGCAGCGACCGGGAGATCGGTGGGCTGCCGGCGGCGGCGGTCTGCTCGATGTAGATGCCGTCGACCTGGCTCCACGGCCCGGCGAAGCGGTGGCCTTCGGACTGTACGACCAGGCCCGACTCGCTCAGCGCGATCCGGAACGGGCGCAGCGAGCCGAGCAGGACGATGAGCCCGAGCACGAAGAAGAAGCCGCCCGACGCCCACACGATGAACGCGACGAGCCACGCGCCCACCGCCGCGAAGGCGCCGCCGGCCACGAAGCTCACCAGACCGTAGACGAGGCCGACGAGGGCCAGCTTGCGGTCGCCCCCGCCAGTGCGATGCAGCTCCACGGGGAGAAGCTAGCATCGGCTAGATTTACCAGCGCTGGTCTGTCGCGGGGAGGTGCACACATGGCGCTGCCGGTCGTCCGCACGCGGGACGAGGCCCACCTCTACATGGACCTGCACCCGTGCGAGCGCTGCCAGAGCGTCGACGTCGCCTGGGAGAGCGGGCTCACCGACGACGAGGGCGCGCCGGCCCGGCGATACCACGGGGTGTGCCGGGGTTGTCAGGCGCCGCGCGAGTTCGTCTTCCGCCTGCCCGAGCGTCCCAGCGTCCCCGGCCCCGACGATGTCGTGTTCTTCGGCGGTCCGGAGCACTCGCAGCTCTTCGACCCGGGAGAGTGGCGGCTGATCGCCGACGTGGGCATCCACGACGGCTCCGCCCCGCGCTCCGGCGACCCGTCGGTCGACGCCGACCGCAAGCGCTCGTTCGCGCTGGCGGTGGCGGCCTTCGGCGAGATCCTCAAGTTCATCCCGGAGGGCGGCGAGGCAGTGCCGGAGTCCTCGTTCTGGACCGCGCACGGCCGCGCCACCTACGAGCAAAACCCGGCCCACTTCCGGCGCGACCACCTGGAGCGGCGCCGGCAGAATTTCGCGGACGAGATGGAAGACCGGTTTCGCGACCTGTGACCGGAGGTTTACCCGGAGTGAGTCGCTTCGCCCGTACCACGGCGGTGTCCTGCGTCGCGGCCGCGATGTGCGCGGTGGCCGCCGTCCCGGCGGCGGCCGCTCCGCGCGCCCCGGCCAACCAGCGCTGTGTCGAGGCCGGCCCGACCGTCGCGGAGGTGCCGTGGGCCCAGCGGATGCTGGGTCCGGAGCGGGTGCGGCCGTTCACCCGGGGTGGCGGGCAGATCGTCGCGGTGCTCGACTCGGGCGTCGACGCCGGCCATCCGCAGCTGGGTGGCCGGGTGCTCGCCGGGTTCGACGCGGTGGCGGGCAGCGGCGCGGCCAACGACGACTGCATCAGCACGGGCACACAGGTCGCCGGTGTGATCGCCGCGCGGCAGGAGCAGTCCGTCGGGTTCGTCGGGTTGGCTCCTGAGGTGACGATCCTGCCGATTCGTGTGGTGGCCGAGCGGTTCGGCAGCGGCAGCGGGTCCGAGCCGCAGGTGCTGGCCCGCGGCGTCAACGAGGCCGTCGCCCGCGGCGCCAGCGTCATCGCGGTCTCCGCCATCACCTACAAGGACAGCCCGGTCCTCCAGGGCGCCGTGGCCAACGCGATTTCCAAGGGCGTTGTCGTGGTGGCCGCCGCCGGCGACCTGGGCGACGAGCGCGGCACCATCCCCACGCCCTACCCCGCCGGATACGACGGCGTGGTCGGCGTCGGCGCGATCCGCGAGTCGGGCGTGCTCTGGGGCAAGTCGCAGCGCGGCGACTACGTCGACGTGGTGGCTCCCGGCGAGAAGGTGCTCACCCTCAGCCGCGACGGCGGGATGACCCTCGCCGACGGCACCGCCGTGGCCACCGGCTTCGTGGCCGCGACAGCCGCGCTCGTGCGCGCGCGGGCCGGTGGCTTGGCCGGGCAGGGCGCCATCGCCCGCCAGCTCGAGCGCACGGCCGTGCCCGCACCGGGCGGCCCCGGATACGGCAGCGGCGTCGTCGACCCGTACGCGGCGGTGACCGCCCGCCTGGCGGCCGCCTCAGCCCAGCCCCTACCCGACCTCCCGGACGCATCGTCGGACGAGTCGCCTGCCTGGGCGCGCGCCCGCGACGTGGCGATGATCGGCACCGGGATCGCCGTCGCGGCCGTGCTGATCGTGCTCGTGGTGGCGGTGGTCCTGCCACGCGGCCGGCGGCGCTTCTGGCGGTCGACGGCAGCGCCGCCACCCAAGCAGGAGACCGAGCCGGACGAGCCCGGCCCACCGGTGCAACTCTTCCCGTAGCCCTCCGGAGACCCTTCGGAGTCGGGGTAGCTTCGGCCCTCCTTAGGCAGAGATTTGAGCTACCGCGATGCCCGTCGTGGTCCATGCCGTTGCTCCCGCGGCCTCACCCGTCCGCTGTTGGTCCCGGCCACCCCTGTGCGCAAGCCGGAGGGGGAGAAAGGGGGCCGGGGTGAATGTGAGCTCGCGCCGGGCGGTGGTCGAAGATCCCCTTCGGGGCTTGTCTCGCGGACCTGGCAGTGGACGGCCGGGGATTTCGGCTCGCCCTGCGAGCCGCCGGCCGGAAACGGTGCCCGCGGGAGCATACGGTCCGCCGCTGACGCGGACATGGGCAAAAATATGCCTCGAAGCAACGCCACGACGAGCGGCGACCCTGACCCCGAAAGGTCTCTAGGAACCACGACGGACGTCGCGGTAGCCCAAAATCTCTATCTCGTGGCTTGGATCCTCTAGGCCGCGGACTTGCCGGCCTCGGCCGGGTCGAGGGTCGGGCCGGTGCGGAGGCGTTGCATCAGCGCGGCGGGCACCTCGATCGCGTCGGCCGCGGGATATCCGAGGAGCTCCAGCACGTCGGCGCTGGGCACCGCGTACTTCAGGCCGGTGTCGGTGACGACGAAGTAGCTGCCGGCCTCGGCCGTCGGCGATGCCAGGACGCGCACGGTCGCGATCCGGCCCGAGGGCACCAGCACGCGGTCGGCGAGCAGTTCGCCGTCGGGGGAGGCGGATCCGGTGAGCGTGCCGGTCTCGAGGCCGTCGACGGTGGCGCCGGCGAAGAAGGCCGGCTGGCTGCGACCGTCCGAGGTGACCGCGCAGACCTGCTCGCTGGCCGGGACCAGCGTCGGCGCCGAGTCGGGTGCGGCACCGGCGTCGTTGGCCGGCGGGCGCAGACGGGTGCTCTTCGGCGCGCTGTTGACCACCGAGACGGCGACGTTTTCGCGCTTGAGGTCGGTCGCGGCGCCGAGGATGGCGAGCTGCATCGGTGTGATCGCGGCGACCCCGTCGTCGAAGACGAGGTAGTGCTGCTGGCCGGCGCCGGTCTCCGTGGTGAGGACCTCGCCGATCTCCCGCTCCGGCACCTGCGGCGAGGGCTCCCCGCGGTCGGCGATGTTGATCGTGCGGATCTCGTTGCCGGCGGGCAGCGAGTTGATCCACGCGGAGCCGACCGGCGCCGCGCGCACCTCGCCGAAGATCGCCGGTACGAGGTTTGTCGGATCCTGGATCAGGTGGCGGCGGCCGCGCCAGATGAGGTACGTCGTGTCCGCGCCGCTGTCGCGGACCAGCATGCCCTCACTGTCGGTCAGGCCGCGGCCGCTGGAGGTGCCTCGCCCGACGGCGAGCTGCACCCGCGTGATCCGGACGCCGGCGTTGTCGGTGAGCTCCACGCTGCAAATCGTCCACGGCAGCCCGATGCGCTTTTTGAACCCGGGCAGCGAGTCGGGCGCCCCGGGAATGCCGATCGTGTTGCCGCGCGGCACTTCACCGAGCGAGTTGCCGGAGACCCGGAAGACCTGCGTGCTCGGGCGGCCGGACGCGAGCTTGGCGGAGGCGAAGTTGAGCGTCGGGTGCAGCGCGCCGCCGACGAAGACGAAGCTGGCGCCGGTCTCCTTTTCGATGACCACGGCACCCTCGGTCTTCCAGCCGTCGCTGCCGACCTTCGTCAGGATGCCGTAGATGCCGAAGCCGGCGGCCACCAGGACCGCCACCATCACGCCGCCGAACACCGCGCCGATGCCGCGGCGCAGCGGCGACTGCTGCGGGTCGGTCTCGCGCATCACGAACGCGGAGATCACCCGCTGGGTCAGGAACTGGTACGAGTGGAGCTGGTCGCGCCGCGTCGCCATCGGAGGTCACCCGCCGATCGAGGCGAACAGGCCCTGGATCTTGCCGAACAGGCCGATCACCGCGCAGGCCAACGGCACCAGCGCCATGATGGCGAGCACGTCGATGATGTCGGCGGCCCGGCCGAGGTAGGGCGATGGAGTGCGGCGGCTGTACACGAGGCCGGCCGCGAGCACCGTGGCGGCGGCGACGATGGCCACCACGAGGACCAGCAGCCGCCCGCCCGTGCCCGCGTCGATCGTGAAGCTGAACAGCAGGAAGGCCATGCCGAGGATGCCGCTCACCAGCAGTGGCACGCGCTGGTGGGGCAGGGCGAAGAGGCGGGCGCGGAGCAGGAGCGCCCCCGCGGCCGAGAACGTCAGCAGGTTGGCCGCGGTGCCGCCGTCTTCGAGCACCAGGTACGCGACGGCGGCGGTGGAGCTGATCGCGGCCGCCAGGTTGAGGCCGCTGAGCAGCTCGGTCGCGCGGGCCACGGCGGAGAAGACGTCGGCGCGCTTGGGCACCGGGCGGTCTTCGAGGATGGCCTCGGGCCGGTCGGGCAGCTCGGGCACCGGCAGGCGCCCCAGCCAGCTCGCGATCAGCGGGTAGCTGGGCAGCAGGCCGATCACCGTGGTGAGCGTGACCGCCGCGGCGCCCTGCGGGGAGGCGCCGGCCAGGCAGATCAGCGCGCCCATCAGCGCGGCGAGGCCGGTCGCGAGGCCGGCCATGAAGAGCCGCTGCACCGCGGCCACGCCGGTGTATCCGATCACGCTGAAGACCAGCAACAGGCCCGCGCCGAGCAGCATGCTGGGCGCGCCCAGGCCGGTCAGCCCGGTGCCGCTCGGTGCGCCGAGGACGGCCCCGCCGACGAACGCGTACGGCAGGCCGGCGGCGGCCACCACCGCGCCGGCGGTCGCGTCGGCCATCGCGCGGGACAGCAGGATGCCGATGACCGCGAGGACGCCCGCGACGCCGATCGCGACACCGCCGGGCAGCGCCCATGACGGGCCGGCCATCAGGAGTACGACGAGGCCGGCGACGAGGATCGCGGCGGTGACCGCGAGGCCGCACGCGCGGGTCGCCGGCCCGCCCCACGAGCGCCCGGCGCGCCGGGCGCCACTCGCGATGACCTCGACCACGTCGTCGTACGCCAGCTCGGGCCAGTCTTCCCGGCGCGGCGCCAGATGGAGCAGCTCGCCGTCGCGCACGCCCTGCACCGAAAGGTTGCGGGTGGGCTCGAGCACGGCGCCGGTGGCGCGGCGCAGCACCCAGCCGCCGTGCCGCTCGCCGGCGTCGCCGAGGTCGTCGCCGGCATGCCGCAACAGGTGGGGTAGCAACTCGGCGACGATGAGGTTGTCGGGCAGCGCGACGTCCATACGTCGCTTGGGCGCCGCGACCGTTACCCTGGCCAGACTGAGGCCGCCCGGGGCCGTCACGCTGGTCACCTCCCCGTCACCGTGCAAACAGCGCGCCCAACCTAGCATGTTGGGGCTGAGCGGCATATCTATAGGATTGACCGAGGCTGAACCACGGGGAGGGCAGCGGTGACATCGGTGATCGTGAAACGGCCGCCGCGCCGTGCCGCGCCCATTTACCCGAGCGGCGAGGTCGTGCTCGACCCGCCTCCCGAGGTGCCCCAGGCGTCCGGCAAGGCGTGGACCCGGATGCTCATGATCCTGCCCATGGCGGCCGGCGGTGCCGCGATGGGTCTCATGATGGCGGGTCAGCGCGGTGGTGGCGGCCCGCTGACGTACGTGGCCGGCGGCATGTTCGGCATCTCCATCCTCGGGATGATGGGGATGATGATGATGAATCAGTCGGGTCCGGGCAAAAAGGAAATGATCGAGGCCCGCCGGCAGTACATGCGCCGCCTCGCCCAGCTTCGCGCGCAGGTCCGCGCCACCATCCGGCAGCAGCGCGAGAGCATGGCCTACCGCCACCCCGAGCCGGACGCGCTCTGGTCCTCGGCGACCGGTGGGCGGCTGTGGGAGCGGCGCCGGGGCGACGCCGACTTCGGCACCGTGCGGATGGGCCTCGGCGCGCAGGAGGTGGCCACCCCGCTGGTGCCGCCGTCGACCCGCCCGGTCGACGAGCTGGAGCCGCTGTGCGCCATGGCGTTGCGCAAGTTCGTCGCGACGTACTCGATCGTGCCGGACCTCCCGGTCGCGATCTCGCTGCGCGATTTCGCCCGGGTCTACCTGCGCGGCTCCGAAGCCGTGGTGCGCGACCTGGTGCGCGCGACGCTGGCCCAGCTGGCGACCTTCCACGCCCCGGACGACCTGCTGGTCGGCGTGTGCGCGCAGGACGCGCAGCGGCCGCACTGGGAGTGGGCCAAGTGGCTGCCGCACGCGCAGCACCCGGCCAAGCTCGACGCGGTCGGCCCCATCCGGCTCTTCGCCCCGTCGGTCACCGCCCTCGAGGCGATGCTCGACGACGTGCTGGCCAACCGGCCGCGCTTCGACCCCGCCACGTCCAACGCGGTGGGCGGGCCGCACGTCGTCGTGGTCATCGACGGCGGCTCGACGGCCGGCTCCGACCACCTGATGACCGAGGGCGGCGTCGCCGGGGTCACGATCCTCGACCTGTCCAACCCGCCGCCGCGCCTGCTCGACGACACGGCCATCGTGCTCGACGTCGCCGACGACGGCACGATGTCGGGCACCACGATGGACCTCACCACCCAGGCGGGAAAGGCCGACGCGCTCGACGTGCCGCAGGCCGAGGTGCTCGCCCGCCAGCTGGCCCCGCTCCGGCTCTCCGCCACGTCGTACGCGGACGCGTCGGCCGGTGCCACCATCGACCTCGGCCTGGCCGAGCTGCTCGACCTGGGCAGCCCGCGCACCTTCGACCTGGCGGCCACCTGGGCCAGCCGGCCCAACCGCGACCGCCTGCGCGTACCGCTCGGCGTCGGGCCCGACGGGCGGCCGATCGAGCTCGACCTCAAGGAGTCCGCGCAAGACGGCATGGGCCCGCACGGCCTGCTGGTCGGCGCCACCGGCTCCGGCAAGTCCGAGCTGCTGCGCACGCTGGTGCTCGCGCTCGCGGTCACGCACAGCTCCGAGATCCTCAACTTCGTGCTGGTCGACTTCAAGGGCGGCGCGACGTTCACCGCGCTCGACCGGTTGCCGCACACCAGCGCGGTCATCACCAACCTGTCCGAAGAGCTGTCCCTTGTGGACCGCATGCTCGGCGCCATCCAGGGCGAGCTGGTCCGCCGCCAGGAGCTGCTCCGCAAGGCGGGCAACTACGCCTCACAGCGCGACTACGAGCGGGCCCGGGCGGCCGGCGTGCCGCTCGCACCGCTGCCCAGCCTGCTGGTGATCGTCGACGAGTTCAGCGAGCTGCTCACCGCGCGGCCCGACTTCATCGACATGTTCGTCCAGATCGGACGGTTGGGCCGCTCGCTCGGCATCCACCTCCTGCTCGCCTCACAGCGGCTGGAGGAGGGGCGGCTGCGCGGCCTGGAGACCCACCTGTCCTACCGGATCGGCCTGCGGACCTTCTCCTCTATGGACAGTCGCGCGGTGCTCGGCGTGCCCGACGCGTACGAGCTGCCCCGCGCGCCCGGCCACGGCTACCTGCGCACCGGCACCGAGGGCCTCATCCGCTTCCGCGCGGCGTACGTCTCGGGCATCGTGCGCGAAGACGGCTACCGCCCCACCTCGCGCGGCCGCCAGATCGACCCGGTGCGCGACTTCACCACCCACTACGTGGCCCCGCCGCGCGACGACAAGCCGGCCACGCCCGAGGCGGCCGAGCCGGAGGAGAGCGCGGTCGGCGAGACGCTGCTCGACGTGCTCGTGGAGCGCATGGAAGGGCAGGGCCCGCCGGCCCACCAGGTGTGGCTGCCCCCGCTCGACGAGCCGCCGACGCTGGGCCAGATGCTCGCGCCGATCGTGCGGATCCCCGAGCGCGGCCTCACCACGCAGGCGCTCAGCCCCGACCGGGTGCTGCACGGGCTCGTCGGCATCATCGACAAGCCGTTCGAGCAGCTGCGTGAGCCGATGTGGCTCGACCTCTCCGGCGCCGCCGGCAACGTCATGGTGGTCGGCGGCCCGCAGAGCGGCAAGACCACCTTCCTGCGCACGCTGATCGGCAGCCTCGTCCTCCGCCACACACCCAGGGAGGTGCAGTTCTACGGCCTCGACTTCGGCGGTGGCGGCCTCTCGGCCATGTCCGGGCTCCCGCACGTCGGTGGGGTGGCCACCCGGCGCGAGGTCGACAAGGTGCGCCGCACCATCGCCGAGATGCACGGCCTGATGCAGGTGCGTGAGGCCACGTTCGCCCAGCACGGCGTGGAGGGCATCGCCGCGTACCGGCGGGCCAAGGCACAGGGCCGGTTCGCGGACGACCCGTTCGGCGACGTGTTCCTGGTCATCGACGGCTGGAGCACGATCCGCGCCGAGTTCGAAGACCTCGAGCCGATGATCAACGAGCTGGCCGGCCGCGGCCTCGGTCACGGCATCCACATCCTCGCCGCGACCACCCGCTGGATGGACGTGCGGGCGGTCGCGCGCGACATGTTCGGCACCAAGCTGGAGCTCCGCCTCGGCGACCCCAGCGACTCCGCGATCAACCGGCGCGCCGCGGTCAACGTGCCCGAGGGCGCTCCCGGCCGCGGCCTCACCCCGGACGGCTTCCACTTCCTCTCCGGCCTGCCCCGCATCGACGGCGAGATGCGCGTCGACGACCTGGCCGACGCGGTGGCCGAGTTCGTCAAGCTCTCCCAGGACTACTGGACCGCCCAGCCCGCGCCGGCGGTGCGCCTGCTCCCGGCCGAGCTGCCCTTCTCCACCCTCCCCGCGCCGGTCGGCGGGCGCTTGCCGATCGGCATCGCCGAGTCCGACCTCCAGCCGGTACACCTCGACTTCGACGCCGAGCCGCACGTGATCCTCTTCGGCGACATCGAGAGCGGCAAGAGCTCGTTCCTGCGCAGCCTGGCGAAGATGGTCACCACCAGCTACGACCCGAGCCAGGCCCGTCTCATGCTGGTCGACTTCCGCCGCAGCCTGCTCGGCACCATCGACACACCACACCTGATCGGGTACGGCACGTCCGCGCAGACCACCACCGACCTGGTCAAGCAGGTGGCCACGGTCATGCGCGAGCGGCTGCCCGGCCCCGACGTGACGCCCGAGCAGCTGCGCGGCCGGAGCTGGTGGAAGGGCCCGGAGCTCTACCTGCTGATCGACGACTACGACCTCGTCGCCAGCGCCACGGCCAACCCGCTGATGCCGCTGCTGGAGTTCCTCCCGCAGGCCCGCGACATCGGCCTGCACGTGGTGCTGACCCGCCGCATCGGCGGCGCCAGCCGCGCGATGTTCGACCCGATCATCGGCCGGATCCGCGAGCTCGCCTCGCCCGGCATCATGATGTCCGGGCCGCGCGAGGAGGGCGCTCTCTTCGGCACGATGAAGCCGCAGATCCTCCCGCCGGGCCGCGCCTGGATCTTCACCCGCCGCCACGGCGCCCGCCTCATCCAGCTCGCCTGGACCCCACCCGCCACCTGACGTACCGGCGGGTGTGTCGACCTGGTGCCGGCGGGGAGCTTAGGGTAGGAAGAAAGTATGACCGTCAAGCTCAGCATCAGCGTGCCCGACGACGTCGCCGCCTATCTGCAAAGTCAGGGCAACGCGTCGGCGGCGGTGACGGCGGCGGTGCGGCGCGTGCTTCCCGAGGCTCGCCGCACACGTCAACGCGAGGCCGCTCAAGGCTTCGGTAAGCACCTCCGCGAGCGGACCCCGCAGCAGGTCGACGCGGACACGGCTCTCGTCGAGGCCAGCAATGACATCGCCCTGCGCGGCTCGGAGTGGTGAGGCGCGGCCAGATCTGGACGCTTTTGCGCGGAGGCAGCCAGTACCGCGTGCTGATCATCAGCAATGACGAGTACAACGATGTGGACGAACTTGCCGTTTGGGCGCTCGTCGTGGCCCGCGATGTGCCGTATCCGAACCAGCTCGCGGTTCGCCTAAGTGCGGACGACCCTCTTCCGGGCGCGTTCGTCAAAATCCATGCGGTGGCCCAGGTCCTCGACCGGACCGCGTTGCGCAACACGGCGGGATTCGTGTCGCACGCCACCATGGCCGCCGTCGAAGAGGCGCTTCGGGAGTTTCTCGAGCTGCCCTGAGCCGGTCAGCGGCGGGGGGCGCCGGCGTACTGGCGCTCCACATCTGTCTGGGAGAACCAGATGTAGCGGTCGCTGCCGTCGCCGACCAGCGCGATCATGTCGTCGGCCATCACCTGGAGGAACTGGGTGCTCGGCGCCGGCAGGCGCAGCGCGCCGCCGACCAGGGCGGCCTCGGCGCTGCCCAGGCGCTGGAGCATCACCAGGTTGCAGTCCTGAATGGACGGTACGCCGGTCTGGTCGAGCTGGCGCAGCACCGTCATCTGGGTCTGCCACGGGCCAAGCTGCTGCGGCGCGTTGGGCCCGACGAGTCCGAGGTCGTAGAGCAGCAGGACCGGCTGCTGCGCGGTCGCGGCGAGCGCGAGTGGCTGCTCGGTCGGGAAGACCGCGACCCGGTCGCCCCGGCCCGTCGCCCGCTCGCCGAAGCCGTGCCAGGTGCGCGGGTCGGAGGTGATGACCGCGACGCGGGCGCCCAGCGCCAGCGCGCGAAACGCGACGAGCATGCCCGCCCAGGCGCCGCCGACCAGCGCGACGCGGGTGGGCTCGGGCCGGAAGAAGCGGACGGACACCGGCTTTTGCTGCCGGTCGGCGCCGAGGATCAGGCCGGTGCCGGGGGAGGAGACGCGCAGCTTGGCCAGCGCCGAGCGGGAGACCGTGTGCGAGCCGATCCGCAGGCGTGCCAGCTTGCCCAGCAGCGGATGGTGGCCGCCGCCGTTCGGAGGGCGGCGGCTGTCGTACACGGTGCCGGAAGGGCTCTCCTGACCGGCGTCGGGGATCGCGCGGCCGGCCGCCTGGGCAGCGGCGGCGGAGGCGGCCTGCGTCGCGGTCGCCGCCTGTGCCGCCTGGCGGGTCACGGCGGTGCGCTGCGGGCCGGCGGTGGAGGGGGGCGGCACCTGCACCACGGGCGCGGACAGCGTCGGGTCGCGGCCGATCACCATGCCGCCGGTGGGCGGGTTGGCCACCGGCACCTGGGGCGTCGGGGGCGGTGGCGGCGGCGTACGCGGTGTGGGTGGCGGCGCGACCTGCTGCTGGGCCTGCGGCGCACCGTACTGCGTGGGCACCGCCGGCCGTGCGACGGCGGGTGGCGGGCCGACGGTGGCCCGGCCCACGGGCACCTGGCCGGCGGCCGGCGGGGTGCCTGGCGGCTGCTCCTCTTCGCGCGGCCTGGGCTGGGTCATCGCGCGCCACCTCCGGTCGGGGCGGAGGCGTAGACCGCGGGCCCCTGCTCGCCGTCGAGGGGAAAGAGGTCGGCCTTGGCCTGCTCGGCGCCGCGCCGGATGGCCTCGCTGACCTGGGCGAGCTGGTCGGCGGGCGCGGCCACGCGGACCAGGCCGCGCAGGTCCATCATCCGCTTGTCGTCGTCGGGCGCCATGATCAGGGAGAGGCTCGTCATCGCGGCCGGCGCGGTCGCCAGCCAGTCGAGCAGGGCGGCGGCCTGGTCGACCGGGGGCCAGCCGCGGATCCAGTACGACCGGTGGGCGAGGCGCGACGAGTGCCACTCGGACCAGTCTTCGCGTGGCCGCACCGGCTCGGCGCTCTGGCTCGTGGGCGCCAGGTCACACGAGCGCAGCAGCACCTCGAGCAGCTCGTCGGCGTCGAGGAGGCGGTGGCTCACGCCCACCCGCCGCAGCGACTTGGCCACGCGGCGGACCAGCGCGGCCACCACCGCCGGCGCGGTGTCGAGGTCGGCGTCACCGTCGGCGACGGCCTCGGCGAGGGTGCGTGCGTCGAGGCGCACCGCGATCCATGTGCTGCGGTCGGCCGGGACGGGGATCGCGCCGAAGCGCGCGAGCAGCTGCCGGTAGGACTGGCCGGCCGCCGACGAGGGATGCATCTCGAGGCTCGGCGCGGGCACGGTCTGCGTGACCACCTGGAGCACCGCACCCGGCTGGTCCGCCTCGGCGAGCGCGGCGGCCAGCGCCTCCAGCGGGATCGGCCCGGGCTCGTCGCGCATGGGAGCGCTGGACGTGACGGCGGCCACCGCGTACCACCCGGCGTCGTCTCGGGCCACGCCGACGTGGGCGCCGTCGGCCACCGACACGTTTTCCACGACGAGGTCGGGGGCCAGGCGGCGGAGGGCGCCGAGGCGGGCATCGTCACCGTACGGCGAGGCGGTGGCGCTCAGCCGCCGGCGCTTGTAGTCGCGGGTCATCATCCGCCGCTCGAGCCACCACCGGCCGTTGCGGCGGCCGAGCGTGACGAGCAGCAGCAGGACGCCGGCGACGACCACGCCGCCGATCAGCGCGATGATCTCGCTGGCCACGCTCGCCAGGATGCCGACCACCACGACCTCGGCGAGCAGCAGCTGGGTGATGTGCACCGGGCCGAGGTGGCCGGGCCGGCGGCGGGGGAGCAGGATCGCCGGGCCGGAAGAATCCGTCGTGTCGCTGGCGACCCGCGCGACGGCGCGAACCTGGCGTGGCGACACGGTCTGCGGCGACACCGTCATGCCGTCAACTACCCCCGTCCTCGTCGCCCGATCTCACCATCATAGAAACCGATCCTTATCGGGTGGCTCCCAGCAGGTCATCGAGTGTGAGAGTGCGCAGGTCGTCGCGGCTGGGCATGCGCCCGAGCGCGCGCAGCCGGCCGGACTGCACCTTGCGCATGCCCTCCAGGAGCTTGCGCGCCTCACGCGCGTTGCCGAAGTTTTGGTCGCGCTCGATCTGACCGAACCACTCCAGCAGCGCCTCGTCGAGCCCCTCGCCCAGCAGGTAGTCGTCGTTACGGGTGATCCGCCGGACGATCAGCACCAGCTCGTCGGGGGAGTAGTTTTCGAACTCCAGCGTCTTGGCGAAGCGGGAGGCCAGACCGGCGTTGGCGTCGAGGAAGTTGGCCATGTCGTCGGTGTATCCGGCGACGATGACGGCCACCTGGTCGCGGTGGTCCTCCATGAGCTTCACGAGCGTGTCGATGGCCTCCTGGCCGAAGTCGGCGCTGGCGCCGGCCGAGCGGGACAGCGTGTACGCCTCGTCGATGAAGAGCACGCCGCCGAGCGCCTGCTCGAAAGCCACGGTGGTCTTCTCCGCGGTGTGACCGATGTACTGGCCGACCAGGTCGCGCCGAGACACTTCCTTGAAGTCGCCGCCGGGCAGCACGCCCAGCGCCTTGAGCAGCTGGCCGTAGATGCGCGCGACGGTGGTCTTGCCGGTGCCCGGCGCGCCGGTGAAGACGAGGTGGTTGCTCGCGCCGCCGACCGCGAGGCCGGCGCTGCGCCGCCACTCGTTGACCTGGATCTCGTCGATGACGGCGCGGACCTCGGCCTTGACGCTGCCGAGGCCGATCATCGAGTCGAGCTCGGCGAGCAGCTTGTCGACCTTCTCCGTGTCCTGCTGGGCCAGGCCCTCGGTGACGGCCGCGCCGACCTTGGGCTGGCCTGGGGTGTCGTCGGCCGCGCGGATCGTGGGCGTCGCGCCGTCTTCGACATCGATGCCGGGGGAGGCGGTGCCTTCTACGCGGGTGCCCTCGACCAGGCCACCGCACCCGCGGCCGAACGCGATGCCGACGCCCGACGTGTCGTGCACCCAGCTCTCGGTGATCGTGGGCGCGCTTTGGTGTGCCACGGAGATGCCCGCGTCGCCGGTGCCGGAGATGTCGCACCGCTCGATCGTGGGGCGACCCGCCTGGTACACGTAGATGCCCCGGTAGCCGCAGTCGGCGATCGTCGAGTTGCGGATCGTGGGGTTGGCGCCCAGCCGCACGATGACGCCGTCGTCCGAGATGCCGCGGACCTCGCACTTGTCGAGGATGCCGCTGGAGTCCTCGATGACGAAGCCGTACTGCCCGCCGGTCACCTTGACCTCGGTGGCGGTCACCTGCGCGCCGTCGGTCACCGAGATGCCCGCCGCGTATCCGGCACTGGCCTCGCACTTTTCGATCGTGACCCGGGTGTTGGACGCGCTCACGGCCGGGTAGTCGCCCGCCTTGAGCACCAGCCCTTGCAGCGTGATCTCGGCGCGGGCCGCGGCGACCGCCGGGCCACCCGCCTCGCTCGCGTCGATCGTGACCGAGCCGGGCTCCTTGGCCGCGTTGATGGTGAGGCGGCGGCCCGTGACACGGATCGTCTCGTGGTAGGTGCCGGGCTCGACGGAGATCACCGCTCCATCGGCGGCGACCTCGAGCGCGTCCTGAATTGTCGGATATGCCCCCGCCCGCTGCGAGGAAACCGTCAGTATGCGCGCCATGCTGTCCTCCCCGTACACCTTGGTTGGGGATCGTAGCGACTTGACGCCCCTACCTGATAGGCGAGGCTCGGCCTGGCGCGCGCACGCCTCGCTCTCAGACGTCCGCGGGCTCCAGCGTCAGGGAGATGCTGTTGATGCAGTAGCGCTGGTCGGTGGGCGTCGCGTAGCCCTCGCCCTCGAAGACGTGGCCCAGGTGTGAGTCACACCGCGCGCACCGCACCTCGGTGCGGGACATCCCGAGTGATTTGTCGACGATGTAGCGGACGCGGTCTTCGGCGAGCGGGGTGAAGAACGACGGCCACCCGCAGTGCGAGTCGAACTTCGTGTCGCTGGAGAAGAGCTCCGCACCGCACGCCCGGCAGCGATAGACACCCTTGGTCTTGGTGTCCACGTACTCCCCGGTCCAGGGCGCCTCGGTGCCGGCCTGGCGGAGCACGCGGTATTCGTCGGGCGACAGGCGCACGCGCCACTCTTCGTCGGTGGTGGGCACGGTCATCTCGTCAGCAGCCATGCCACAACGGTACGACCGCGCGAGGGTGACCGGCCTCGCCCGCAGATTACCAACCGCGAACGCCGTCGTTGACCAGGCGTGGGGGACGGATACACGCTGGTCAGCTTTCGGCCGACCTGGCGCCAGGCGATCGGGCGCGGGCTGTGGGCCGGCGTGGTCTGTGCCCTCATCGCCCTCGCTGTCGCGTTTGCCGCGCCGGCGAAGCTCCGCCCCGCGATCCTTGTGGCACCGCCGCTCGTGGCCGCGGTGGCCGGCGTCGTGGCGGGCCGCCGCAGCGCCACCGAGGTCGACGAATACGGCATCCGGCGCACCGGCCCGGCGTTGCCCGGGGTGGCGTCGTGGCGCCGGGTGGTGAACATCCGGCCGGAACGCCGGCGGCACCGTACGGTCGTGGCCGTGTATCTCGACTCCGGCGAGACGCTGCGCCTACCCGCGCCCTACGACGGGCTGTGGCTGGCGCGGGATCCGTTTTTCGAGCGGCGCCTCTTTATGCTCGTGCACCTCTGGGAGACCCATCGCGACTGGAGCGTGCACAGCTGACCTGCTGGAAAGCAGTATGGTCGCGACATGAGTCCGAAGGCGAGCGCCGTCGAGGTCGAGGTCGCCGGCCAGAAGGTGCGACTGAGCAGCCCTGACAAGGTCTACTTTCCGCAGCGCGGCTACACCAAGCACGACCTGTTCTCGTACTACCTCGCCGTGGGCGACGGCATCGTGCGCGCCCTGCGCGACCGCCCCACGACCCTCCAGCGGTTTCCGGAGGGCATCGAGGGCGAGATGTTTTACCAGAAGCGGATCCCGACCAGGGGTGTGCCGCCATGGGTGCAGACCGCGCGGATCACGTTTCCCAGCGGGCGGCCGGCCGACGAGCTCTGCCCGGCCGACCTGGCGCACGTGGCGTGGGCGGCCCAGCTCGGCACCGTGGTCTTTCACCCGTGGCCGGTGCGCAAGGCCGACCCGGACCACCCGGACGAGCTGCGCATCGACTTCGACCCGTCGCCGGGCACCGACTTCGGCCACGCGGTGAAGGCGGCCGGCGTGCTGCGCGAGGTGCTCGACGAGCTGGGCATCGCCGGCTTTCCCAAGACGTCGGGCGGCCGGGGCGTGCACGTCTACGTACGCATCAGGCCGGAATGGGACTTCGTCGCCGTGCGGCGCGCCGTGATCGCGCTGGCCCGCGAGGTGGAGCGGCGCCGACCCGACCTCGTCACCACCTCGTGGTGGAAGGAGGAGCGGGGCGAGCGAGTCTTCGTCGACTTCAACCAGATGGCCCGCGACCGCACGATCGCCTGCGCCTACTCCCTGCGCGCGAACGGCCGCGCCACCGTCTCCACCCCGGTCACCTGGGACGAGCTGCTCGAGGTCGAGCCGGACGACTTCGACATCCGCACCGTGCCCGAGCGCTTTGCCAAAATCGGCGACCCGCACGCGACCATCGACGACCAGGCGCACGACCTCACGCCACTGCTGGAATGGTCTGAGCGCGACGAGCGCGACGGCCAGGGCGACATGCCCTATCCGCCGGACCATCCCAAAATGCCGGGCGAACCCCCGCGCGTGCAGCCCAGCCGCAAGAACGCCGCGAACTGGGAGAGCTGAGCCCATCACGCCGGGCGCGGCTGGCGCACCGCCGCTCACGCCGGCCGCAGGGTGACGCACTGCCTCTCACGCTGGCCGCGGGTGGCGCACCGCCTCGCCGCCCACGCGCTGGCCCAGCCGGACGAGCCCTTGGCCCGCGCGGACACGGAGTGAGCCGCCACGCGCGAAGGCGGCGGCCCGGCGCTCATGTCGGGCCTCGTCGCGCAGGTCCTGGTCGTAAGCCTTGATCCACATTGAAGCGATGAGGGGATGCATGACGTCTCCTCCGACACTATCGAAGTCTCTTTGGTGGTGTCGCTCTGACGGTAGTAGGATGCGTGTTACGAGTCAAGGCGGTTTGGAGGTGTCGTGGCGGACGAGGTCCCGGAGCAGCTCGCGTTGGTGGAGGCGTTCGCCAATACGGTCGACGTCGAGGAGGGCACTGACGAGCTGACCTCGGTCGAGCGGTTCCGGCGGTGGATCGAGGCGCAGGGGCGCGACGAGCCCGTGGCGCCGGCCGACCTCGACCTCGCCTGGCAGCTGCGCGCGGCGCTCCGCCTCGAGCTGGCCGCGCACGACACCGACGCGGTTCACGCGCCCGCGGCGCACCCGACCGAGGCGCCCCGCCCCCGCGCGGAGCTCGACCGGCTGGCCGCCGGGCTGCCGCTGCGGGCGCGCTTCACCGAGGGCGGCGTGGGCCTGGCGCCCACCGGTGGTGGGGTGCCCGGCCTGCTGGCGGAGATCGTGGCCGCGATGGTGCTCGCCGAGCGCGACGGCATCTGGGCCCGCCTCAAGATCTGCCGGGAGGACACCTGCCGGTGGGCATATTACGACCGTTCGAAAAACTCCTCGAAGTGCTGGTGCGGCGCGTCTTGCGGTAACCGCAACAAGACCCGTGCCTACCGCCAGCGCCGCGTGATCGGCAGCGCCCGCGCCTAGCGCGCGGCGGCGGCCGCAGCGCATGATCGTTAGCCCGATAAGGGCGTGGTCTTCGGCGTGTCACGCCCATTTCGGGCGAACGATCATGCTGAGCCACCTCTCCCAACAGTGGGAAGGGTGGGCCGGTCGCGGCCCGGCCAACCCCTAGCCGCAGCCAGCGTGCGAAGCCGGCTTCCACCGCAACCACCCACCGACAAACCGAAACAAGCCGGGGACGGCCCGGCCGGAGCCCGAGGCCCCGCCGGAGGCGCCGAAGTAACCGCAACCAAAAACGAAGCCCGGGCTTGCACCGCGAACCCGGCAGCGGAGGTCGGGGGTCTCGGCGAGCCCTGGCGAGCCGCCGACCGGAGCGGTGCCCGCGGGAGCATACGGTCCGCGACTGACGCGGACGGCGGCAAATCTAGAGAGCTTTCGGAGTCGGGTTGCGCGCGTGGCGGCGCTCCGGCAGATTTTCCCCCGTCCGCGTCAGCTAGAGACCGTACGCTCCCGCGGGCACCGCTCCCGGCCGGCGGCTCGCAGGGCGAGCCGAAATCCCCGGCCGTCCACTGCCAGGTCCGCGAGACAAGCCCCGAAGGGGTTCTTCGCGGGGCCTATCTCCGCCATCCTGACGCAGCGTCACCAGCCCAGGGATCGGGACTTCGAGATCTAGGAGAGTTGGGGTGGAAATAGCGCCTTAACTCTCCGAGATCTGGAATCTCGCGCCGCTCACCTCGCCGCGGCGGTTACCGGCGGCGACGAAAATCCGCAGCTTTCCCAGAGCGCCGATCCGGGAGCAGGCATTTGTGGACAAACAGTGACCGTCGCGCGGCCCGACGGGGTGAGCGCGACCAGCGGCGGACGGGCGGGGCCGCGGGAGCAGCGGTCTGGACCACGACGGACATCGCGGTAGCTCAAATCTCTGTCCTAAAAGGAACTTAGCGCCCGGCCACCTCGACTCCGAAAAGTCTCTAGAGCCTCAGCTTCATGCCCTCGTGCGACGCGGTGAAGCCGAGCGACGCGTAGAAGCGGTGGGCGTCCACCCGGCGTTTGTCGGTCGTCAGCTGCACCAGCCGGCAGCCGCGCTCGCGGGCTCGGTCGACCGCCCACTGGATCATCTCGCGGCCCAGGCCACGGCCGCGCTGGTCGGCGCGGATCCGGACGGCCTCGATGTGCAGGCGTTCGCCGCCGCGGTGGCTGAGGCCGGGGATGTACGTGAGCTGCATCGTGCCGATCACCTCGCCGGCCCGGTCGGCGACCACCAGCTCGTTGCGCGGGTCGGCGTCGATCGAGGCGAACGCGGCCGTGTACGCCGGGTCGTCGACCGACTCTCGGGTCGCGCCGAGCGAGTCGTCTACGAGCATCGTCACGATCGCGGGCAAGTCGGCGTGGGTGGCGGCGCGGAAGACGAGATCAGACACCCGACCACCCTATGGCCGGATGCGATCGGCGGCGGCATCATGATGCGCCATGAAGCTGCTGCTGTGGCCGTTTCACCAGGTCTATCGCGGTCTGGTGTGGCTGGCCAACTCGCCGCCTACGCTGATGCTCTCCTATCTCGGCCTCATCGTGATCAGCGGCGCCATCTACAGCGTCACCGAGAACAAGAGCGCCGGCGACTCGGTGTGGTGGGCGGTCGTCACGGCGTCCACCGTCGGTTACGGGGACACGTACCCCACGACGTGGGCGGGCCGCGTGCTCGCCGGGATCCTGATCTCCACGATGGTGCTGCTGGTGATCCCGCTGATCACGGCGCACTTCGCGAGCCGGCTCATCGTGGACGCGGACGCGTTCCGGCACGACGAGCAGGAGGAGATCAAGCAGAACCTCCGGGCCATCCGGGCGATGATGGAAGACCTCACCGCGGGCAGCGCAGCCCCGCCCGGGGGACCTCCAGATCGATGAGGTACTTGTCGACCGCCTGGTTGACGCAATCCGTCTGCGGGTACGCGGTGTGGCCCTCGCCCTCCCACGTCAGCACCACGCCCACGCCCAGCATGTCGGCGAGCTTGGCGGTCTGCTCGTACGGCGTCGCCGGGTCGCCCGTGGTGCCCACGACCACGATCGGCGGCGCGCCCTTCGCGGCTCCGGTGGGGTAGGGGTCGCGCTCGCCGGGCCAGTACGCGCACGGCAGCATGCCCAGCGCCAGCGCGGCTCCGAAGATCGGGTACTTCGTCCGCCACTGCGACTGGTACGTGCGGATCTGCGCGAGAGTCGGCTTGGCGGTGGAGTCGGCGCAGTTGACCGCGAGGTTGGCGTCGAAGAGGTTGGAGTAGTTGCCGCTCTTGTCCCGCTTGGCGTACGAGTCGGCCAGCTCGAACACGGCGGTCGCGTCGCCGCCCTGTAGGTCTTCGATGGCGTCGGCGAGCTCCTGCCAGCCCTGCTCGCTGTAGAGCGACTCGATGATCGCGTAGAAGATCCAGCCTGCGGTGGCCTCGCGGCCGTCGCCGCCGCGTACCGGGGAGACTCTGGCCTTGTCGAGCGCGGCCGTGACCGCGCCGCGGGCGTCCGGCCCGATTGGGCACCGCCCGCCGGCCTGGGTGCACCAGGTGGCGAAGTTGGTGAACGCCCGCTCGAAGCCCTTCGCCTGGCCCTCCGACCCGGCGATCATGTCCTGCCCGGGGTCGACCGCACCGTCGAGCACGAGCGCGCGGACCTTGTTGGGGAAGAGCTGGGCGTAGGTGGCGCCGAGCAGCGTGCCGTACGACCAGCCGAGGTAGGTCAGCTTTTCGTCGCCCACCGCCTCGCGCACCGCGTCCATGTCACGGGCGGCCTGCTCGGTGGAGAAGTACCGGAGCTTGTCGCCGTACTTGGCGCCGCACCCGTCCGCGACGCGCTTGTTGATCGCCACGACCTCGTCGAACTCGGCCTGCGTGTCCGGATCCGGGTCGGCGCCGAACGTCGCGTCGAGGTCGGAGTTCGATATGCACTCGACCGGCGAGGAACGGGCGACGCCGCGCGGGTCGAAGCCGACGATGTCGAAACGCTCGGTGATCTCGTCGGGCAGCTGGCCGAACGCCTGGCCGAAGGACAGGTACACGGCCGTGTCGATGCCGGAGACGCCCGGCCCGCCCGGGTTGACCAGGAGCGAGCCCAGCCGGTCGTGCTGCCGGTTGGAGCGGGCGCGCAGCAGCGCGACCTCGAAGGTGCCGCTGCCGCTCGGGTCGGCCCAGTCTTGCGGGACGGCGATGCTCGCGCACTCGTAACGCATGCCGGGCGCGCTACGGCCCACCAGGTCTTCCGGCACGTCGGGGCAGGGCCGCCAGATCGCGTTGTCTCCGGTCGCGGCGGGGCCCGGCCGCTCCCGCGGGGCGGCCCCGTCGTCGGTCTTCGGGGCGTACACCGGAAGCGCGCAGCCGGCGGCGAGCAGGGCACCTGCGACAAGACCGGTCATAACCCGGCGTTGGGTGCGAGCCACCCGGCTAGGCTACCCGGCCGCCGTCAAGCACATCGTCGACGTCGAAACGCACCGGGCGTTCCAACTGCTCGTATGTGCACGACTCCGGAGAGCGGTCCGGCCGCCACCGCTGAAACTGGGCGGTGTGGCGGAAGCGGTCGCCCTCCATCGCCTCGTACGCCACCTCGACGACAAGCTCCGGCCGCAGCGGCTCCCAGTCGAGATTGCGCCCACCGGTCCAGCGGCTCACCGCACCGGGCACACGCTGCTCGGGTGCGGGAGACAGCCACGGATGCGACGGCGGATCGCGGTACGCGGCGAGCTCTTCCAGCAGCTCGGCCCGGCGGGCCATCGGAAACGAGGCCGATACGCCGACATGGTGCAGCAGGCCGTTTTCGTAGAGGCCCAGCAGCAGCGAGCCCACCACCGGCCCGGACTTGTGCCACCGGAAGCCGGCCACCACCGCGTCCGCCGTCCGCGCGTGCTTGACCTTGTACATCAGGCGTTTGCCCGGCTCGTAGGGCACGTCGGCCGGCTTGGCGATCACACCGTCGAGCCCGGCGCCCTCGAACACCTCGAACCACCGCCGCGCGGTAGCGACGTCCGCCGTGGTCGGCGTGAGGTAGAACGGTGCGGCCAGGCCCTTCAGGGCGGCCTCGAGGGTGGCGCGGCGCTCGGCGTACGGCCGGTCGAGCAGCGCGCGGTCGTCGAGCGCCAGCAGGTCGAACGCCACGAACGAAGCGGGCGTCTTCTCGGCGAGCATCGCCACCCGCGACGCGGCGGGGTGGATGCGCTGCCCGAGCAGCTCGAAGTCGAGCCGCGGCCCGCCCTCCTCGCGCCGGATGACGATCACCTCGCCGTCGACCACCGAGCGGGGCGGCAGCTGGGCCTTGGCCTGCGCGACGACCTCCGGAAAGTACCGGGTGAGGGTCTTGCCGCCGCGGCTGGCCAGCTCCACCTCGTCGCCGTCGCGGAAGACGATGCAGCGAAAGCCGTCCCACTTCGGCTCGTACGTCATGCCCTCGGCGGTCGGCAGCTTGGCAACGCTCTTGGCCAGCATCGGCTCGACCGGTGGATTGATCGGAAGCAGCACACCGTCACCATACGACCAGCGCGTACAGCGTGAAGCCCGCCGCCGCCGCGCCCGCCACCAGCCGGTGGGAGGTGCACAGCCGCTCCAGCCGCCCGGCGAGCGCCACGAGGCCGACGAGCACGAGTGCCAGCAGCGGCAGCCACGTGGCGCGGGCGGCGATCCAGGAGACGGCGTCCGGCCGCGTGGTCAGGCCGTCGACGCCGCCCAGCGCCTGCGCGGCCAGCGACACCAGCACCACAGCGGTGAGGTGCCAGCAGAAGATGGCCAGCGCGTACAGGTTGACGGTCGCGACCGCGGCCCACAGCCTCTGCCGGCGCCGCAGCAGCCCGTCGAGCCGGTCGCGCACCAGCAGCGCGGCGCCCGCCTGCACGGCGGCGAGGGCGGGCACGAGCAGCGACGGCGGGCCGGAGTTCGAACGGCTCGAGCCGGGCACACCCACCATGCTCGCCGGGTAGTCGAGCCACCCGACCAGCACCGTGAAGAGCGCGCCGCCGCCGGCCACCAGCCAGGCCGCCGCCCGCCGGCCCATCCGCCCACGAGCCCAGGCCACCCCCAGCTGGTAGGTGAACAGCCACGCCGGCAGCACGGTCAGGAAACCCACCCCGGCGGGCACGACGCCGGCCCACGGCCCGTAGCGGAGCAGGTCGACGGCGGCCACCGCGGCCAGGAAAGGCAGCGCGGCGAGCGCACCCAGGCGGTCGTCCAGCCGCATCGCGAACGGGGTGAGCGCGCCGACCACCGCGTAGATGGCGATGAACCACAGTGGCTGGACAAAGAGGACTGTCCACGTGCGCAGCGTGCCGCCCGGGGCGCCGGCGAGCGCCGCGAGCGGCAGCGCCAGGGCGAGCGCGGCCGTGGCGGCGAGCACCGGCGTGAGGAGGCGGGCCAGCCGGCGGCGCACCCACGCACCGGTGTCCGGACCGTGCCGCTCCAGGGACCTTGCCGCCGCGAAACCGCCCACCAGGAAGAAGAGGCCCAACGTCTCGAACAGCCAGCTCGCCGGCGCGAAACCGCCGAGGTAGCGCAGCGGGCTGTCGATGCGCAGGCTGCCGTCGGCGCGCACGGTCAGCCCGGTCACCAGCCAGTGCCCACCGACGACACCGAGGATCGCGACGGCGCGCAGCCCGTCGATCGCACGGTCTCGGGTGTCCGGTGTGGCGCGCGCGATCCGGAGCGTGTACTCGCCCATGGCATGACGGTAGGACCACCACACGACCCGCGCGATCCGCCGCCGAGCCCACGCGACTGGTGCCGGGTACTCACTCGCCGATTTCCCGGGTCCGCGTCAGCTGCGGGCCGCCGCTCCCGCCGGAGACCGCTCCGGTCGGCGGCTCGCCAGGGCTCGCCGAGATCCCCGACCTCCACTGCCAGCTCCGCCCGACAAGCCCCACCCCGACCACTCTTGCTCAGCGGTACTGGAAGTACGCCCGACTCCGAAAGGTCTCTAGTTGCTGGTGGCGCCGACCTTCTCGCGCTCGGGTGTCTCGGCCGTGGCGGCCGGGGGTGTGGCGCGGCGGCTGCGCAGGATCAGCCAGCCGCCGAGCACGCCGAGACCCAGGCCGGCGAGCAGGCCCGCGGCGAGGATTCCGTACGAAGAGCCGCCGTCGTCCGCGGTCTGTGCCGCCGAGGCGGGCGGGGCCGCCTGCTGTTGCCGGCCACCGCCGTGGTGGCCGTTGCCGCCGCTCACCGCCTGGCCGACAAGCTTGACCACCACGGCCGGGTGAGCGCCGCCGGCCGGGTCGGCCCAGCGGACCACGGTGCCGTCCGAGTAGGTCTGTACCACCGTGAACGAAAGCGCGTCGCCCTCGGTCGGCATCGGTCCCATGGAGACGATCAGCTCGACGGCGGGGGTGGGGGTCGGCTTGGGGTCGACGCGGGTCCACGTGATCGAGGCGGTCGTCTCGTTGACCGGCATGCCGTGCAGGCCCGCGACGGCCTTGTCGAGCTTGCGGGTCTCGGTGGTCGGCGCCCAGTCGTCCTGGGACATCGGGTAGATCTCGCCGATCGGGTTGTCCACCGGCGCGATCACCTGGATCTTGGTGGTGTGCGCGCCGGGCCGGTCCTCGGTCAGCCGGAACGTCACCTTGGCGCCGTCCCCTCGCGTGGCCTCCGACGGGTTCGCGGTCACGTCGGCCGATGCCGGGGACGCGAGTGCGAGTGCACCGAAGACGGCGGCGCCGAGCGCCACGACTGCCGTACGCCGGTAGCGGAACATGGACGGCTCCTAACGTTGCTGCTCTTCGCTGTTTGCTTCACGAGCGAAGGGGGCACCGGCCTGGCTGGCCCGTGCCCCCTGGTGTCGCATGTGGATGGTCGCGCTGTCGCTATCGGACCTGGACCCGGACCGAGTCGAAGGCGGGGATCTGGTTGGCGCGCTGCATCATCGGGATGCGGTGTGAGGCGTCGCCGGCCCAGGA
>NZ_JCADBM010000003.1:0-616202 GCF_059359075.1 Phytohabitans sp. LZ39 | reverse complement strand
CAGCACTGGTAGGCGCGCGTCATCGGGTTGATGATCGTGCCGTGCGCCTGGGCCGCACCGGTCCACGGCAGCATGCCGACTGTCACGGCGACCAGCAGGACAAGCGCTCGGATGAGCCGAGATCCGCGGCCGGATTGATCGGGCTTGTGTGAACGCACGTACATCCTCCGTTCTTCGGCATTGAAAGCCTGTTTGGGAGCGCTTCCAGCGAAGTATTACATCTACGGCTGTACATATCAAGAATCGTCTATTGCTGTGGTGTGGGGCGAGATGTGATGTGCGTTCCCGGATCAGTACAGCGGGGCGCAGACCGCGGAGTACGGCGAGTTGGAGATGTTGTCGGCGCTCTTCCTGCCGGTGACGCCAAACTGGATCGACTGCCCCCGCACGAGTTCTCCGTTGTAGGACGCGTTGCCGAAGACGTAGACGGGGTCGGCGTCCAGGAGCAGCTCGGAGTTCCAGTGCCCGGTGACCTCCGCCCCGGTCTGGAAATGCGTCTCGATCCGCCAGCCGAACATCTTCCTGGTGGCGTTGTTGGTGACGGTGAACGTGCCCTGGAAGCCGGCCGGGAACTCGGGCGTCGCGTTCCAGCCACCGCCGACGTAGGTCACGGAACAGGGCGGTGCCGCCTGGGCGGGCGTCGCGGCGACCGTCGTGGCCGTGAGTGTGAACAGTGCCGGCAAGAGCATCGCGAGCGCCCGGCGGTAGGTTCTGGCGTGCATGGGATCTCCCTTCGCGGCCGCCGGATGGCGGCACCGTCAGGGTGCCCGCGGGCGTTCATCGAAGCTGCATCGGTTGATTCATCGGCATGTATTTGATGATGGTCTCTCGCACCTGGGAGCGTTGGATCTGGCCCGTCGCGGGAGTGCGCGGGATGGCCTCCACCACGGCGACCCGGCGTGGCTGCTTGAACGGCGCGAGCCGCCCGGCCACGTGCGCCCGCACCGCCGCCACGTCGGGGACCGCGCCGTCGCCGGCCGGCACCAGGGCGGCGCAGACCACCTCGCCCCAGCGGGCGTCGGGCAGTCCCACCACGGCGACGTCCCGCACACCGGGCAGGTCGCGCAGGGCGTACTCCACTTCGGATGGTGACACCGACTCGCCGCCGGTGCGGATCACCTCGCGGGCCCGGCCGGTCAGGTAGAGGTAACCCTCGTCGTCCAGGCGGCCGAGGTCGCCGGAGCGGTATCCGCCGTCGCGCATCGCCGCCGCGGTCTCCGCCGGCAGGCCGTGATAGCCGGCCATGAGCGTGTCACCGCCGACCACGACCTCGCCGTCGTCGAGCCAGAGCGTGCCGGGAAAGGCTGCCCGCCCGACGCTGCCCGGCCGGCGTGACAGCTCCCAGTCGTGCAGCGCGGCCATCCGGCCCGCCTCGGTGGAGCCGTAGAGGATCGTCGTGGTGGTGCCGGGCAGCCGCTCCTTGATCCGGGCCACGAGCTCGGCCGCCACGGGCGAGGTGCCGGTGTCGGCGTGCCGGAGGCTGGACAGGTCGGCGCGCCGGTGCTCGGCGTCCAGCAGCCGCTCCCACACCGCGGGGATGCAGTAGATGGCGGCCGGCCGGTGCCGCCGGACCGCGTCGACGATGCTCACCGCGTCGGCGCGGGGCACCAGGTGTACGGCGGTGCCGTGCTGCCACGCCTCCATGACGTAGTGCCAGCCGCCGTAGTGGTACAGCGGGAAGCTGCACAGCACGCCGCCGTCACCGCGCAGCCCGGTGCTGAACGTGCCGCCACCGGGTGCCGAGCGCAGCCAGCTCGCCCGGTGGCTGACCAGCGCGCCCTTGGGACGGCCGGTGCTGCCGCTGGTCAGGTACAGGATGTGCGGGTCGGTCTCGGACACCGCCACCGCCACCGCCGGCGACCCGGGCGCGCCGGAGAGCGTGGCGGCGATCGCGTGCGGCGCGCCGAGGCCGGGCCGCCGCGCGTCGCAGACCACGAGGCGGGGATCCAGGTAGTCCAGCACCGCCGCGAACTCCACATCGGACAGTGCCGGGTTGACCGGCGCGAACACCGCGCCGAGCCGGGCACACGCGAGAAACCCGTCGAGGGTACGCAGGGCCGGCGCGGACCACCAGAGCACCCGGTCGCCGCGGCGCACCCCGAGGCCGGCGAGGGCGTTGGCGGTGCGGTTGGCGGCCTCGTCGAGCTCGGCGAAGCTGACCCGGGCGCCGCCGAGGCTCGCGGCCACCGCGCGCGGGGCCATCCGGGCGGCACGCCGGACGATGTCGCCGATCAGCAGTGCCATGCCGGCCCGCCGATGGAGACCTGAGCGGGGTTGATGGCTCCGTGCGCCGGCTTGTCGGCGGTGATCCGGATGGCCTCCGGTATCTCGTCGACGCCGTCGAGGCGGTGCGTGACCAGCGACTCCACGTCGACGTCGCCGCGGGCGACGAGCCGTAGCGCGTGGGTGAAAGCGCCGGCGCCGGAGCCCGGGTGCAGCAGGGAGACGCTTCGCTCGCGCAGCCGGGCCAGCGGCGCCGGCGCCCCCTCCGGCAGCACCGACACCAGCACGATCCGCCCGCCGCGGCGTACACATCGGACAGCGAGGTCGAGCGTGCCGGCGCCGGACAGGCCGACCGACGGCGCGCCACCGGCGGTCTCGATGACGACGTCGACGCCGACGCCCTCGGTGGCGTCGGCCACCCGCTCCGCCACGCCGTCGCCGGCGCCGAGGACGAGGTCGGCGCCGAACCTGACGGCGAGGTCCAGCTTGGCCCGGCTCCGCCCGGCGACCAGGATCTGCCCAGCGTTGCCGTGCCGGGCCACCTGCACCGCCAGCAGCCCCATCACGCCGGCACCGACGACGAGGACGCTCTCGCCCGGCCGCACGGCGGCGAGCGCGTGCGCGTGGATGGCACCGGCGAGCGGCTGGATGGCTGCGGCGGCGGAGTCGCTCACCCCGTCCGGCACCGGCACCACGTTCGCCGCCGGCACCACCACCCGCTCGGCGAACGCGCCGGGCCGGGTGAAACCGACGAACCCGGGGGAGGCGCACGCGTCCGGCCGGTGGCGGCGGCAGGCGGCGCACCGTCCACACACGACGGTTTCCACCACGGTGACCCGGCTGCCGGCGGGCACCCGGCCGGCGGCCGTGACGACACCGCAGAACTCGTGCCCGCCGAACCGGACCGGCCCGCGGGCGAGCGCGGCGGCGAGGTGGCCGTGCTGGGCGACCGGCTCGCCGGCGATCATCATGCACTCGGTGACGCTCGGCTGGACGCAGGTCACGTCGACGACCACCTCGCCGGGGCCGGGCGCGGGGTCGGGCACGTCTTCCATCCGCAGGTCACCGAAGCCGTGCAGCACAGCAGCGCGCATCCCCACCTCAGCTCTCTTGATCTCTAGTTGGATTTTGTATCTAATATCTAAACGGAGTCAAGGAGGGGGCCGGTGGAGCGGGAAGTCATCGTCACGGGCGTCGGCGGCCAGGGCATCCAGCTGCTCGCCAAGACGCTCGCGCTCGCCGCGACCCGGCAGGGGCGGCACGCGATGCTCAGTGCCGACTACGGCGGTGAGATGCGCGGCGGGCCGTCCAAGGCCAGCGTGGTGATCGGCGACGCGCCGCTGCGCGCGCTGCCGGTGCTGCCGTCGGCCTGGTCGGCGATCGTCGCGCACCACAGGTTCAGCGAGGGCGTGCTGGAGCGGGTGCGGCCCGGCGGCCCCGTCGTCGCCAACGTGCCGCTCGTCGACCCCGCCGCGCTCCGCGCCGACCTCGCCATCCACCCGGTCGACGCGGCCGCACTGGCCAAGGCGGCCGGCGCGCCCCAGGCGGTCGGCTTCGTCCTGCTCGGCGCCTACGTCGCGGTCACCGGCCTGGTACCCCAGGAATCTCTGGTGGCCGCGATGGAAGAGCTGCTCCCGCCGTACCGGCGGCAACACGCACCGGCCAACGCGCGGGCCCTCGCGGCCGGCGCGAGCCTGACCACGGCGGTGGCCCATGGCTCTTGAGCTTTTGGAGGGCAGCACCGCGATCGCCCGCTCGGCCATCGCGGCCGGCTGCGCGTTCTTCGCCGGATACCCGATGTCGCCGTTCACCGGGCTGCTGGAGAGCATGTCCCGCGAGCTGCCGGCGGCCGGCGGCGTCTGCCTCAACGCGGAGAGCGAGATCGAAGGCGTCAACATGACCCTCGGCGCGGCCGCCGCCGGGGCGCGGGCGGCGACCGGCTCGTGCGGGCAGGGGATCGCGCTGATGCAGGAGGCGATCGCCGAGGCCGCCCTCAACCAGACCCCGTTCGTGGTCTTCAACATGGCCCGCAACCAGCAGGACTACTTCCAGGCCACGCGCGGCGGCGGCTGGGGCGACTACCGCACGATCACGCTCGCGCCCAAGGACGTGCCGGAGGCGGTCGAGCACACCCAGCTGCTGTTCCACCTCGCCGACAAGCACCGTGCCCCGGTCGTGCTCTACGGCGACCCGCTGCTGGCGCAGACCCGGGTGGGCGTCTCGATCGAGGCACGCGACTTCGGGCCGCTGCCGCCCAAGGACTGGGCCCTCGACGGCACCGGCGGCGGCACCGGACGCTCCCGGCAGGTGTGGACCTGGGCGATGGGCAAGGCCACCGACCCCGGCCCCGGCCCGGACCGGCACTGGCGGTCGATCGCCGAGAAGTTCGACGCGATCGCGGCCGTCGAGGCCCGCCACGAGCAGGCGTACGTCGAGGGTGCCGACACGGTCGTGGTGTCGTTCGGGTCGGCGGCGAAGTTCGTCGAGCACGTGGTCGACGAGCTGCGGGTCGAGGGGCACCGGATCGGCTGGTTCCGGCCGGTGACGCTGTGGCCGTTCCCGGGTGCGGCGCTCGCCGAGGCGACCCGCGGCGTGCGTCGGGTGCTGGTGTTCGAGCTCAACGCCGGCCAGATGCTCGATGACATACGTATTCACGCCGCCGACCGGGACGCCGTCCGGTTCGTCGGCGGGGTGAGCATCTCCGAGTCCGGGCTGGCGTACGGCGAGCTGATGGACGCGCCGGTGATCCGCACACGCATCCTGGAGGCGCTCGCATGAGCATCGACACGAGCCGGCCGCCGGAAGGACCGGCCAAGCTGGCCGCCGACTTCAAGCCCAACCTGCTGCTCGGCGAGCACTCGCTCTGCCCCGGCTGCGGCGAGCCGGTCGCCCTGCGCCTGCTGCTGGAGGTGCTCCAGGAGCTGGAGATCGTGCGGCGGACGATCGGCGTGGTCGGGCACGGCTGCTACGGCAGCTTCGTGCGCATCATGGACGTCGACGTGCTCCAGTGCCTGCACGGCCGCGCGCCGTCGTGCGCGACCGGCATCAAGCGGGTGCGCCCCGACGTGGCGGTCTTCACGATGCAGGGCGACGGCGACATGGCCAACGAAGGCCTCCAGGAGGTGCTGCACGCCGCCGCCCGCGGCGAGAAGATCACCTGTGTACTGCTGAACAACGGCGTCTTCGGCGACACCGGCGGGCAGCTCACCGCCACCACCGTGCTCGGGCAGCGCACGAAGACGAGCCTTTCCGGGCGGGCCGCGGAGGAGCACGGATACCCGATCCCGGTGGCCGACCTAGTCGCCGGGCTGCGCGGCGCGGCCTACGTGGCCCGCGGCGGCGTCGGCACCGCCGGCGGTGTCGCGCAGACCAAGCGGATGCTGCGCCGGGCGTTCGAGGCGCAGCTGTCCGGCGCCGGCTTCGGGCTGGTGGAGATCCTGACGATGTGCCCGACCGGGTGGTTCGTGCCGGCCGGGGAAGGCCCCGACTACCTTGGCGAGTCGATGGAGAAGGTCTATCCACTCGGGGAGCTGATCTCGCCATGACACTCGTCCGGGTGAAGACCGGCGAGGCCGTCGCCGCGCACATCCTCGGCCTGCTCTTCGACGGCACCCTGCGCGGCGGCGACCGCATCGACCTCGACCGCGTCGCCGCCGACCTCGGCGTCAGCCGGGTGCCGGTCCGCGAAGGCCTGATGCACCTCGAACGCGACGGGCTGATCCACATGCCGCACTACCGCGGCGCGTTCGTGGCCGAGTTCGACGCCGGCACGGTCCGCGAGGCGTTCGAGCTGTACGGCATGCTCAGCGCACTCACCAGCAGCCGCGCGGCGACCGCCGGCGACACCGGCGTCATCGAGGAGCTAGGCAAGCTGACCGAGGCGCTGCGCGACTGCGCGCAGGTCGATGAGTTCGAACAGCTCGCCCGCCAGTTTCGCAAGGTGGTCAACCTGACCGCCTCCGGCCCGCACCTGCGGGCGCTGCTGCGCAGCTTCAGCGGCCTGGTGCCGGCCGCCGCCCGATTCTCCATAGTGGACGCCATGGACGCCGAGCGAGCCGCGCTGAGCCGCGAGTACGACACCCTGCGCGCCGGCGACCCGGTCGCGGCGGCGCACGCGGCCCTCGACCACGTGCGGATGACGGCCGCCAACGCGATCGCCGCGCTGCACCGCCGCGGCGTCTTCGCCGGCCCGGACACCGGCCCGTCCGCGGACGCCGACGTCGTGTTGGGCGTCCTCTCCGATCCCGGAGGTCACCCGCATGCCTGAGCAACGGACCAGCCGCGGCACACTCGTCATCGACACCGAGAAGTGCAAAGGCTGCGAGCTGTGCGTCGCCGCCTGCCCGCCGAACGTGCTAGAGATGTCGACCGCGGTCAACGACATGGGGTACCGCTATCCGGAGCTCAACCCCGGCTGCACCGGCTGCACGGCCTGCCAGATGGTCTGCCCCGACTTCGTCTTCGCCGTCTACCGCCTGACCGGCTGAGCGACGGAGCCGATTTCACGCAGATGTGCCCCCGTCCGCGTCAGCGGTAGACCGTATGCTCCCGCGGGCACCGCTGCGGCCGGCGGCTCGCCAGGGCTCGCCGAACCCCCCGGCCTCCGCTGCCAACTCCGCGCGGCAAGCCCACCCATCGCCCCGCCCCAAGAGGCAGCCCTCTTGGGCGTGAATTCCCAGCAGGGGTCCCGTATACCCGCCCAGACGGTGACAGGGCTGCCCTCTTGAGGGCAGGCTAGGGGGTTTGACGGGGCCGGGCCTGCCTTCCAGACTGGCCCACGGCGCGCTGTGATCACGTGCACTTGCGAGGTGGCTGATGAGACGTGGGTTGACCTCGGACACTCCTGAGGTTGTCCAGTTGCTGGCCGACGACGGGTTCTCCGGGCGGCTGGCCGAGCTGGCCCGTTCGCTCGGCCGCGACCCGGGCGAGGTGACCGCCGAGGCCGCCGGCTACCTGCGGGAGATGGGGGCGGTGCACAGCGCGCGGGCGATGGGCGCCTGGTCCCGGTTTACGACGTGGATGTTTCGCGCGCACGAGCTGCTGGTGGACGAGGAGGCCGCGCGCCGGCTGCATCAGCTGGATCGTAAGTACTCGCTGTTGTTCCTCTTCTCCCACCGGTCTTATTTGGACGGTGCGGCGGTGCCGGTGGCGCTGGACCGGCACGGGCTCAGTCCGGCGTTCACCCTGGGTGGGGCCAACCTCAACTTCTTTCCGGTCAACCATCTGGCCCGCCGCTCCGGCATCGTCTACATCCGCCGGTCGACGCAGGACCAGCCGGTTTACAAGCTCGCGTTGCGCGCCTACATCGGCCAGCTGATCCGTAACCGGAAGAATCTCAGCTGGTCCATCGAGGGCGGCCGGACCCGCACCGGCAAGCTGCGGCCGCCGACGTACGGCATCGTGCGCTACGTGGTCGACGCGATCGAGGCCACGCCGGGAGCCGAGGCGCTGATCGTTCCGGTGTCCATCGTGTACGAACAGCTGCACGAGGTCGGGTCGATGACCGCCGAGGCGCGCGGGGCCAGAAAGCGGCCCGAGGACGTCCGCTGGCTGGTCAACTTCGCCCGGCTACAGGCCAACCGGCTCGGTCGGGCCTACCTGGACTTCGGCGAGCCGCTCCCGCTCCGCGAGCGGATGGCCGAGCTGCGCGGTGCGGACCAGCAGGGGCGGCACGTCGTCGAGCGGATCGCCCTGGACACCTCGCACCGCATCAACCAGGCGACTCCGGTCACCGTCACGGCGGTCGTCTGCCTGGCGATGCTGGCCGCAGACCGGGCGCTGACCCTCGACGGGGTGCTGGAGACCGTGGCGCCGATGGCCGGCTACATCGAGTCCCGGCGCTGGCCGGTGGCCGGCGCGGCAAACCTCACCGACCGGGCGACGATCCGCCGCACGTTGCAGGAGCTTGTCGCCTCCGGCGTGCTGGCCAGCTACGACGGCGGCACCGACACGGTGTGGGCGATCGGGGCCGGCCAGCACCTGGTGGCCGCGTTCTACCGCAACACGGCGATCCACATGCTGGTCGACCGGGCGATCGGGGAGCTCGCGCTGGTCGCCGCGACCGAAGGCGGCGCGGACGGCCTGGGCGCGGCGACCGCGGAGGCGCTGCGGCTGCGAGACCTGCTGAAGTTCGACTTCTTCTTCGCCCGCCGCCGCGACTTCGCCGAGCAGATGGCGCTGGAGCTGTCGATCATCGAGCCGGGCGGCGGCGACGGGCTGCACGAGTTCACCCCGGCCGAGGCGCGCAGTTGGCTAGAGCAGGGCCGGCCGCTCGTCGCCCCGCTGGTGCTGCGGCCGTTCCTCGACGCCTACCACCTCGTCGCCGACCGGCTCGCCGCCTGGGAGGGGGAGGAGGTCGACGAGCCCCGGTTCCTGGACGAGTGCCTGCGCGTCGGCCGGCAGTGGGCGCTTCAGGGGCGACTGGCCAGCGAGGAGTCGGTGTCGTTGGAGCTCTTCAAGCCGGCCCTCAAGCTGGCCCGGCACCGCGACCTCCTCGATCCGGCCGCGCCAGATCTGCCGGCGCGCCGCGCGGCCTTCCGCGACGAGCTGCGCGAGACCGTCCGCAGGGTGGGCGTGATCGCCGACCTGGCGTAGGTCGCCGCTCTCCACCGGTGCTCGGGCCGCCCGCGACGGAAAGGCGGTCAGCGGAAACCCCGGTCGGTGTGGCCGGACAGCTTCACCGGCACGCCCATGTGGCTCGCCTTCGCCTCGACCAGCGTGTAGCCGGCGAACCGGTCCTTGCGCACGGCGGTGCCGAAGAACCGGGCCCACGTTTCAAGGGTGGCCAGAGCCTTCTCGTCGTCCCGGTGGATCAGCCCGAACAGGCCCTGCTCGGTCATGTCGATGTGCCAGGTCAGGGCCGGCATCCCCGGGCGGGCGAGCAGGTCGACGAGCGCGTGCGCGGCGGCGAGCTGCCACGCGCGGACCTCGGGCACCGACTCGGGCTCCGGCTCCGGCTCCGACTGGGGCTCCGGCTCGACCGGACGGCGGGCCTCGGCCTCCCGACCGCGGCGATGCTCCTGCCAGCGCTCAACCAGCGCGGGCAGCTCGCCGCGCAGGAACGCGACGAACCGCACCGCTTCGGCCGCGCGTCCGGCCGCCGGCGGCTGGCTGTCCAGGTCCGCGGCCAGTGCGTCCAACAGGCCCTGACCCCGCCCGAGAACCTCCTCGCCGCGCGCCAGCACCGCCGACCACATGTCTTCGCTGCCGCTGTACCGGTGGGCGCGCCAACCCCTCCCGGGGCGGCAGGTCACGAGGCCGGCGCGCTGCCAGTCGTAGACGACGGCGCGGACCAGCCGGGTGCTCAGACCGAGCCGCGCGGCGAGCCGGCGGATGGTGACCCCGCGATCGTCCGCCAGCACGTACGCCAGCACCCTGGTGTAGAGGCGGACCTGGTCGGGCGCGGGCCACGCGTTTCCGGCGTGGAGCGCCACATCGTCGACCGATGCCACCCCACGCAGGTTAGCCGCACCGGGCGAGGATTTTTGGCGCAAGCTGTCGAGAACGCCTGCCGGCCGTTCGTCACCGGGGGGAGGCAACCTTTCCAGCCATGAGGAGCAGACCATGAAGTACGCGATGCTGATATTCGGCGACGACCGCGAGTGGAGCGCGCTGGCCCCGGCCGACGAGCAGGATCTGATGAAGCAGATCACCGCGTGGTTCGAGCGGTGGCAGCCGACCGGCAAGATCGTCGACGGCGGTGTCGAGCTTCAGTCCCGGGACACGGCCAAGACGGTGCGGGCCGGCGCGGACGGCGAGCCGATGGTCACCGACGGGCCGTACCTGGAGCTCAAGGAGGTCATCGGCTCGGTCGTCGTGTTGGAGTGCGACGACATCGACGAGGCGGTCCAGATCGCGGCGACCTGGCCGCTGGCCGCCGGGATGAGCGCGCTGGAGGTCCGTCCGGTGATGAGCACCGAGTAGCGCTACGCGGGCAGCAGCCGGGTCTGGTCCCCGGTGACGACGAGCACCTCACCGTCACGCAGCGCCCAGTGCGGCCGCTTCGCGCCGGCGTACGAGGCCGACACGGCGTCACAGGCCGCGGTCTCCGGATGGCCGGGCGAACGCACATGTGGCACGAACGGGCGGTCGAGCAGGCCAAGCCCGGTCATGATCGGTTCGGCGACGGCCGCGGGGTCGTCGACGAGTCGCAGACCGTCCAGATCGGGGGCCAGGACACAGGCGCCGGCGCTGTAGCCGCCGTAGACCACCGCGTCGCGACGGAGCAGGTCGCGCAGGACGGTGTCGGCGCCTGTGTCGGCGAGCACCCGGCGCAGGACGAAGACGTTGCCGCCACGTACCCACACGATGTCGAAGCCGGCCAGGCTGGACACCGCGGCGGGCTCGCGCAGATCGGCCAGCGTGACGTCGAGGCCGGCGGCGTGGAGGTCGTCGAGGTCGCGTCGCAGGCCGGTTTCACGCACCTCGAAGGGAAGCCCGTCGAGAGCGTTCGGGACCAAGGCGGTGCGCCGCCCGCCGCCGGCCAGGGCGACAAGGCGGTCAGCGTGCGCTCCGGTACGAAACGACGACAGGTACAGGCGCATCGGAGCAGTATGCCGGGGTGAGCCGTGGCCAGCGACCGGCCAACCGCCGATCGCTGGCCAGGCCACCTACCACTGGTAGCTGGCGCAGGTGGAACCGGACCGGTAGCACTCGGCGTACCCCTGGCCCGCGTGGGTCACGTCGAAGACGATGACGAGCACCTCGGTGATCCCGCCGGACACGCGGCTGCCGTCGAGCGGGACGTTGCCGATGTTGAACCACTTGCCGGTCGTGCCGCCGCAGTAGTAGCCCGACCCGGACGGGTAGACGGCGTAGTCGATGCTCGTCGATCCCTGCCAGCCGGTCACCGAGACGTATCCGCACTCGCCGGCGTTGGCGAAGAACCGCACCGAGGTGGCGGTAACGGACCGGCTGTACCAGCTCAGCCCACCGGTGGCCTGCACGGCCAGCCTGCCCGCTCCGCTGGCGTGTACCGCCTTGGCGACGAAGCTGGTGGGGGCGGCGCTCGCGGGGGAGCTCAACCCGAGTATCGAGACCGCGAGCATGCCGATCGCGACACCTGCTCGCGCCATCCGTCGTCTGAGCACAGTCATCTCCTTCGTCGTCGGGTGAGCTCGACTGAACAGGAGGCGGCGGCCCGGGTGGGGCAACCCGACCGAATCCGAACGGTCGATAGCCTGACGATCATGCCGGCCCTCTTCCAGCAACCGCCCGATCCCGGGCAGGCCGCCACCCTCGACGGCGTCGTGGAGCGGCTGCGGCTGCTGAAAGTCTGGGCCGGTGGGCCGTCCTACGAGACGATCAAGGACCGGATCAACGCGGCCTGGTCCGAGGCGGGCCGGCCCGCCGCCGAGCTGGCCCGCAAGACCACGGTGGTGGACTGTTTCCGGCCCGGCCGCCGCCGGCTCAACCATGATCTTGTCGTCGCCATCGTCGAGGCGCTGCACCCCGACGCCGGTTACGTAAGCCAGTGGCGGCAGGCGCTGCGGATCATCGGCGGCGAGACCACCGCGGCGTCCCAGGTGCGCGTCCACGACCAGCTCCCGCACGACTCCGCGGGCTTCACCGGGCGGGCCGGCGAGCTCGATCGGCTGCGCGCCGCACTGCGCCGCCGCGCGTCCGCCGGGGCGGTCGGCGTGATCGAGGGGATGGCCGGGGTCGGCAAGACACGCCTGGCCGTACACGCCGCACGCCTGCTCGCCGACGAGCGGCCGTTCGACGCGGTCCTCTTCGTCAACCTGCGCGGGTTCCATCCGGATCCGGCGCAGCCGCCGGTCGACCCGGCCGCCGTCCTGGACGGCTTCCTGCGCCTGCTCGGTACGACCGCGCGGCGGATACCGCACGACCTGCCGGGGCGCGCGGCGGCGTACCGGCGGCGGGTGGCCGGAACGCGGACGCTGGTCGTCCTCGACGACGCCGCGACCGCCGACCAGGTCCGTCCGCTGCTCGCCCAGGCCGCCGGCTGCGTCACGCTGATCACCAGCCGGCGCCGCCTGTCGCCGCTGCCGTCCGCGGCGCGGCTGCGGCTCGACGTCTTCACGCCGGACGAGGCCACCGCATACCTCGCCGGCGCCGTCGCCGGCATCCCGGTGGGCGCCGATCCGCGGGCCACGGCCCGGATCGCCCAGCTCTGCGGCCACCTGCCGCTCGCGCTCGGCCTGGTCGCCGCGCACATCCGCGGCAAACCCGCGTGGACGCTCACCGACCACGCCGACCGGCTCGCCGAACGCCACCAGGACCGCCGCCTGGACGCCGGCGTCGAACTCGCGCTCGACATGTCCTACCACCGGCTGTCCGGCGGCCACCGCCGGATGCTGCGGCTGATCTCGCTACACCCCGGACAGGACCTCGACGGGTACGCCGCGGCGGCGCTCGCGGGCGTCGACCTGCCCACCGCGCGCGCGTGGCTGGACGAGCTGCACCGGGACCACCTCGTGCAGCCGGCCGCGGCGGGACGGTACGCGCTGCACGACGTGCTCCGGGCGTACGCGCTGAACCAGGCCGGAGACGAAGACCCGCCGCCGGTACGCCGCGCCGCGCTGACCCGGCTGTTCGACCACTGCCTGGGTGCGGCCGCCGCCGCCATGGACATCCTGCACCCGGCCGAAGCGCACCGCCGCCCCAGGATCGCCGCGCCGGCCACCCCGATGCCGCCCCTGCCCGACGCCGGCGCCGCGCGGGCCTGGCTGGACGCCGAACGGGACACGCTCGTGGCCGTCGCCGTGCACACCGCGGCCCACGGCTGGCCGCGCCACGCGACGCGGTTGTCGGCCACGCTGTTTCGCTATCTCAACGGCGGGTACAACGCCGAAGCCGTCGTCGTACACAGCCGGGCCCGCGACGCCGCGCGCGAGCTGGGCGACCTGGCCGGCCAGGCGAACGCCCTGACCAACCTCGGCGCCGCGTACATACAGACCGGGCGGTTCGCGCCGGCCACCGACCAGCTGGAACAGGCCCTGAAGCTGTACCAGCGGGCCGACGACGACACCGGACAGGCCCGCACGCTGACCAACCTGGGCGTCATCGAGGCCCGCTCGGGTCGCTACCGGCAGGCGGCCCACCGCCATGAAGCCGCGCTGGCCGGCTACCGGCGGGCCGGCGATCTCACCGGCGAGGCGCGCGCCCTGGGCAACCTCGGCTTCGCCGAAGCGCGGCTCGGCGACCACCGCGACGCCGCCGCACGGTACGCGCGGGCCACTGACCTGTGCCGGCGGACCGGCGACCGCCTGGGCGAGGCGGCCATGCTCGGCAACCTCGGCGACGTGGAGGTGTGGCTCGAACGGTACGACGCCGCCCGCGAGCACATCGAACAGGCCCGCGGCATCTACCGGGACAGCGGTGACCGGGACGGCGAAGCCTGGACCCTGACCAGCCTGGGCATCCTGGAAAACCGCCTCGGCCGGCCGGCTCGGGCCATCGACCACCACCGGCGGGCACTGGAGGTCTTCCGCCAGGCCGGTGCCCGAGACGGCGAGACGTACGCGCTCAACGGCCTCGGCGAGGCCGCCGCCCCCGGCGACGCGGTGACCCACCACGGCTCCGCCCTGGAGATCGCCACGGAGATCGGCGCGGCCGACCAGCAGGCCAGGGCGCACGCCGGCCTCGGCCGCGCGTGGCGGGAACTCGGCGACGCCGATCAGGCCCGGCATCACTACGGTGCCGCGCTCGCGCTCTACGGCCAGCTCGGCATGCCGCAGACCGCCGACGTCCAGGCCCAGCTCGACACCCTCGCCGCGGAGGACCCGTAGCGTTACCGGGTCGACCTACCTCAGCTGCTGTGGCGGTGCAGGAACGCGTCCACGAGCAGGCGTTGGCGCCTGGTCGGCACCGCGTGCACCTTCAGGATGTCGCCGTCGACCGCTATCCGAACGGAGGGCACCGGCCGGTCGGTCAGCCACGCCTGGACCAGCGCGATGACGGCGGGTAGCGCCGCCGGAGCCAGGGTCACCTGGAGAGAGCCCATCGCGAAGGCGTCGATCGGCGCCGCTTCGGGCGGCACGGCGGCGTGGCGCACCGACTCGACACCGCTGGCGGCGAGCTCCTCCATCCGGTCCTGGAGTGACATGGTCTGCTCGGCGAGCTCGCGTATGTCCGCGTACTCGCCGGGCGCGACGAACATCGACAGCTCCACCGGACCGCCCCGGTGGGGTCAGGCGCAGTCGCGGCAGACGTCGATGTCGGCCACCGCGCGCTGGTTGCGGTGGCGTACCAGGTAGCAGCGCGAGCAGCGGAACTCGTCGGCCTGCATCGGGATCACCGTGACCGACAGCTCTTCGTCGATCTGGTCGGCGCCGGGCAGCTCGAAGCCCTCCGCCAGGTCGGCCTCGTCGACGTCCACCGCGTCGGCACGCGGCGTGGCGCGGCGAGCCTTGAGCTCTTCCAGGCTGTCTTCCTCGACGACGGGGGTCCGTGGCGCGTCGTAATCAGTCTTTGCCATTACTCATCTCCTCTGGGCGGTAGGGCAACAACCGCCCCGCCGGGTCTATTCCGCCTCGCCGACGGGTTGCGTCCGGACCGGTCAAGGGTAGCCGCGCCCGCGAGCCGAGCAGGTCATTTCAGCGGTGACCACCCGGCGGCGCGAGGCGGCGCGATGAACGTGAGGCGGCCGCTGATACATCCGTTCGGAGATCCGACTCTTGCCTGTCCAGCCGCTCAGGCGCCGGTGAGAGTGGGCCTGACCACTTGGCCTTCAACGGACGGAGCAGTCGTGACGATCAGCCGCGACCGAGCCACCGCCGACGGCGGTGCCGAGGTTTTCATCATCCCGCCGCCACCCGGCGACCCGGGCCCGCCCGACGACCCGCCCCGGGTTTCCATCTCCGTGGTGAGCAGCCGGGTCGTGGCCGGCATCGCGGCCACCGTGCGGGTCAACGCGTTTCGGGGCGCGACCTACGCCTGGGATCCGATCAACGGCGGGTGGAAGGGCACCCCGATCGTCACGTACAACCAGACGCGGGTCTTCATGGACGGCGTCGAGCGGATCCGGGAGGGCCGCAGCGGCGGCGACTTCTCGCTGACGTTCCCGTCCCACGGCGCGCACACGATCCGGGCGGACGCGGTCACCACCGGCGGTCAGGTGATCCAGGGTGGAACGGTCAACGTGCAGGTCGCGGCGGCCGACCCGCCCGGGTTCACGATCACGGGCCCGGCGGCGGGGGCCACGGTCGACCTCAACGACGGCGGCGGCCAGGTCACCCTCCAGGTGAGCGTCGCGTCCGGCGCCTACTTCCCGGTCACCGTCGCCATCGACCGGGACGGGCAGCGGTTCTCCACCGAGCAGATCAGCACCACCTCGTACTCCAAAGTGGTCACGCTCGGCCCGATGCCGCTCGGCGCCCGGACCGTCGCCGTGACCGTCTCCGACCGCGACAACCTCGCCTCGACCAAGACCCGCACGGTGACCGGCCGCGACGTCGGCAAGCCGCAGTTGCAGGTGGCTTTCCCGCAACCGTCGGCCAACGTCATCGGCGACGCGAACGGGAACGTCGTGGTCCAGATGACCGGCACCGCCGGCGACAACCAGAGCGGCATGACCGGCGGCAGCGCCGGGGTGGCCTGGGCGCTGAGCCCGGGTGGTACCCGGACGCCGGCGCAGGCCCTGACCGGCAACGACTTCCGCACCTGGCGGGCCGACGTGCCGCTGTCCGGGTTCGGCGCGCACACGATCTACGTGTGGGCGACCGACGCCGCCGGCAACACCGTCGGCAACCCGGTCGCGGTGCCGGTCGTCGTGATCAGCTCGTACGTACCGGCCACCCTCGAGGAGCGGCTGAGCGAGCGGGAGTACCTCGAAGCGCTGCTCTCCTTCGCGCAGGAGCAGATCCGGGTGCCCGGCACGCCCGAGGCGCCGCTCACCACCGCGACGCTCGTCGGCGTGCTGCGCCAGCCGCTCGACCGGCTCAGCCAGCCGCTGTCCGCCGCCGCCGACCGGGGCACCCAGGAGGTCAACCAGCTGCGCGTGCCGATCGAGCTGCTCCGCGCGCACATCGCCGCGACCGGCACGTCCACCGCACCCGGCGCGGCCGGGGAGCTCGACTACCGGACCGCCGCGTACACCTCGCTGCTGGCCGCCGTCGGCACCTCCCACGCCGAGCTGCGGCTGGCCCGGGGCGCCGCGCCCGCCGTACGCGAGGCGCTGGCCGCCCGGCTCGGCATCCGGCTCTCCGCGACCCGCCCGGACGAGCTGGACCAGCTGGTACTCGATGGCGCGGCACTGACCGAGACGGCGCTGGAGACCCTCTTCGGCCTGGCGTCCACCGCCAACCCGGACCCGCTGCGGGCACCGACCACGCCGCTGCTGCTGGCCTGGCAGCGGGCCGCGCTGTCGCTGTCCTGGGCCGACGAGGACCGCGCGCCGGGCGGCGACCGGGCGTTCGGCGCGCTGGCCGACCCGGACGTGGTCGGCGCGGACGACGTGGTCGCGGGCCCGGCCGGCGACCCGATCCGGACCCTGCTGACCCAGCGGGCCACCACGCTCACGGCCCACGAGCAGGCACTCGACGCCATCCGCACCGGCAACCCGAACGCCGCGCAGGCGCTCGCCGCGATGGTGACCCAGACGATCCCCGGCGCGGACCTCGCCGCCTGGGAGACCGACGAGGGCAAGGGCGTCGACATCTCCGGCCGGCTCGCCGCGGCCGGGCTGACCCTGGTCGGGTTCCGGGTCCTGCGCGGCCTGGCCCGGCTCGCCGCCGCCGGCACTCTCACCGCCGCCGAGTGGAACGACGGGATCGCCGTGCTGACCGGCGCGCGCCGGCGGCAGCAGTTCACCGCCTGGCGGGCGCAGGAGACCGGGATCGTGCTCTCCCCGGACTACTTCGTCATGACCGGTGCCGGGCCGCGGGTCAGCCCGTACCGCGAGCACGGGGACGCGCGCGAGGACTGGCAGTCCGTGCTCCGCACCCGGATCGCCCAGCGCGACGACCTGGCCGTGGCCAACGCCCGCGCGGTCGCCGCCGCCGAGCAGGCCGCCCTGCCGATCCTGCGGGACGCGCTGCTGGCCGACCTCGCGCCGGCGACCACCGGCGACGTGGGTGAGGAGATGACCGCGCGATACCTGGTCGACATGCTCGCCAGCGGCGCGCTGCGCACGACCCGGATCCGGCAGGCCATCGAGAGCGTGCAGTCGCTGCTGTCGGCGAAGCGTTCCGGCGAGCTGCTGGCCGGCCACCCCGCGTTCGGCTGGACGCTCACCAACCCGGCCACGTTCACCGCCGCCTGGGTCTGGATGGGCGAGATCGGCAGCTGGCAGGCGGCCACGATGGCGTTCCTGTTCGCCGAGCGCCACCTCGACCCGGCCGTGCTCGTACCGGGCGGCCGCCAGCAGCTGCGCACCTTCTTCGAGAGCATCCGCGGCTCCGGCCCGTTCACCGCCGACGACGCGGCGGCCGCGGCGGCCGCCTACGTCTCCTCGGTCTCGATGAGCTTCACGTACCTCAACCCGACCCGGTCGACCACCAAGCAGACCCAGATGCGGGACCTGTCCCGGACCAAGGCCGAGCCGGAGCGGCGGGAGATCTTCTGGGTCGTGCCGCTGCTGCTCGCGCAGCGCCTCCAGTCCGCCGGCGACCACCGGGCCGCCCTGGACTGGTACTGGATCGTGTACCCGTACGACGTCGGCGCCCCGGTCTCCATCTACGACCGGATCAACACCGAGACGCCGTTCCGGCCCAACCTGACCTTCCCTCCACAGTGGACGTCCATGCTGGACCCGTTCGCGCTCGTGGAGAACCGGCCGACCCCGTACACCCGGTACACGCTGCTGTCGCTCATCCGGTGCCACATCGAGTTCGCGGACGTCGAGTTCACCCGGGAGACGGACGAGTCGATCGCGCACGCGCGGAGCCTCTACCTGGCGGCCCGGCGGCTGCTCGGCGCCGCCGCGCTGCGCCCGCAGCAGCCGACCAACCAGGGCGAGCCGACCCTGCCCATCCCGGAGCTCGCCGCGCTGCGGACCCGGGTCGACGTGCAGTTGGCCAAGCTCCGGCAGGGCCGCAACATCGCCGGCCTGTCCCGCACCCAGGGCTTCGTGGGTGCGATGACGGTGAGCCAGCCGACCCCGTACCGGTTCAAGGTCCTGATGGAACGGGCCCGGCAGCTGACCGCCCTGGCCGGGCAGATGGAAGCCGGCTACCTCGCCGCGCTGGAGAAGTACGACGAGCGCAACCTGCGGCTCTTCGACGCGCTCAAGGGCATCGACCTGACCAGCGCCCAGATCAACCTGGCCGCGAGCCGGGTGCAGGAGGCCCGCGACTCGGTCAAGGCCGCCGAGGCGCAGCGCACCAAGGCCGGCGTGATGACCCGGACGTACGAGCGGCAGATCAACATGCCGCCGAACAAGTACGAGCGGGACCTGCTCGACCAGTTCCAGGAGATGAAGTCCATCCGTAACCAGATCAACGTGGTGGACACCGCGGTCGGTGTCATGCAGGCCGCGTCGGCGGCGTCCAGCTTCATGGACGCGCTCTTCAGCGGCGGCGCCAAGCAGGTGCTGGCGATGGCGATCAGCGGCGCGGTGGCCGCCAAAGGCGTCATCGTGGCCAACCAGAACAACCTCCAGGCGCAGATGGACGCCAACCAGCTCAAGGCGGGTATCGAGCAGCGCCGGGACGAGTGGCGGCTGGCCAAGATCTCGTCCGAGCAGGACTCGCTCGTCGCCGCGGCGCAGGTCGTCGTCGCCAACGACCACGTCGCGATCACCCTCCAGGAGGAGGCCATCGCCACCCTCCAGCACGACCAGGCGGTGGCGACGCTGAAGTTCCTCAACGACCAGTTCACCAACGCCGACCTGTACCTGTGGATGAGCAACACCCTCGGCGGCGTCTACCGGTACTTCCTCCAGCAGGCCACCGCGACCGCCCGGCTGGCGCAGGCGCAGCTGGCGTTCGAGCGGGCCGAAGCGACGCAGACCCTGATCCGCAACGACTACTGGCAGACGCCCGCCGACCTGACCGCCGGCGGACCGCAGGTCAACCGGCGCGGCCTGACCGGCGCGGAGCAGCTCAGCCAGGACCTCACCCGCTTGGACGAGTACGCGTTCAGCTCCGAGCGCCGGCGGCTCAACCTCACCCAGACGTTCTCCCTGGCCCAGCTCATGCCGGTGGAGTTCCTGGAGTTCCGCCGCACCGGCGCGCTGGCCTTCGCCACGCCGATGGCGCTGTTCGACGCCGACTTCCCTGGGCACTACCTGCGGATGATCCGCCAGGTGCGGACCAGCATCGTGGCGCTCGTCCCGCCGGACCGGGGCATCCGGGCGACGCTCTCCTCCAACGGCATCTCCCGGGTCATCACCCGCCAGTCGGACACGTTCAAGGACATCGTGGTACGCCACGAGCCCGGCACGGTCGCGCTGACCTCGGCCATGGGCGCGAGCGGCGTCTTCGAGCTGGACGCCCAGTCGGAGATGCTGCTGCCGTTCGAGTCCAGCGGCGTGGACACCACCTGGGAGCTCCAGCTGCCGCGCGCCGCCAACCCGTTCGACTACTCCACGATCGCCGACGTGCTGATCACGATCGACTACACCGCCCTGCATGACGAGGGCTACCGCGGCCAGGTCGTGACCCGGCTCAACGCCAACCGGGAGCGGGGCTCGGACCGGGTGTTCAGCCTGGCCAACGACTTCCCGGACCAGTGGTACGACCTCAACAACCCGCCCGACCCGGCCAGCCGGTCGGTCACGCTCGACCTGCGCGCGGTCGACTTCCCGCTCGACATCGAGGACCTGGTCACCGCCGCGGTCGCGGTGCGGCTCGCCAGCGGTGAACCGGTGCCGGCCACCGTGGTGTCCCTGCGCCGCGGCACCGCGGGCGGCGACGCGACCACCACCGACGGGATCGCCAGCACCCGGCGCGGCAACGCGGCCGGCTGGACCTCGCTGTACGGCACCAGCCCGGCCGGGGAGTGGCGGCTGGCCTTCGGCGCGGACGCCGCCGGCCTCTTCACCGGTGGCCGGCTCGATGACATCACGCTCGTGGTGAGCTGGACGGGGAGGGGACCGGCGTGGCCGGCACAGACCTGACGCAGTCCGCCGGCGGCTCGGTGATCGCGCTGCCCAGCGGCGGCGGCGCGATCCAGGGCCTGGGCGAGAAGTTCAGCCCGGACCTGTTCACCGGCACCGGCAACTACACCGTGCCGATCCCGCTGCCCGCCGGGCGGCTCGGCCTGGAGCCGAAGCTGACACTCGGCTACAGCACCGGCAACGGCAACGGACCGTTCGGCCTCGGCTGGCGGCTGGACACCCCGGGCGTGACCCGCAAGACCACGCGCGGGACGCCCCGGTACACCGGCGACGACGTGTTCGTCCTCTCCGGCGCCGAGGACCTGGTGCCGGTCGCCGAGGTCGAGCCGGGGCGGACCCGCTACCGGCCCCGGACCGAAGGGCTGTTCGCCCGGGTCGACCACGTCCGGGACGGCACCGGCGACTTCTGGGAGGTACACGCCAAGGACGGCACGCGTAACCGGTACGGCGCGACCGTCGCCGACCCGGACGACCCGGGCCGAGTCTTCGCCTGGCGGATCACCGAGACCCGCGACCCGCTGGGCAACCTCGTCCGGTACGAGTACCTCACCGACGAAGGCGAGGGCGGCGGCCACCGGTGGCGCCAGCCGATGCTCGCCCGGATCTCCTACGCCGACTACGGCGACCGGGCCGACCCGGAGTTCCTGGTGGTGGTCGACTTCGACTACGAGACGCGGCCGGACGCGTTCTCCGACCACCGGGCCGGCTTCGAGATCCGTACCTCTTTGCGCTGCGCGGCCATCCGGGTGCGCACCCGGGCCGCCGACGGGGTGGACCGCCCGTCCCGGATGTACCGGTTCGGGTACCAGCCGGCCGCGTTCAACGGCGTCTCGCTGCTGACCCGGATCGAGGCGATCGGCGTGGACGGGGCGACCGCCGAGCCCACGCCGCCGCTGACGTTCGGGTACTCCGGCTTCGACCCGCGGGGCCGGCGGTTCGAGCCGGTGCGCGGCCGCGCGCTGCCGACCGTCGCGCTGAGCGACCCCACGCTGGCGCTGGTCGACCTGCGCGGCGCCGGCCTGCCAGACCTCGTGGAGCTCGGCGCCACCGCACGGTACTGGCGCAACGTCGGCGCCGGCCGGTTCGACGTGCCCCGAAACCTGAACGAGGCGCCCCCGTTCACGCTCGCCGACCGCGGCGTCCGGTTCATGGACGCGGACGGCGACGGCCGCCCGGACCTGTTCGTCCGGTCCGGGCCGACGGCCGGCTACTTCCCGATGTCGTTCGCCGGCGGCTGGAGCCGTCGTTCGTTCCAGCCCTACCGGCGGATGCCGAGCGTGGACCTCGCCGACGCCCGGGTCAAGCTCGTCGACCTCGACGGCGACGGGCTGACCGACGTGCTCCGCTCCGGCACCGGCGGGCGCCTGGAGTGCTGGTTCAACGACGCCGACCCGCGCCGGGCGTGGCAGCGCACCGCGGTCAGCAACGGTAGCGGCCCGCCGGCCGACCTCGGCGACCCGCGGGTCCGGCTGGCCGACATGACCGGCGACCGGCTGCCGGACATCGTGCTGCTGCGCGCCGGCGACATCACGTACTGGCCGAACCTCGGGCACGGCCGGTGGGGCCGGCCGGTGCGGATGCGCCACTCGCCGCGGCTGCCCGACCGGTTCGACCCGCGCCGGGTGCTGCTCGGCGATATCGACGGGGACGGCGCCGCCGACCTCGTGTACGTGGACAACGGGCGGATCCAGATCTGGGGCAACCGGAGCGGCGACGCCTGGGCCGAGCAGCCGCTCACCATCGCCGGCACGCCGGCCCTGACCGACACGGACACCGTCCAGCTCACCGACCTGTACGGCACCGGGATGGCCGGCCTCCTCTTCGGACGGTCGCACGCCGGCGGCGACCCGGCGCGGCTGCGCTTCCTCGACCTCACCGGAGGCGCCAAGCCGTACCTGCTCGAACTCGTCGACAACAACGTCGGCGCCACCACCCGGGTCCACTATCGACCGTCCACCGAGGACTTCCTGCGCGACGACGCGTCCCCGGCCACCCGGTGGCGCACCACGCTGCCGTTTCCGGTGCAGGTGGTCGCCGGCGTCGTCGTACACGACGCGATCTCCGGCGGCCGGCAGAGCACCGAGTACCGGTACCACCACGGCTACTGGGACGGCGTGGAGCGCGAGTTCCACGGGTTCGCGATGGTCGAGCAGCTCGACACCGAGTCGTTCGACGCCGCGGCGGGCGTACCCGCCGAGCACTACTCACCGCCGACGCTGACGAAGAGCTGGTTCCACCCCGGCCCGGTCGCGGCCGCCGAGGCCGGCGACTGGACCGAGCTGGACCTGCGGCACGAGTACTGGGCCGGCGACCCGGGACTGCTGGCCCGGCCACCGGAGCAGGACGCGTTTCTGCGCCACCTGCCGCGCGCCGACCGCCGGGACGCCATCCGCGCGCTGCGCGGCCAGGTCCTGCGCACCGAGCTGTACGGTCTGGACGGAACGGAGCGCCAGCAGCTGCCCTACACGGTGACGGAGACCGTGTCCGGCGTGCGCCAGGAGGCGCCGCGGATCTGGTTCCCGTTCACGCTCGCCCAGCGCACCACCCAGTGGGAGCGCGGCGACGAGCCGATGACCCAGTTCTCCTTCCCGGGCGGCTACGACGCGTACGGCTTCGCCACCGAGCAGCTCGCGATCGCCGTGCCGCGCACGCCCGGCACGCCCTATCTGGCCACCTACACCACGACCGGGTACGCCCGGCGGGACGACGCCGAGCGGTACATCGTCGACCGGGTGGCCGACGTGCGCACCTACGAGGTGGTCAACGACGGCGCCATGTCCGTCGCCGGTCTGCGGCAGGCGGTCGCCGACCGCGTCGGCGTGACGCTCCGGGTCATCGGGCACACCCGCACCTGCTACGACGGGGACGCGTTCACCGGCCTGCCGGCGGGGGTGCTCGGCGCGCACGGCCTCGCCGTCCGCGAGGAGTCGCTCGCCTTCACCGACGCGCACTTCGCCAACCCCGCCGACCGCCCCGCCTACCTCGACCCGACCGGCGGCGCGGCCTGGCCGGGCGAGTACCCGGCCGACTTCCGCGCCGGGCTCCCACCGCTGGCCGGCTACGTCCACCGGGACGGCGGCTACTACGTCGTCACCGCCCGGCGCCGGTACGACGTGCACGACCCGGGCCGGGTGCCGCGCGGGCTGCCGCTCGCCTCGCTCGACCCGCTGGGCGCGCGCGGCACCATCGAGTACGACGCGCACGACCTGCTGCCCGTGCGGGCGACCGACCCGGCCGGCCTGACCACCACCGCCGAGTACGACTACCGCCTCCTCCAGCCGCGCACGGTCACCGACGCCAACGGCAACCCGTCCTCCGCCGGGTACTCGCCGTCAGGGCTCGTCACCGCGCGGTGGCGGCGGGGCAAGGCGGGCGAGGGCGACCAGACCGCCGCGAGCACCCGGATCGACCACGACCTGCTCGCCTTCGTCGAGCGCGGCCAGCCGACGTCCGTGCGCATCACCCGGCGGCAGCACCACGACACCGACGCCGCCGCGTCCGACGCCACGCTCGTCACCGTGGAGTACGCCGACGGGTTCGGGCGGGTCACCCAGACCCGGTCCCAGGCCGAGGACGTGCTCTTCGGCGACCCGGCCTTCGGCGGCGGCGTGCTCGCGCCCGACCAGTCCGCCAAGACCACCGATGCCGTCGGCCGCCGGCGCGGCCCGTCCGACCCGGACAACGTGCTCGTCAGCGGCTGGCAGCGGCACGACAACAAGGGCCGGGTGGTCGTGAAGTACGAGCCGTACTTCGACACCGGCTACGACTACGCCGAGCCGGCGGACGCCCAGCGCGGCCTGCACACCACCACCTTCTTCGACCCGCGCGGCCAGGTGGTGCGCACCGTCGACCCGGACGGCAGCGAGCAGCGGATGGTCTACGGCGTACCGACCGACCTCACCGACCCGGACAGCTTCCGGCCGACGCCGTGGGAGACCTACACCTACGGGGCGAACGACAACGCCGGACGTACCCACGGCAAGGCGGCTCAGGCGTACCGCGACCACTGGGACACCCCGGCCAGCGTGGAACGCGACGCGCTCGGCCGGACCGTGACCACCGTCGTCCGCAACGACCGGGAAGAGGCGATGTTCGTCACCCGGCAGCGGTACGACATCCAGGGCAACCTCGTCGGCGTCGTCGACGCCCTCGGCCGCGACGCGTACCGCTACCGGTACGACCTGGCAAAGCGGCGGTGGCGGGTGGAGACCATCGACGCCGGCCGGCGGGACACCGTCCACGACGCGGCCGGAAACCCGGTGGAGGTTCGGGACGCCAAGGGCGCGCTCACGCTCGGCGGGTTCGACACCCTCGGCCGCCCGACCCGGGTCTGGGCGCGGGACGGCGCCGCGGCGCCGGTGACCCTGCGGCAGCGGGTCGAGTACGGCGACGCCGGCACGCCGGAGCAGCCCGGCCCGGAGCGGGACGCGGCCCGCGCCGCCAACCTGCTCGGCCGGCCGGTCCGCCACTTCGACGAGGCCGGCCTCGTCACCACCGCGGCGGTCGACTTCAAGGGCAACGTCACCTCCTCGACCCGCCGGGTCATCGCCGACGGGCCGCTGCTCGACGCGTTCGCCGACGGCGTGGCGTTCCAGGTCGACTGGACGCCCGCACCCGGGCAGAGCCAGGCGGCCCGGGACGCCGAGCTGCTGGAGGACCTCGGCTACACCACGACCACCGGCTTCGACGCGCTCGACCGGGTCACCCGCCACCTCCTGCCGTCCGATGTGGAGGGACGCCGCCGGGAGCTGGTGCCGACGTACAACCGGGCCGGCGCGCTGGAGAGCGTACGCCTGGACGGCACCGTCCACGTGCGACGGATCGCGTACGACGCCAAGGGCCAGCGGACCCTGGTCGCCTACGGCAACGGGGTCATGACCCGGCACGCGTACGACCCGCTCACCGTGCGGGCGGTCCGGCAGCGCAGCGAGCGGTACACACTCGTCGACGAGCTCACCTTCCGGCCGGCGGGGGAGGTGCTCCAGGACTACGGGTACGACCACGACCTGTTCGGCAACATCCTGGCCATCCGGGACCGCACGCCGGGCAGCGGCATCCCGGGCAACCCGGCGGCGCTGAACATCACCGACAAGACGCTGCGCGCGATGGTCGGGGCCGGCGACGCGCTCGACCGCCGGTTCACTTACGACCCGGCCAACCGGCTGGTCTCCGCCACCGGCCGCGAGTACGAGGCGCCGGCCGGCCCGGACCCGTGGACCGGCGAACCGCGCGGCACCGACCCCACCCGTACCCAGGCGTACACCGAGGCCTACCAGTACGACGCGGTGGGCAACCTCCAGGTGCTGCGGCACACCGGCACGGGCGGCTTCACCCGCCAGTACGACGTCGTCGCCGGCACCAACCGGCTGCGGCGGATGACCGTCGCCGGCACCGGGTACGACTACACCACCGACGCCAACGGCAACGTCACCGGCGAGACCGGCAGCCGGCACTTCGAGTGGAACCACGCCGACCAGCTGCGGGCCTTCGCGGTGCGCGCCGGCGGCGCCGAGCCGTCGGTGCACGCCCAGTACCTGTACGACGCGACCGGCCGGCGGGTGAAGAAGCTGGTCCGCCGGCAGGGCGGCGCGGTCGGCGTCACCCACTACGTCGACGACCTCTTCGAGCACCACCGCTGGACCGGGCCCACCGCCGGTGCGAACAACCTGCTGCACGTCATGGACGACACCCGGCGCATCGCGCTCGTCCGGGTGGGGCCGGCCGGCCCGGACGACGGCGGCCCGGCCGTCGAGATCCACCTGCCCGACCACCGCGGCAGCAGCGCCGTGGTCGTGGACGGCACCGGCGCCTTCGTCAGCCGCGAGGAGCACACGCCGTACGGCGAGACGAGCTTCGGCGGCTACGCCCGCAAGCGGTACCGGTTCGCCGGGCGGCAGCGCGAGGCGGAGAGCGGGCTGGACCACTTCCCGCGCCGGTACCTGGCGCCCTGGCTGGGCCGCTGGATGAGCTGCGACCCGGTGGCCGGCATGGACGGCGCGCAGTCGTACGCGTACTGCGGCGGCGACCCGCTCAACCGGATCGACCGGGACGGGCGCGAGTGGTGCTGGAACGTCTTCGCCGACGACTGCGAGCTGGACACCGAGCTGATCGTCAAGACCGGCGCGGTGGCGCTGAGCGCGGCCGAGGTCGCCATCGGCTGCCCGCTGGCCGAGACCGGGATCGGCGCGGTCGTCTGCATCAACGGGCTCGACGACCTCAGCTCCGCCATATTCGACCGGCCGACCCTGAAACAGCAGGCCATCTCGGGCGGGCTACAGGCGGCCGGCGTCGACCCGGAGACCGCCGACACGGTCGGCCGGTACGGCTCGATGACCCTGTCCGCCGCGACCGGGGCAGCCGGCTCGGCACAGGCCCTCAAGACGGTACGGCCGACCGGCGGCGGGCACGTGCCGCCACCGCCACCGCCGTCCGCGCCGGTGCGCACCACGCCCCGGCCGACCGTGCCACCGCCGCCGGTCGCGCCCGCGGTCCGCCGTGCGGTCCCCGCCCCGCAGGCACTGGAGCTGGACAACTCGGTGCTGTCGGCACTCGGCAAGAGCGCCGACGCCAACCACCAGGCGGCGAAGACGTTTGTGGCCCTTGCAAACGGGCGACCGTTGACAATCAGCCGCGCGACCTACAAGGAAGCGCTCGGCGCCGCGTCCAAGCACCAGGTGAAGGAGGTGCTCAGGAAGTACAACATCGCCTTCGACGCCACGCTGAGCCTCGAACGGATTGGCGCGTTCGCGCAGCGCCTCCGAGCGGGCGTCACACGAGCCGGCCGCTCGCTCAGCGATACCGACGCGATGCAGATGGCCGCCGCCCACCTCCAGAACCGTATCTGGATCACCGCCGACCGGGACGCCTTCAGGCGCGCCGTCGACCTCGGCATCCAGGCCCGGTACGTCGGATCACCGGACCAGATGGCCACGGCCTCGAGGTACGTGCGGCAGCCCATCACGTACTGAGCAGGGCCGCCGTGACCGCGGTTTCCTCGAACGTGCGGGCGAGGGCGACCATCGCGTCGCGGGACAGGTGCCGCGTGTCGGCTTCGAGGGAGAGGCGGAACGACCCGGGTTTCTCCTCGACGGCGGCGAAGAGCCGTTCGCTGCCCCGGTAGGTCAGCGGCTCGTGGTCGATCACCGTGGCGGGCAGGGCCGCGCGTACCTCGTCGGGTGTCGGCGGGGTCTCGACGGGCTTGTCCTCCGCGGTGAGCCGGCGGTCGTTGTAGTAGCAGTGGATGTCGAGCTCCTCGCCCCGCTCGCGCCCGACGCGGTCGACGAGCGCCGCCATCTGGGTGGGGTCGTAGTAGCCGTTCTTGAAGGCGACGATGATCCGGCGGCCCACCCGTCGCAGCGCCTCGTCGAAGGTGGTGCCGGCGACGTCGACCATGCAGAGGGGGTACTGGGTGGTGACGCTGACCGAGTCGGCCAGCCCGCGCCGGAAGCGGTTGTTGACCGCGACCCGGGCCACGGACGGGTTGACGCCGGTCACCCGGGCCAGCGCGACGAGAAACAGGGTGAGGTTCACCTGTGCGCTGCTCGCGCCGGTGCGGTTGCGGATGGACTGGATGGCCAGGTGGATGGCGGGGGAGTCGAGGAGGAGCAGCACGTGCCGGGGTTCACCGCGGTCGACGGGCGGGGGAAAGCGCCGGGCCGGCATGTGGCGCAGGATCTCGGCCCAGTGCCGTAGGACCGCCTCGTTGTGCCGCTGGCCGGCGGTCGACCGCTGCCAGCGCGCCTGATCCAGTGGCTGCAACGCGGTGATCGGCTCCGGCGGGGCACCGCCGGCGGCCTCCCGCCGCTGAAGATCGGCCACCATCGCCAGCGCGCCGGACGCGTCACAGACGACGTGACAGATATTCGCGACGCGGTGTACCGGCACTCCGTCCTTGAGGATCACGGCGACGAACACCGGCCAGTCGCGGGCGAAGTCGAAGTCGAAGTTCACGTACAGGTCGACCATCCGCTGGGCGACGACGATCGGGTCTTCCGCTCCCGCCTCGACGACGTCGATGGCGATCTCTCCGGAGCCGTGCACCACCTGGCGGGGGGCTCCGTCCGCGGGAAACCGCAGCCTGGTGCGCAGGGCCTGGTGCCGGCTCATCAGGAAGCGCAGCCAGTCGGCGACGTCCTCCACGGTGGTGCCGGCCGGTAGGGGCTGCCGGTCGGGCAGCGGCATCCACGTGCCCTGCCGCTCCATGGCGGCCAGGATCTCGAGCTGCCCCCAGCTCAGGTCGGCCTCACCAGCCCCCTCGCCGTCGAAGCGCACCATCATCCGCCGCATGACACAAGCCTCGTGGCGCCCGTTCGAACATCGCCAGAGAATCGATGGACCCCCCTGTGACGCCACGCAGCGCCACCAGCCTGGCGGGCCCGGGGTTTCGGCCCGTAGACATATTTCCCATGTCCGCGCCAGCGGTAGACCGTTTGCTCCCGCGGGCACCGCTCCCGACCGGCGGCTTCGAGATCTAGGAGACTTAGGGTTGAAATAGCGCCCAAACTCTCCTAGATCTCGAACCTCGTGCCGCTTACACCCTCGTGGCGGTTACACGCGGCGACGACAACCCCGTTGCTTTCCCGGATCGCCGATCCGAGAAGGGGACATTGTGGACAAACGTCGACCACCGCCTGGCGCGAGCCCGTCACCCCGCCCCCCTTTTCCTCCCGGCCGGTTGCGCGCAGGGTGAGCGCGACCAACGGCGGACGGGTGAGGCCGCGGGAGCAGCGGTCTGGACCACGACGGACGTCGCGGTAGCTCAGAATCTCTGTCCAAATAAGGGATTCGGTGGTCGAAGCCACCTCGACTCCGGAAGGGCTCTAGATTGGGTGGGTGGCGGACGAGGTCGTGGAGCTGACGAGTGAGCTGATCCGGCTCGACACCACCAACGACGCCGACACGGTCGCGGCCGGTCGGGAGCGGGTGGCGGCGGAGTACGTGGCGGCAAAGCTCGCCGAGGTCGGGTACACACCGACCTATGTGGAGTCCGGCGCGCCCGGCAAGGGCAACGTGGTGGTCCGGCTGGAGGGTGCCGACCCGGGGCGCGGCGCCCTGCTCGTGCACGGTCACCTCGACGTGGTGCCGGCCGACGCCGCCGAGTGGGCGGTGCATCCGTTCTCCGGTGAGGTACGCGACGGGTTCGTCTGGGGGCGTGGGGCGCTCGACATGAAGGGCGCGGTCGCGATGGCGCTGGCGTGCGCCCGGCGGTTCAAGCGGGATGGTGTGGTGCCGCCGCGCGACCTTATCTTCGCGTTCGTCGCGGACGAGGAGGCCGGTGGGTTCGCCGGGGCGCGCTGGCTCGTCGACAACCGGCCCGACCTGTTCGAGGGGGCCACCGAGTCGATCGGGGAGGTGGGCGGGTTCTCGTTCACCGTCGCCGACCGGGCCCGCGCCTACCTGGTGCAGACCGCGGAGAAGGGCGCCATGTGGCTGCGCATCAAGGTGACCGGCACCGCGGGCCACGGTTCGATGGTCCACGACGACAACCCGATCGCCACGCTCGCCGCGGCCGTCGCCCGGCTCCAGCGGCACCGGTTTCCGGTGGTGCTCACCGATCCGGTACGCGACTTCCTCGCCGGCGTCGCCGAGATCACGGGCGTGCCCTTCGATCCGGACGACCCGGATGCCGCGGTGGCCCGACTCGGCAACCTGTCCCGCATGATCGGCGCCGCCCTCCGCGACACCGCCAACGTGACCGTGTTCGAGGCCGGCTACAAGGCCAACGTCGTGCCCTCGGTCGCACGCGCCACTGTGGACGGTCGGATGCTGCCAGGGCGGGAGGCGGCGTTCGAGGCGGAGCTGGCATCGGTCCTCGGCCCGGCCGTCGAACGGGAGTGGGACAGCCTGCCACCGGTCGCCACGACCTTCGACGGCCACCTTGTCGACGCGATGGCGGCGGCCATCGCCACGGAGGACCCCGGCGCGCACGTGCTGCCCTACATGCTGTCCGCCGGCACCGACGCCAAGTCGTTCAGCCGCATGGGCATCCGGCACTTCGGGTTCATGCCGCTGCGGCTGCCCGCCGGCCTCGACTTCACCGCCCTGTTCCACGGCGTCGACGAACGGGTGCCGGTCGACGGCCTCGAGTTCGGTGTCCGGGTGCTGGACAGGTTTCTGCGGATCTGCTGACATCAAGACGCCGAGGGCGGGATCCGGACCGCGCGGAAGGTCGTCGTCTGGCGCAGCGCGAAACCGATGCGCTCGTAGAGCCGGATGGCGCCGGTGTTGCTGGCCGCGGCGTGCAGAAACGGCGTCTCGCCGCGGGCCCGGATGCCGGCGGCGATCGCGCGCACGAGGCGGGTGGCCAGCCCGTGCCCGCGGTACGCCGGGTCGGTGCAGACCGCGCTGATCTCGGTCCAGCCCGGCGGGCGCACCCGCTCGCCGGCCATGGCGACGAGCCGCCCGTCGCGGCGGATGCCGAGGTAGGTGCCGAGCTCGATCGTGCGCTTGCGGAACGGCCCGGGGTCGGTGCGGGCGACCAGGTCGAGCATCTCCGGCACGTCGGCCGGCCCGAGCGTCACCGCCTCGGCGTCGGGCTCGGCGCGCAGCGCGACATCGACCAGCTGGACGCCGGCCATGGTGAAGATCACCTCCCAGCCCGGCGGCGGATCGACCGTGACCCCGGGCAGCGCCACCTCGGCACCCGGCCCGGCGAGCTGGGCGAGCTCCGCCCAGGCGTGCGGGCCCGGCTCGGGGCGAAGGGTGGCGAACCCGGCGACGTCGGGGTGGTAGCGGGCGGCCTGCCCGCGCACCTCGCCGAGGTGCGCCTGCGGGCCGTTGAGCGCTGCCCACGCCGGATTGTCGAGCACGTGCGTCATGCCGCAACCCTACGTTCGGGGTTGGTGGGCGTCGTCAGAATTCCTGGCCGCCGACGTCGGCCAGGCCGCGCTCGACCATCCAGCGCACGGACCCGTGCAGCGCCTCCAGCGACGAGTACCGAGGGGCGCTCGGCCGCGTCCCGCATCATGGCGAGGAGTGGCTCGGCCGCCTCAGACGGTGAAGCCACCGTCCACATTGATCACCGCGCCGGTCATGTACCGCCCGCCGTCACCGGCCAGGAACGCGACCGCGGCCGCGATCTCCGCCGGCTCGGCGTAGCGGCCCAGGGCCGTGAAGCTCCGGATCGTGTCGGCGTTCGGGCCGTCGGCCGGGTTCGCGTCGGTGTCGGTCGGACCCGGGTTGACGAGGTTCGCGGTGATGCCCCGCGCGCCGAGGTCGCGGGCCAGTCCCTTGGTCAGGCCCACCAGGGCGGTCTTGCTCATCGAGTACAGCGCGAAGCCGGGAAACACCGCCCGCTCGGCCACGTTGCTGCCGATCGTGACGATCCGCCCGCCGTCGCCCATGTGCGCGGCCGCCGCCTGCGCCGCGACGAACGGCCCGCGCACGTTCACCGCGATCGTGTGGTCGAAGTCCGCCAGCCCGAGGTCCGGCAACGGGGCGACCTGGAACACGCCCGCGTTGTTCACCAGGACGTCGAGCCGGCCGAACTCCGCGGCTACCCGCTCCACCGCCGCGGCCAGCGTGCCGGCGTCGGCGTTGTCCGCCGGCACAGCCACGCCGCGACGCCCGGCGGCTTCGATCCGCTCGACCACGGCGGCCGCCCGGTCGGCGTTGGACTGATAGGTGAGCGCCACATCGGCGCCGTCTTCGGCCAGCCGCACCGCCACCGCGGCGCCGATGCCCCGGCTGCCGCCGGTCACCAGTGCGACCTTGCCGTCCAGAACTCTGCTCATGCCCACAAGGCTTGCGCGCCCCGCGCCGCCCGTCTGGCGACAATCGGACCTCGCGTTCGCCCTCAGACAGCGGGTGCGGCCGGGACGGTCGACGACGGTGTGCCGACCGGAACGACCGGGTCGACCTGCGGCGGCATCAGGATCCACAGGATCGGGTACACCAGGATCTGGCTGCCCGGGATGACGAACAGGATCAGCACGAACAGCAGGCGAGCGGTCCACGGCTCGAAGCCGAACCGCCGTCCCAGCCCGGCACAGACACCACCGAGGATCCGGCCCTCTCGCGGCCGGACGAGCCCTTGGCGGCTGAACGTGTCATGAACGGTGTCCACAAGACCTTCCTTCAATAGCGGTAGCTTGGACACCTACAGCGTCCAGCCGAACGCACCCGAGCGGCATCGGTGACCGACCCTGGTAGACCCCGGATCCCGCCGGCAGCAGGCCACCTAGGAGACCTTTCGGGGTCAGGTCGCCATTCGTCGTGGCGTTGCTTCCAGGCATACTTGCCCAGGTCCGCGTCAGCGGCGGACCGTATGCGCGGGGTTCCCGGGGAAACGTGGAGCGCGGCGGAGCGTTTTCTTGGGGTGCTTTCCCGCGGGCACCGCTCCCGGCCGGCGGCTCGTAGACCGAGCCGAGATCCCCGGCCGTCCGCTGTCCGCGCTCGAGAGGGCTGCCCTTTGGGGCGGGGGCGGCGCGGGGTGGGGCTTGTCTCACGGACCCGGCAGCGGACGGCCGGGACTCGACTTGCGTGAAGGATTCGGGTCGCTCCGGCGGCCCGAATCCTTCACGATCACGTTCGCGCGGATACGGCCTGCCGGAGTTTCTCCACCCGGTCGACGTTCTCCCACGGGAAGTCGGCCAGTTGGCGGCCGAAGTGCCCGTAGGCCGCGGTCCGGCGGTATATCGGGCGGAGCAGGTCGAGGTCGGCGACGATCGCCGCCGGTCGTAGGTCGAACACGTCGGCGACCGCGGCGGCGAGGTGGTCCGGTGGCACGGTGTTGGTGCCGAAGGCCTGCACCATCAGGCTCACCGGGCGCGCCTTGCCGATCGCGTAGGCCGCCTGGACCTCGCAGCGCCGGGCCAGGCCGGCCGCGACCACGTGCTTGGCCACCCAGCGCAGGGCGTACGCGGCCGAGCGGTCTACTTTGGACGGATCCTTGCCGGAGAACGCGCCGCCGCCGTGCCGGGCGCTGCCGCCGTAGGTGTCGACGATTATCTTGCGGCCGGTGAGCCCGGTGTCGCCCATCGGCCCGCCGATCTCGAACCGGCCGGTCGGGTTGACCAGCAGGCGGTACCCGTCGGTGGGCAGGGGAGCGGTCGCGAGCACCGGGTCGACGACGTGCTGGCGGATGTCCTCGACCAGCATCGACTCCAGGTCGATGCTCGGCGCGTGCTGGGTGGATACGACGACGGTGTCCAGCCGCACCGGGCGGTCGTCGTCGTACTCGACCGTGACCTGGGTCTTGCCGTCCGGCCGCAGGTACGGCACGAGCCCGGTGCGGCGTACGTCGGCGAGCCGGTACGCGAGGCGGTGTGCCAGCGCGATCGGCAGCGGCATCAGCTCGGGCGTCTCGTCGCAGGCGTACCCGAACATCAGCCCCTGGTCGCCGGCGCCCTGGTGGTCGAAGTCGTCCAGTGAACCGTCCACCCGCGCCTCGTGGGCGTTGTCCACCCCGCTGGCGATGTCCGGCGACTGCCGTCCGATGGAAACCGAGATGCCACATGTGGCGCCGTCGAAGCCCTTGGCCGAGGAGTCGAACCCGATGTCCAAAATGGTCTTTCGGACGATCTCCGGGATGTCCACGTTCGCCGCCGTGCTCAGCTCGCCGGCCACGTGTACCTGGCCGGTGGTGATCAGGGTTTCCACGGCGACCCGGCTGCGCGGGTCCTGGGCCAGGATCGCGTCGAGGACGGCGTCACTGATCTGGTCGGCGATCTTGTCCGGGTGGCCCTCGGTCACCGACTCCGACGTGAACAGGTGCCTCGTCACGCCGGTACCGCCACGATGACGCTCGTCGCGGCCTGGGTGGCCCTGACCTCCTTGAGCCGCAGCCCGGCGTTCTCGAACAGCGCGGCGAACTCGGCCTCGGTGCGCACCTGACCCTTGAGGAGGGCGAGCATGACGATGTCCTCGAACTTGCCGAAGTGCGCCGAGTCGCCCTCCGGCAGCACCTCGTCGATGACGATGAGCTGGCCGCCGTCGCCCATGGCGCGGCGGATGTTGCGCAGGATCGTGGTGGCGTCCTCGTCGTTCCAGTCGTGGATGGTCCAGGACAGCACGTAGGTGTCGCCGCCGGGCGGCACCGAGGCGAGGAAGTCGCCGCCGACGCACTCGGCCCGGTCGGCCACGCCCTCGGCGAGCAGGACCTCGGCCGCCTCCGCCACCACGTGCGGCAGGTCGAAGACCACGCCGGTCATTTCCGGGTACCGGTGCAGCAGCGTCGCCACGAGGTGACCCTTGCCCGCGCCGACGTCGACCAGGCGGCGTACACCGGACAGGTCGTGCGCCTCCAGTGTGGCCGAGTTGACCATCAGGTTCATGGAGCCCATGGCCTTGTTGAACAGCGCGGAAAGCTCGGGGTGGGCGGCGAAGTAGGTCCACCAGTCGGTGCCGTGCACGTGGTCGAAGGCGGGCCGGCCGGTGCGCAGGCTGTAGACGAGCGAGTTGAAGGCGCCTTGCCGGGCGGGCAGGCCGACGTAGCGGGCCAGGTCCCGCATCGAGCCCTTGGTGTCGCCGCGCAGCGTCGCGGCGAGCGGGGTGAGCGCGAACGTGCGCGGCTGGACCTCGGTGAAGACGCCGATCGTGGCCAACGCGCGGAGCGCGCGGTACAGGGCGTGCGGGTCGCTGCCGGTGCGCTTGGCGAGCTCGTCGACGTGGCACTCCTCCTCGTCGCCGAACGCGTCGGCGACCCCGATCTCGGCCACCGCGATCAACAGCTGGCTGGCGAGCGAGCTGTACAGCAGCTCGTACATCCGCACCGGCGCGGGCTTGTCCGGGTGGTGCGGTAGGCCGAGCAGATCGCCGTGTGTCATGTCAGCTCCGTTGAGGTCGTCGGTTGGCGCAGGACGGTGCCGAAGCGCTCTCGCAGCTGCCGTTTGAGGACCTTGCCCGTGGGGCCGGTGGGGAAGTCCTCGGGCTCGCGAGCGATCATGGCGTAGCGCATCTGGGGCAGGTCGCGCCGCGCGAGGGCGGTGTTCAACGCGCGGAGCAGGTCCGGCGGCTCGGCCGCACCGGGCTTGAGGCGCACCGTCGCGAAGGGCACGTCTCCCAGATCCGGCTCCGGCGCCGCCACGGCGACGACCGCGCAGTCCGCGATGACCGGGCAGCCGACGAGGATGGCCTCTTCCATGGGGAGGCTGTAGACCGGTCCGTCCGCGGTGTGGATCACGTCAGGTACCCGGTCGAGGTGGTAGAAGCGTCCCTTGCGGTCCTGGTAGACCACGTCTCCGGTCAGCCAGTAGCCGGAGAGCGAGGACTTGGTGGTCAGATCCGAGTTGTTCCAGTACCCGGGGGTGCGGGTGGGTGTCCGGACGCCGAGCCGGCCCACCTGCTCGGGGCCGAGCAGCCGCCCGTCGTCGTCGAGCACGGCCGCCTTTCGCACCACGCCGATGGGGCTGCCCACGCAGCGTCCATAGTCGACACTCTCGGGTTGGCTGACCTTCTTGAACAAGGCCATGCCCATCTCCGAGGAGCCGAGTCCGTCGACGAAGGACGAGCCCGGCCGGTTGCCGCGCCGGCCGTGCCGGATCAGCGCCCGGATGTGTGCCTCGTGCGCCGAGTCGCCGGTGTTGATCCAGGTGTGCACCTCACCGGTGGCGGCCGGGTCGAGGTCCATCTCGGCCAGTTCGGCGTACGTCTGCGGGAACGCCACCACCATCGTGGGCCGGAACTCGTCCATCGCCGCGTGCACGGCCGGCCCGCTGCTGTCCGCCATGACCAGCATGGGCATGCCGAGCAGGGTGGCGGTCATCAGGTAGCTGATGCCGGCGGAGTGCGAATGCGGCAGGGCGGAGAGCAGCCGGTTGCGCCGCGCCGGCGGAAAGGACCACAGGCGCTTCCGCTTGCCCAGGAAGAACTGCCGGTGGCCGAAGGTCGCCGCCTTCGGCGCACCGGTCGTGCCGGACGTGTGGCAGAGCATCACCGGGTCGTCGTCGCCGTGCGGGTACGGGTAGACCGCCGGCAGCCGGTCCCGGCCGACGGCGTCGACCGGCATGCTGGCCTGGTCCACCCGGAACCCGTCGAGCGGGGCGGCGGCTTCCAGCCGGGCGAGGCGGTCCCGGCTGGCGATCACCCCGACCGCGCCGACCCGGCGGATGTAGTCGGCCGCGACCTCGATCGGCATCCGGCCGTTGACGAGCGCGGCGACCGCCCCGAGCGAGGTGAGCGCGAGGAAGTGCAGGAACGAGTCCACGCCCTCGTCGACGTACACGGCGACCGGGTCGCCCTTGCGCACGCCGGCTTCGTGGTACCACGCGGCATAGGTGTCGCGGATCTGGACCAGCCGGTCGAGGCTCAGCGGCTCGATGGTCGGCCCGTCCGGGCCCGGGCGCTGAGCGAACAGGAAAGGCTGGTCGGTGTTGCGGCTGAGCCGGTGGACGCGTTCCAGGAAGTTGCCCACGCCCAGCTCCCGGTCGCCGAGAAGCCGCATCCGGGCGGTCAGCGGCACTGCGGCGGCCGCCCGGGTGAGGGTTCCGTTCAGGACGCTGCCCGGTGACATGGCCTCAGCCCTCGTAGATGGTCAGCTCGTAGCCGTCCGGGTCGCGGAACTGGAACTCGCGCCCGCAGTAGCCGTCGCACGGCGGCTTGGTGATCGTGATGTCCTGCTCGGCCAGGTCCTTGGCCAGGCGGTCCGGGTCTTCCGCGTGGACCCAGATGACGACGCCCCACCCGAGCTGGCTCACCGAGTCCAGGTCGATGGTCGTGCGGCGCAGCGCCAGCTTGATCGGGGTGGTCTCGAACACGATCGCGTTGGGGTTCTTCGAGACGGGCTCCTGCTTGAATCCGAGCAGGTCCGCGTAGAAGCGCCGGGAGCGCTCCAGATCGCGTACCTGAAGGGTCAGGAAGTTCGGTCCGACGGCGTTGGTCATCGCATTCGCTCCATCAACTGATAGCAATGGGATTTCGCCTCCAGAGCGATGCTGCACGCTCCTTCGCATCGGAACATCGCGTATCCGCGCGATGTCTCACGTGGCCGCCGGCTCCGATTTGTCACGCTTCTCAAGCTCATGGATTCACGTGATAGCGCCCGGTGCTGTGTCGCGAAAACAATCCCTAGAGATTCACACCGGTCATCCCAATGAGGGTGGAACCATGAATGTTGCCGTGCAGAAGTTCGGCGGGAGCTCGCTGGCGACCGCCGCTCAGCTGCGCCACGCGGCGGCCCGCGCCGAGGCGAGCCACCGCGCCGGGCGGCCGACCGTGGTGGTCGTCTCCGCCCAGGGCGACACGACGGACGCGCTCATCCAGCAGGCCGCCAACGTCAGCGCGACCCGCTCGCTGCGGGAGATGGACCAGCTGCTGGTGACCGGGGAGAACGCCGCCGCGGCGCTGATGGCGATGGCGCTGCTCGACCGCGGGCTGGCGGCCGTCTCCCTGACCGGCGCGCAGGCCGGCATCACCGCCTCCGGGCGGCACGGCGCCGGGCTCATCACCGAGGTGTGCCCCACCCGGATCGTGACCCACCTGGCCGCCGGCGCGGTCGTGGTGGTCGCCGGGTACCAGGGCGTCAGCCCGGACGGCGACATCCTCACCCTCGGCCGTGGCGGGTCGGACACCACCGCCGTCGCGCTCGCGGCGGCGCTCGGCGCCGAGAACTGCGAGATCTACACGGACGTCGACGGCATCTACAGCGCCGATCCGCGGATCGTGCCGTCGGCCCGCGTCCTGTCCAAGGTAGACGCCGCCGTGATGGCCGAGATGGCCTTCTCCGGCGCGCATGTCATGCACGCACGGGCGGTGGAGCTGGCCGCGACCCGCCGGCTCGACGTCCTCGTTCGCAACTCGATGTCGCCCGCGCCCGGCACCACCATCGCCGCGCGGCGCACCGACCCCAAGGTGGACATGATGGAGAACGAAGGTTTCGTCGTGGCGGTGACCCACGACCTCGACGTCGCCCAGGTGACGGTCTCGGCCGGCTCCTCGCCGGGCGTCACCCCGGAATGCGTGCTCACCCCGCTCGCTCGTACGGCGGTGCCGGTCGACATGCTGTCCTGTTCCGCGGAGCTGCGCTTCGCCGTGCGCCGCAGCGACCTGCCGGTGGCTGACCGGGCGCTCCGTGAGGCCGGGCTGCCGCACGGATACGCCATCGACGTCGCGGAGGACGTCGGCAAGCTCTCCCTGGTCGGTATGGGTTTGTTCAACCGTCCCGAGTACACCGCCCGCCTGCTCGCGGTGCTGGCCGACCGCGGCATCCCGACCAGCCTGCTCTCCTCGACGCAGATGCGGGTGTCGGCCCTCGTGCCGCTGGACCGGGTCGTCGAGGGCGCGATGGCGTTGCACAAGGACTTCGACCTGGACGGCCGGGAGCAGCCCGCCTCGTCCCTTACCACCGCGTGATCGGAAGGGGCTCCCTCATGCCCGTCAGCTTCGCGGTCGGTGCGCAGATCCGCCTGCACCGGCTCTTTCGCCACGGCGACGACCGCCTGCTCGTCGTCCCGCTCGACCACTCGGTGTCGGACGGACCCATCGCCCCGGCGGGCGGGCTGCCGGCGCTGGTGCGCCAGCTCGCCGGCAACGGGGTGGACACCGTCGTGCTGCACCGGGGCAGCGTGCGCGAGATCGACCCGGGCATCTTCCGCGACATCGCGCTGATCGTCCACCTCAGCGCCAGTACGAAGCACGCCCCCGACCCGGACGGCAAGTTTCTCGTGGCCGACATCGACTGCGCGCTGCGCCTGGGTGCCGACGCGGTGAGCGTGCACGTCAACCTCGGGTCGCGGGAGGAGGCGCGGCAGATCGCCGACCTCGCCCGGACCGCCGACAGCTGCGACCGGTGGGGCGTCCCGCTGCTGGCGATGATGTACCCGCGCGGCCCGCGCATCGCCGACCCGCGCGATCCGGAGCTGGTGGCCCACGCCGCCTCGCTCGCCGCCGATCTCGGCGCCCACATCGTCAAGGTGCCGTACACGCGGTCGGTCGCGGAGATGGCCTTCGTGATCCGATCCTGCCCGATCCCGGTCGTGGTGGCCGGCGGGCCGAAGCGCGACGACACCGAGAGCGTTTTGTCCTATGTAGACGAGGTAATGCGTGCCGGCGCCGCCGGGCTGGCGATGGGGCGCAACGTCTTTCAAGCACCGGATCCGGGCGCCCGGGCCCGGGCAGTGGCGGACCTTGTACACGCCGGATCTCCCCGCACGCTCCAGCCGGAGCTGCACCTGACCGGAAACCGGACTTGACCGACGACACCCCCAGGAGGACCACTGTGGACAAACTCTGCTGGATTGACATCCGCGACGCCGGTGAGGCCAAGGCCGCGATCGTAGCCGAGGCGATCCACCACCGTCTCGACGCCGTACTCGCCGACGACGTGGCCGACCTCGAACCGCTGCCGCCGACCGTCCGCAAAGTGCTCTTCCCACAGCACCGCGCGCTGCCCGAAGACCTGTCCACGGTGGACATCGTCATCGTCGACCCGGCGGAGCACGGCGAGCCGGCCGAGCTGAGCCTGCGCCACCCGGACGTCCGGTTTGGCCGCTACGTCGAGATCGTGGACGCGGCCACCCTCGACGACGCCTGCGCGGCCGCCCGCACCGACCCGTTCTGCCTGCTGAAGTTCCGCGACCCCACGAAGATCCCGCTGGAGATCGTGATCGCCTCGGCCGCCAAGGCAACCGGCAGCATGATCACCCAGGTCGCCGACGTCACCGAGGCGGAGATCGTGTTCGGCGTGCTGGAGCACGGCTCGGACGGCGTGCTGCTCGCACCCACCGGCGTCGGCCAGGCCACCAAGCTGGCTCAGATCGCCGAGACCAAGGCACCGCACCTCGACCTCGTGGAGCTCGAAGTGGTGCGGACCACGCACGTCGGCATGGGCGAGCGGGCCTGCGTCGACACCTGCACGCACTTCCGCCCGGACGAGGGGATGCTCGTCGGCTCGCACTCCAAGGGCATGGTGCTGTGCGTGAGCGAGACGCACCCATTGCCGTACATGCCGACCCGCCCTTTCCGGGTCAACGCCGGTGCGATCCACTCGTACACCCTCTCCGCCAACGGCCGCACCAACTACCTCAGCGAGCTGACCTCGGGCGGCAAGGTGCTCGCCGTCGACGTCAAGGGCGAGACCCGCGAGGTCACGGTGGGCCGCGTGAAGATCGAGTCGAGGCCGTTGCTCTCCGTCGACGCGGTCGCGCCGAACGGGACGGTGGTCAACCTGATCCTCCAGGACGACTGGCACGTGCGGGTGCTCGGGCCGGGCGGGACCGTGCTCAACAGCACCGAGCTCAAGCCCGGCGACCGCCTGCTCGGCTACCTGCCGGCCGAGGACCGCCACGTCGGCCACCCCATCACCGAGTTCTGCCTGGAGAAGTGATGAGTTCGTCCAATGGGGACCTTCGCCGTCCGCTGGACGTGGCGGTGATCGGGGCCGGCGTGCTCGGGCTCGCCACGACCGACGCCCTGACGCGCCGCGGCGCCGACGTGCTCTGCTTCGACGGCCGGCCGCCGGGCAGCGGCCAGTCCGGCGGTCTCACCCGCACCTTCCGCCACCGGCACGACCACGAGGACACGGTCGCGCTCGCCGTCGCCGCGCGGCAGCGGTACCGCTCCTGGGAGGAGCGGTACGGGCGCCGGCTGATCGGCGACGAGGGCGCGGTCTACGCCGGCATGGGCCCGGCCGACGTGGCGGCGCTGGCCCGGCGGGGCGTACCGCACCACTTCGTCTCCGCCGACCGGCACCGCGAGGTCTTCGCCGCGCTCGGCCCGGTCGACGGTCCGCTGCTGGTGGACCCCGGCGCGGGCGCCATCCGGGCGCGGCGCACCATCGCGGCGCTGACGGAGTGGACGCGCGGCCGGGTGGTGATGGCCGACGTGCACTGCGTGACCGATCCCGGTGACGGGCGCGGCATCGAGATACAGACGCACGAGGCCATCTACCGCGCGCGGCACGTGGTGATCTGCGCCGGCACCGCCACACCCAAGCTGGCCTCCGGCGTCGGCCTGCGGATACCGCTGCACTGCGCCCTGCACGCCCGGCCGCACTACCAGGTGCGCCCGGAGGCCATCGGCGGCCCGCTGCCGTGTTGGGTCGACCGCTCCGGCGCCAACGGCGAGATGGTGTACGGCTCGCCGATCGGCCGCACCGGCCAGTACGTCGTCGGCCTCATCGGCGACGGCGTCGACATAGCCCTCACCGACGAGGGAGCGCTGCCCGCCGGACGCACGATGGACGAGCACGTCCGGCGGGTCAGCGCCTACGTGCGGCGGGCATTGCCCGGCCTGGAGCCGACACCGGTCGGGGTGCGGGTCTGCGTGATGAGCAAGCTGCCCGCCGGCAGCGACTCCTTCGGCGGCTGGCACACCGACGGCGTCACGGCCTCGACCGGTCACAACCTCTTCAAGCTGGCGCCGGTGCTGGGTGAGCTGCTGGCCGACGCGGCACAGCACAACCGGCTGCCGGTGGAACTGGAGCGGGCGGGTGAGCGGGCGCTGGCGACCAGCGGGTCGCCGCGATGATCGCGCTCACCGGGGCGACCGGGACCGTGGGCCAGGCGCTGGTAAAGGAACTCGCCGCCGCCGGCCTCCGGCCCCGGCTCCTGGTCCGCGGCCGGTCCGTCCGGCTCGGCGCGGTCGCCGGCCTCGGCGACCCCGTGCCGATCGACCTCAGCCGGCCGCAGACCATGCCGACGGCGCTGGCCGGGGTACGGCGGCTGTTCCTGCTCACCCCGTTCAGCCCGCAGCAGGACGAGTGGCAGGTGTCGCTGGTGGAGGCGGCCGCGCGGGCCGGCGTCACGCATGTCGTCAAGCTCTCCTCGCTGGGCGCGGACGAGTCGGCCGACGCGCTGGTGCAGCGCCAGCACGGGCGTGGCGACCGGGCGCTGGCCGATTCCGGGCTGCGGCACGTGGTGCTGCGGCCCAACGCCTTCGCCCAGAACGCCGCGCAGTGGCTGGGCACCGTCGCCGAGCGGGACGCGATCGTCATGCCCACCGGCGACGCCCGGGTCAGCATGATCGACGCCCGGGACATCGCGGCGGTCGCGGCGCGGCTGCTCATCTGGCCGCCGAAGGACCAGGCGGCGCGTTTCGACCTGACCGGCCCGCACGCGTTGAGCTACGCCGAGATGGCCGAGCACCTCTCCAAGGTGGCCGGCCGGACCATCCGGCACCTCGACGTGCGGCCGGAGGAGGCGGAACGGGCGATGCTGGCGGCGGGCCAGCCGGAGTGGGCGGTCCGCGCCCGGTTGGAGCTCTACGGCACGTACCGAGCCGGGCAGGCGGAGGTGGTCACCACCGCCGTGCGGGATCTGACCGGACGCCCGCCGCGCACCTTCGACGTGGTGGCCGAGGAACTGGCCGATCGACTGCGCCGCCCGTGAACGTCTACTGTGGAGGACGTCGATGAAGACGCTCGTCGTCGGCGGGACCGGCGTGCTCGGCCGCCACCTGGTGCCGCTGCTGCTGGCCCGGGGACACGAGGTGCTCGTGCTCTCCCCGGGCCGGCGGGCGGACTCGCTGCCGCCGGCGGCCGGACACGTGACGGTGAGCCTGTTGGAGCCGCGGGCGGCCACCGTGCTGGACCGGCTGCTGCCCGACTACGACGCCGCCGTCAACGTCGCCACCGCGATACCGCACGACCCGAGCCAGCCCGACGCCTGGAAGGCGAACACGCTGGTGCGCGTGCAGGGCACCCGGACCCTCGTCGACGCCGTCCGCCGGGCCGGTGTGCCCCGCCTGGTGCAGATGAGCATCACCATGGCGTACCAGGACGGCGGCGACGGCTGGCTCGACGAGTCGGCGCCGTTCGATCCGGCCCTGGAGCGCGCGGCCGTGGTGGCACCGATCCGCGCGCTCGAAGCGACCGTCCGCCAGATTCCGCCGGCGCGGACCCGCTGGACGCTCCTGCGCGGCGCGCGCTTCGTCGGACCCGGTACGGTCCAGGACCAGCAGCGGGCCGACCTGCGCGCCGGCCGGCTGCCGGTGACCGGTGACGGCCGGCGGTTCGTCTCGCTGGTCAACGTGCGCGACTTCGCGGCCGCGGTCGTCGCGGCCACCGAGGCCGGCCTGCCGGGAGCGGTGCTCAACATCTCCGACGAGCCGATCCGGGTCGCCGACTACCTCGACCGCCTCGCCCTGCTCTGCGGCGCGCCGCCCCCGCGCCGTGCCCCCGACGAGGCACCCGACCTGCCCTCGCAACGGGTCCTCGCCGAGAGCGCCAGGCAACTGCTGGGCTGGCGCCCGGAGCACGGCATCTGGCCGACCGACCAGGCCCCGATCAGCTTGCCCGGCCGTCGCGGATGAGCACCCGTCGGGCCAGCTCGACCCGGCTCTTGACACCGAGCTTGGCGAAGCTGTGCCGCAGATGACTGTCCACAGTGTGCGGTGACAGGAAGAGGTGCTCGGCCACCTCGCGGTTGGTCAACCCCTCGGCCACGAGCCGGACCACCCGGAGCTCCGACTCGGTCAGGCTTTCCCACCCGGAGTTGCGCCCGACCGAGCCCGGCCGCATCCGGAACCGCACGCCCAGCGCGCGCATCCCTCGCTGCGCCCGGGCGGCGTCCCGCTTGGCGCCGCAGTCCGCGTAGAGCCGCAGCGCCTGCTTCATCAGCTCGACCGCGGTCGAACGGTGTCCCGCCCCGCCCTCCAGCATCGCGAGGTCTTCCAGCCCCGCGGCGGTGGCCAGCGGCCGGGGTCCGGTGCGAAAGGCGTCGACGGCGGCGCGGAGGGAGTCGATGTCCCGGTGCAACAGGCCCTCGGTGTGTGCGGCGGTGCCGGCCAGCGACGGCACGCCGCTGTTGCGGTCGGCGATCTGCCGCGCGGTTGTGGACATCGCCTCGGCCAGCTCCAGGTCACCACCCGCGATGGCCATGCGGGCCACGCGCGGACCGGCGGTCGGGTCGCGGGTGAGCAGCGCGGTGCGCAGGCGGGCGTCGGAAGCCAGCGGCGCGATCGACCGCAGGGCTTCGGCCGGCGGCTCACCGACGGCTTCGCGCAGCTGTGCGTCCGTCCAGGCCACGTCGTCGGCGCCGGCCGTGTGCCCGTCCGCGACGATCTGCCGCGCCCGCCGCAGGTACTCCGTGGCGGCGGCGATGTCGTCGCGCTGGATGGCGAGCTGCGCCAGGATGGTGAGCAGCGGCAGGCTTTTGGCCGGGGCGCAGAGCTGCTCGGTCACCCGGATTCCGGTCTCCGCTTCGGTGACCGCGTCGTCCAGCCGCCCGGCCGCGATGCGCAGCGTGGTCCGGTGGTGATACCAGCGCGGCTGGGCCCAGGTGGTGCCGAGGCGGTCGGCCTCGCGCTGGTCGGCTACCAGCGCCGCGTCCGCCTCCTCGAACTGGTCGACCGCGGTCAGCGCGGCGGCCAGCCAGAGCCGCGGATGCCGCCGGCGGCTTTCCCCACCGACCCGGTCGGTGATCCGCACCGCGTCCGAGCCGAGGCTGACCGCGGCCTCCAGGTCGCCGCGCATCCGCGCGCCCACGCTGCGCGCGGAGATGCCGCAGACCAGGGCGGCGTACTCGCCGGTGGACGCGCCCAACGCGGCCGCCGCCGCCCCGGCCTCGTCGGCGGCGGCGTCGTTCATGTCGTCGAGCAGCGCGAACGCCTGGATGGCGAGCAGCTCGGCCCGGATCGGGTCGGTCTCGGCCACCCGTGCGATGGCACGCGACGTGTACTGCACCACCTCGGCGCTGTGCCCCATGACGTTGGCCGCCTCGGCCAGCCCGAGCAACAGCTCCAGCTCGTCGTCGGGCTCCAGCCCGGCGTGCAGGGCGCCCTCGCCCAGCCTGGTCGCCTCCACGACGCGGCCGGCCAGCGCCAGCAGGCGGACCGCGTCGGCGATCAACCGCGGCCGCGCCGGGTCGTGCTCGCTGATCAGGTCGAGCGTCCGCAGTATCAGGTCGGCGGCGGTATTGGGCGCGGTCGGCGCGATCTGGGTCATCGCCTGACGCAGCACGCTCACCGCCAGCGCGTCGTTGTGGCCGCCGGCCCGCACCAGGTGCTCGACCACCTCGACCGGCGAGCGCCCCTCCTGCTGCACGACCGAGGCGGCCTCGCGGTGCAGCGCCCGGCGGACCGGGCCGGGCAGCCGGTTGTAGCGCGCCTCGCGGATCAGGTCGTGGCGGAACGCCAGCTCCGCGCCGTCGTCGACGAGGATCGCCGCGGACACCGCCTCCTGCACGGTCGGCAGCAGCTCGATCGCCGACTGCTCCAGCAGCCCGGCCACCTCGTGCACGGAGAACGGCCGGCCCAGCACGGCACCGGCGTCCAGCAGCCGGCGGGCCGGCTCGGACAGGTCGCGCAGGCGCTGGTCGACGGCGGTCAGGAAGTCGTCGGTGAGCTCGTCGCCGACCAGCGTCGCGGTGCCGCCCGTGACCCTCACCTGCCCGGCGCTGCACAGCGTGGTGAGCAGCTGTTCGAGCAGAAAAGGGTTGCCGCCACTGCGGTGCGCGGTGGCCAGCACGCTCGCGTCGGGTGTGGCGCCGAGCAGCGTGGTGCACAGCTCGAAGACCGCGTCGTCTTCCAGCGGTCGCAGCTCGTGCCGCGTCGCACCCTCACTGATCAGCCAGTCGATGGCCTCCTGCGCGTATCCGCGGGTCGGTGCCGGCCGGCGGGACAGCAGCCACAGCACGGGGGAGGAGGAGAGCTCGGGCACCAGTATGCGCAGCGCGAGCGCGGTCAGCTCGTCCGCCCAGTGCGCGTCGTCCAGCACCACAAGCAGGCTCCGCGAGCGCACGTAGTGTTCGATCCGCTCGCCGATCCGGTCGATCCACCATTGCGGGTTTTGGTCAGCCTCGTCGATACCGGAGATATCCAGACCGCTGGGCGCGACGGACTGGAGCAGACTGCGCATGGTGGTCAGCGGCGCGGCGAAGTGCAGCTCGATCGCCCGGGCCGCGGCCACCGTCACGCCGGCCGCGCCGGCCGCCTCAGCGGCGGCCTCGAGTAGGCGACTCTTACCGATCCCGGCGGCACCCTCCAGCACGACGCAGCCACCGGCGCCCCGAGCCGTCTCGCGCAGCGCCCGGTGCAGCTCGAACAACAGCGACTCCCGGCCCACGAGTGGGCTGGACTTATGCTGGGGACGCGTCCACGCCGGCCATCCTACCCGCCACCTGTTGGTGTTTTCGCGCGGTCTGCGCCGTATCTCCGGTGCAATCGCGGACCAGCGATCATCGTTTGTCGCCTGCTCGGATAGCGGAAGCGCGGCATATTGCCAGATCGACTTCGGCACAGACACGGGTTGACCTTCCGATGCGAGGTAGGGCTCGGGTGGACCGGTTCTCGTGTGAGATTGCGTGGCCACCGCCATCAAGGTTGCGGCGAAGAAGGTAATGCGCACTACCGCAAATGGCGAGGCCTCCGGAAAGCGATCAAAAGAAGCGTATCCGGTCCGTAGCCATACCGCTACATCGATGATTAGCCATCCGTCCGCCGGCGGCGTATGCGCCACCCCATTGGGGACAGTCCGCTAGATCCCGGACGCTATCGCGCCGGCGGCGGCGAGCGCCGCGCGTGCCTCGACGCACAGGCGCCGCACCAGATGCTCCGCGGGGTACGGCTCGGTCAGCGAGTGCGTCTGACCGGCCCAGAGCGCGACGCCCTCGGCGTCGCCGGCCGCCAGCGCGGCCGCCCGCAGGGGCAGCGTCAGATGATCCACCTGGGGGTACGCCGCCGGCGTCGACACGAGCGGGTGACGGTTCATGAAGCCGTTGACGATGCTGCGTCCCCGCCGCCCGGTGAACGCGCGGGTGAACATCGTCTGCCGGGAAGTGCCCAGCACCGCCCGGTGCAGGCGGTCGGTGCCCGCCTCGGGGCAGGACAGGAACGCCGTGCCGATCTGCGCGGCGACCGCCCCCGCGGCGAGCACGGCGGCGAGTGCCGCGCCGTCCGCGACACCACCGGCGCCGATCACCGGCAGGCGGCAGGTGCGCGTGATGAGGCGCAGCAGCGCCAGCAGGCCGTACTCGCCGATGCCGCACACGTCGGTGAAACCACCGCGGTGCCCGCCCGCCTCCACGCCCTGGGCGATCACGGCGTCCGCGCCGACCGCCTCCGCGGCCAGGGCCTCGCTCGGCGTCGTGACGGTGACCAGCACGGTCACCCCGGCCTCGTGCAGGGCGTCGACGACCTCGCCGGAGGGCAGGCCGAACACGAAGGACACCACCGGCACCCCCTCCTGGCGCACCAGCTCCACCTTCTCGGCCAGGTGGTCGTCATCGCCGAAGGGCAGGCCGAGCCCCACGCGCTGCCGGGCCGCTTCGGTACTCAGCTGGTCGGTGTACTCGGCGATGTCGACGTCGAGCGCCGCGCCGCGGACCGGCCAGAAGATGTTGACCCCGAAGGGCGCGTCGGACAGCGCCTTGACTTCGTGGATCTCGGTGCGGACCGCCTCCGGCGTCTTGTAGCCGGCGGCGAGGAAACCGAGCCCGCCCGCCCGGCCGACGGCGGCCACGAGCCCGGGAAGGGACGGCCCGCAGGCCATCGGTGCGGCGATCACCGGCGCCGCGAGGTCACGTACGTCCACCAGCTCACCTCGCGCCGAAAAAGCCCACGCCCGCCGGTCAACCCGGCGGGCACGGGACGTTGCTGACTCAGTTCTCTACGAGACGTAGACCGATAACGCCGATCACGATCATGGCGAGGAATCCCAGCCGCGAAAGCGAGACTTCCTCGCCTAGCAGCACGATCCCGGTGACGGCCACGCCGACCGCGCCGATGCCGACCCATACCGCGTACGCCGTGCCCACCGGCAGCGACTTCAATGCGGCGGTGAGCAACACGAAGCTCAACGCGGAAAAGGAAATGCCGACCACGGAGGGCCAAATCTTGCGAAACCCGTCGGAGTTCTTCAAGGCGATCGCCCAGATGATCTCCAGCAGACCGGCGACTATCAGAATCAACCACGCCATGGCTATGCCATTTCCCTGATCATTCGGTGCGATGCGTCATGCGGCGTAGCCACCGTCGACCGAGAACTGGGCGCCGGTGATCCAGTTGCCGCCCTCCCCGGCGAGGTGGGCGACGGTGGCGGCGATCTCGTCCGGCGTGCCGTACCGCCCCAACGCGGTGAGCAGGCGCTCGGACTCGGCCGCCGGGTCGCTGGCCGGGTTCATCTCGGTGTCCGTCGGGCCCGGGTGGACCAGGTTGACGGTGATGCCGCGCGGGCCGAGGTCACGCGCCAGGCCGCGGGTGAACCCGATCAGCGCGGTCTTGCACAGCGAGTACAGCGTCACGTCCGTCACCGGTACGCGCTCGGCCCAGCAGGACCCGATGCTGATGATCCGCCCACCCTCGCGCATGTGCGGCAGGGCGGCCTGCGCGGCCACGAACGCGGACTTGACGTGGATCGCGAAGGAGGTGTCGATCTCCTCCAGGGTCACCTTGTCGATCGGGCCGTAAGGGAAGTTGCCGGCGTTGTTGACCAGGATGTCGAACCGGCCGAACTCGGCGACCGTGCGCTCGACCGCCGCCACCACCGCCTGCGGGTCCGCGCTGTCGGCCTGGATCGGCAGCCCGCGCCGACCCTCCGCCTTGATCGCGTCCGCTACGGATTTCGCCCGTTCCCCCGTGGTGGCGTAGGTGAGAGCCACATCGGCGCCCTCCTTGGCCAGTCGGGTTGCGATCGCGGCGCCGATGCCGCGGCTGCCGCCGGTGACCAGCGCCACCTTGCCCTCAAGCGTGGACACGTTCTTGCCCTTTCCTCGTGGTGTTTTCGCTACTGCTGACCGGGAAGCCGGATCGACTGGGCGTGCGAGAACACGTTCAGCGGATCCCACGCGGCCTTGACCTGCTGCAAACGCGGGTAGTTGTGCTTGAAGTACAGGTCGTGCCAGGCCACCCCGGTCGAGTTCCAGCGCCGGTCGCTCAGGTCGGCGTCGGCGTAGTTGATGAAGCACCCGTCGGTGACGTTGTTGGGCACCGGAACGCCGCCCGAGTCGGCGTAGACGGCGTGGTAGACGCCCCGGTGGAAGGCGAGGTGCTTTTCGTCGTCCTCCGGGTTGGCCCAGGCGGTGCCCCAGAGCAGCTTCATGACCGAGTCGCGGTGCGAGTCCGCGGTCGCCGACGGGTCGACCGCGTTGACCCTGCCGCCGTAGCCGGCGATCGTCACCACGAAGACCGGGTGGTCGTAGTCGGTCTCGGTGAGGCCCTGGTACAGCGCCGCGATCTGCGCCTCGGTGAACCCGCGCCGGTGGTAGCTGGACATGTACTTGTACCGGTCGGTCGGCGCGTGCATCCAGACCGCCGGCCACCCGGTGGCGTGCAGGTACGGCATCCGGCGGTGCTGCGTCACGGTGGGCTCGACACCGACCCCGTCGTTGACCGCGGCGACGAACGCGCGCAGCCGCCGCTCGGAGTCGGGGGCGGTCGCGTCCATCTGCATGGTCATGCTGAACGGGCCGGCGGCGCGGGTGGTCGGCTCCAGGCGGGCGGTCAGGTCCGCGTACGGCGAGTCGGGGGCGCTGTTGGCCTCGTGCCAGGTGCCGTAGTTGCGGATCAGTTGGGCGAAGCGGTCGGCGGTCATCCCGTCCCAGTCCCACGAGACCGAGCTGATCCACAGCTCGGACGGCGCCGCCGGGAGCAGCCGGGCGGGATCGGTGCCGGTGGCGCCGGGGGAGCGGAACCAGTAGCGCACGGCGATGCCGAAGCTGCCACCGCCACCGCCGGTGTGCGCCCACCAGAGGTCCCGGTTGGGGTCGGACGGGTCGCGGGTGGCCACGACGGCCTGCGCGCGTCCCTGCTGGTCGACGACCACGACTTCGACCGCGTACATGTGGTCGATGATCAAGCCGTGCTTGCGGCTGATCTGGCCGTATCCACCGCCGGGCACGTGCCCTCCGACACCGACCGAGTAGCAGGCGCCGCCGGGCAGGACGACGCCCCACCGCTTGAACAGCGTGTAGTAGAGCTGGCCGAGGCTGGCACCGACCTCGACCTCGACCGCGTTGCGGGTGGGGTCGTAGCGGATGCCCTTCATCTCGGACATGTCGACGATCGTCTTGACCTCGCGGTGGTCGACGAACCCCTCGTAGCAGTGCCCGCCGCTGCGCACCGAGATCCGCCGGCCGGCCCGCACCGCGTCCTGCACCGCCCGGACCACCTGCCCGGTAGTGCGGGGGAGGCAGATCTCGTCGGGGGAGCTGACGAACCGGTTGTTCTGACCACGGGTCAGGCCCGCGTAGCGCGCGTCCCCGCGCCGCACGGTCGTCGGAGCGACCTCGGCGGCGCCGGCGGGTGCCGGTGCGCCGGACGCCTCGGCGCCGGTCGCCAGGGCCGAACCGCCCAGCACCGCACCACTGAGCACGGCCGTGCGGCGCAGCAGTCGTCGACGCGACAACGTGGTCATCTACCAGCCTTTCTCGATCGGGTTGAGTCGCCTCAGCATGTCGGCTCGGGCGGCGCGCTACATCACGTAAGTACGGGATGCTTTATGGCCCCCGACAACGCGTGAAGACGTGATGTGCCGACCGCGCGCGGCGGTCCATCGTTGCCTCGGCGACGTACGAACGGAGGGACATAGTGAGCCTGCACCTGCAAAGTGGTAAGCAAGCGCAGTACGTGCCGGCCGGTGAGGGCCCGAGCGTGTGGACCTTCCTCGGCGACCGGTACACGGTCAAGGCGAGCAAGGAGTCGACCGGCGGTCCCCTCGGCCTGCTCGAGGCCCTGGTGGAGCCGGGCAGTGGCCCGCCGCTGCACATCCACCGCAACGAGGACGAGGCGTTCTACCTGCTGGAGGGTGAGCTGGAGCTCCAGGCGAACGGCGACACGTTCATCGCCCAGCCCGGATCGTTCATCTACATCCCGCGGGGCGCGCCGCACGCCTTCAAGAACGTCAGCGAGTCGACCGTGAAGATGCTCGGGTTCTTTCTGCCCGGCGGGTTCGAGCAGTTCTTCCTCGACATCGGCCACCCGGTGGTGCCGGGCGAGCCGCAGCCGCCGGGAATCGAGTACACCGACGACATCATGCGGAAGTTCGCCGAGTACGGCATGGAAGAGGTTTGAGCCAGTACGGCATGGAAGAGGTGGAGCGGTTCGCCGAGGCCGCGTGCGCCCTGGGCACCCCCAGGGCTCACGCGGCCTCGGCGTCCAGCCAGCTCCACAGCTCGGTGAGGGTCCGGGCGCAGCCGCCGCAGCCGGTCGAGGCGCGCGTGGCCGCCCGCACCCCGTCAAGACCCTCCACCCCCAGGCGCCGTGCCGTCACAAGCGCCCCTTTCGTCACGCCCAGGCACCGGCAGATCAGCGCCGCGTCCGGCAGCGCGCCGACCGGCTCCGTCACCTGGTCGGTGTCGCCGCGCAGCAGCAGACCGAGCCGGTCGGCCGGCACCGGCGCGCCGGAGTCGAGCAGCCGCGTCACCGGCCCGGCGGCATCGGGAAGCCCCACCAGCAGGGCGCCGACCAGGCGTTCCGCGCGGATGGCGAGCACGCCGTACCGGCCGCGCCCGGCGTCGGACACGCAGACGGTCTCGACACCCGCGGCGTCGGGCACCTCACCCACCACGGCCACGTCGATGCCGCGGGCCTTGAGCCGGACGACCTGCGGGGTACCCGTGTACCGGGCCTGCGGTGCGGCGCCGGAGATCAGGTCGGCCAGCACCCGCGCCTGCTCCCAGCAGGGCTCCACAAGCCCGTAGCAGCGGCCGCGGTGCTCGGCGCACTCGCCGATGGCGGAAACACCCGGTGCCGAGGTCGCCAGGCGGTCGTCCACCACGACGCCCCGCCGCACCAGCAGGCCACCGGTGCGGGCCAGGTCGACCTCGGGCGCCACGCCGGCGGTCACCACCACACCCGCGCACTCCAGGGACGTGCCGTCGGTGAGCTTGAGGGTGCCGCCGCTGACCGGCCCCGGCGTCCACGACGCGGCACCGACGCCGACCCGGACCTGCACGCCGTACGCGCGTACCGCGTCCGCCAGCACGGCGCCGGCGCCCGGGTCGAGCTGCCGTTCCATGAGGTGACCGGCCGGATGCACCAGCACCACGGTCGCGCCGCGCCCGGCCAGCCCGCGGGCCGCCTCGACGCCCAGCAGGCCGCCGCCGAGCACCGCGACCGGCCCATGGTCGGACAGCCGCGCGATGCCGTCACAGTCGTCGACGGTGCGGAACGTGAGAATGCCCTCGGCGGGTGCGCCATCCACAGTGGACAGGCCGGGCACCGGCGGCAGCAGGGGCCGGGATCCGGTGGCCAGGACCAGGTGGTCGTACCCGAGGCTGGTGCCGTCGGCGAGCCACACCCGGCGGGCGGCGGCGTCGAGCCGGACCGCCGGCATGCCCAGCCGCAGGTCCGCGTCGACGCGGGGCAGCTCGACGGTGTCGGCGGTGGCGGTGCCGGCGAGCACGGCCGAGAGCATCACCCGGTTGTATGCCGGCCGCCGCTCGGCCGCCAGCACGGTCACCGGAGCGTCCACGCCGCGCCGCCGCAGCTCTTCGACGAGGTGGTGGCCGGCCATGCCGTAGCCGACGACCACGACACGCGCGCCGCGCCCGGACCTCATCGGGCCTCCCCGCGCGGGTCGGGCTCCAGGCGGACCGCGGACACCTTGAAGCTCGGCATCCGGGAGACCGGGTCGAGTGTGGGATCGGTGAACAGGTTGGCCCGCTGCTCACCCGGAAAGTGGAACGGCACGAAGACCGTACCGGGCGGCAGATCGGCGTCGATTCGGACGGTGACCGACGCGGTGCCGCGGCGCCCCACGAGCCGCGCCCGGGTGCCGTCGGCGAGCCCCGCGCGGGCCGCCGTGTCCGGGTGCATCGCCACCGAGGCCACCGGCTCGGCCTCCAGCAGAGCCGGTACCCGCCGGGTCTGCGCCCCGGACTGGTAGTGCGCGAGCAGCCGCCCGGTCAGGACCCGCACCGGGAACGCGCCGTCCGGCTGCTCGGCCGCCCCGACGTACCCGGTGGCGGTGAACCTGGCCCGTCCGTCCGGATGGGCGAACCGTTCGGTGAACAGCCGCGGTGTCCCCGGATGGTCAGGGCTCGGGCACGGCCAGTGCAGCGCCGCACCCGCCTCCAACCGCTCCCAGGTGATGCCCCGGTAGTCGGCCGGGCCGCCGGCCGACGCGGCGCGCAGCTCGTCGTAGACCCGGCGGGGCGAGGTGGGAAACCGCCCGGCGGGCTGCCCCAGCCGGATCGCGAGTCCGTGCAGCACGTCGAGGTCGGATCGCACGCCGGGCGGCGGGGCAACCGCCCGGCGGCGGCGCAATACCCGGCCGTCGAGGTTGGTCATCGTGCCGTCCTCCTCCGCCCACTGCGTCACAGGCAGCACCGCGTGTGCGAGGGCGGCCGTCTCCGAGGGCACGAAGTCGGCGACCACCAGCAGGTCGAGCGCGGCCAGCCGGTCGGCCACGTGCCCGGCGTGCGGTGCGGAGACCACCGGGTTGGAGCCGAACACGAGCAGCGCCCGCGGGCCGCCGGGAGTGCCCGCGGCGTCCAGCAGCTCGTACGCCGACCGGCCGGGGCCGGGCAGGGAGTCGGCCGGCACACCCCACACCGCCGCGACGTGCGCGCGGGCCGCCGGGTCGTCGATGCGCCGGTACCCGGGCAGCTGGTCGGCCTTCTGCCCGTGCTCGCGGCCGCCCTGCCCGTTGCCCTGCCCGGTGAGCGTGCCGTACCCGCTGCCCGGCGTACCCGGAAGTCCGAGTGCGAGCGCCAGGTCGATGAAGGCGCCGACCGTCGCCGTGCCGTCGGCGTGCTGCTCCACCCCGCGTCCGGTGAGGACGTACACCCCGCGGCCCGCGCGGCGGGCACCGGCCAGCAGCGCCACCGCCCGGCGCAGCTCGGGGGCGCCGACCCCGCTGACCCGCTCGACCCGCTCCGGCCACCACGCCGCGACAAGGCGGCGCACCCGTTCCACGCCGGTGGTGCGGGCCGCGATGTACTCCTTGTCGCAGCATCCTTCGGCGAGCGCGACGTGCAGCAGGCCGAGCGCCACCGCCAGGTCGGTGCCGGGCTCCGGGCGCAGGTGCAACCCACCCCGGCTGACCGCCCACCGCGCGGTCGCCGAGCGGCGCGGGTCCACCACGATGAGCTGGGCGCCCTCCAGGTGGGCGAGCAGCGGCGGCATGGTGTCCGCCGGGTTGGCGCCGGCCAGCAGGACCACGTCGGCACCGTCCAGATCGGTCACCGGAAACGGCAGCCCGCGATCGACGCCGAACGCGCGCTGCCCGGCCGCCGCGGCCGACGACATGCAGAACCGCCCGTTGTAGTCGATCTGCGAGGTGCCCAGCGCGACCCGCGCGAACTTGCCCAACTGGTACGCCTTCTCGTTGGTCAGCCCGCCGCCGCCGAAGACCGCGACCGCGTCCGGTCCGGCCGCCCGCCGGATGGCGGTGATCCGCGCGGCGACAAGGTCGAGCGCCTCGTCCCAGCCGGCTGGCCGCAGCCGCCCGTCCCGGCGCAGCAACGGCGTGGTCAACCGGTCGGGAGCGGCCAGCACCGATGCCGCGGACCATCCCTTGCCGCACAGCCGCCCGCGGTTGGTCGGAAAGTCCCTGGGCGCCACGCGCACCGCCGGCGACCCGCCGGCGCCCTCCAGCGTGATGCCGCACTGGAGCGCGCAGTACGGGCAGTGCGAGTCCACGGTGGTCACACCCGCCTCCGCCCGAGCACGAACAGGCAGGACACGTAGAGCGCGAGAAAGCCGACGAAAGTGGGCGCGCCGGTGCCCGCGGCGTCCTGGTAGGAAAACCGGAACGCGAGGTTGACCGCCACCCCGCCGAGCGCCCCGACCGCGCCGGCGAAGCCGATCACCGCCGCGGTGTGCCGGTGCGCGCCGAAAACCTCCGGGATCATCTTGTACGTGGAGCCGTTGCCGAACCCGCTGACCACGACCAGCAGCAGAAACCCGGTGAGGAAGGCGACCAGGTAGCCGGCGGCGCTGGCCGCGATCACCAGCACGGTCGCCGACGCCATCACCAGGAAGACCCAGCGGGTCACCCGTGCCCCGCCCCACCGGTCGGCCACGCGCCCGCCGAGCGGCCGGGCCAGCGAGCCCAGCAGCGGACCGACGAACGTGACCGACGCCGCCCGCAGCGGATCCATGCCGAACTCGGCCTGCAAGACAAGCCCGAACGCGAAGCTGTAGCCGATGAACGAGCCGAACGTGCCGACGTACAGCAGCGAGATTGTCCACGTGGCCGGGTTCAGCAGCACCGGGGCACCGGTGGGTGGCCGGTTCATCGGCACGCTGTCCATGAACAGCAGCGCGCCCGCGGCGGCCACCACGATCAGCGGCAGGTAGACCAGCGCCACCGTCGCCGGATGCCCCCGCTCGCCCATCAGCACGAACAGGGCGAGCAGCTGGATCGCGGGGATCCCGAGGTTGCCGCCGGCCGCGGTGAGACCGAGCGCGGCGCCCTTCGACGTCTCCGGGTAGAAGAGGTTGACGTTGGCCATCGACGAGGCGAAACTCCCGCCGCCGAGGCCGGTCAGGGCGGCGAGCAGCAGGAAGACCCACAGCGGCGTCTGCGGCCGGTGCAGGAACACCGCGGTCAGCGCGCAGGGCACCAGCAACGCCGCGGTGCTCGCCGCCGCCCAGAGCCGGCCGCCGTAGCGCGCCAGCCCCACCGGGTACCCCAGCCGCGCCGCGCCGCCGACCAGGGTCGCGACGGTCACCAGCAGAAACTTGTCCGCGCCGGTGAGTGTGAAGCCGTGTCCCGGGGTCATGAACACCACGAGCACCGGCCACAAACCCCACACGGAAAAGCCGATGTGCTCGGTGAGGATGGTGAGGGCGAGGTTGCGCCGTGCGATGCGCCGGCCGGTCCTTTCCCAGAAGACCGGGTCGTCCGGCGCCCAGTCGCGCAGCCACCGGTCCGATCGCACCGCCGGTCGTACTCGTGGCGCTCCCACCGCAGGACGCATCGCTTTCCCTCCGCAGCCCGACGAGAGGGACACTCGCAGCAGCGGAAGACGCACACATCACGTAGTTTCGGGATTCACGATCAGTAACCGTCGTCTGTGGACGGAGAGCCCGCCGGCCTAGTCGGAGTCGTGGCCGGTGACGACCCAGGCGATTTCCTGGTCGGGATCTTCCAGGGCCAGATGCAGGTACCAGCCGGGTTCGTCGGCCTCCCGCCAACCGACGCACCGCAGCCGCTCGACGAGGGCCGTGACCGGCTTCGGGTCGGCGCCGGTGGTGGTGCCGGCCATGGCGGCCAACGCCGTCCACAGCGCGATCCGCCCGATGGCCTGCCCGGTCCAGTACTCGTAGGGTCGTTCGCCGCTGGCCAGATGCACCAGGTGGGGATACGCGTCCGCGAACGGGACCTGCCAGGCCTGGCAGGCGTCCCCGGACGCGGCGACGACCGACGCCGCCTCCCACGCGGTGCCGCGATACGCACTCGCCTCGACCGCCTCGGACAGTGCGTCGAGCACCGGCACCGCGTCGTGGTGTGCCGGTGCGACCTCGCTCGGCGGCAGCGCGACAGGATCGGGCCGCTCACGAGGAAAAGCCCAGATGACGCAGCCCGAGCCACCCCTGCGGTCATATGTGGGTATGTCCCACTCGCCGTCCCAGCGGGCAGACTCCCACGGCTCCAGCTTCAGCGGGGGACCGGGCCGCGGCGACTCCAGATCCGTGACGCCACGCAGATCCTCGCCGTGCAGTACACGAGTGTGGGCGACCAGGTAGCGGGTGCGCGCGTTGGTGAAATGCGGTTCGAGGTCTCGCCACGGACGGTGGGCGACCACCTCCCACAGAGGTCCCGGAAACGCCGTGTCCTCATCGGGAAACAGCTCGGCGGCGGCGACCGCGACGCGGGCCGGTGCTTCCAACGCCACGACGTGGGCCACTTCCCGCCGCTGCCCCAGCGGTGCCCCGTCCACCTTGGCGGCGAAATGGAGCAGCTCCTGCCAGCGCCCGGCATCCGCCAGCCGGTCCAGGTCGTCATAGGAAACCGCCGGCGCGTCCACGCGCCCATTCTGCCAGCGGTACGGTCCCGAGGTGCTTCCCGCCGCCCCGCGACCGCTGTCATCGCGGACGCGGTCCGGTCTATGCGCCGACCAGCCGTGTTCCGGCGATGCTCCGGATGGGTCCGGAAGGCGACAGTCGGGGATGACCGGCTGACAGTGACCCTCCGAGCGCCGGATCGTCGTATGGGATGTGGCCGCCCGCGGTGGGTGGCCGGTGTCTGGAGGGGGATGCGCAGATGGGCATGAGGGGATGGACGGGCGGCCGCGGCGTGCTGGTTTCCGCTGTCGTCGTCGTCGTGGCAGCCGGGGTAGCCGTTGGCGGCGTGCAGGTGGCGAACGCTTCGAGCGCGGCCCTGCCGGCACCCGCGGCCGCGCCGATCGTGGCCGCGTTGGCGGTGCCTGCCCCGGGAGCGGTGCAGGGCGGGATCGTCGTGGATGGCGTCACCGGGGAGGGCACCGCGATCGCCGGCGGCATCGACGTGGTCAAGTTCTCCGACGTGGTCAAGTCGCCGGTCACCGCGGGTGGTGGCGGCGCCGGCAAGCCGCAGGTGGCCGACCTCCAGGTCACCGGGGTGCTGGACGCGGGATACCCGGCGTTGTTCCGCAATGTCACCACCGGCCGTCACATGCGCACGGTGGCGCTGACGCTGTGTACCGACGCCAAGCGGTGTGCGGCCACGGCGTACCTGGGGGTCGACCTCGCCGACGCGGTCCTCACGCACGTGGCGGTCGACGCCGGCGGCGCGGTCCAGTTCTTCTTCGCGTTCCGGCAGATCACCTGGAAGTTCCTGCGTAACGGCACGGTGGTCAGCCAGAGCCAGTTCACCGTGGCGTGACCGGTCGACGCCGGGGTTACGGTGGTGCGAGCTCGACCCGCAGCCTGCTGTCGTCCACCAGGACGACCGCCGCGGCGGGTCCGTTCGACCGCCAGCATTCCGGTATCAGAAACCAGCGCTGGTTGCTGTAGATGAGAAGCCGAAAGCCGGAGTACCGGTAGCGGTAGTCGCCGTCCTTGCCGGGCGCCTGGGTCACGACGACGCAGGCGCCCGACAGCCGCAGATCCTCGGTGCTGTGGATGACCGCCGCCGGCCGCTGCCGCGGGTCCGCCGCCCACGACGCCGCCAGCCGTGCGCCGGTCTGCTGGGCGTAGACGGCGCAGCCCCAGAAACAGCCGAGGGCGACCGCGGCCCCCACCACAGCCCGGCGGAAGGTGGCGCGGTGGGGCGGTGGCGTCCGCGCCCATCGGGCCACCGCCTCCACCGTGAGCGCGGCACCGACCAGGCTCGCGGCGGCCGCGAGTGGACTTTTTGTCGTCAGTACTGGTAGGAGAACCACTCCCATTCGGCGGTTTCCACGCGTTTGGCGATGAGCGGGGAGGCGCCGGCGTTGTCGGCGGAGACGAAGCGGTCGTTGGCGGCGGATCGGAGCGCGATGCCGACGCCCTGGTGGTCGAGGTAGAAGGTCTGCCAGGAGGCGATCGCGGTGCGGCTGGCGATCAGCGGCTGGGCGCCGGCGCCCTCAGCCGTGACGTACCTGCCGTTGGCGTGCGCCCGCAGCGCGATCGTGTCGTTGCCGAGGTCGATCATGTCGAACTTCTCCCAGGTGCCGACCGCCGTGCGGCTGGCGACCAGTGGCTTGGCGCCGGCGCTCTCGGCCGAGACGATCTTGCCGTTCGCGGCGGCCCGCAAGCTGATCACCGACACCGGCGACGCCCAGGCGAACTTCTCCCAGGTGCCGATCGCGGGGCGGCTGGCGATCAGTGGCTTGGTGCCGGCGCTTTCCGCCGAGACGTAATTGCCGTTCGCCTTCGCCTTGAAGCTGATCGTGCCGTCCGCGTTGTCGACGAGCTCGAACCTTTCCCCGTCACCGATCGCGGGGCGGCTGGCGATCAGTGGCTTGGTGCCGGCGCTCTCCGCGGAGACGTAGTTGCCGTTGGACCTGGCCCGAAACGCGATGTACCCGGTGCCGGCGTCGACCAGGTCGAACTGCTCCCAGGTGTTGACGACGCCGGCGCTGGCGATCAACGGCGACGCGCCCCCGCTCGGCGTGGTGACGACCTTGTTGTTGGCCAGCGCGCGCAGGCCGGTGGTCGGCGGAAGGCCGGAACCGATGCGGAGCAGCCGGTCGGTCGACCGCGCGTTGCGCACGGCGCCCCGGGTCGCCGCGCCGACCATCCTGTTGCGCACCTGCTCCGGAGTCCACGCCGGGTTGGCGGAGAGCAGCAGGGCGGCCGCGCCCGCGGCGTGCGGGCTCGCCATCGAGGTGCCGGTGTACCGGTCGACGGCGGTGTCGCTGCCGGGGACGGACGACGCGATCTGGTGGCCGGGCGCGAAGATGTCCACGCAGGAGCCGTAGTTGGTCGACGTGATGCGGAAGTCGGCCTCGTCCGTGGCGCCGACGGTGATCGCCTCGGGCACCCGGGCCGGCGACTGGGTACAGGCCTCGAGGGGGCGACCGGTCAGGTCGCCGTTGCCGGCGGACACGGCGTAGCTGATGCCGGACGCGATCGACGCGCGCACCGCGGCGTCCAGGGCGGCCATTTCGCTCGCCGGCTCTTTGATGCCGAGGCTCATGTTGGCCACCGCGGGCCTGACGGCGTTGGCGGTCACCCAGTCCACGCCGGCGATGATCTCGGAGGTGTATCCGCCACCTTGGCAGTCGATGACCTGCACGGCGACCAGCCGCACGCCCTTGGCGACACCGTAGTCACGGCCGCCGATGGTGCCGGCCACGTGCGTGCCGTGGCCGTCGCAGTCCTCCGGGATGTCGTCGCCGTCCCGGAGGCGCTCGTCGATCTCGACGGCGTCGTATCCGTAGCCGGCGCGGCCACCGAACTGCTGGTGGGCGATGTAGATGCCGGTGTCGAGGACGTACGCGTGCACGTTCGCCGCCGCGGTCGGGTAGGTGAAGGACCTGTCGAACGGCAGCCACTGCTGGTCGACCCGGTCGAGCCCCCACGACGGCGGGTTGGGCTGAGTGTCGTGTTTGGACACTTTGCTGTCCTGCTCGACGTAGTCGACGTCCGGATCGGCCGCCACCTTCCGCGCCTGCGCCTCGGTCATCCGCGCGGCGTAGCCCCGCACCGTCGCGGTGTAGGTGTGGCTCACCGCGCCGCCGTACGCCCTGGTCAGGGCCTTGGCCTCGGTGGCCACGCCCGCGGCGGTGGCCTTCTTGTCCTTGAGAACGACGATGTAGCGGTCCTTGACGGCGCCGACCGCGCCGGCGCCGACGATGTCGGTGGTGGGAGCGGCGGCGAAGGCCGCACCACCACTCGAAACACCTGCCGCCGCCACTAGGACGGCCAAGGCGATGCCGCCAACTCTCTGAAGCTTGGACACTTGTGTCTCCCCCGTGTCGAGACGTATCCACTATGGACCATTCTTGTATACAGCACGAGGTCAACCGAGCCGCGAAACCGATCACGCGGCTGTGCGGGCACGCTTCGGGTCAGGGTGCGCAGGTGACCGTGCCGCCCGGCGCCATCACGCCCGCGCTGAACCCCTCGCCGCGGTAGTCGCGGCTCGGGGACGGCCAGGTGCAGGTGCCGATCCGCACGATTGCCGGTGCGCCCGCCGCGGCCAGCTGGGGTCGGGTGGTGTCGGCGCGGTCGGGCGGCCGCACGTCCCGCGGACCGCCGGCCGCGGCGAGCACCAGCCCCGCCGCCAGCATCAGCGCGCATCCCGCCGCGGCCACCGCCAGCGGCGGTGGCCGCGCCCGCGTGCCAGGACCGTCTCCAATGGACGGGTCATCCGCACGCCGGCGAAAGACTCTCTCAGGGCGTCCAGCACCTGGTTGTCGGTCATTTTCCACCGTCCCGAGCGTCGATGGTGGCCAGCTGCTCGCGTAGCGAGGCGACGGCACGCGACAAGTGCGCCGTCACGGTGCCCGCCGCGATGTCCAGCACGCGGGCCGTGGCCTGGGTGTCGAGGTCGAGGAAGATCCGCAGCGCCACCACGACACGTGCGTGTTGTACGCGGTGCGGACCACCCACGCTTGCGGGGCGGGTGGCGGCTGACCTTGCTCCACGACGCCCCACGCGCGGGCGAACGCCTCCGCGACGAGATCCTCCGCAAGCGTCCGGTCACCGACCGTGGCCAGCACCGCTCGCAGGCACCCGTCCCGGTACGTCGCGTAGAACTCCGCGAAGTCCTCCTGCCGCCCTCCCACGTCCCATAGACGTCTCAGCGCTCCGATCCGCCTACCTCACCGCCGGAAAGGTACGCAGCGTCGCGAGGCCGCCGTGCGTAAACGCACGGAGGTGGCGATGAGGAACCTGGAGCCCGGCCCCGTTCGCCGCGGGCGCACCTGCGGCACCGACCTGCTGCTCGTCGCGTTGGCGCTCGTATCGCTGATTCTGGCCATCGTGGTGGTGCTGTACCTGGCCTCGCGCGCGCCCGGTTACGACTGATCTTCCGACCCTATGGTGCCGTCCCGCGGCGCCACTCGTCGGCGAGCAGGCCGTAGGTGTAGCCGTCCACCCAGCCCAGCTCGGCGTGCCAGGAGTCGCCGACGCCGTGCTGCTCACGACGCATGCCGACCTTCTCCAGGATCCGCACCGAGGGGAGGTTGTCCGCGAAGCAGCCGGCGGTGATCCGTCGAACGCCCAGCCGGTCGAACGCGTGCGCCACCATCGCGGTGACAGCCTCGGTCGCGTAGCCGTGGCCGCCGTACGCCGGGTCGAAGATGTAGCCCAGCAGCGCCTCCGTCCGCGCCGGCATGCCGGGCTGGCCCATGCCGTCGAGGAGCTCCAGCGAGACGGTGCCGATCACCACGCCGTCGAGGGTCACCGCGACGCTGTGGTCGTCGGGATCCTCGGCCGCCTTCCGCCACACCGCCCGGAGGGACACCGGGTCGACCTCGGTGTGCAGCAGCCACCGGTTGACCTCGGGCAGGTTGCGGTACTCCAGGATCCGGTCGATGTCGTCGTCGCGTACCGGACGAAGCTCGAGGCGTTCGGTGCGTAAGGTGGTGATCCTCATGAAGCTGGACGTTAACCTCCGTACGGCGGCTACACATCCGACTTTCGCGGAACCAGGAGCGCGGACGACACGTCGGAGCGGCCATGAAACGACTCCTGCGGGTCCCGGGCCGGGGTACGGCTACGCGCCCCGTCGTGGCGTTTCTTCGAAGCATATTTTTGCCCATGTCCGCGTCAGCTGCGGACCGTATGCTCCCGCGGGCACCGTTCCCGGCCGGCGGCTCGCAGCGCTCGCCGAAACCCCCGGCCGTCCACTGCCAGGTCCGCGAGACAAGCCCCGAAGGCGGTCTTCGCGGACCCTACCTCCGCTATCCAGACGCAGCGTAACCAGCCTCCTAGATCTCGATTCCCGCGCCGCGCACACCGTCGCGACGGTTACTCGCGGCGACGTAACCCCTGTTGCTTTCCCGGATCCCGATCCGGGAACAGACATTGTGGACAAACGTCGACCCCGCCGGCGCGACCGGCGGCGGATGGGTGAGGCCGCGGGAGCAGCGGTCTGGACCACGACGGACATCGCGGTAGCTCAAACCTCTGTCTAAATAGGGGGTCGAGGCCACCCCGGCTCCGAAAGTCTGTAGGCGGCCGGCTTCAGGGGATCTGGTCGAGGATCCGCTGGGCGTGCGCCGCGGCCAGGACGTATCCGGTGGCCTGGTGGATTTCGAGGGCGGCCCGCGCGTGCCGTGCGGCCGCCTCGAGGTCTCCGCGGGCGAGTTCGGCGAACGCGAGGGCGGTCAGCGCGGCGCCGTGCTGCGTGCGGAGCCCGTGCGCCGTCGCGTCGGCGATGGCCTCGCGGGCCCAGGCCGCTCCGGCCTCGGGGTCGCCCAGGCATCGGCTCGTGTGGGCCAGTCCGATGCGGGCCTTGGTCGCGCTGCGCCGCTGGCCGCCGTCGCCCGTCAGGGCCAGCGCGGTCTGGAAGTGCGCGGGGGCGGCCGCGTACTCCCGGCGTACCAGGTGGACGCTGCCCAGCGCGATGTGCGTCTCGGCCACGACGCGTGGCACGTCGAGGTCACGCGACAGGATCACGGCGGCGGTGGCCATCGCCAGCGCCTCGTCGAGACGGCCGGCGTCGCGGTGCACCGAGGCGAGGTTTGCCATCGCCTCGGCCTTGTCGGCGGACGAGCGCAGGTCTTCGAAGCAGGCGAGCGCCTCGCCGAGCCGGGCCGTGGCCTCCTCCAGCCGGCCCTGCGCCCGGTACACCTGGCCGAGGTTGGCGCGGGCCACCGCGCCCGAGTGCGGTGAGTTGATGCGGTCGCACAGCGCGCACGCCCGCAGGCTGGCGTCCTCGGCAGCCGCGTAGTCGCCCATCTCCAGGTAGGCGCCGCCGAGGTTCACCAGGGCGTTCGCCGTCATGAACTCGTGGCCGCCGCCGCGGGTGAGGTCGAGGACCGCGCGGAACATCGCGGAGCCTTCGGGCAGGTGACCGAGCTCCAGGTGCACTACGCCGGCGTTGCTCAGCGCGGCGGCCTCCACAGTGGACAGTCCGGCGGCATTGCTGATGGCGCGGGCCTGCTCCATCTCGTGCAGCGCCTCCTCGTACCGGGCAAGCTGCCAGGACAGGGTGCCGAGGCTGAGGTGCATCACGGCCTGGCCCGGCAGGTCGCCGGCGCGGACCGCCGCGGCGAGTCCGGTGGCGACCGCGGCCCGCCACTGGTCTGTCGTGCTGTGCGAGTGGAAGTAGCCGCGCAGCGCGTCGGCCAGATGCCACGCGTACTCCGGCAGGATTTCCGCGGCGGCGGTGATGCCCGCGGCCAGGTTGAGCCGCTCGGCGTCCAAATAGGACAGTGCGGTGGTCGCGGAGTCGAACGCCACCGGTGCGGTCGGCTCGGGCGCGGGCCGGCCCAGGCGGGCCAGGTCGGGGTAGAGGACGGCGCCGGCCGCGTCCACGGCCCGCACGCAGTGGTCGAACAGGCGCCGCAGCGCGCAGCGCCGTTCGGACTCCGGCTCTTCGGCGGCGGCCAGCTCGGCGGCGTACATCCGCAACAGGTCGTGCGGCTGGTAGCGGCCGGCGCGGTACTGGCCCAGCAGGCTCCGCGCGGTCAGCTGGTCCATCAGGTCTTCGGCGTCGGCCGGTGGCACACCGAGCAGCGCCGCGGCGGCCGCGCTGGTGATGTCGGCCCCCGGCACCAGGCCGAGCATCCGGAACAGCCGCGCCGCCGGTGCCGTCAGCGCCGTGTACGAAAGGGCGAACGTGGCCCGGACGGCGGCTTCCGGATCGCCGGCGACGGCCAGGTAGCGCAGCCGGTCGCCGGCCTTGAGCTGGCTGATGTACCGCGCCACGTCGGCGTGCGGGCGCCGGATCAGGTTCGCGGCGGCCAGTCGCAGTGCCAGTGGCAGGTAGCCGCAGAGCCGGGCGAGCTCGCTCATCAGCTCGGGCGACTCGGCCGCCACGTCGGGGATCAGCTCCGCCAGCAGCGTCCGCGCCTCGTCCGGCGACAGCACGTCGAGCGTGACCGCCCGGACGTCGTGCAGGGCGGCGAGACCGCGCAGGTCGGCGCGGCTGGTCACGAGCAGTACGGGTCCGGCGATGCCAGGCAGCAGCGGCCGGATCTGCGCCGCGTCGGCGGCGTCGTCCAACAGCAGCAGCACCCGGCGGTCCGCCAGCCTGGCCCGCAACAGGGCCGCGCGCGCGTCCGGTTGGGCGGGCAGGTGCGACGGCTCCAGCCCGGACATGTGCAGCAGCTCGGCGAGCACGTCCATCGGGTCGCGGCCACCGCCGCCCGCACCGGCGAGCCGCACGTACCACTGGCCGTCCGGGAAGGCGTCGCGCAGCTGGTGCGCGATCCGCACGGCCAGCGCGGTCTTGCCGACGCCCGGCGGGCCCCAGATCGCCATCATCGGCACCGCGCTGCCGCCGTCGGCGGGCGTCAGCTCGCGCTCCGCACGCGCGATCACATCCGCACGCCCGACGTGCATACGCAGGTCGAGCGGGAGGGTGGAGAGCGTGGTCCACGACGCGGGCGGCGCCACCGGCGACGGCACCGCGGGCTGGGCGAGGTCCGGCACCGGGCTCACCTCGCCGGCCAGTACGGCCTGGTGCAGCTCGCGCAGCCCGTCGCCCGGCTCGATGCCCAGCTCGTGCCGCAGCTTGCGGTCGATGGTCCGAAACGCCTCCAGCGCGTCGGCCCGCCGCCCGCTGCGGTACAGCGCGAGCATCAGCTGCTGCCAGTACCGCTCCCGCAGCGGGTGTTCCGCGGTCAGCCCGCGCAGCTCCGGGATCAGGTCCGCGTGCCGGCCGCGAGCCAGCTCCACCTCGACGCACCGCTCGGTGACCCGCAGCCGCTCCTCGTCCAGCGCCAGCGCGTACGCGTGCAGGGACTGCGACGACACGTCGGCCAGCGCCCGCCCGCGCCAGAGTGAGAGCGCGGCGCGCAGGGACGCGGCCTCGACCGTGGCGTCGGCCTCGAGCGCCGCCTTGTCGGCGCGGTCGAGCAACACCCGGAACTGGTGCATGTCCAGCGCCGCCGGAGGCACGTTGATGGTGTAACCGTCGCCGCTGGTGACGATCACGTCAGGCCGCCCGAACGCGCGGCGCAGCCGGTGGACATAGGTGTGCACCGCCGCACGGGCACCCGGCGGCGGTGCGTCCGCCCAGAGATGGTCGAGCAGCTCGGACACCGGCACCACCTGGTTGCCGCGCAGCAACAGTGCCGCGAGCAGCACGCGATGCTTCTCCGCCGGTAGCGCCAATGCCGCACCGTCGACCACGGCCCGCAACGGGCCCAGAACGCCGAACTCGACTTCCCCCAGTGAAGTTCCCCCGTGAACGAGCGTCGCTACACGCCCAACCGACTAAATCGAGCCTGGGTAACTTTCGCATACCGGCGCAAGGCATGCTCCCCGCCCCGCGCGTCAGCGGCGCGCAAGCGTTATGTCAGCGCCGGGTGGCAACATCGCTGCGATTCGAGAACCCGACGGAAGGACGAGGTGCGGCATGAACGCTTTCACCTACCGCACGTCGAGCTTCCGTACCTGGCCGTCCGCCGCCGGCGCCGACCGGGACGAGACGGTGGTCGCGACCTGAAGCCACGCCGGCACAAGCGTCCCGGGCCACGATGTGGCGGTGGCCCGGGACGCCCGCTTGCCTTGACCGGTTGCCGGTCAGCTGCCCACCGGTGTCCACTGTGGATCGCGACCCAGGTAGCGCAGCAGGGCGGCGGCCGGGTCGTCACCGGCCTCGGCGGGAAGGGCACTGGCGTAGGCGAACCCGCGCAGCGGTTCGACGGTCGCCTGAGCGGCCGGCATCAGCTGCTCGGCCAGGGCGGCGGTCAGCGGCGACGGCTGGCCGGTCGAGACGGCGACGTCCCAGGCGTGGACGGCGGCGTCGAGGGCGCAGGCGGCGGCCGCGAGAGCCGGCGCCAGCGTCGGCACGGGCGGCAGCGGCGTGTTCACCGATTCGCTGGTCGGGTCGACACCGGCCCAGGCGGCGGTGGCCGCCTCGACCGCCTTCGCGACCGCCTCCTCGACGCCGCCGTCGAGGTGGCGCGGCGGGTCGAACGGGTTGTAGGACGGCAGCGAGCCGGATCCGACGATGGACGCCCAGGCGTGCTGGTCGCCGGCGGCGTGGAACAGCACCTGCGCCACCGTCCAGTCCGTGCACGGGGTCGGGTCGTCGAGCCGCCCGGTGGCGGCGGCCCTGGCGGTGACCTGGCGCAAGCTGTCGAGCGCGGTGGTGAGCACCGTAAATGTCACGTCAACGTCCTTTCAACGGGCCAGCGCGGCGAAGAACTGGCGGATGTCCTCGACGAGCAGGTCGGGTGCGTCGTGGGTGGCCCAGTGCCCACCACGGTCGTAAGTGTTCCAGGCGACGATGTTGTGGTGGTCCCGCTCCGCGAACCGCCGGACGGCCCGGAAGTCGAAGGCGAACGCGGCCAGGCCGATCGGCACGGTCGTCGGCCCGGCCGGCTCGCCGGTCTGCGCGGCGCGGGCGTTCTCGTAGTAGAACCGGGCGGCCGACGCGGCGGTGTTGGTGAACCAGTACAGCGACGCGTTGGTCAGGATGTCCTCGGGGCTGAGCGCGGTGCCGAACAGCTGCCCGGCCCAGGCGACCAGGCCGGCCGGCGAGTCCGCCAGGGCGTGCGCCAGCGTCTGCGGCTGGGCCTGCTGCGAGCGGTCGTGGATGGCGTGCTCGGCGAACGCCTGGCCGAACTGGAGCGCGCCGAAGTCCTCGCCGGTGAGCCCGTCGAATTCGCCGTCCGCCCCGATCGGGAACGAGAAGATCTGCGTCACGTGCACCCCGGCGACGTGGTCCCGGTCCAGCTCGCCCAGCAGCGGGGAGACGATCGAACCGCAGTCGTTGCCGTGCGCGCCGTACCGGTCGTACCCCAGCCGGCGCATCAGCTCCGCCCAGGCCGCGGCGATCCGGTGGGCGTTCCAGCCGTGCTCGTGCGTGGGCCCGGAGAACGTGTAGCCGGGCAGCGACGGGATCACCACGTGGAAGGCCGGCGCGCCGGGGCGGCCGTGCGCGGCCGGGTCGGTGAGCGGCCCCACCAGCCCGAGGTACTCGACGAAGCTGTTGGGCCACCCGTGCGTCAGGATGAGCGGGGTGGCGTCCGGCTGCGCGGAGCGGACGTGCACGAAGTGGATACGCTGCCCGTCGATCTCGGTGGTGAACTGCGGAAACTCGTTCAGCTCCGCCTCCTTCGCGCGCCAGTCGAAGGACGTGCGCCAGCGGTCGACCAGGTCGCGGACGTAGGAGACCGGGACGCCGTACTCCCAGCCGGGCGGGACGGGCGCGCCGGCGCCGCCGGCGACGACCTCCTTCTCGGGCAGCTCCTCCGTCCATCTGGTACGGGCCAGCCGGTCGGCCAGGTCGTCGAGGTCCGCCTGCGGTATCTCGATGCGAAACGGGGTGATCTCGGAATCATGCATGGTGCTCGCCTCTCAGTGAACGTGCTTGACCTGCATAAACGTTCACAGAGCGGGGTTGGGCCAGGTAGTGTCTGCCGCACGATCTCGGCTGTGCTTCGCAGGAGCCATCCGGCGCATGCCGCACACCCCCGCATGCAGATTGCACACCGGTCGAGGAGGGATCCAGCCCGTGTACCCGGCCGGTGACAAGCCGATCCGGCTCGCCACGATCCCGGTCGTGCTGTGTGTCGCCATCTACTGCGCGTACCGCATCGAACACTTCATGTCGTGGGGCGGCTTCGAGTCCGGCTTCGACGCCGCCGAGCGGTTGCTGGGCTCCGCCGTCATCGTGGCGCTCGGCGCCGTGCAGATCGCGTTCGCGTTCCGCCGCCCGTCCCGTTCCCACGCCCTCCTGCTGCTGGCCGTGCAGGTGTTGCTTGCCTACGGGCCGTACCTCGTGTTCGGCGGGCGCTGGAACCCACCGGCGGCGCTCGTCGTGGCCACGGTGCTGCTCACGTTCACCGGCTGGCTGTCGTGGGCGCTGGCCGCGCTGGCCGTGTCGGGCGACCTCGCCGTCCGGATCGCGATCGACCCGGGCCTGACGGACGCCGACGGCGTCGTCCCCGCGCGGGTGGCGTACGCGGTCATCGTGGCCATCGCCAACGGGTTGCTGCTGTTCGGCATCTCCCGCCTCAGCGAACTGGTCCGGGACCTGCACGCGGCGCGGGCCGCCAGCGCCCCGCTCGAGGTCGCGCGCGAGCGGCTGCGCATCGCCCGCCGCCTCCAGGACGAGGTCGGCGCGCGGCTGGCTTCGGTCATCGCGACCTCCCGGCGCCTCGACGGCGAGGCCAGCCCGACTCGCGAGGACGCCGGTGCGGTGGCGGCCGAGGCCCGGCAGGCGCTGGCCCAGGTGCGGACCGTCGCGGACGACTACCGCGACCGCTCACTCGCCGGCGAGGTGGCCGCCGCCCGCACCGTGCTCGCCGCCGCCGGCGTCGACGTGACGGTCGGCTCCGTGCCGGACCGGCTGCCCGCGCCGGTCGACGCCGCGCTGGGCGCGATCCTGCGACGTGCGGTGGTCAACGCCCTGGCCGGGACTCCGCCGCGTACCTGCCGGATCGAGCTGGACGGCTCGGCGTCGATGCGCGTGAGCTTCACCGGCGGGACACCCGGCACGCTGGCCACGGACGGCATCGCCGAGGAGGTCGAGCGGCTCGGCGGCCGGCTCCGGGTCGGGCTCGATCCCGGCGGGGTCGACGTGCGGATACCAACCCAGCCGCACCGTTCGCGGGGCACGCGGAGCCCGCGACCGGTCGCCGCCGCGCCATGGCTGGCCTGGGGGATCATGGCCGTGCTCGAGGTCGACCTCCTCGTCACCACCATCGCGCGCGCACACGACGCGTGGGGCCTGCTGGAGCCGATCTCCACGTCCCGGCTGGCGTGCATCGTCGCCCTGATCGTGCCGCTGAGCCTGCTCCAGTTGCACCACGTCCGGCCACGCTCCAGCAGCGCGCCGCCAGCGTGGCGCTGGACACTCACCCTCCAGATCGTGCTGCTCGGCGCGGCCACGGCCATCGGGGGCACCACGGTCCCGTCCCCGCAGTACGCGGGTGCGGTGGCCGGCGTCGTGCTCTTCCACGTAAGCCGGCCGTGGTCGTGGGCGGCCGCCGGCACGCTTGTCGTGGGCTCCGCGCTGTTCCAGCTCCACCAGTACGGCGTCGACCTCCTCGCCAACCCACCCCAGGTCGCGCTCTGGACGTACTACACGGTGCTCTGGGGGCTTCTCGCCATGGTCGCCGTCGCCGCGCTGTGCCGCCTCCCGCTCGCGGCCGAGCAGCTTGTCGCCGCCCGCCAGGAGCTGACCCGGCTCGCCGTCCTGCGCGAACGGCTCCGGATCGCCCGCGACACCCACGACCTGCTCGGCTTCCAACTCTCCGCGATCGCGCTCAAGGCCGAGCTCGCCGGGCGGCTGGCCGGCACCGACCCGAGCGCCGTGCGCATGCAGCTGGCCGAGGCCGGCGAGGTCGCCGAGGAGGCGCTGCACTCGCTGCGGTCGATCACCGCCGAGCCGGCCGGACTGTCGTTCGCCGAGGAGGTGGCGAGCGCCCGCTCGACGCTCTCCGCCGCCGGGGTCACCGTCGCGGTCGAGCTGCACGCCGCGCCCGCGCCGTCCGCCGAGTCGCCGCTCGCGGTCGTCCTGCGCGAGGCCGTCACCAACGTCCTGCGCCACTCTCGCGCCACGACCTGCGAGATCGAGACCCGCCCGATACCCGGCGGCGTCCGGCTGACCGTCACCAACGACGGCGTCTCGTCGGTCACGGCGGACGCCGCGCCCGGCAACGGCTTGGCCAACCTGCGCGCACGGACGCGCGAGGCCGGCGGCCGCCTGACCGTCCACCGCCAGGACGACCGCTTCGTCCTCGTCGCCGAGGTCGGCACCGTCCAACCCGCCGCCGACCTGTCCACATCCACGGTCCCGGTCACCGTCTAGGGCCGGTGTCCCGCTCACCCCGGCGCTCAAGAGGGCAGCCCTGTCACTGTCTGGGCGGGTATACGGGAGCCCTCTTGGGGCGAGGGCGGCGCCGGAGGTCACTAGGCGGTCCAGCGGGCGGCCAGTTCCTCGGGGCGGGGTGGCGGGCCGGGCAGGGTGCGGGGGTCGGGGTGGCTCAGGCCTTGGAGGATCAGGGCGAGGTAGCGGTGGCGTAGCTCGCCGGTGCGTGCGTCGTCGCCGAGGCGTACCGAGGCGATCTGTTCCAGGATGAGGCCGATGTCGGCGACCTCGATGTCGTCGCGGATGGCGCCGGCCTCGCGTATGCGCTTGATCAGCTGGCGGTTGAGGTCGTCGGCGTGCTGCGCGTCGCGGTACAGCTGCTCGTCGGGGGTGAACGTGCCGGCCAGCCGGATGGTCAGCGACGTGGATCCGGCGTCGATGACCCGGCGCATGAAGCCGGCGAACACCTGCCACGCGTCGCCGCCCGCGTCGAGCTCGTCGACCGCGGCCTGCGTGGCGGCGATGTAGGCGGCGAGGCCGTCGGAGCAGAGCTTGCGCAGCAGCTCCTCCTTGCTCGGGTACCGCCGGTAGAGGGCGCTGATCCCGACGTGCGCCCGCTCGGCGACGGCGGCGATCGGCGCGCCCGGGTCGTCGAGGAAGACCGCCCGCGCGGCCGTCAGGATGACCTCGTCGTTGCGTGCGGCCTGGGCCTTGCGGCCGCTCAGTGGTGTCGACATGCCCCTAGCGTACAGCGGAACGAAAAATTCTGTTCCGCATCTCTGGAACGGATCGTTCCGCTCTGCTAATCTGAGAACAGAACGATCCGTTCCGCAAACATCCGCAGGTAGGGGAGTTAGTCATGAAAGCCAAGAGCGCGTGGGTGGGGCTGTTCGCCATCCTGGCAGCCACGTTGATGAACCTGCTGGACTCGACGATCGTCAACGTCGCGGCCCCCGCCATCCACGCCGAGCTGGGCGGGTCCTACACGGCACTCCAGTGGATCGCCGCCGGCTACACCCTCGCCCTCGCGATCGGGCTGCTGACCGGCGGCCGGCTGGGTGACATGTTCGGCCGCAAGCGGATGCTGATGATCGGCATCGTCGGCTTCGTCGCGGCGTCGGTCGTGTGCGCGGCCACCCCGACGATCGAGACGCTGATCGTCGCGCGGGTGATACAGGGGCTGTTCGGCGCGGTGATGATCCCGCAGGGCTTCGGGCTGATCCGTGACCTGTTCCCACCGGAGCAGATGGGCAAGGCGTTCGGCGTGTTCGGCCCGATGATCGGCCTGGCCACGATCCTCGGCCCGGTAGTCGCGGGTGTGCTGGTCGACGCGGACGTGTTCGGCACCGGATGGCGCATGATCTTCGCGATCAACCTGCCGCTGGGCGCGTTCGCCCTGCTGGCCGGCCGGTACGCCCTGCCGGCCGCGGCGCCCGGCCAGGTCGCCGGCCGCCCGCGCACCCTCGACCTGCCCGGCGTGGTGCTCGCCGCGGTCGCGATGTTCGCCGTGGTCTTCCCGCTGGTGCAGGGCCGCGAGCTGGGCTGGCCGACCTGGACGATGGTGCTGCTGGCCGCGTCCGTCCCGCTGGTCGGTGGCTTCGTCGTCTACCAGATCCGCCGCCGCCGCTCCGGCGCCACCCCGCTGGTCGAGCTGAGCGTGTTCGCCAAGCGTTCGTACACCTCCGGCGTCGCCTTCGTGGTCGTCTTCTTCGGCGCTATCGTCGGCTTCTCGCTGGCCGTCGGTCTGTTCCTCCAGCTCGGGCTCGGCTACAGCCCCACCCGCGCCAGCTTCACGATGGCCGCCTGGGCGGTCGGCGCGTTCCTCGGCTCCGGCTTCAGCGCGGGCTCCGCGGCCAAGCTCGGCCGCCGCATCCTGCACGTGGGGCTCGCCATCATGACCGTGGGCGCCGCCGGGGTGTACGTGGTCTTCGAGCGGTACGGCGCCGAGATCGGCACCTGGACCCTGACCGCGCCGCTGCTCGTCTTCGGGCTCGGCATGGGCATGATCTTCGTGCCGCTGTTCGACATCATCATGGGCGACATCGAGGACCGCGAGGTCGGCTCCGCCTCGGGCATGCTCGAGTCGATCCAGCAGCTCGGCGCCTCGGTCGGCGTGGCGGTGCTCGGCACCGTGTTCTTCGGCATCGCCCGCCCGACGGCCCACGGGATGCTCGACGCGGACACCGCCGTCGACGCGGCCATCGCGGTCACCCTGCTGACCATCGTGCTGTCGGTGGCCGCGCTCGGGCTCGCGTTCCTGCTGCCCCGCAAGGCCCGCGCGCACGCCGCACCGGCCGAGGACACCCGTCAGCCCGAGCTGGCGCTCGCGGCCTGACCACCGCACCGCCTGACCAAGGCGTCCCTCAGGTCGTTCTTACGACATGAGGGGCGCCTTGGTGTGGAGATCCTCAGAACACTGTCCCGGCTCCGCGTCAGCGGCGGACCGCCGCTCCCGCCGGAGACCGCGCGGGCCGGCGGCTCGCGGGCGAGCTGAAATCCCCGGCCCGCGCTGCCAGCCCCGCGGGTCAAGCCCCCGCCCGGCTGTTGCCCTCGCCGCCGATCCGGCAGCAGACACTGTGGACAAAACCCGGACCCCCGAAGGGGTAGCCGCGACCAGCCGCGAAGGGTGAGGCCGCGGGAGCAGCGGTCTGGACCACGACGGACATCGCGGTAGCCCAAATCTCCGTCCTAACAGGAATTCAGAGGCCCGACTCCGACAGGGTCTCCAGCTCACAGCCAGCCGGCCTCGCTGGCCATCCGGATCGCGTCGACGCGGTTGCGGGCACCCAGCTTGGTGACGGCCGCGGCGAGGTAGTTGCGGACCGTGCCGTACGACAGGTTGAGCCGGGCCGCGACGTCGGTCGGGTCGGCGCCGGACGCGGTCAGCCGCAGCACCTCGCACTCGCGTTCGGTGAGCGGGTTGCCGGTGACGTCCAGCGCCGCGAACGCCAGCTGTGGATCGAGGACCTTGCCGCCCGCGGCGACGGTCCGGACCGCCTCGACGAGGTCGTCCGGGGCGGCGTCCTTGCCCATGAAGCCGGCGACCTTGGCCGACAGCGCGCGGCGCAGCGCGCCCGGCCGGCCGACGCCGGTCAGGATCAGCGTCTTGCACTCGGGCAGCCACTGGTGCAGCTGGGCGGCGGCGCTGATCCCGTCGAGGCCGGGCAGCTCGATGTCGAGCACCGCCACGTCGGGGCGCGCCTGTAGGGCGGTCGGCACGATCGCGTCGCCGGTCTCGACGGCACCCACGACGTCGATGTCGTCGGCGAGGCTCAGCACGCCGACCAACGCCTCCCGCAGCATGCGCACGTCTTCGGCGAGCAGCACCCGGATCATGCCCGTCCCCCTTCCGGACATCGGAGCGTACACGCGCGCCCTTACGCGTCGCTGACGTCGCGCTTACGGCCTCAGGCGGGGCGGGACGAGCACGCCGGGGTTGAGGATCCCGGCGGGGTCAAGGGCGGCTTTGGCGGCGGCGAGCGCGGTGGCGAAGACGTCGGGACGCTGCCGGTCGTACCAACGGCGGTGGTCGCGCCCGACGGCGTGGTGGTGGGTGATGGTGCCGCCGTTGGCCGTGATGGCCTCGGAGACGGCGGCTTTGATGTCGTCCCACTGTGCGACGGTGTCTCCCCAGCGGCCGGGTGCGTAGACCCCGTAGTAGGGCGCCGGGCCGTCCGGATAGACGTGGGTGAAGCGGCAGGTGACCAGGCCGCCGCCGCAGACTTCCTGGACGGCCTGCCGCGCGGCATGGGTGACGGCCGCGTGGAAGGACTCGAAGGCGTCCCACGTGCAGGCGGTCTCGAACGTCTCCACGACCATGCCGCGGCGGGCCAGGACGTCCCGCTGGTACGGCATGCGCAGGAACGACGAACGCCAGCTCGCCGCGGCGTCGCCGGCGCTCTCGTCCCGGCGGCGGGTGGACAGTGGCTCGCCGCCGTGGTCGCGGGCGATCTCCAGCGCCCGGTCGAGCCAGGCGTCGATCGGGTGGTCGGCGGACTCGAACGCCAGCACCAGCAGCCCACCGGTCACGGCGGTGCCGGCGTTCAGGAAGGCCTCGGCGGTGTCGAGGAGGCGGCAGTTGGACGGGTACAGGCCGGCCTGGGCGATGTGCCGGGTCGCGGTGACCGCCGCGGTGTGGTCGTCGAACGCGACCGAGGCGGTGATCTGCCAGCGGGGCCGGTCCTGAAGCCGCATCCAGGCTTCGGTGATGACGCCGAGGATGCCCTCGGAGCCGAGGAACAGCCGGTCGGGCGAGGGTCCGGCGCCCGAGGCGGGCAGCCGCCGGGACTCGCTGACGCCGACGGGGGTGACGACGCGGAGGGATTCGGTCAGGTCGTCGATGTGCGTGTAGAGCGTGGCGTAGTGGCCGCCGGCCCGGGTGGCCAGCCAGCCGCCGAGGGTGGAGAAGGCGAACGACTGCGGGAAGTGCCGCAACGTGAGACCGTGCGGGCGGAGCTGGTCCTCCAGGGCTGGCCCGTACACGCCGGCCTGGATCCGCGCGGCCCGGCTGACCCGGTCGACCTGGAGCACCTGGTCCAGCCGGCCCAGGTCGAGGGAAACGGCGGGCGCGTCGAAGCGTGGCTCGACGCCGCCGGCGACCGAGCTGCCGCCGCCGTAGGGGATCACCGCGACGCCGTCGCCCCCGCACCAGTCCAGCAGGTCGATCACGTCCCGCTCGGTACGCGGGCGCGCGACCAGGTCGGGGACGTGGTCCAGGCGGCCGTGCAGGTTGCGCACCACATCCCGGAACGCCTTGCCGTGCGCGTGACCGGCCCGATCGACCACGCCGGCCGAACACAGCCCGGCCAGGGCCGCCGGAGGGCGCACCCGCGGCGCCGGAATCGGCAGCCGGCCCGGATCCGGCGGCGGATGGTCGGTGAGGTCGTGGCCGGGCAGCAGCGCCGCCACCCGCTCGACGAGCGCGCCGGCCTCGGCGGCCGTGGCCGCGTCTTCGACCGTGCCCCAACCCCACCACGAACGGGTCACCCGCCCAGTATTCATCGGCCGATCGTGACGACGCGGGCCCCAACCAATCCGGCGCGAGACGTCGCCAACAAGCATGCCGTCCTGGCCACCTGGCGTGATGTACCGGATGATTGACGGATGTCGGTCGGGCACAGCCGCTCGGCCGGTGCTGTCGCGGTGATCGACCTCGGTGTGCTGCGAGACGGGTCGGAGGCGCCGGGTCGGTCGCCGGCCGGCACGCCGCGCAGGCGCCGGGCGGCCGCGGTGTTGAGCGCCGCCGCGGTGGTGCTGGCGACGGCCGTGGCCGCGTCGCCGGTGCGGGCCGCTCTCGTCGAGCGGACGTTTCCCGGTGTGCCGGCCCGGTCCGACCAGCCCGTCGTCGCGGACACCACCGACGGTCTGTACCTGGTGCGCGCGAACGGCGCCCAGGCCGGCCCGGGGGAGCGGACCATCGTCCGGCACGCCGCGGCACGCGCCGAGCCGGTGTGGCGGAGGTCCGTCATGACGGCCGGTGCGGTCAACACCGTCGACGTCGTCGACGGCACGCTGCTGGTGCTGGCGGACGGCTGGGAGCCGCAGACGATCGCGATGAGCGCGGCTGACGGCCGGGAGCTGTGGCGGCGCACCGGCTGGTGGCGCGAGGCCGGGCCCGGTCAGCTGCTGCTGTCGTATCGGGCGCCCGGCCAGCAGGTGGACATCTACCAGGCCGTCTCGCTGGCCACCGGGGCGTCGCGGTGGTCGGTGTCCGTGCCCTCCAGCGGGTGGGTGCTGCCCGATCGCGACCATCTCGTCCGGTGGTCGGCCGGCGGGCGGGTGGAGGTACGCGACCTGCGCACCGGCGCCGTCGTGAGCCGCGCCCTGCTGCCACCGGAGGAGAACGCCAACGGAGCGGTCAGCGAGCCCGGGGTGCAGGTCGCCGGCGGGCTGCTGCTGGTGGCCGGCTGGGACGGCGCGCGGCCGGTGGCCACCGCGTACGGGCTGGGCCGCCTGGACCGGCGCTGGCGGGCGGACATCGACCTGTCCGGTGAGGCCGTGCAGGGCTGCGGCGAGCAGCTGTGCGTCAGCGGCAGAAACGGCGAATCCGGCGTACGGATGCTCGAACGGGACAGTGGGCGGGTCCGGTGGGCCGACGACCGGTGGGACCACCTGGCCTACACCGGGTCCACGCTGCTCGCGTTCGGCTCACGGCACACGCCACCGCGGATCGCGGTCGTCGACCCGGCGACCGGCCGGCCGATCGGCGACCTCGGGCGGTGGCAGACACCGCGGAAGGTCGGCCACGACGGCCGGATGCTGGGAGTGCGGACGGACCCCGGCACGGGCCGTTCGTGGATCGCCGAGCTCGACCCGGCGGCCCGCACCACACGGGTGCTCGGCGTCGTCGACGGCGCCTTCGCCTGCCGTGCCGGTCCTGGCGCGGTCACCTGCCGGCGCGACGACGGCAGCGTCGGCGTGTGGTACCCCCGGCGCAAAGCCGCCTGAAATCCCCGACTTGCATGTTCACGAACGTCGATGCATGCTGTTTGCAGCGCTGCAAGAGTGGCGGCGCGAGTTTGTACGGCGCGGCACGTCGAAGGGTCTGGGCAGCCGTTCGACGCCGAAATCACTGCGTGCCGTCTTGAGCCGGATTGTTAACGCTAACAATCGTATCCCGGGAAAGGATCTTGTGATGGGTGTTTCCGACGCCCGACGGCGACCTTGGCGCACGGCGGTGATCGCCGTGGCGGGTCTGGTCGCCGCGGTTTCGGCCGTGGTCGTGACGTCGACGACGGCGCAAGCGGTCACGATCGACCCGAACGCCTGGTACCAGGTCGTGTCACGGCACAGCGGCCTGGCCCTGGGCATCGCCGGCGGCTCGACAGCGGACCAGGCCGGCCTGGTGCAGACCGCTCGCGCCGGGCAAGCCAGCCAGCAGTTCCAGTTCGTCGCGTCCGGCGGCGGCTACTACCGGCTCAAGGCCCGGCACAGCGGCAAGGTGCTGGACGTCTGGGAATGGTCCACAGCGGACGGTGCCACCGTCGTGCAGTGGCCGGACCTGAACGGCGCGAACCAGCAGTGGTCGGCGGTGGACACCGACTCCGGGTACGTCAAGCTCGTCAACCGCAACAGCGGCAAGGCGCTGGACGTCTGGGAGTGGTCCACAGCGGACGGTTCGCGGATCTCCCAGTACACCGACATCGGCGGCATCAACCAGCAGTGGCAGCTCGTCAACGTCGGTACCGGCACGCCCACCGCCACCCCCACGACGGGCGGTCCGGTCCGGACGTTCACCAACCCGGTCAAGCGCAACGGACCGGACCCGTGGCTGACCTATCACAACGGCAGCTACTACCTGGCGACCACGACGTGGAACTCGACCATCACCATGCGGCGGTCGACCACGCTCGCCGGTCTGGCCAGCGCCCCCGACCAGGTGGTCTTCAACCTCGCCGGCCGGGCCAACGGCTGCTGCAACATGTGGGCGCCGGAGTTCCACCTGCTCAACGGTCGCTGGTACCTGTACTACGTCGCCGGTCAGAACGTCGCCGACTACAACCCCACGCAGCGGCTGCACGTCCTGGAGAGCTCCGGCACCGACCCGATGGGCCCGTACACCTTCAAGGCGGACCTGGGCGGCGACTGGCAGTTGGACGCCAGCGTCCTCCAGGTGGGCGGCCGGCTGTACCTGATGGGCACGTACAACGCGGGCGGCAGCTTCGGGCAGAGCCTGTTCATCACGCCGATGAGCAACCCGTACACGCTCAGCGGGTCGCGGGTGCGCCTGACGTCGCCGACGCTGAGCTGGGAGCGGCAGACCGGCGCGGTCGCCGAGGGGCCCGAGCCGCTGTACCGCAACGGGCGGACGTTCATCGTGTACTCCGCCAGCGCGTGCTGGGGCCCGGACTACAAGCTCGGCCTGCTCACCTTCACCGGCTCCGACCCGCTCAACCCGGCCCACTGGACCAAGTCGCCCAACCCCGTCTTCCAGCGCAACGACGCCAACGGCGTCTTCGCCCCCGGACACAACGGGTTCTTCAAGTCGCCGGACGGCACCGAGGACTGGATCGTCTACCACGCCAACGACTCGGCCGGCGGCGGCTGCGACATGAACCGCTCCACCCGCGCACAGAAGTTCACCTGGAACGCCGACGGCACGCCGAACTTCGGCACGCCGGTCCGCCTCGGCGTCACGCTGGCCGCGCCCTCCGGTGAGCGCTGACCCCCGGCACCCCCACGACAGGAAGGGGCACCTCTTCATGGGCACCATCACCCCGACGACGCCGGCCCGGCCGCGGCCGTGGCGGCTCCTCGCGGTGGTCGTCACCGCGACCGCCCTGGCCGTATCCGCGGCGGCGATCACCTTCTCCACCGCCTACGCGGTCACCATCGATCCCAACGCCTGGTATCAGGTCGTCTCCCGGCACAGCGGCAAGGCGCTGAGCATCGCCCAGTCGTCCACAGCGGACGGTGCCGCGCTCGTGCAGACCACCCGCACGGCGGCGACCAACCTACAGTTCCAGTTCGTCTCCTCCGGCGGCGGCTACTACCGGCTCAAGGCCCGCCACAGCGGCAAGGTGCTGGAGGTGTTCGAGCTCTCCACCGCAAACGGGGCGAACATCGTGCAGTGGAGCGACCTGAACGGCACCAACCAGCAGTGGTCGGCGGTGGACACCGACTCCGGGTACGTCAAGCTCGTCAACCGCAACAGCGGCAAGGCGTTGGACGTGTGGGAGTGGTCCACAGCGGACGGTTCGCGGATCTCCCAGTACACCGACACCGGCGGCACCAACCAGCAGTGGCAGCTCGTCAACGTCGGCACCGGCACGCCCACGTCCGCGCCGCCCACGAGCCCGCCCGGCACGCCGCCGGCGTCCTACCCGAACCCCGGGCGGGTCACCGGCTCCACCGGCGCCCACGACCCGGCCGTGGTCAAGGCGCCGAACGGGACCTACATCGTCGTCACCACCGGAGACAACCTGCCGATCAAGACCTCCACCGACCGCACGGCGTGGCAGAACGCGGGTGTCGTCTGGCCCAACGGGGCATCGTGGACGACGCCGTACACCAACGGCGGCCGCAGCTTGTGGGCGCCCGACATCTCCTATCGCAACGGCCAGTACTACCTCTACTACTCGGCGTCCACGTTCGGTTCGCAGCGCTCGGCCATCTTCCTGGCCACCAGCCCCAGCGGCGCCGCCGGATCGTGGACCAACCAAGGGCTGATCATCGAGAGCAGCACCTCGGTCAACTACAACGCGATCGACCCCAACCTCGTCGTCGACGACGCCGGCCAGTGGTGGCTCAGCTTCGGCTCGTTCTGGACCGGCATCAAGATGATCCGGCTCGACCCCGGCACCGGGCGTAGATCCACATCAGACACCGCGGTGCGGGCCATCGCCCAGCGGACCACCGCCGGCGGGGCGATCGAGGCACCGTTCATCTACCGGCACGGCGGCTACTACTACATGTTCGTGTCGTTCGACCGCTGCTGCCAGGGTGCTTCCAGCACGTACCGGATCATGGTCGGCCGGTCCACGTCCGTCACCGGTCCGTACACCGACCGCAACGGGGTGGCCATGACCGCGGGAGGCGGCACGCAGGTGCTCGCCGGCCACGGCTCCATCCACGGCCCGGGCCACCAGGCCGTCCTCGGCGACAACGGCGGGGACGTGCTGTTCTACCACTACTACGCCGACAACGGCGCATCGTTTCTCGGCATCAACCTGATCGGCTGGGACGCCGCCAACTGGCCTTACGTCTACTGACCGGCACACGCGGTGCGGCTCGGGTGCGCCCGGCCCGGGCCGAACCGCGCGGTCACCACATGGCGGCGCCGCGATAGCGATTCGGCGAATTGCGCCTCGATCATATGTCTATGCCGAGCCCGTGAACGTTAACAGGCGTCTAGACTTCGCTTCGGTGGTTTTGGCGTCCCGCGAAATGGCCGGAGCGGGACAGCCATGCCGATTCGGGCGGATGGGGGCATCGGCGAGGCGGTGGCAGGAGACTTACGAGAGTCCCGTGATCGGACGGCGCTGTTACACGAGAGCGCCCGCAGCCGGGTAATGCGGCTGTTCCTCAGCGGCGGCAGCGTGATCAGCAAGGAGCCGTTGGGTCCCGACGCCGAGCGGCGGCTGCGACATGAGGCGGCGATCTTGAGTCGGCTCTCCGGCGTCTCCGGTGTCGCTCAGCTGGCCACCGCGCCGGTGCGGCCGGGAGCCATCCTCCTGGCGGACGTCCGGGGCGTCTCGCTGGCCAGCACCGCGGCGCCCTGGAGCGCCGGCGACCTGCTCACGCTGGCCTTGGGCCTGGCGCGGGCGGTGGCCGGGATGCATCACCGGGGCGTGATGCACACGGATATCAGTCCGACCAACATCGTGCTGAGCGGTTCGACACGGGTCCCGTGCCTGATCGATTTCGCATTGGCGACGACGTTTGTGCAAACCCGCCCCGATCTGGCCCCGACCGAGATCGTCGGCACGCTGCCATATCTCGCCCCCGAGCTGACCGGCCGCACCGGCCGTGCCGTCGACCAGCGTGCCGATCTTTACGCGTTGGGCGCCACGCTGTACGAAATGGCGACCGGCCGGCCGCCGTTCGGTGCCGGCGATCCCCTCCAGCTCGTTCACGATCATCTCGCTCGGGTGCCGGCGCCGCCGGCGGAGCTCAATCCGGGCGTGCCGGAAGCGCTATCCGAGATCATCATGCATCTGCTGGAAAAGGAACCGGACAACCGCTATCAGACCGCCGAAGGGCTCGTCCACGATCTGGCCCGGTTACGCGACGGCGCGACCGGACCGCTGCGCATCGGAGAGCGTGACTTCCCGCTGCGGCTGCGGCCGCCCACCCGGATCGTCGGGCGAGACGCCGAGATCGCCGCGTTGGGCGCGGCCTTCGCGGGCGCCGTGGCCGGCCGGAGTTCCGGGGTGCTCGTCTCCGGATCGCCCGGCGTCGGCAAGACCTCGTTGGTCGAAGAGCTGCGGCCCCTCGTGCTGGCCAGCGGCGGCTGGTTCGTGGCGGGCAAGTTCGACCAGTTCCGTCGCGACCTCGAGTTCGACGGGATGCACCAGGCGTTCCGGGCACTGGGCCGGCTGCTGCTGGCGCTGCCGGAGGAAGAGCTGGCGGAGGTGCGCACCCGCATCCTGCGCGCCCTGGGGCACAGCGCCGGCCTCGCCACCGCGGTGACGCCGGAGCTGGCCACCCTGCTGCGGGTGCCGCCGGACCTGGGCGACCCGCTCACCGCCGAGGTCCGGGCACAGCGCAACTCGCTGGAGATCCTGCGCGCCGTGGCGTCGCCGAAGCGGCCGGTGGTCCTGTTCGTCGACGACCTCCAGTGGGCCGGGCGCACCCCGCTCGGCCTCGTCGACACGCTGTTGAGCGGGCAGGAGACGGTCGAGGGTTTGCTGCTCGTCGGCGCGCACCGCGAGGTCGACGCCACCCACCCGCTGGGCGCCATGATCTCCGGATGGCAGGGCCTGACGGCCGGGCCGCAGCGGATCCATCTCGGTGATCTGCCGGCCCCGAGCCTGGCGGTGCTGGTGGCCGACATGCTCCGCATGGACGCCGGCGACGTCGCCGAGCTCATCGAGGCGCTGCTGCCGCGGACCAACGGCAATCCATACGAGACGGTGGAGCTGCTCAACGCGTTGCGGCGTGACGGCGTGCTGCGCCCCGCCGACAAGGGCTGGGAGTGGGACGCCGCCGCGCTGCGCCGTGGCGACGGGCCGGTAGACCTGCCCGACCTGCTGACCGCGCGGGTCGCCGCCCTCCCGTCAGCCACCCGTGGCCTGCTGGAGGTCATGGCCTGCCTGGGCGGCCGCGTCGAGCTCAGCATGCTGCGAGCGGCGACCGACCTGCCCGCGTCGACGGTGGGGGAGCGGCTCTCCCCGGCGGTGGAAGACGGACTGCTGGTGACGGAGGGCGCCGCGCCGGACGTCGTCCGGTTCCGGCACGACCGGGTCTGGGAAGGCGCTCTGGCATACCTGCCGGCGCCGCGGCAGCGCGCGGTGCGGATGCGCCTGGCCAGGCGGCTGGCACCTCAGCCGGAGCTCGCCGCCGTCGCCGCACAGCAGTACCTGCACGTCATCGACGAGGTGGAGGATCCCGCCGAGCGCCGCCGGGTCGTGGAGCTGCTGCGCCGCGCGGCCGACGAGGCCCGGTTGGTGAGCAACCACCCGGTCGTGGAGAGGCTGCTCTCGGCCGCGGTGCGGTTGGCCGACCCCGGCGACACCGCCTGCCTCATCGCGCTGCACACCGGCCGGCTCGCCGCGCTGTACGGCCTCGGCCGGCTCGACGAGGCCGACGACATCTACCGCGTCATCGACGGGCTGGCCACCGATCCGTTGCGGCGCTTGGAAGCCATCCTGGTCCACGTGTCCAGCCTGGCCAACCGGTCCCGCCCGGCGGAGGCGGTCGAGCTCGGCCTCGACGTGCTGCGGCGACTCGGCGTGGGCATGCCCGAGCCCGACCTGCTCGAGGCCGAGGTCGAGCAGGGGCTCGACACGCTGTACCGCTGGCTGGACCAGACCACCGAAGCCGACGACCTGGCCCGGCCGGAGATCGCCGACCCGGCGCTGCTGGCCGCGGCCGCACTGATCAACAGGATGATTCCGGCGGCGTTCCAGAGCGACCCGGCCACGATGGTGTGGCTGGTGCTGCGGGCCGTGCGGATGTGGGTCGACCACGGCCCCGGCCGCACGCTGGTGGGTCCGGTCGCCCACCTGCCCTTCGCGACCACCCGGCGGCGGCAGGACTACCGCACCGGATACCGGATGATGCGCCGCGTCCTCGCGGTGAGCGAGGCCCGCCGGTACGAGCCGGACACCGCCCAGGCGCGCTTCCTGTACGCGTTCGCCGCCGGGCACTGGTTCGCCCCGCTGGAGGAGAGCGTCGCGCAGGCCCGCCGCGCGTGGGAGGGGCTGCTGCAAAGCGGCGACATGCAAAACGCCTGCTGGACCGCCAACGTCCTGGTCTACGCGCTGTTCGACTGCGCGCCGTCGCTGGACGCCTACGTCCCCGAGGTGGAGGCGGCGCTGGCCATCGCCCGGCGCACCGGAAACGACCACAGCGCCGCGCTCACCCAGCCGTACGCGTGGCTCGTGTCCACGCTGCGCGGCACGCCGGTCGACGAGCCGGTCGGTGTGGCCGGCCACCTCGCCGGCAATCCCACCCTGGCCAGCAACGTCCACATCACCCGCGCGCTCGCCGCCCTCCTGCTCGATGATCCGGCCGAGCTCGACCGGCACTCGGCGGCGGCGATGGAGCTGCTCCCGTTCATCGAAAACCTGTACCTGTCCGTGCCGGCGTACCTGACCCGGGCCCTGGCCGTCGCAGGCCGGGTCCGCGCGGCGGACGCCGGCTCGGAAGCACACGCGTCGTCCCTGGCGGAGCTGGACGCCGTCGCCGGCTGGTGGGCGGCGCGGGCGGCGGACGCGCCGGCCAACTTCCAGCATCTACTCCGGCTCGTCGAGGCCGAGCGCGCCTGGGCGGTGGACGACTTCCGCGCCGCCGTGTCGGCCTACGACGCGGCCCAGCGGGACGCCGGCGCGCGACGCCCGTGGCACCGGGCACTCATCGCCGAGCGCGCCGCCCGCTTCTACCTCGCCCACGGCCTCGAGCACACCGGCACGGCGCTGCTCGCCGAGGCGTGCCGCGCCTACCGGGATTGGGACGCGGCCGCGAAGGTCGAGCAGATCCGGCACGCGGTTGGCGACGGACTCCGTCCGCTGCCGGCGGCCGCGTCCGCGGGCGACGCCCCGGCCCACCGCGCCAGCATCATGACCGGCGCGATCGACCTGCTCGGCATCCTCGCCGCCTCACAGGCCCTGAGCTCCGAGACCACCGTCGACGGGCTGCGTCAACGCGTTGTCGAGGTGCTCTCCACGATGACCGGCGCCACCGGCGTCCAGCTGCTGCTCTGGGACGCACACCACCACACCTGGTGGATGCCGGCGGCCGGCGCCGAGGGCGCCGCGATCTCCCTCGACGAGGCCGGCCAGCGGCGCCTGGTGCCGCTGTCCGCCGTCCGCTACGTCGAACGGACCCGCGAGCCGCTCGTCGTCGGCGACGCGCTGACCGACGACCGGTTCGCCCGCGACCCGTACTTCAGCGACCACGGATGTTGCTCGCTCCTGGCCGTCCCGATCCTCAACCGCGCCACGCCGCAGGCGTTGCTGCTGCTGGAAAACCGGCTGATCCGCGGCGCGTTCTCCGCCGAACGCCTCGACGGCGTCATGCTCATCGCCGGGCAGCTCACCGTCTCCCTTGACAACGCCCTGGTGTACGCGTCGCTGGAACGCAAGGTGGCCGAGCGCACCCGGCAGCTGGCCGTCGCCAACGAACGCCTCGAACAGCTGAGCGCCACCGACCCGCTCACCGGCCTGGCCAACAGGCGCCGCTTCGAAGAAGTGCTCAACACCGAATGGGACAGGGCCATCTGGGCGGAGAGCCCGCTGGCGCTGGCCATGATCGACGTCGACCACTTCAAGCTCTACAACGACCACTATGGACACCCGGCCGGCGACGAGTGCCTGCACCGGGTCGCCACCCTGCTCCGGCGGCACAGCCCGGCGGGCCATCTGGTCGCCCGCTACGGCGGCGAGGAGTTCGCCGTCATCATGCCCGGCACCGGCATCGGCGCCGCGTACGAGACGGCCGAGCGGCTCCGCGCCGCAGTCCTCGCCCTCGCCCTGCCACACCACATGGTCGCCGCCCGCGTCGTCACGGCGAGCATCGGCGTCGCCGCCGCCAACCCGTCAGCCGGCACCACCGCCGACGAGCTGGTCGAGCGCGCCGACGTCGAGCTCTACCGCGCGAAGCGCGCCGGCCGCAACCAGGTCAAAGCCGCCGGCTAGCAGGTCAGCTGGGGCTTTGAGTGGGGTCGCCGTGGCCTCGAACCTTGATTCGAAAGCAGATTCGAGCTACCGCGACGTCCGCCGTGGTCCATGCCGTTGCTCCCGCGGCCTCACCCGTCCGCCGTTGGTCGCGGTTAGTGCGGCGCCTCCGGCGGGGTCTGGGGCTCCGGCCGGGGCCGCTTGGCCTTGTTTCGCGTTGTTGGTCTGCTCCCCGTGCGGGTGGACGACGGCATACGGCACGGCTCGGGCTTCGCCCGCTGGCTGACCCGAATCTCCCACATGACGGGACAATCGGCTCAGGATTTGGAAGACGTCGTGATCGTTAGCCCGAAACCCGTGTGACACGCGGGCGAGAACGCGGGTTTTGGGCTAACGATCACCGAAGCGTGGTGGGCAGCAGGCTTGCGTAGCCTTGCCCCCTTGATCGGCGGGCCGTGTTGTAGATCGTGGTCATCTGGACCCCCTCCAGGGGGTCTGAACGACCACGATCACCAGACTTCCCCCACCCTCGTCGCCGATCAAGGCCTTGCGGCACCACTCTGGACACCTAACGCACCACAGGCCACCCAGCCCGCCTGTCGCGCGACCGTGCCGAATCGGCGACACACGCTCTGGCCAGCACGCTAGACGGGGCGCGGCTCGGCGAGGATGAGGCCGGACGGCGGCGGCAGGGGCTCTAGGCTGACAAACCGCCAGCCGGACTCGCTGAGCCAGCGGGCGACCTCGTCCACCTGGTAGAGGTCGCCGCCGCTGATCATCAGGAACTCGCCGGCGCCGAAGCGGGCCGACGGGTGCGGTGCCACGTCGGTGCGCCACCAGTCGACCAGCAGCAGCCGGCCGTCCGGGGTGACCGCCTCGCGCAGCCGTCGCAAGAGCTCGACGATGCGCTCGGGTGGGAACAGGTGCACCACGTTGGCCACCAGGATGGCGTCGTGGCCGCCGGGAAGCTGGTCGGTGAACAGGTCGGCGCCGACGGCGGTCAGGCGGGTGGCGAGCGGGCCCGCCGCCGTCTGGTCGGTCACCGCGGCGGCCACCTCGGGCAGGTCGACGAGGGTGGCTTCGAGGTGCGGGTAACGCGCCAGGATCGGCTTGACGAACGTGCCGAACCCGCCGCCCGCGTCGAGCAGCCGGCGGTGGCCGCCGAAGTCGTACGCACCGGCCAGGTCGGCGGCCGTCTCGGCGGTGACGAGCGCGACGGCCGCCTCGTAGGCCTCGGTCTGCGCCTCGGTGAGCGCGGCCCGCACACCTTGCCTGGTGCGGAAGGCCGTCGCGGCGTCCGTCCACGTTGGATAGCTGACGGTGTCCCAGTAACGGGCGAGCGGGCGCAGGTCGAACGGGCCGCGGCCGGCCAGGAACGCCTCCGCGTCCGCGGCGTTGCGGAACCGGTCGCCGTCGCGGACCAGCAGGCCCGCGTCGACCATCAGGTCGGCGATGGCCCGGGCGCTGCGCTCCGGGATCGCGCAGCGCTCGGCGAGCTCTACTGTGGTCACGCCCTCCGGCCCGACGGCGGCGAACAGGTCGAACTCGACCGCCGCGAACAGCGTCTTGGAGACCATGTAGCCGGCGAGCAGCTCGATGACGCGCACCGGGGTCGGCGGACCGGCCGCCTCGACCTCCGAATCGTGCTCCGGAGTGAACATGCGCTGCGCCGGCTGCTCCGCCATCGATCCCCCACTCGTGAGCCGCTGATCCGTGCGATCGCCAGCACATCGTACCGGCGGCCGGCCAGGTTGAGGTACGCCGGCCAAGCTGCGGGATTGCGCGCGGGGCGTGCCGCGGGATCACGCAGCCTCACCGCATTGCTTGACCGGCCGCCGTGGCGGCCAGAACATCGACATCCATAGCAGCGCGCGGCGCGTCCCGGCACTAGTCTACAAAGGAGAGTCGAGTTGAGAACCAGACTGTTGCGCGGCTTAGCCGCGTCGATGCTGGCTTTCGCGGTGATCCTGCCGAGCACCGCGCGGCCGGCACAGGCGGCCGACGGTGTGGCCGGCAATCTGCTCAGCGTGGTCGGCGCGCTTGGCCGGCTCATCGCCGGACACGGGTCGAGCGGCGATGTCGAGACGTTGATCGCCGTGGCCATCGGCGCGGTCACCGAGTCCCGAAACGAAGTGCTCGTCTACATCGACGCGGTACAGGCGGCCGAGGTGAAGGCCGCGGCCTTGAGCGCCAGCAACGAGTTCACCGACTTCGAAGAGATCGTGGACGACGAGCTCGGGCTCGAACTGTGGGCGCGCGACGTCGGTCGGGCGGCCACGCTGGGCAAAGAGCGGATGGCCATTGTAGACAGGCCGGCCGCCGAGCAGATCGCCCAGGCCCTGCACCAGCTCTACCAACTCGCCCGGGTGGGTGCCGAGTACGCCGGGCTGGACAACTACTTCCTGAACCTGACGCGGGAATACGTCGCCGTCCTCCGGGACATGGTAACGAAGCTCGAGCCGGACTGTCGCTGGATCAACACGCAATCGATGCCTGGCGGCTACCAGCGGACCTACAGATGTGTGGCGGCCAACGGCGTGGACGTGGTGCTGAAGGACGAGCAGTACCTGTACGGCAACTACTACATAGGACCGGTCGACACCGCGGCGACGAAGATCGAGGCCGGCCAGGACTCGGCCTGGATCGTGGCCAAGGAATATCTGCCCATTGTGGAGCAGGAGCTGAGGGAACTGGAGGAGGAGCAAGGGACGTGAAGAAGAGATTGTTGATTCGCGCGACGGCCGCGATGCTGGCCGCCACGATCGGCGTGGTGGGCGCCGCCCAGCCGGCGTCGGCCGCCCCAAGACAGGCTCCGGCGGCCAACGCGAGCGCCATGGCCTTCGACTGGATCGGCGCCATCGTCGCGGTGGCCGGTGCCCTCTACGGCGGGGGCGGTGGAGGTGGCAACCTCGACGCCGCCGTCCAGCAGATCATGGCCGCCATCGAGGCGTCCGAGGCGAACATCCTCAACCACATCGACGCGATCGCCAGCGCCGAGGTGAAGGCCTGCGCCAGGGCTCATGCCATCGAGTTCTCGGACATCAACAACATGTCCACCTCGGTACGCCAACTGTGGGCGCAGGAGGCCACCCGGTGCGCCGCCCTGGCCACCGCCTACCTGGACGCGGTCACGAGCAAGAACTCGGTCGACAACCTCGGCCACGTGATCGGCGAGATCTACGCGATCGCGATCGCCGCCCGCGTCAAGGCCAACCTGCACAACGGCGTCGACCTGCTCCTGCGCGACCAGGTGCGCAGCTACGAGGTGGTGGTCGCCAAGCTGGCGCCGTCGTGCAGCGAGCAGCGGTACGTCGAGTACGACACCTACGGCCGCGTGGTCACCGTCGAGGTGCACTACACGTGCGTCGCGTACAACGGCGACCAGGCGACCGACTACGAGCTGTACTACCTGGGCCGGCTCCAGGGCCCGCCGCTGAACCGTGACGCGGTCGCCAACAGCGCCACCCGAAACACGAGCCGGGCGATCGCGATCGAGGCGCTGCCGCGCCTCAGGAGCGCCCTGCCGTAACAGAGTGGGTAACAAGGGGTCGTCGGTGCAAATCCGGCCGTCCCGACAGAACGGATGCCCTGACCAGCGGAAACGCAGTCAGGGCATCCATTTTTCATGCAGGTCGGAGGAAAGTTGATCACCGATGTGGCAGATCTGGATCCGGTGAGGATCCGCTACCTGGGGCGCCTGTACGGACCAGGAAATCAGTGGCGGCACGAACGCCGCAACGGGGTGGCGGGGGTGTACTCTCACCATGTCACCCCGGTCCCCGGTGGCGAAATCCCGCTGATAGCCACGGATTGTCCGCCGCCCTGAGGGGTCTTGGTTCCCGGGACCACCACTCGGCCGACGGCCGGCCGATTGTCGTCTTGCCGCGTCCGCGGTGCGACGATGACGGCTCACCACCGCGATGACGTCCACTAGGGACATATGTCGCCGACCGCAGCAAGGTGACTCGGTCATGGCATGGGGCGGGCCAGAGTCCGACAGCGCGGTCGGGCTGTGACCGGTGATGTCACGTGCCGATCTTTTGGTGGCTGGGAGCCCGCTGACCGTCCGCCGGCAGCGGGATCGAAGCTTTCCGAGGGGGTAGGGGAAGGAAGGGGTCCCGGGCGGGTTCCGCCCGGGACTCTTCACCATGACCGTCCACACGTTCCGCGCCCAGCACGCCGGCAAGTTCTTCACAGCCGGGAACAGACGCGGCCGGCCGATGGTCTACCCGACGATGCGGACCTTCAGCCTGGCACGGTCACCGACTTCCGCGTTGTCCTGTGCTGCGCCATCACCGGCGGTGTGCGGCTCGGTCAGACCAGATCCGTTGTCGGCGGTGTGCCGTGCGTTTGGGCGCTGCCATCGGGCAGCGTGGTCGTGGGTTGGGTCCGATCGGCGACAGCGCCCGCCTGCCGGTTGGTCAGATGTCCAGCCTGGTTGAGCCACCGCACCGTGTCCCAGTACGTCTGCCGCAGCGCACGCGGGTGGATGCCGAGCTCCTCGCGGGTGCGCGAGTCGTCGCAGCGCATGCCGTAGCTGGTGAGCAAGGCGCCCTCGTACTCAAGGGGGAGGTGGAACGGAACCATGCGTTGGACCACGGTGGCGGCCCTTGTGACGGGGAGGATCGTCGCGGCGGGCATGACGAGGTGAGACAGTCGACGTCCGGTCAGCGCGCGCAGCGTCGCGAACATCGTGCGGCCGTCCACGAACTGGCCCGGCACCAGATACCGCCGCGGTCCGGCACCCGGGCTCAGCACAGCGGCGTGGACGCGGGCCACATCCCGCACGTCCACAGTGTGCAGACCGCCGTTGGGCCACATCGGATAGCGGCCGCGCAGGATGTCCCGCAGCCGACGCGACCCATCACCCAGGTGCGGGTCGTCCGGGCCGAGCACGGCGCCAGGTTGCACAATCACCACCGGTGCGCCGTCCTGCTGTAGCTGACGCGCCACGGCTTCAGCGGCCACCTTCGAACCGATGTACCCACCACGCACCTGCGACAGCGCCGAGTCCGGGGTGACGGTCGCCCGCCGTCTCAGCAGCGCCACGAAACTGGAGACGTGAACCACCGGGTCGCAACCAGCCTCCACCGCTGCTCGCAGCACAGTTTCGGCACCGGCCACGTTGGTCCGGCCGATGGCCCTGTGAGCGCGGGCGTCGAGGTCGTACACCGCCGCCGCATGCAGCACCGCGTCGCACCCGGCCACCGCCCGACCGACCGAGTCGGGGTCGGTGACGTCACCGACCACATGGTCGATGTGCTCGGTCACACCCAGCGGCCGCAAGGCCGGCGCGATCCGGTCCGGCGAACGGACCAACAGCCGCACCTCATGCCCAGCGGCGACAAGCGCTCCCACCGTGTGTGATCCGACAAAGCCGGTACCACCCGTGACAAGCACGCGCATCCCGACACCTCCACCCTCAGCGACCCGACCCTCCCGCGCCGGTGCGGCACACCACCCGGCCGATGGCAACCCCGCCCAACGGCGCGCCGAGAGATCGGCTCCGACGTCCCACGCGGCCAGGGGCCGCAAGCGGCCGTGCGGTCTCGCACCGCTGGCACCTGACCCACCGATCGAAGGACCGTTAGCCGCTGCCCGACGCGACCACCGAAACGGCTTCATACGCCACCGGGGACTGGGCGACAACGGTGACCCTACGCCTACGCAGCCGGCTACACACCTTACGTAATGCGCAGATCCGCGTTCCGGCCGTTCCGGCATGCGTGGGTGCGTGCCGCCGGAGGTAACCACCAGCGGCACGCACACGTGAGGAGCGGTAAAGGTCAGCAGCCGCGCCAGGTGACCGCGTGGACCTGGGCACCGTCGTTGGCGAAGCCGGCGGCGAGGCCGCGGTCGCTCAGCACCGTGACACCGCTGGCGCCGCCCAGGCCCGGCACCGCGATCACGCCGCCACGGCGGCGGTCGATGGCACCCTGGAGTCCGAGGTCGCCGTGCCCGTTGACCGTATCGACGACCTCGTCCGGGGCTGTGTTGACCTGGCCGCCACGGACGTGCCAGGCCACGACGTCACTGGAGGTGGTGACGTTGTCGATGCCGCCGAGCCAGCCGCGTCGGATCGCCACCGCGAGGACGTCGGTGCCGCCGGACGGGCCGCGTACCTGCCGGGCCGGTGCGCCGGCCAGAGCACGATGTGCTGGTCCAGGCTCGGCTCCAGCGAGTTGCGCCGTCCTGCTGTAGCTGACGCGCCACGGCTTCAGCGGCCACCTTCGACACTCGACGGCCGGGTGGCTCGTGGCTGAGCCACTCGGCCGTCGAGCGATGGCAGGTGCGCGTGTTCGACGGTTGCCAGCCGTCCACCTGCGGTGTCAGGCCGACGCGTGTGCGCCGTGGCCGATCTGTCGCCGATAGGGGGCCAGGAAGGTGGTCAGCGCGGCCAGCATCTGCTTGGGTACTTCCTCAGGGACCCAGTGACCGGCGCCAGGGATGACCAGGCTTTGCACGTTGTCGGCGACGAGTTTCATCATGTTCGCGATCGTTTCTCCGGCGCTTGTGGCGCCGCCGATGGCCAGGACGGGCAGGGTCAGCCGCGGCTGGTCGTGACGCCGCTGGTTCTGCGCGATGGTGGTGTCCAGCGCGCGGTACCACTGGAAGCTGCCGTGCAGGGCTTGCGGGTCGCGGGCGAGGGTGTGGACGTAGTGGCGGACGGCGTAGTCGGGCAGCCGCTTGGCGGCCTTGGTGGTGAACTGCCAGCCAAAGTAGATGTGTTCCCGTCCCCTGACGAGTTGTTCGTTGAGCTTGTCGATGCGGTTGAAGGGGATGTGCCAGAGCCGGTTGTTGCCGCCACGTCACCGAACATGTCGGGTGAGGTGGCGATGACCTGGAAATGGCGGGCCAGGGCCGGCATCAACAGCCGCCAGGCGTACCAGGTTTGCGGCCAGCCGTGGACCAGCAGCAGCGGCGGCCCGGTGCCGCCGATGACCACGTGCTGGCGCAGTACACCGGTCTTGACGTACCGGCTGGTGAACGTCCTGTGGAACCCTGCCGGCAGGTGCGGCGCTTGCGAGACGGAACCGTAGCCGCTGGGGGTCGGCACGCGCGGGACGGACGGGTTCGCGGCTGCTGCCGGGGTGGCGGTCAGTGCGGCGCCGCCCAGGCCTAGTGCCAGCGCACCTGCGCCGGCCGCGCGGATCACGCCCCGTCTGGACGTCCGGGCGTCGACCGCGTCGCGTGTGTCGTCGTTGCTCGGTTCGTTGGGCATGGACATCGTGAGCGTCCCCCTTTCCGGTGCCTGATCTAGCGGACTGGAGCGGCTTCAGGACGGGGCAGACGCGCCGCGGCCGGAGCGTCCCGGTACGGGGCCAGGAACGCGGTCAACGCCGCCAGCATCTGCTCGGGGGCTTGCTCGGCGACCCAGTGACCGGCGCCGGGGATGACCACGCCGCGCACGTCGTCCGCGATCGTCTGCATCGCCTCCGCGACGTGTGTGCCGTGGCTGGCCTGTCCACCGATCGCCAGGACGGGCATGCTCAGATGCCGGTCCTTGCGCCGCTCGTTCTGCTCCACGGTGGCCTGGAACGCCCGGTAGAAGCCGAAGCTGCCGTGCAGGGCCCGCGGGTTGGACAGCAGGCGGACGTAGTAGGCGATCAGGTCGTCGGGCAGCGTGCCGCCCTGGATGGCGAACTCGTAGCCGAAGAAGATGTCCTCCCGCCCCGTCACGAGCTGCTCGGGCACCTTGTCCACCCGGTTGAACGGGATGTGCCAGAGCCGGTCGTTGACCTGTCCCGGGACGAACAGCGGCGGTGACGGCGTCGCCCCCGGCGGTCCGGGGATCTCGGCGAGCGCCGCGCACGCCACCCGGTCCGGATGATCCGCGGCCAACGCGTAACCGATCACGAATCCGGTGTCGTGGCCGACCACGGCGAACCGTTGGTGACCCAGCGCGTCCATCAACCCGATCAGGTCGCCGGCGAGAGTCCCGGCGTCGTAGCCACCCTCGGGCTTGTCGGACAGGCCAATGCCGCGCTGGTCGACGGCGATGACCTGGAAGTCGCGGGCCAGGGCCGGCATCAGCAGCCGCCACGCGTACCAGGTCTGCGGCCAGCCGTGCACCAGCAGCAGCGGCGGCCCGTCGCCGCCGATAACCGCGTGCAGGCGCACGTCGCCGGAGTCGATGTACCGGCTCGTGAACGTATCGGTGAACCCCGCTGGAAGGTTCGGCGCGCCGGAGACGGAGCCGGGGCCGTCCGGAGTGGGTAGTGGTGCGGCGGATGGCGTCATGAGGATCTCCTTCACACGCATTGGAGGACCCGGCACATGATCGATACCGGTTGCGACCATCGTTGCGCTGCGGATCCCCGGTTCGAGCCAGGGAAAGTCCCTGGCTTGTCCGGTTACTGGGCGCGGGCGCCGCCGACGCAGATCACGATTGGCGCTTCGGCCGGTTACGTCGGCATCGATCAGCCTCTACGCTGCCGGCAGGGGATCACGAACGACCAGACACAGCTTCACCGCGCCGGGCCCGCTTGACTCGACGTCGCTTCACCGCGTGCACCGCCAGCCGGTCATGCATTCGGCCATGCGGGAGGTCAGCGTTGGCAGCAGAGGCTGACGGGCCCGCCGCGAGGTTGCTCGGACGACCCGGCGAGCGGGAGACGCTCGACCGGCTGATGGCTGACGTGGGTGCCGGTGTGAGCCGGGTGCTGGTGTTGCGCGGCGATGCGGGCGTCGGCAAGAGCGCGTTGTTGGGCTACCTGTCCGATCAGGTCGCCGGCTGGCGGGTCGTGTCGGCAGCCGGGGTGGAGTCGGAGATGGAGCTTGCCTTCGGCGGCCTCCACCAGTTGTGCGCCCCGATGCTGGATCATCTCGATCGGCTGCCGGTGGTGCAGCGTGAGGCGTTGGCGACGGTGTTCGGGCTGAGCGTTGGTCCCGCTCCGGACCGGCTCATGGTGGGACTTGCCACGTTGACGCTCGTGGCGGAAGCGGCCGAGCGGCAGCCGCTGATCTGTGTCGTCGACGACGCGCAGTGGCTGGATCAGGCATCCGCGCAGATTCTTGCGTTCGTCGCTCGACGCCTGCTCGCCGAACGGGTCGCGGTCGTGTGCGCGGCGCGTACCGGTGCGGGAGACGACGTCCTTGCCGGCCTGCCCTCGTTGCAGATCGGTGGGCTCGGCGACAGCGACGCACGGACGCTGCTGTTGGGCAGCCTGCTCGGTCCGCTCGACGGCGCTGTCTGCGACCAGATCATCATGGAGAGCCACGGCAACCCGCTCGCGATTCTGGAGCTGCCGCGCACATGGGGGGCAGCCGACCTCGCCGGAGGGTTCGGGCTGCCCACCAGCGTGCCGGTGGCCGGCAAGATCGAGCAGAGCTACATCCGGCGGCTGCGCCTGCTGCCCGCCGATACCCAGCTGCTCATCCTCGCCGCGGCCGCGGAACCGCTCGGCGACCCCGCGCTGCTGCACGGCGCCGCCGGGGCGCTCGGCATCGGCATGGCCGCGTCCGCTCCCGCGGTGGACGCCGGGCTGCTCCAGGTACGGGCACGGGTGGAGTTCACCCATCCCCTTGTCCGATCGGCCGCCTACCGTGCGGCCCCCACCGAGGACCGGCACCGGGTACATCGCGCGCTGGCGGGGGCGACCGACGCCGAGGCGGACCCGGACCGGCGGGCATGGCACCGCGCCCGCGCCATGCCGGGTCCCGACGAGGAAGTCGCGCAGGAGCTGGAGCGCTCAGCGGGTCGGGCACTTTCCCGTGGTGGGCTCGCTGCCGCTGCCGCCTTCCTGACCCGGGCGACCGAGCTGACACCCGTGCCTGCCCGGCGGGTCCGGCGGGCGCTCGACGCGGCGTTTGCCAACCTGCGGTCGGGCGGCTTCGACGTCGCCGGTGGCCTGCTCGCCATCGCCCGTGAGGGGCCGGTGGACGAGTGGCAGCGCGCCCGGATCGACATGGTACGGGCCCAGCTGGCGTTCGCGTCGAGCCGCGGTAACACGGCCACCGGACTGTTGCTGGCGGCTGCCCGGCGCCTCGAGCCGCTGGACATCGGACTGGCCCGGCAGACGTACTTGGACGCGTTCTCCGCGGCACAGTTCGCCGCCCGGCTCCACGACGGCGTCGGCATCGCCGACGTGGCCCGGGCGGCTCGGGCCGCGCCGCGCCCACCCGACGACAAACCCACGCTCGGCGACCTGCTGCTGGACGCGTTCAGCGCGCTCGCCGAGGACTACGCGCCCGCGGTTCCCCGCTGCCGGGACGCGCTGCGACAGCTCCGCGCCGACGAGATCCCGGCCAGAGAACAGCTGCGCTGGTTGTGGCAGGGCTGCGTTCTCGCCCTGGAAATGTGGGACGACGAGAGCGCGTACATCCTGTCGCACCGCCACCTTCAGATCGCCCGCACGACGGGCGCGTTGACCGAGCTACCGCTCGCGCTCGGCTCGCGCACGCCCGTGCTCGTCTTCTGCGGCGAGTTGTCGACCGCCGCCGCCCTGGTCGAAGAGGCCCAGATGGTGACAGAGGCAACCGGGGTCGCGGAGGCGCCCTACGGCGCGTTGATCCTCGCCGCGTGGCAGGGCAGGACCGCCGAGGCCAGGGAGCTGATCGAAGTCACCTTGCGCAAGGCCACTTCCCGCGGCGAGGGGGTCGGGGTCGCGATCTGCGAGTACGCGCACGCGGTCCTGTGCAACGGAGCTGGTGACTACCAGGCGGCCCTGGCCGCGGCGCGTCGGGCCTGCGCAGATCCGGACGAGATGGTCGCCCACAACTGGGGCCTGACCGAACTGATCGAGTCGGCCACGCGAGCCGGGCGGACCGATCTGGCGGCCGAAGCCGTGCATCGGCTGGCCGCGAAGGCACAAGCGAGCGGAACGGACTGGGCGCTGGGGATGGAGGCCCGGGCGCGAGCCCTGCTAAGCGGCAGCGACAACGGCAGCGGCGGTGACGGTGCGGAGGGCCGGTACCGCGCGGCCGTCGAGCATCTGGGCCGGGCCCGGGTCCGCGCCGAGCTCGCCCGCACCCACCTGCTCTACGGTGAGTGGCTGCGACGGGCGAACCGCCGAGTGGACGCCCGCCGGGAGCTGACCGCCGCGCACGACATGTTCACCGCGATGGGCATGGCGGGGTTTACCGAGCGCGCCCGCCGCGAGCTGCGGGCCACCGGTGCGACGGTGCGCAAACGCACGGCCCAGACCCGCGATGACCTCACGCCGCAGGAGGCGCAGATCGCCCGGCTGGCCCGTGACGGCCTGTCGAATCCGGAGATCGGTGCCCAGCTGTTCATCAGCGCCAGAACCGTGGAATGGCATCTTCGCAAGGTGTTCACCAGACTCGCGATCAGCTCCCGTCGGCAGCTTCGCGGGATCGTCCTTCCGTAGCGGCGCCGAGGGAGCGCCGGTCGTATCCATAGAACAGCGTCCAGTCGCCGGCGGCCCACGCCTCTCGGAGCTCAGGCGCGCTCAGATCCCAGTCCGGACGGATCTCACGCGTCGCCGCGCGCAGGTCGAGCCACAGGTCGTCGACCGTCGGGCGGCCCCAGAACCAGTAGCCGTTGTAGACGCTGTGGATAACCAGCCGCGGCTTGAGCACGAGCGTGTGCGGGATCATCGGGTCGTGCACGGGGTCGGTGTACTCCTGGATGGCGAGATCCTTCTGAACGATCCGCTCGGGGTCGGACAGGAAGGTCCAGTAGGCGCCGACCGACGTGCGGAACTCGTTGAGCGTGTGGTGGTCGTCGGTCGAGATGGTGACCATCCGGGTGTGTGCCACCGCGACCTTGCACTGAAACGCCGCCAGATCGCGGTGGTGCTGATGCTCCGCCGGGCAGAAATGACCACGGGAGAGCATGAGGACCAACGGATCCCTACCCTGAAGCTCGCCGAGCGTGTGCACGCTGCCGGTGTGGTCGGGCAGCGCGTAGTCGGGGAAGACTCCGCCAGGGGTTATGTCACAACGCATAGGTTACCGCCTCTTTATGTGGCGTGGCCGGCCAGACCCGCAAGGTGCCCACGTCAGGCACTCCCACTCTGGTCGCCAACAGAGGCACGTCGAGCCAGGGAGACTCCCGGGTTCGTGGCTCGCCGTCGGTCGGTGACAAGGGGTGCCCGACCGGCGCCGGTCGGGCACCCCGCACTCAGCCCCAGGAAAGGAGGGCGCCGCGCTCGTCGAAGGTCGCCTCGGGCCCCCAGGTGATCTCCCAGCGGTTGCCCTCCGGGTCGGCGACGAACGCGGAGCGCCCGCCCCACGGCCGGTCGGTGCCGGCGGCGATCGGGGTGGCGCCGGCGGCGACCGCCGCGGTGAAGGTCTGGTCGACCCCGTCGCGGGTGTCGACGGTGCAGGCGAGGGTGACCCCCGACCATCCGGTCGGGTCCGTACTGCCGGGCGCGGCCTCCGCGGTCAGGTCGCCCATGGGGAAGAGCGCCAGCAGGACACCGCCGAGCATGAACCCGGTCCACGTGTCGTCGCCGCTTGGCAGCTCCGGCCAGCCGAGCCCCCGGTAGAACGGGCGGAGAACGCCCATGTCCCGCGCGCCCAGCGTGACGATGGACAGTCGGGCGGGAATTTCGGTCATGGTGTGGATCCTGCCAGAGCCGCCGCCTGGTCGCGTGGAGACGCCGTCGACGCGGGTTGCCGGGCCGGGACGGCCGCCAACCCGGTTCGGGGCCGAAGGCGAAGCCGCCAGGAGGTCCGCCCTCATGAGCCACGCCGGCCGGGCGGGCGTTTCCCACCGCCCCGCCTCCACATGGGAGGCTGTGGCACGGGCCGGGCTAGAGGCGGGATCGTCAGCCCGGGATGCGAAGGAGGCGAGCCCGTGCTGAGGCGAGTCGCGGAGGGTGTGCTGGTCCACCAGAGTGAGCTGCTCCAGAACAACACCATTGTCGTGCAAGGCCGGGCCGGTGTGTTGCTCATCGAGCCCGGACAAACACGCGACGAAATGGCATGCCTCGCGGCTGACCTGTCCGAGCTGGGTCAGCCTGTGCTGGCGGGCTTCTCGACGCATGCCGACTGGGATCATCTGCTTTGGCACGCCGAGTTCGGCGAAGTGCCCCGTTACGGCACGGCCCGCTGCGCGGCTGACATGCGGGATGTGCTGTCGAACGCGGACTGGAAGGCCCGCGTCGCCGAGGGATTACCGCCGGAAACCGCCGACGAAACACCGCTGGACCTGTACGGCCGCATTACCGGTCTGCCCGCCGAAACCACACGGGTTCCTTGGGATGGCCCGGAGGCCCGGGTCATCGAGCATCAGGCGCATGCTCCGGGCCATGCGGCGCTGTTGATCGAGGAACGCGGCGTTCTCGTCGCCGGCGACATGCTTTCCGATGTCTTCGTTCCGATGCTCGACTTGAGTGCCGCCGACCCGATCGAGGACTACCTCGCGGCGTTGAGCCTGCTCGACGACGTGGCAGGCGGTGTCGGTGTCGTCGTCCCCGGCCACGGGTCGGTCGGCGGAGCTGACGAGCTACGCGCACGGATCGACCAGGATCGGGCGTACGTGCGGGCCCTGCGTGACAACCAGCCGGTCAGCGACCCGCGGGTCGTGTCGGCCAAGCCCGGCTGGGAGTGGGTGAGCGACATTCACGAGGGGCAGGCCCGGCGCATCGCCGAACGAAACCAACGCGGCGGCTAGCTCTCGCGGTGCGGCCACGCGGGTTTGCCAAAGTGGCAAGGTTGTTTGTCAAAATCGGCGGCCGTCGGGACGCTGGTGCGCATGAAGGTCAACGAGTCCGGACACGCGCACCAGCACACCGACGAACAGTCGGCCGGCATGTTCGAGCCGCCGAGCTGGGACGAGCGGTACTCAGGCCCGGAGAAGGTCTGGAGCGGCAACCCCAACCCACAGCTGGTCGCCGCGGCGAGCGGGCTGGCGCCGGGCACCGCGCTCGACGTCGGCTGCGGTGAGGGCGGCGACGTGATCTGGCTGGCCCGCCAGGGCTGGACGGTCACCGGCGCCGACTTCTCCGCCAACGGCTTGGCGCGCGCCGCCCGGCACGCCGAGCAGGCCGGGGTCGCCGGCCGCGTCGACTGGTGGCAGGTCGACGCGCGGACCTTCGCCGCGGGTGGCCGGTCCTTCGACCTTGTCACCAGCCACTACCTGCACCCGCCGGAGGGTGGGATGGTGGAGGTCACCCGCCGGCTGGCCGAGGCCGTCGCACCCGGCGGCCACCTTCTCGTCGTCGGCCACGCCCCGTCCGAGGTCTTCGCCCACGGGTCCACGAGCAAGCACCGGGCGATGTTCGCCGCCAAGGAGCTGCTGCCCGCCCTGCCGGACGACTTCGAGGTGCTCGTGGTCGAGCAGCGGCCGCGGACGGTGATCCGCGACGGCGTGACGATCGACGTGCACGACTCCACGCTGTTCGCCCGCCGTCGGACACCGGCGGGGCAGAAAAGCTGATCGTGGTGCCGGCGCGGGCAGAGCGTTTCAACCCGCGTCGTGCCAGACGTGGGCGACCGTCGCGGCGAGCGCGGCGCCTTGGACGCGTCCGGCGCGGGCGGCCGGTGCCCGGCGGGCCGGGTCCAGCACGTTGCGGCCGATCGCCTGACCGGCCGCGCGGTCTGGCCTGATCACCGTGACCGCGGCCGTCCGGCGCAGGGCGGCCACCTGGGCGGCGAGGCGAGCGATCGGACCGCCGCCGTTGTTTACCGGTGCGATGACGACGATCCGGTCCGCGCCGGCCGCCAGGTCCGCGTTGGCCGCCGAGCGTACGCCGCCGTCGATGTAGCGCCGGCCGCGGATGGTGACCGGTGGCCACACGCCGGGCACGGCACAGCTCGCGCCGACGGCGTCGACGAGGCTGACGCCCGCGTCGCGGTCGAAGACCACAAACTCGCCCGTCTCGGCGTCGGCCGCCGGCACCAGCAGCCGGGTCTCCGGCCAGGAGTGGACCGGCAGGCGGCTGGCGATGACAGCCCGTCGCTCCACCTCGGGCATCGTCCGTGCGGCCAGCGCCATCCGGCCGACGTGGCGCCGGAACGCCTGCTCGTCCCGGGTGCGCAGCATCGCCAGCACGATGGCGGCCAGCGTGCTCATGCGAATCTTCGCGGTGACCTCGGTGGTCGCCGGGGCGAGCTGCCTCTCGTACAGCTCCGCCAACGGGACCCCCGAGGTGACCTGCGCGGCGACGACCGACCCGGCGGACGTCCCGACGAACAGGTCGGCGGCCAGCAGGTCGATCCCGGCCTCGGCGAGACCGGCCAGCACGCCGAGCTCCCACGCGACACCGGTGACGCCTCCACCGCCGAGCACCAACGCCTTGGTCGCCATGCCACCTCACCTTCGCGGGGCCGCGCCCCCAACCGAGTATCAGGCCGCTCAGGTGAAGATGAGTAGCCGGACGATCGCCGCGGTTCCGATCACGGCGATCAGGATGCGGATCAGCGTTGGCGGCAGGCGGCGCCCGACCCGGGCGCCGACGACGCCGCCGAGCGTGGCACCGGCCGCGATCAGCGCCACCACGACCCAGTTCACCAACTCGGGCGAGACCAGCAGGAAGGTGACGGCGGCGACCGCGTTGACGGCGGTGGTGAGCAGGTTCTTCAGGCCGGTGATCGACTGCATGCCCTCGGTGGTCAGCGCGCTCATCAGGCCGACGAGGAGGATGCCCTGTGCGGCGCCGAAGTAGCCGCCGTAGATGCCCAGCAGGTAGACGCCGAGCAGCACCGCGACAAGCCGGGGCCGGGTCAGCGTCGCCAGGCGCCCGTGCGCGGAGTCCGGGTCCCGGCCGCGGGCGGCACGCCGTTGCAGCGCCGGACCCAGCAGGACCATGGCCACGCCGAGCGCGATGAGCACCGGCACGATCATCCGGAACGCGCCCGCCGGGAGCACCAGCAGCAGGACCGCGCCGGTGATGCCGCCCAGCACCGCGGCGGGCAGCAGCTGGCGCAGGTTACGGCCGCGCCCGGTGAGCTGGTGCCGGTAGCCGAAGGTGCCGGTGATGCCGCCGCCGACCAGGCCGATGTTGTTGGAGACGTTCGCGACCAGCGGCGAGTGGCCGAGCAGCAGCAGTGTCGGAAACGTCACCAGCGTGCCCGAGCCGACCACCACGTTGATCATCCCGGCCCAGAACCCCGCGGTGAGGATGGCGGCCGCCTCCAGCACCGTCATGGCGCCGGAACTTCAGCTACTTTCGGCACGTTTCGCTCCGCACGGCAGCAAGCATAGAGACCACGCGGGCGTAGCGATCATGGCGGAGATCCATGACACATTTTGCCCACGTCCGCGTCACCTGCGGACGGTATGCGCGGGGTCCCCGGGGAAACGTGGAGCGCAGCGGAGCGTTTTCTTGGGGTGCTTTCCCGCGGGCACCGCTCCGGTCGGCGGCGAGCTTGCGCTCGCCGAGATCCCCGACCTCCGCTGCCGGGTCCGCGGACGGCTAGCTTGAGTCTCCTGTAGGGGGAGACGTGAAGGTGGGCGGCATGGACGGCGACACGCGGTACTCGATCGGCGACCTGGCGCGGCTGACCGGATTGACGGTGAAGGCCATCCGGTTCTACTCGGACAGCGGGATCGTGCCGCCCACCGACCGCAGCCCGGCCGGCTACCGCCGCTACGGCACCGAGGCCGTCGCGCGGCTGGACCTGGTGCGGACGCTGCGCGAGCTGGGACTGGACCTTCCGACCATCAGGAAGGTCGTGGACCGGCAGATGTCGCTCGCCGAGGTCGCCGCGGCGCACGCCGAGGTGCTGGCGGTGCGGATTCGCACCCTGCGCCTACGGCGTGCGGTGCTGACCGCGGTCGCCAAGCGCGGATCGACCCCGGAGGACGTGGAGCTGATGCACAAGTTGGCGAGACTTTCCCATGACGAACGCCGGCGCCTGGTCGACGAGTTCCTCGACAGCGTCTTCGGCGGCCTGGACGATCCGGCGTTCGCCGGGATCCGGGTGTCGATGACTCCCGTGCTGCCCGACGACGCCGAGGCCGAGCAGGTCGAGGCGTGGGTGGAGTTGGCGGAGCTGTCGCAGGACGCTGATTTCCGGGCCACCATCCGCCGGATGGCGCAGCAGCACGCCGCCGAGCGGGTCGACGCCGGCGGTACGGTCGTGCGCCGTGAGGCCATCGCCCTCGTCCGTGACGAGGCGGGCCCGGCCATGGCCGCCGGCATCGACCCGACGTCGCCGCGCGCCGAGCCGGTCGTCTCGGCGGTCACCGCGCGGTACGCGGACGCCGCCGGCCGCCGCGACAGTGTCGCGCTCCGCCGCGATCTGCTGGTTCGGGTGGTGGCCGCGAACGACTCGCGCAGGGAGCGGTACGGTCAGCTGCTGTCCGTGATCAATGGTTGGTCGGTGGGCGAGAGCCTGGCGCCGGCGCTTGACTGGTTCACCGAGGCTTTGCGCGCTCGGCTGCCGCGATAGCGCACCGTGGCGCGCGTCGGCCCCGGGCGAAGCCGGTTGACGCAGTTGAGACATGGCGCACCTGCGCGGCGGCTAGATCCTTTTATCGTCTGACCACGATGTGTGACGCTGCCCCTCGTCGTACCGGCGGGTCAAGGGGGCGTCGTGGTCGGATCCTTACGTACCGTGGTGGCGGCAGCGGCTGCTCTGATGATGGTCGCGGCCGGCGCCGGACGGGCGGAGGCGGCACCTCACGCTGGCGCAGTCGCGCCATCCGCTGGCTCCGCCGCCGTCCGGCAGGTCGACCGGATCACGCTCGTCACCGGCGACGTGGTGCGGCTGTCCACACTGGCCGACGGCCGGCAGGCGGTCACTGTGGACAGTGGCGCCGCCTTCGAGCTGTCCGAGCGTGGCGGCGACGTCTACGCGATACCCACCGAGGCCGTGCCGCTGGTGCGGTCGGGCCGGGTGGACAGCGCGCTGTTCAACCTCACCGACCTGGTGGCGGGCGGCTACCACGATGCCGCCCGCGACACGATCCCGCTGCTGGTGTCCGGCGACCGGGCCGCACCGCTGGCCGCCACCGCCGGCGCGACGAAGCGCCGCGACCTGCGCAGCATCGGCGCGGTCGCGGTCACCGAGGACAAGGCGCGGGCGGCCGCGCTGTGGTCCTCCCTCGTGGACGGTCCGGCCACGCTCGCGTCCGGCGTACGCCGGGTGTGGCTGGACCGCAAGCTGCGCGCCACGCTCGCCGACAGCGTGCCGCGGATCGGCGCGCCGGCGGCCTGGCGGGCCGGTTACGACGGCAAGGGTGTCAAGGTGGCCGTGCTCGACAGCGGCTACGACGCTACCCACCCCGCGCTGAAGAACCGGGTCGTGGCCGAGGCGAACTTCACCGACGAGGCGGACACCGTGGACCGGACCGGCCACGGCACGCACCTCGCGGCGACGATCGCCGGCAGGGGCAAGGGTGGCGCCGGCCTGCCCGGCACCGGCGTGGCGCCCAAGGCCGACCTGCTGGTCGGCAAGGTGCTCAACTCGTCCGGCTCCGGCGACCTGTCCTGGGTGATCGCCGGCATGGAGTGGGCGGTCGGTCAAGGCGCCCGGATCGTCAACCTGAGCATGGGCGCCGAGGCGTTCGAGGGACCGGACGCGGCCAGCGAGGCGGTCGACGCGCTGAGCGCCAGCTCCGGGGCGCTGTTCGTGGTCGCCGCCGGCAACAGCGGACCCAGCGCGCAGACGGTCACCACGCCCGGCACGGCCAGCTCCGCGCTGACCGTCGGCGCGGTGTCCAAATCGGACGCGCTGGCCACCTTCTCCGGGCGCGGCCCTCGCCTCGGCGACGGTGCTGTCAAGCCGGAGGTCACCGCGCCGGGCGTGGCCATCGTCGCCGCCCGCGCGGCCGGCACCACGCTCGGCGAACCGATCGACAAGGCGTACACGTCGATGTCCGGCACCTCGATGGCGGCGCCGCACGTGGCCGGCGCGGCCGCGCTGCTCGCCCAGCGGCACCCGGACTGGAAGGCGCCGCAGCTCAAGGCCGCGCTGGTGGCGAGCGCCGAGCCGGTCAAGGGCGCCGAGGTGTGGGAGCAAGGTGCCGGCCGGGTGGACGTCGCCGCCGCGATCGACCGGGACGTGCGGGTCGAGCCGGCGGCGATCGAGCTGGGCAAGGTGCCGGCCGGCGAACCCGCGCCGCGCGCCACGGTCACCTACCACAACGACGGCGCCAGGGCGGTCACGCTGAACCTGGCCTTCGGCAAGACACAGGCGGTGCGGATCACGCCGGCGCGGCTGACCGTACCCGCGCACGGTTCCGCCACCGCGACGGTCCACATCGACCGGTCGGCGGCGCCGGACGGCATGTACAACGGTGTGCTCACCGCGCGCGGCGGCGGCGAGGAGCTGCGCACCCCGCTGGGCGCCAACCTCGTGCCGCCCACGCACACGCTGACCGTGCGCGGCATCGCCCACGACGGCGGGGCACCGGGCCTCCTGAGCAACGTGCGGCTGTGGAACCTGGACACCGGCGAGGTCGGCTACCTGCACTTCACCGGCGACGGGGACACCGTCTCCGGTGAGGTGCCCGCCGGCCGGTACGCACTCAACGGCCGCATCTACGGGGTGGACGAGGAGGGCAACACCGACGAGGTGACCGCCGTCAGCGAGCCCGAGCTTGTGCTCAGCGGCGACCGGAGGCTCACCTACGACGGCCGCAAGGCCGCCAAGCTGACCGTGGACACCCCGCGGCCCGCCACGCTGAACGGGTTCGGCCTTGTCTGGCAACGCGGCGCAGGCCCGCGGTCCGATGTGGACGGCAGCACGTTCGGGGCGGCGGCGTCCCGCAACGTGTACGCGCTGCCGTCCACCGCGCCGAAGACCGGCACGTTCCAGCTGGTGACCCGCTGGGACCTCGCCGCGCCGCCGCTGACCGCCGCGGTGACCGGCGCCGGCGGCTTCCCGCTGACCGAACCGCGACCGGTGGAAGGCGCGCCGGCGCTGGACGGCCGCCGCACACTGCCCCTCGTGGACGGCGGCGACGGCACGCCGGACGACCTGTCCGGCTCCCGCGGCGCGGCGGTGCTGATCCGCTGGACCGGCGTCGACGCCGTGGGGGAGCAGCTGTCGGCGGCGGGCGAGGCCGGCGCCGCCGTGGTCCTCCTCACCGCCGACCGGGACGACTTCCCGGCGTACGGCGGGGGCAGCGCGGTGCCGGCGTACAAGCTGGCCCGCCAGGACGGGATCCGGCTGCGCGAGCGGCTGGCATCCGGTGCCGTCACACTCGACCTGACCGGCCTGGCGGAAAGCCCCTACCGCTACGACCTGCTGCTCACCGAGCGCGACCGGGTGCCGGCCGACCTGCACTACGCCGCCGCCGAGCTGCAACTGGCCACTGTGGACACCGAGTATCGCGGGCACCTGCCGCAGCTGCGCGCCCGCGACAGCCGCCTCGGATTCGTCGACGGCATCGACGTCGGGCTCGGCCTCAGCCGCGCCATCAGCCGGCCGGGCGTGCGCACCGACTACGTCAGCACCCGGGACAGCGTGGCCTGGCGGCACCAGGTGACCCAGGAGACCACGTTCGGCCTCGGCGGCAGCCTCGGCACGATGAACGACCTGGGCCGCGTCTACCGGGCCGGCGAGCGGAGCCGCGAGACATGGTTCGGCCCGATCGTCCGCCCCGCGATGCCCGACACCACGGCGGACTACGCCTACGGGGCGCCGGCCAACCGCTGGCACGACGTCATCCGCGTCGCCATGCCCCAGTACGCCGACGGAGCGGTCAGTCAGTACGGCTGGCTGGACTACCGCTCGGACGCCGGCAAGCTCACCCTCACCCGGGGCGGCAAGGTGCTCGGCGAGACCACCCGGCCCTACTACTGGTTCACCGTGCCGTCCGGCGACGGCCGGTACAAGCTGACGCTGGACGTCGCGCGCGACCGCTTCACCGAGGGCCGCGAGTGGTGGACCACGTCGACCGCCACGTCGACCACCTGGACGTTCGACTCCAGCCAGCCCAAGGGCGACAAGGTCAGCGTGCTGCCACTGCTCCAGGTCGGCTACGACATCGACGCCGCCCTGGACAACACGGTGCCCGCCGGCCGCCCGTACCCGCTGAGGCTGAACCTCGGCTACCAGCCGGGCTACCAGCGGGCCGGGAAGATCGTGGTGGTCGTGCGGGTGTCCTATGACGACGGAGCACACTGGCGCACCGCGCCGACGACCGGCGGACGCCAGGTTACGGCGACGATCCCGGCGGCGCCGGCGGGGGCGCGGTTCGCCACCGTGCGGGTCACCGCGACCGATACCGCCGGCAACCGCATCGACCAGACGATCACCCGCGCCTGGAAGGTGAGCTAGGCGACCAAATTCCAGGACTTTTTCGAGCTACCGCGATGTCCGTTGCGGTCCGGACCGCTGCTCCCGCGGCCTCAACCGTCCGCCGTTGGTCGCGGTCGTTCCTGTGCGCAACCGGCGGGAGGAAACGGGGCGGGTAATGGAGCTGGGTCAGGCGGCGGTCGACGTCTGTCCACGATGTCTATTCCCGGATCGACGGTCCGGGAAAGCGACAGAGGTTTCGTCGCTGCGAGTAACCGTCGCGGCGGTGTGAGGTAGAGGCGGCGAACCCGCCTTCGAAGGGCCCTCACCCGACCGCTTCTACCTCGTAAAGCGTCGCTTGGGCGGGGGCCAGCAGCGGCGCGGGTAGGCCGGCCTCGGCCAGCACACGGCCGGGCAGGCGGACCGCGCCGGCGCGGATCCAGGCGGGCGCCACCTGGTGCGTGGTGCGGACCGGCGGGCCCAGCGGCAGCGGGCGCACGGTGTACAGCCGATCCGGGTCGAGTCCGTGCAGCCGGATCGGTGCGGGTGGTGCCGACTCGGCCGGGCGTAGGGCGACGTACGCGTAGAGGGCGGTGCCGCGGTCGGCGCTGACCACGCCGTGCACGAAGCGGTCCGGGTCGTCGCCGCCGGTGCGGACGACCGTGCCGGTGTGCAGCAGCGGCCGCAGCGCCTTGTACCGGGCGACCCAGCCGGCGACGGCCGCGCGTTCGTCGGGTGTGGCGGCGGTGAGGTCCCACTCGATGCCGGCGTTGCCGAACAGTGCGGTGGCGAGCCGGAAGCTGAGGTCCGAGGTGCGGCCGGTGACGTGTGCGGTCGCGGCGCCCAGGTGCCCGCCGAGGTACTCCGGGGGCACGAGCAGGCTGGTCCAGCGCTGGATGCGTTGGCGTTCCAGCGGGTCGTTGTTGTCCGATGTCCACACGCGGTCGACGAGGTCGAGCATGCCGAGGTCGATGCGGGCGCCGCCGGCGGCGCAGCCCTCGATCTCCAGGGTGGGAAACGCCGCCCGCACGGCCGCGAGCAGGCGGTACGCGGCCGTGGTCTGCCGGTGCGCGGCGCCCTCCCGCAGCAGGTCGCGGTTGTGGTCCCACTTGAGATAGCTGATCGGGTACTCAGTCAGCAGCGCGGTGAGCCGCTCCAGAACGTAGTCGTAGGCGGCCGGGTTGGCGAGGTCGAGGACCCGCTGGAACCGCCAGGTCGGCGCGTGTGCCGGGCCGAGCACCCACTCCGGGTGCGCGCGGGCGAGCTCGGAGTCCGGGCTGACCATCTCCGGCTCCACCCACAGCCCGAAGTCCATGCCCCGGCTGTGCACGCGTTCGATCAGCGGGTGCAGCGCGGCGGGCCACCGTTCCTTGTCGACGTGCCAGTCGCCGAGCGCCCGGCGCTCGTCGCGGCGTCCGGCGAACCAGCCGTCGTCCAGTACGAAGCGCTCGACGCCGGCCTCGGCCGCGAGGTCGACGAGGCGGTCGAGGCGGTCGGGGTCGTGGTCGAAGTAGACCGCCTCCCATGTGTTGAGCACGACCGGACGCGGCCCGCGCGGTCCCGAGCGGGCCCGGATCCACGCGTGCAGGCGGGCCGACAGGCAGTCGAGGCCGGCGTCGGACCAGGCGGCGACGGCCCACGGGGTGGCGTACCGTTCCCCGGGCGCGAGCCTTACCTCACCGGGCGCGAGCAGCTCACCGCAGGCGATGGCCGCCTGGCCCGCGGAGTGGCGCTCGGCCCAGACGCGCTTGTCGCCGCTCCAGGCGAGGTGTACGGCCCAGACCCGTCCGGACCGGAACCCGAAGCCGGGCTCGCCGGCGACCATCAGGTACGCGTCGTCGTGGCCGGGGCGGCCGTGGCGGGTCTCCCGGCTCCACACCCCGTCGCCGAGGCTGGTCCGCTGTGGCCGGCGTTCCTGCGCCCACACCCCGCTGAAGTCGAGGATCTCCCGAGCCTCCCGCGGTACCGGGAGCAGCACGTCGAGGGACGCGAGCTGGAACGTGTCCGGCCCGCGGTTGTGCAGCTCGTGCCGGATCGCCAGCACGCCCTCGGGTGACAGTCCTATGTCGGTGGTGAGGTGCAGGCGGCCGTCCGGAGTGGACAGTTCGACGACCGCGGCGCCGGCGGCGGCCTGGTGCACCCGCTCCAGGCGCAGGTCGATCACCGGGTCCGCGCCGGCGAGCGAGCATCCGGAGATCGCCGGGCGGCCGCTCCAGCCCTCCGCGGGCGTGGGCAGCAGCGTCAGCCGGAACGGCGTGTCGATGGCGCTCGACGGGACGGCGGGGATGGACGCGTCGGCGAATGCCGCCAGCGCGGTCTCGTCCAGGTCACCGAGGTCGGCGCCCCAGTGGATGACGGCGGGCGTGGTGGCGCCGCGGGCGTCCAGCACCAGGCTGGCACCCGCGGCGCGCAGGTAGACGAGCAATCGGCTAGCCCTTGACCGGGATGGCTTGTGACTTCATGGCTTCGATGGTGGAGGTCTGCGCGGCCTTCAGCGCGTCGGTGAGGGTGCTCTGTCCGGACGCCGCGGCCTTGAAACCGTCGGCCGCGTCGGCGTAGGTCTTGGTCATGATCGGACCCCAGACGAAGTCGGGGGACACCTGGGTGGAGGCCTCGGCGAAGACCTCGTAGATCTTCTGACCGCCGTAGAAGTCGACGCCGCTGCTCAGGGCGGGCAGCGTGGCGCCGGCCTTGGTCGCCGGGTAGAGGTTGGCCTTCTGGTTGAGCAGGGTCAGCGCCTCGTCCGAGGTGTTCAGCCAGAGCGCGAACTGCGCCGCCTCGTACGGGTGCTTGGAGGTCTTGAAGACGGCCGTGGAGGAGCCGCCCCAGTTTCCGGCGGCCTTGTCGCCGGCGTTCCACTGCGGCATCGGTGCCACCGCCCACTTGCCCTTGGTGGCCGGTGCGCCGGTGGCGATGGAGTTCGCGCCCCACACCGCGGACACCCAGGTCCAGGCCTTGCCGGTGTTGTAGGCGTTGTCCCACTCGGTGGTCCACGGCGGGACGGTCGAGACGAGCTTGCGGCTCAGCAGGTCCTGCCAGTAGGTGGCGACCTCGGTGGTCTTCGCGTCCGCGAAGTCGACGGTCCACTGTGCGCCGTCGTTGCCGAACCAGCGGCCGCCGGCCTGCCAGGCCAGTCCAGCGAACTGGTTGACGTCGCTCTGCGAGAAGTTGGTGATGTAGCCGCCGGCGGCCTTGACCTTCTCCGCCGCCGCGGCGTACTCGGCCCAGGTGGTCGGCACGGCGATGCCGTTCGCCTCGAACAGGTCGGCGCGGTAGAACATGGCCATCGGGCCGGCGTCCTGCGGGACCGCGTAGACCGAGTCCTGCTCGCCGAAGGTGACCTGGCCCCACGTCCAGTCGACGAACTTGTCCTTGGCGCCGGTGACGATGTCACAGGAGGCGAGGTTGGTCAGTCCATCTTGGACGCGGAAGCTCGGCAGCGTGTCGTACTCGATCTGGCCGAGGTCGGGGGCGTTGCCGGCCTTGAGCTGGTTGAAGAAGTTCTGGTAGGTGCCGCCGTTGCCGTTCGGCCCGGTCTGCACCTTGACCTGGATGTTGGGGTTCTTGTCGTTCCACACCTTGGCCACCTCTTCGATCCCGGGGATCCAGGACGTGAAGGTCAGGTTGACGGTGCCGCTGGACGGCGCGCAGGCGTTCGGGGCGGCGGCGCCGGTGGAAGACGAGTCGTCCGAGCCACATGCCGCGAGAACGAGTGCGGATGCCAGCAGGACGCTGGCCGGTTTCAAAATAGCCTTCATCGTGGGTTCCTTTCGTAGGGCGGCTATTTCACGGCCCCCGTGCCGAGTCCGTTGCGCCAGAAGCGCTGGAGCAGAAGGAATGCGGCGACCAGCGGAGCGATCGACAGCAGCGAGCCGACGAGCACGAGCCCGCGCAGCTCCGGCAGTTGGTTGACCTGCGTGTTCCAGGTGTAGAGGCCGAGCGTCACCGGAAACAGCCGCTCGTCGCCGAGCATGATCAGCGGGAGCAGGAAGCTGTTCCAGACGGCGACGAAGTGAAACAGGAAGATCGTCACGAGGCCCGGAAACATCAGCCGGGTCGCCACGGTGAAGAACGTGCGTACCTCGCCGGCCCCGTCGATGCGCGCCGCCTCCAGCAGCTCGTCCGGCACGCTGGCCCGGGCGTAGATCTGTGCGAGGTACACCCCGAACGGGTTGACCAGGCTGGGCAGGAACACGGACCAGAACGTGTTGGTGGCGCCGACGTAGCTGAAGATGAGGAACAGCGGCAGGGCCAGCGCCGTGGCGGGCACGAGCACGCCCCCGAGCACCACGTTGAAAAGCGCCTCCCGGCCGGGGAACCGGTACTTCGACAGCGCGTAGCCGCACATGGCGGCGAGCAGCGTGCCGAAGAGGGCCGCGCCACCGGTGTAGGCGATGCTGTTGCCGACCCAGCGCAGAAACACGCCGTCCCGGTAGGTCAGCAGCTCGCGGACATTGTGGACGAACGAGAAGTCGGCGAACCACAAGGGGTTCGTGCCGGTGAACTGGTCGCGGTTCTTGGTGGAGGCGACGACCAGCCACCAAACCGGCAGCAGGATGTAGAGCGCGCACACGCCCATGACCATCATGGCCGCGGACCGGCTGAGGAGGCTTTCGCGAGGTCTCACCGCCACCCCTTCCGCTGAGTGATCTTGAGGAATCCGAACGACAGGGCGAAGGTCGCCAGCGCGAGCACCACCGAGAAGGCCGCCGCCAGGTTGAAGTTCGGGATCGAGGAGGTGGAGTACACCGTCATGTTGGGCGTGTACGTGCTCGATACGGCCGAGCTGAAGCTGCGGAACACCTGCGGCTCGGCCAGCAGCTGGAACGTGCCGATGATGGAGAACACCGTCGTCAGCACTAGCGCCGGCGCCACGAGGGGGATCTTGATCGACCAGGCGACCCGGATCGGTCCGGCGCCGTCGAGGCGGGCCGCCTCGTAGATCTCGGTCGGGATCGCCAGCAGGTACGAGTAGATGATGATCATGTTGTAACCGACGTAGACCCAGGTCACGACGTTCGCGATCGCCCATAGCACGAAGTTGGCCGAGAGCAGGTCGAGGCGCGAGGTGATCGCGGTGAACGGGGACAGGTTCGGCGAGTAGAGGAAGCCCCACATGATCGCCGCGACCACGCCCGGCACCGCGTACGGCAGGAAGAAGGCCAGCCGGAAGAAGCGCCCGGCCTTGACCAGCCCGGAGTCCAGCAGCAGCGCGAGCAGCAGGGCGATCCCCAGCATCACCGGCACCTGCACGACACCGAACAGCAGCACCCGGCCGACCGAGGACCAGAACGGTCCGGCCGAGAAGACCTGGCTGTACTGGGTCAGCCCGCCGAACACCTCCCGCGCCGGGCCGAACGTGCCCACCCGTTCCACTTTGTACAGTGACTGGACCACGGCGTAGCCGACGGGCACGACGAAGAACAGTGCGAACAACACTCCGAAAGGCAGGACGAAGAAGGCGATCGCGCCCTTGTGCGGGACGCGGCGGCGCCCGGATATGACGGTCATCTGGACTCCTCGCGAATCACCCGGACCTCACCGGCGGGGATCCGCATCAGGCCGTTCACGGCGTCGCCGGTCACCAGCTCGAGGCCGGTGGCCGCGTACTCGGCGTCGCGGGTGCCGTGGTTGACGACGAACAGGTAGCTGCGGCCTGGCGCCGAGCGGCGCACCACCTCCACCGAGCCGTCGCCTTCCGGGCCGAGCGGCCGTACGCCGGCCGTCCGGACCGCCTCGCGGACCACGTCGCGCAGGGCGTCGGGCCGCAGTTCGGTCGCGACGTACCACGCGGTGCCCGCGCCGTACGCGTTTCGGGTGACGGCCGCGACGCCAGGCAGCGGGCCGCCGACGTACCGGGCGACGGGTCGCGCGGTCGTGGTCCGCAGGCGCTCGGTCCACAGCCGGGCCCGGCCGCCGGTGTCCAGCGACACCTCGTGGCCGGGCAGCAGCGGCACGAACTCCTCGACCGAGACGCCCAGCATCTCGCAGAAGGCCCCCGGGTATCCGCCGAGGCGGATGCGGTCGTCCTGGTCGACGATGCCGCTGTAGAACGTGACGAGCACGTGCCCGCCGGCCGCCACATAGGCCTGGATCGCCGCCGCCTCCTGGTCCGAGACAAGGTGGAGGCACGGGACGACCACCAGGCGATACCGGTCCAGCGCCGCGGAAGGGGCCACCACGTCGGTGGTCGCGCCCAGCTCGCGCACCGCGTTGTACGCCCGGTGCACCTGGTCCAGGTAGCGCAGGTCCTGCGACGGGCGGCTTTCCCCGTCGCACGCCCACCAGGCCTGCCAGCTGAAGAGCAGGGCCACGTCGGTGTCCACAGTGGTCCCGGCGACCTCGTCCAGCCGGTCGAGCGTCGCCGACAGTCGCAGCACCTCGCGCCACGCCTCGGTGTCCGTGCCCGCGTGCGGGATCAGCGCCGAGTGGAACTTCTCCGCGCCCTGCGTCGACGCGCGCCACTGGAAGAAGCACACGGCGTCGGCGCCCCGCGCGACGTGCGTCAGGGAGTTGCGGATCGCCTCACCCGGTGCCTTGGTCAGGTTGTGCGGCTGCCAGGTGACCGCGCCGACCGCCGACTCCATGAGCATCCACGGCTGGCCGCCGGCCAGGCCGCGGGTGAGGTCGGCGGCGAACGCGAGCTCCGCCGTGGGGTCGCCGAGCCGGTGGTCGAGGTAGTGGTCGTTGGCCACGACGTCCATCTCGGGCGCCCAGGTCCAGTAGTCGAGGTTGCGGATGTGGGCCGTGACCATGAAGTTCGTGGTGATCGGCACGGCGGAGTGCCGGCGCAGCACCTCGACCTCGTCGCGGTAGTAGTCGAGCAGCTCGTCCGAGCTGAACCGGTGGAAGTCGAGCACCTGACCCGGGTTTCGGGCGGACAGCGCCTGGCCGGGCGGCCGCACCTCGGACCAGTCCCCGTACCGCTGGCTCCAGAACGACGTCCCCCACCCGTCGTTGAGGGCGTCGACGCTCCCGTAGCGCTTGCGCAGCCAGCGCCGGAACGCCTCGGCGGTGTCCTCGTCGTAGCAGTGCGCGTTGTGGCAGCCCAGTTCGTTGGAGACGTGCCAGAGGGCCAGCGCCGGGTGCTCGCCGTAGCGCCGGGCGACCCGCTCCACGAGCGCCAGCGCCCGCCGCCGGAAGACCGGCGAACTGGGACACCAGGCCTGGCGGCCGCCGGGGTAAAGCGTGGTGCCGTCCGCCGCGACCGGCAGGATCTCCGGATGCCGGGTCGCCAGCCACGGCGGCGGTGACGCGGTCCCGGTGCCAAGGTTGATCTTGATGTCGTGCTCGTGCAGCAGTCGCACGATCGCGTCGAGCCCGGTGAAGTCGTACTCGTCCGGCCGGGGCTCCAGGTACGCCCAGCCGAAGATGTTGATGGCGACGATGTCGATGCCGGCCTGCCGCATCAGCCGGACGTCCTCCCGCCAGACGTCCGGTGACCACTGCTCCGGGTTGTAGTCACAACCGAGGCCGATGCCGGCAGTAATCATCGGCTCCCCTCCGAGGTCAGGCCGTGTGTGCACGTGCACATGTGTGAACGTGCACACACTAGGCACAGCGACTCGCCCCGGTCAAGCCCTGGCGCTAGAGTGACTGCGTGCAGCGGCGGCAGGGGGCGTCGAAGCGGGCGACCGTGCACGACGTCGCGGCCGTCGCGGGCGTCTCACGGGGCACCGTCAGCCGAGTCCTCAATGGTGGATACGTCTCGGCGGAGGCCCGGGCGGCGATCGAGGCCGCCATCGCCCAGGTCGGCTACGCGCCCAACACCGCCGCGCGAAACCTCGTCACCCAGCGCTCCCAGGCGATCGGCTTCCTCGTCCTCGAGCCACACAGCCTGCTGCTCGAAGACCCCAACATCGGCGCCATCATGCTCGGCGTCAACGCCGTGCTGTCCGACGCCGACTACCAGATGGTCAACCTCGTCATCGACTCCGCCCGCGACATCGAGCGGATCACCAAGTACCTCAGCGGCGGCTTCGTCGACGGCGCGGTCATCGTCTCGGCCCGCGCCAACGACCCGATCACCCGCCTGGTCGCCGACCTCGCGCTGCCGGCCGCGTTCGTCGGCCACCCACCCGACCTGCGGCAGGGCATCCCGTTCGTCGGCGTCGACAACCTCGGCTCCGCGCGGGCGATCACCGAGCGGCTGGCCGCCACCGGCCGCGAGCGGATCGGCATGATCGCCGCCGCGCTCGACCGCGACTCCGGCGCCGACCGGCTCGCCGGTTTCCGCCAGGCGCTCGGGCCCCGGTTCGACCCCCGGCTGGTCGCCGAGGTCGACTTCTACAACTACACGGCGGGCATGGACGGCATGCGCGAGCTGCTGTGCCGCGAGCCTCGCATCGACGGCGTCTTCGCCGCGTCCGACTCGGTCGCCGCCGGCGCCATCCAGGTGCTGCGCGAGGCCGGCCGCACCGTCCCCGGCGACGTGGGCATCGTCGGCTTCGACGACAGCCCCTGGGCCCAGCGCACCGACCCCGCACTGTCCACTGTGCACCAGCCGGCGAAGGAGATCGGCGCGCACGCCGCCGACCTGGTGCTGCGACAGCTCATGGGCGAGACACCCCCTACCGGCGGCACCCTGATGCCCACCCCCATCGTCTGGCGGGGCAGCGCGTAGACCCGCGGTCACCCGGGCGCGCCGATTGGCCCGGGAGCCGTCTGATCCTTGTCGGCGGGCGATCACCAGGATCTCGCCCACCCTCGTCGCCGATCGCAGCACTTTGGACACCGGACCCGAGCCCGCATCACCGGCACCCCGGACCGCCTCCGGCGATCGCGACGAACAGTCGCCACACGCTCTGACCAGCACCGAAATGCCGGTCCTAGAGATCCTTTGGGATCAGGGGTCTCGCTCTCGGTGAGTTTCCGCAGACAGATTTACCCATGTCACTCCACCAGACCTTGGTACGGATTGGCCCCTGTGGGGGCGCGTGCGTACCAAGATCTGTTCGCGTTGCGCGACCAGCGGCGGACGGGTGAGGCCGCGGGAGCAGCGGTCTGGACCACGGCGGACGTCGCGGTAGCTCAGATCTGTCTTTCGAATCTAGGTTTGTGGCCGCACACCCGGACGCCGCCTCCGCCCCCGTCCCGGTCGGGTTGGGGCGTGAAGCCCAAGTGAAGCCGCCGGCCCTTAGCATCGATCCTCACGGATACACGGGGGAGGGTGTCGGTGCGCGTCGGTCGAGGCGTGGTCGCGGCGGCGGTGTCGCTCGCGTTGGCGTTGGGCGGTGGTGGAGCCGCGTGGGCGGAGCCGGGTCAGGGCGCGTCGGCGGCCGCGGCGTTGCCGGATGGTTGGGAGGTGCGCCGCGGCGGATCGGGGTTCGAGCTTGTCTGGCACGCGCCGGCGCCGGTGCCGGTCGGCGGCGCGATGGTCGAGTTCCACGCCGGTGACCGGCTGTTGGGTTGGCCGGTCGCCGCGGCCGACCAGCGGACGTTCCGGCTCGCGGTCGACGGTGTGGCCCTGCGGAGGCTGACCGACCCGCGGGTGTTGGCGGGTGGTCGGCGACTTGACGTTCCCGCCGGCGCGGTCGACCGCCGCCAGGGCGTGGCGAAGCTGGCCCAGCTGCCGCCCAACGCCGTCGATCCGGGTGTGCCCGGCCCGTTCTCGACGATTTCCGGCGAGTACACGCTGCCCGACGTGTCCCTCCCCGGCTTCGCGGCGCCCGTGGAGATGCGCGGGTTCGTGGTGGCGCCGCAGGCCACGTCGGGCCAGCGCCCGCTGGTGTTGTTCCTGCACGGCCGGCACGCCACGTGCTACCAGGGCACCGCGCAGCCGACCCTGGCGTGGCCGTGCCCGGCCGGCTGGACGCCGGTGCCCAGCCACCTCGGATACCAGCGGGCACAGCAGTTGCTGGCATCGCAGGGCTACGTGACCGTGTCGATCGCGGCGAACGGCGTCAACGCCCAGGACGGTGGCCTCGTGCCGCCGGCGGACGGCGGTGCGCAGGCGCGGTCGTCGCTGGTCCGGATCCATCTTGCGCGCTGGGCGGACTGGGCCGGCAGCGGGCGGCCGGGCGCGCCCGCCGTCGTGCGGTCGGCGCCGGTGACCGACATGACGCGGGTGCTGCTGGTCGGCCACTCGCGTGGCGGGGAAGGGGTGGGCAGGGCGGCGGTCGACAGCCTCACGCCACCACCCGCGGGCCGCGACGGGTACACCGGCGCGGTGCGCTGGCAGATCCGTGGGTTGGCGCTGATCGCACCCACGCTCCTGCCGCAGAACCCGGCGCCGGACGTGCCGTCGATGACCATCCTGTCCAGCTGCGACGGCGACGTCTCCGACCTGCAAGGCCAGCAGTACGTGGACGCGACCCGCGGGGTCGGCCGTGGTCTCGCCCTGCACGGCGCGGCGTACGTCGTCGGCGCCAACCACAACTACTACAACACCGAGTGGACTCCGGGCCTGTCCGCGGCACCGTCGTTCGACGACTTCGCCAGCCCGCACGACCCGATATGCAGGTCGGCCTCGCCACAGCGGCTCACCCCCGAACAGCAGCAGAAGGTGGGCGCCACCTATACCGCCGCCGCGGCGGCCGCGTTCGTGGCCGGCGACGACCAGGTCCGTCCGTTGCTGGACGGTTCCGGGGTACGGGCACCGTCGGTCGACCCGGCGGTCGTGCTGAGCCACGCGGTGGGCGGCAACCGGGCGCCGCTGGTGGTCCCGGACTCGTCCACTGTGGTCAGTGGCACCGGTGGTGTGCTGTGCCAGCAGGTCACCGCGACCACCACGCCGACCTCCTGCGACAGCACCAACCCGCACTTCGACCCGTTCGAGCCGATCCGCCCGGAGGCCGGCCGGTACGCGGTGCGGGTCCGGTGGACGGCGCTGGGCACGCCGGTCACGATCCAGCCGCCGGCGGCGGTTTCGCTCACGAACGCCCAGGCGGTGGCGCTGCGGGTGGTGGTGCCGATCGGCTCGCCGGGCACGCGATTCGACGTCGCCATCGCCGACTCCGCCGGCCGGCGGGCTGTCCTGGGCACGTCCACTCTCGACCCGATGCTCTCGCACACGTGGGGGCAGGAGGTGCGGATGCCGCTGACCAACGCCGTCACGGCCGGGCTCGACCTCGGCCGGGTCACGCGGCTGGAGATCGTGCCGCGGGCCGGTGAGTCCTGGGCACAGGTCTGGCTGCTCGACGCCTGGGGCTGGCGCCCCGGCCTGCCGGCACCGCAGCCGGTCGGGCTGCCGCGGGCGGACCTGGGGGAGCTGACCGTGCCGGAAGGCGACTCCGGCACAGTCACCCACCACGTGCCCGCCCAGATCTCCGGCAGCGGCAACGGCCGGGTACGGGTCTTCGTCGTGGACCCGGCGACCGGCGGCGTCACCGCTACCGTCGTGACCGTCCCTCCCGGCAGCACCACGATCCCGATCCCGATCCAGGTGACCGGCGACACCCAGCCTGGCGACGGCCGCACCTACGTCGTCGCCGCCAAGGCGGTCAGCGGAGCCTCGGTCGGCGACGCGTACGGCCTGTTGACCGTGCAGGACGACGACGGGTAGCGGGGCGGGTACCCTCGGCCGATGTTCTCGCCTCAAGGCCCGTCGCTGCGCGAGCTGTGCGTCCAGGCGCTGTCCTCGGTCGAGCGCGGCTACGACCTGCTGGCCCCGAAGTTCGACCACACGCCCTTCCGCACACCGCGGAGCATCCTCGACGCGACCGCCCAGGCCTTGTCGGAGCTCGGGCCGTTCCGCGACGGGCTGGACGTGTGTTGCGGCACCGGCGCGGGCATGCATGTGCTCCGCGCCGTGTGCCAGGGGCGGATCACCGGGGTCGACTTCAGCGCCGGCATGCTCGCACAGGCACGCGACGCACACCCGGACGCCACCTGGGTACGGGCCGACGCCCGCGCCATGCCTTTCGCCGGACGCTTCGACCTCGCGGTCACCTTCGGCGCGCTCGGGCACTTCCTACCCGCCGAACGCCCCGCGGTCTTCGAGGGGGTGTACCGCGCCCTGCGTCCCGGCGGGCTGTTCGCCTTCCCGATCGGCGCGCCGCCGCCCCTCACGGCGGTCGCCTACTGGTTCACGCTCGGGTTCGACCTGGCCATGCGGGTCCGCAACGCCGTGTGGCGGCCCCCGTTCGTCATGTACTACCGCACCACCCCGCTGCCCGCGCTCCGCGACGACCTGACGGCGGCCGGCTTCACCGTGACCACCGCCGCGCTGACCGAGCTCGGCCGGCAGCGGGACGGCGACCCGCGCGGCGGGCTCGTCCTCGCCCGCAAGCCGGCATGACGGGTCGCTAAGGTGGGGCCTGTGGATCTTGTGATCGCCGGTGCCCGGGTCGTCGATCCCGAGTCCGGTCTCGACGCGGTGCGCGCGGTCGGCGTCCGTGGTGGCGCCGTCGCGAGCGTGACCGAGACGCCGCCGCCGGCGACCACCGTCCTGGACGCCACCGGGCTCGTCCTGGCGCCCGGCTTCGTCGACCTGCACAGCCACGCGCAGGACCAGGTCGGCATGCGGCTCCAGGCCCTCGACGGCGTGACGACCGCGCTGGAGCTGGAGGCCGGCGGGCTGCCGGTGGCCGTGCGCTACCAGCGTGCCGCCGACGAGGGTCGGCCCATCAACTTCGGGTACTCGGCCGGTTGGCAGGTCAGCCGGATGCACCTGTTCGACGGGGTGCCGGTGGACGGCGACGCGCTGGACGTGGGGCTGGCCAACGTGCACCGGCCGCACTGGCGGCGGCCGGCCGCGCCCGGCGACGTGGACCGGCTGCTCGACCTGCTCGGGCGGGAGGTCGCCGACGGGGCGCTCGGCTTCGGGGTCCTGCTCGGGTACGCACCGGACACCGACCGGTCCGAGTACCTGGCGCTCGCCTCCCTGGCCGCGTCGCTCGGCGTGCCGTGCTGGACCCACATGCGGTACGCGGGGATGGCCGGGGTCGCCGAGGTGCTCGCGGCGGCGGAGCAGACCGGGGCGCGGCTGCACATCTGCCACCTCAACAGCTCCTCCGAGAACGACACCGAGGAGATCTGCGCGGCCATTACCGAGGCTCGGGCCCGCGGCGCGCTGGTCACCACCGAGGCGTACCCGTACGGCGCGGCGTCGACCAACATCGGCGCGCCCTTCCTGTCGCCGGAGGCACTGGCCGATCAGGGCCGCCCGACCACCGTGGTGACCTACCTGGCGACGGGGGAGCGGGTCGCCGACGCGGCCCGGCTGCGCCAGCTGCGCTCCGACGACCCCGGCGGGCTTGTCATCATCGACTTCCGCGACGAGACGGATCCGGTCGAACGCGACCTGCTGCTGCGCTCGCTGCTGCTGACCGACACGGTCGTCGCCACCGACACGATGCCCATTGTGGACGGTGGCGTGCGGCTCGCCGGCGACACGTGGCCGGTGCCGCCGACCGCCCGGGTACACCCGCGCAGCGCCGGCGGGTACGCCCGCACGTTTCGCTGGCTGGTCCGCGAGCTTGGCGCGCTGTCCATGATGGAGGCGGTGCGGCGCTGCTCGCTGCTGCCCGCCCAGATGCTCGAACCTTTCGCACCGGCCATGCGCGACAAGGGCCGGATCCGGCCGGGCGCCGACGCCGACCTCGTGCTCTTCGACCCCGCCACGGTCGCCGACCGGGCCACGTACACGGAGATCCTGCCGTCCGCGGGGATCGCGCACGTACTGGTCAACGGGGAGTTCGTGGTCCGCGACCACGAGCTGGTGCTCGACGCCATGCCGGGCCGGCCGGTCCGCGGCCGCGTCGCCTGACTGACGGGCGTCCCGGGCACGCGACCGACATCGATGGCAGGCTGTGACGTTCCATCTCTAGACTGTGGGCCAAAGGAATCATTTCCAATCTGGGGTCGACGTGCCTGATGCCAGCGCTCTCGACGCGTGCGTGGCGGCGATACTCGATGGACAAGGCCGTGCGGTCGGCGCCGGTTTTCTGGTCGGCCAGGATCAGGTTCTGACGTGTGCGCATGTCGTGGCTCGGTCGCTGGGCCTGCCGGACGACTCGGGGGACACGCCGGGTGATCCGGTGCGGATGGTCTTTCCGCTCGTGGCCGCCGAGCACGTCGTCACGGCTCGGGTGGAGATCTGGGCGCCGCCCCGGCCGGACCACTCGGGCGATATCGCGGGCCTGCGGCTGGTGGAGCGGCCGGCGGGCATCCGCCCGTTGGGGCTGTTGCCGGCCGGCGACGTGTGGCATCACCGGTGTCGGGTGTTCGGGTTTCCGGCCCGGCGCGACGGTGGGGTGTGGTTTTCGGGCCGGTTGCTCGGCCGGCTGGGCAGCGGATGGATCCAGGTCGAGGCGGACGGCGCGGTCGGCTTCCGGATCGCGCCCGGCTTCTCCGGCGCCCCGGTCTGGGACGAGCAGCTCGGCGGCATCGTCGGCATGGCGGTCGCGGCGGAGACAAATCCGGCGTTGCGTACCGCGTACCTGATTCCGAGCGAGCAGATTTTCCAGGCGTGGCCCGAGGTGGTCGCCGCGAGCCGGCCACCGTGCCCGTACCGGGGCCTGGCCCCGTTTCGGGAGGCGGACGCGGAGTTGTTCTTCGGGCGGGACGCGCTCGCCGACCGCCTGGCGCAGCGGGTGACCGGGTCGAGGTTCATCGCCGTCGTCGGGGCGTCGGGGTCCGGCAAGTCGTCTCTGGTGTACGCGGGCCTGCTGCCGCGCGTACGCCCGCGCGGGTTCGCCGTGGCCACGTTCCGGCCGGTGGCCGGGCTGCCCGTGGCCACCATGCTCGCCGACGCCCTGCTGCCGTTGCTCGAGCCGGACGCGAGCGGCGCGCGGGCGTTGGAAGCGCGCGCCACCCTCTCCGCGGCGATCGGGGATGGCCGGCTTGCCGAGCTGCTCGGCGACGTGCTGGCGCGCACCGGAGCCGGGCGCCTGCTGGTGGTGGTGGATCAGTTCGAAGAGCTCGTGGTCGCCGACCGGCGGGCCGCGCGCGAGCTGGCGGAGGTGCTGGTCGCGATCTCGCAAGGGGCGGTTGCCGTGCACGTGACGGTCACCTTGCGCCCGCACCTGCTCGACATCGCCGCGGATCATCTGGCGCTCGACGAAGCGGCCCGGGAGACCGTGTACCTGGTCGGCCCCATGCGCCCGGACGACCTGCGCACCGCGATCGAGGCGCCGCTACGCGACACCGGTGTCGTCTTCGAACCCGGTCTCGTGGAACGGATCGTGGCCGACGTCGACGACGCTCCCGCCGCGCTGACCCTGGTCGAGTTCACCCTGACCCAGCTGTGGGAGACGCAGGACGCCGGGAGGCTGACCCACGCCGCCTACGAAGAGCTCGGCGGCGTGACCGGCGCCCTGACCAGCTACGCCGAGCAGGTCTGGACCGAGCAGCTCGGCGCCGCCCAGCGCACCGCCGCCCGGCGGCTGTTCGTCCAGCTCGTCCGGCCTGACCCGCACGGCGGCACCCGGCGCACCGCACGCGCCGCCGAGCTCGACGCGGAGCTGCTGCCGGTGGCCGAGGTGTTGGCCGCCGGCCGCCTGCTGGTCGCCGGGCACGACCCCGGGGGCGGCCGCAGCTACGACCTCGCCCACGAGGTGCTGGCCGTCCACTGGGACCGGATGCGTGCCTGGCTGGCCGAGGAACGCGACTTCCGCTCCTGGCAGGAAGACCTGCGCGCGAGCATGGACCGCGCGGAGCCGCTGCGCCGCCAGCGGCTTGCCGACGGCGTGCGCTGGCTGCGCGCGCATCCGAGCGACATCAGCGCCGACGAGCGCGACTTCATCCTGGCCAGCCGCCGCCGGCACCGGCGGGTGGCCGTGGCATGGCGAGGCGCCGCCGCGCTCATCGTGGCGTTGCTGGTGTTGACCAGCACGTTCGCGGTGGTGCTGGACAGGCGGTCGGACGAGCTGGACGCTCAGGTACGGGAGAACGCCGCGCAGCTGCTCGGCCACCTCGCCGGGCAGCAGGACCGGAGCCGGCCGGACACCGCCGTCCTGACCGCGATCGCGGCGTACCGGACCAGCCCGCACCCACAAGCGCTGGTGCGCCTGTTCGACCAGTACGACCGCTACCGCGCCACGAGCCGCCTGCTCGACATCGGCGCCGGAGACCTCACCGCGTTCGCGGCGTCCTCGGACGGGTCGGTGATAGCGGCCGCCGGCCGGGACGGAGTGCTGCTCTGGGGGCGGGTGGACCAGCGGCTGGAGCGGGTGGAGACCAGGACGGAGTTCGAGGAGGGCATCGACGCGCGGATCGGGACGCTCGCCGTCAGCCCGGACGGCGCGACGGTCGCGGCGGCCTTCGACGGCGGCCGGATCGCGGTCATCGGCCCGAGCCGCAAGGTCGTCACGCTGCACGACGGTGCGACCACCCCTGATCTGCTGCGCTTCGACGGCCAAGGCCACCGGCTGATCGCGGGCTTCCCCGGCGAAGGGCTACGGATCTTCGACGTGACCCGGGCCACCGCCGAACGCACTCCGGCCGGCCTGCCCGACCGGGCCAACGCCTGGTTCGGGCCAGGTCGACAGCTCGTGGTCGCGACAAGACGCGCCGGAAACACCACTTTGGACGTGTGGGACCTGGCGACCGGTCGCCGGCGCACGCTCACCGCCGGCGCGACAGCGGCCGGAGTCAGCGGCGACGCGCGCACCGCCGTGGCGTGCGTGGACCAGACGCTGCATATCTGGGACCTGGTCACCGGGGCACGACGTCCGCCGGTCACGACCCGCGGAGGCTGTGACGACGGCATCGCCGCTCCCGGCAACCTCCTCGGCGGTGAGATCCTCGTCGACCACAGCGCCCGAGCCGTCGTCCACGACACATTTCGCCGGTCGGACGACGAGCTACCCGGCCGGTCCGCCGAAATGACCGACCTGGAGACCGGCGCCACCGCACACGTCCGGTTGCCCGCCGGCGAGGCGGGGATGCGTCCGGAGATGCTGTTGGGCACCACCTCGCGGGGGTGGTGGCTGGCCACCGCGCTCGGCCCGACCGTCGCCGTGGCGGACGTCGAACCGTCCGCCTTCTCGTCGCTGGACGACGCGCTCGCCACTCCCGGACGTGACCTGGTGCTCGACGCGGACCGGCGGCGCATCGCCACACTCACCCCCGAGGGACCGTGGCTGCGGTTGTGGGACGCCACCACGGGGCAGGAGCTCGGCCGAGCCGACCGACCGCCGGACCTCCCGCGGGTGCCCGAAAACCCGTCCGACCTGTTCGCCCAAACGGAGCGGCTGTACGGGTTCGTCGACAGCGGGCGGACGATCCTGATGGTCGACGCACCGTGGCGGCACCTGCTGGTGTGGGACACCGCCACGATGCGACTCACCGCGCGGATCCCGATACCCGCGGCGCCGGGGGTTCCCCGACCCTCGCCCGGCACGCTGTGGACGTCGATCGCGATCTGTGAACCCGAAGCGGCAACCACGGACACCATCACTGTCTGGTACGGCGGGATGCTCAGCCGCTTCGACATCCGCCGGGGCACCCAGGTCGGCGACGCGGTACAGCCGTGGCGTACCAGGACCGAGCTGCTGGCCACCGGCCACGGCGTGGCCTGCGCGTCCTGGCCCGGACGGCCCGAGGTGGCCGTGCAGGTCGACCAGCGCCGGGTCGAGATGTGGTCGGCCACCGAGGGCACGCGGATCGCCGAGCTGCCGATGCCCGAGGCCGCCGAGGTCCGCGACATGAGGTACACCCCGGACGGGCAACGGCTGATGATCCTCACCGACGGCTCGCTCCAGATGTGGGACGTGGCGCGCCGCCGACTCGACGGGCCCGCGCTGACCGTCTCACCACCCGGCACGATCCCCGAGCTCGTCGGCATCGTCCGCGCCGGCCACCTCACCGGCACGTTGATCGGCATCAAGTCCTCGGACGGTTTCACGCTCTGGAGCTGGGACCGGCGGGCCGCGGTGCTGCACCTGGCCGATGCCGGCGATGTCGACCTCGCCGACGACGGCAACGCTCTTCAGGTGACCGGCAACGTCGGCCGCGCCGTCTATCCGCTCGCCCCCGAGCAGTGGGCCGCACACCTGTGCGCGATCGTGGGTAGGGACCTGACCGCCGACGAACGCGCCACCCTCCCCGCGGGCACCTCGAAGGGCACGATCTGCGGCAAGGATTGAACCGCGCCGAGCCGCCATCGTCGGCTGTCTGTAGCGTTTGAAAACGTGCAGGACGTAATCGTGGTCGGCGGTGGCGCGATGGGCTCGGCCGCCGCCTGGGCCCTCGCCGCGGCCGGCCGCGAGGTGCATCTTCTCGAGCGCTTCGAGGCCGGCCACGACCGCGGCGGCTCGCACGGCGCCACCCGGATCTTCCGGCTCGCTTACCCCGAGCCCGACTACGTCACCCTCGCCCGGCGCGCCCTGCGGCTCTGGCGCGACCTGGAGGAGGAGTCCGGCGTCCCGCTGCTGACCACCACCGGAGCGATCGACCACGGTCCGGACGCGCTGGGCATCGCCGAGGTCCTGGCGGCGCACGGCGTGCCGTTCACGGTCCTCGACGCCGCCGCGGCGAAGCGGCGATGGCCGGGCATGGAGTTCGAGTCGCCCGTCCTGCACCAGCCGGACGGTGGCCGCCTGCTGGCCGACGCGGCGATCCAGGTTCTGCAACGCCTCGCGTCCGAGGCGGGTGCCCGGATCGAGCACGGCCGCCGGGTCACTGGCGTCGCGGTCCGCGGCGACGACGCCGTCGAGGTGTGGACCGCCGAGGGTGTCCTCTCCGCCCGGCACGTCGTCGTCGCGGCCGGCGGGTGGGCCCCCGGCATCCTGCGCGGCGTCCTGGACCTGCCGGCGCTGACCGTCACGCAGGAGCAGCCGGCACACTTCCACGCGCTCGACCCGGGCGCCGGCTGGCCCAGCTTCATCCACTGGCGTGCCGAGCCCGAGCACGCCGCGTACGGGCTGCTCAGCCCCGGCGAGGGCGTCAAGGTGGGATTTCACGGCAGCGGCCCGGTCGTCGACCCGGACCGCCGCGACTTCACCGCGACCGAGGAAGGCAGCCGCCTGCTGCGCGACTACGTCCGGCGCTGGCTGCCCGGGCTCGACCCGGACACCGCCGAGCCGATCAGCTGCCTCTACGACAACACGGCCAGCCACGACTTCGTCATCGACCGGGTCGGACCGGTCACCGTCGCGACCGGGTTCTCGGGGCACGGCTTCAAGTTCGCGCCCGTGATCGGTCGGATCGTCGCGGACCTCGTCATCGGAGCGGCGCCCGCGCCGCCCCGCTTCGCGCTCGCGTCGCGCACCTGATCGACGCGTCAGCCGCGCCCGGCTTCGAGCGGAAGCCGGGCGGAGACCACACCGCCGGTGCCGTCGACGTGCGCCTGTAGCGTGCCGCCGAGCATCTCCGCGCGCTCGCGCATCGACGTGAGCCCGAACCCGGGCACCCATTGCTCGCCGGACCGGCCGTCGTCGCGTACCTCGATCGCCAGTACCTTGTCGTCCGCGCCGTCTTCGAGGCAGAGCGTGACGGTGGCGTGGTGGCCGCCGGAGTGGCGGGCGGCGTTGGTCAGCGCCTCCACGACGATGCGGTACGCCGTCACCTCCACGGCGGCGCCCAGTCCCGGCAGCGGGGCGGGCACCCGCACGTCGACCTCTATCGGGCCGCCGTCCGGGCGGAGCAGGTGGCGGGCGTGCTGGCGCACGGTCTGCTCCAACCCGACCTGGTCCAGGCTGGGCGGGCGGAGGCCTTCGACGAGCCGCCGCACGTCGGTGATCGCCTCTCCCGCCTCGGCCCGCACGCTGACGAGCAACTCCGCGGCGCGCGCCGGGTTTCGGTGCAGGAGGTTCCGCGCGGCGTCGGCGGCGTACGCGACGCCGGTCAGGCGCGGCCCCAGCCCGTCGTGCAGGTCGCGCCGCAGCCGGCGCCGCTCCTCCTCGACCGCCGCGACGATCGAGGCCCGGGACGCCTGGAGGTCCGCGCGAAACCTGCGGGCCTGCATCAGCTGCGCCAGCGCCGGCGCGAGCACCGCCACGACCTGCTCGTCGGTGCGCAGCAGCGCCTGCTGGCCTGGTCGCAGCCCCACGTCGAGGTATCCGAGCGTGCCATCGGCGACGGTCAGGGCGCGCCGGACCGCCGACTCGGGCGGGCGACCGCTGACGGCCACCGCCTGACCCGCCGGGTCGACCAGCGCCGCGTACGGCAGCGCCAACGACTCCCGCAGCGACCGCAGCGCCGGTACGGGGTCGTCGCCGAGCCGTTCGCCCACAGTGGACGCGGCCTCGATCGGATCGCTGCGCGCACCGAACAGCAGCAGCTCGACGACCTGCCTGAGCAGCCGGGAGACCGGTGGGTAGCCCATGGCGCACGCGGCGGCGACCAGGCCGAGCGCACCCGGCGAGAGGACGACCCGATCCCCGGCCACCGTGTCGATCAGCGAGATCACCGACGCGAAGACCGCGAGCACGAGGAGCCCGCCGGCCGCGTGGACGCCCACGGAAAGCGTTATGGCGCGCACGTCCCGGACGCCCGGCGCGGCCAGGCCCACGCAGAAGCACGCCAGAAAGACGGTCCACACGGCGAGGTCGAGCACGGCCGCCAGCACGTCCGAGATGGCGAAGCTCGCCATGGCCGCCAGCAGCGGGCCGGGCAGGGCGCCGAGCGCCAACCACTGGAGCGCGCGGCGGCCGGCGACGTCGGTGTGTTCGAAGCGCCACCACTGCGCGGCGAGCACCAACAGGTACGCCACCAACTCGCCGAGGCCGCTCTTGGCGAACAGGCCGGGATAGACGAGCCCCATCCCGCCGCACAGCGCCACGACGGCCACCGGAGTCCAGCCGAGGCCGGCCGGCGGCTTGTCGTCCGGGTACAGCACGAGCGCGGTCGGGAGCAGCACGACGACGCTCAACACGGCCAACCGGTCAGGCACCCCGCCGGGTCCCGTGACCAGGCGCAGCGCCACCGCCAGCAGACCGGTCGCGGCGGCGGCGAGCAGCAGCCCCAGCAGCCGCGCGGGTACGGTGCCGTCCGGCCATGCCCGCCGCCGCAGTGCGAGGAGAATCAGCACGGCAACGGCGAGCAAGGCCGCGCCGATGCCGAGCGAGAGCCAGATGATCATGACGGTCGGCCCTGGCCCAGCCCGCTGTCGCGGGCCCGCACGATCGCCGCCGAGCGGTCGGTGACCTGGAGCTTCACGAAGATCGACGACAGGTGGTTGGCGACCGTCTTGGGTGCCATGCCGAGCGCCTTGGCGATGGCCGCGTTGCGCCGACCCTGCGCCACGAGCTCGAGCACGTCCCGCTCACGCGGCGTCAGCTCGGGAAACGGCGGCGCGTGCCCGGTGGCGCCGCGCGCGAACAGGCCGAGGACCCGCGTGGCGATGCCCGGGCCGAAGATCGCCTCACCGGCCACCACCGCCTTGAGGGCCCGGTCGATCTCCTCCTGCGCGGCGCCCTTGAGCAGGTATCCACGGGCGCCGGCCTGCATCGCGCTGAACACCACCTCGTCGTCCTCCGCCATCGACAGCACCAGCACGGCGGTGCCGGGACACGCGCGGACGATCCGGCGGGTCGCCTCGACGCCGTCCACCCGCGGCATCATCACGTCCATCACCACCACGTCGGGGCGGTGGAGCTGGACCTCGCGGACCGCCTGCTCGCCATCGGTCGCCTCGCCCACGACCGCGAACCCCTCGAACGACTCGATGAGCGCCCGCAGCCCCTCCCGAACCACGAAATGGTCGTCGACCAGGACGACGGTGATCGGTCCATCGGGCGGTGTCATGGATCCATCATGAGGGCTGCGCTGATCATCGACCCAGGAATACATTCCCGGGTACGGTCGGGAATCTTCCCGGTGCGGCAGGCACGTCGACCGATCCGGCGGGAACGGGCCGGCCCGCAAGCTTTGGCCCAACGGCACCGAAGAACAGGTGCCCTTCCGACCCGGGAGTGATAGTCGTGAAGCTCTCCAAGCTCAACAAGACCGGACTCGTCATCGCCTTCCTGCTCGGCCTGGGCGACATGACCGCGCCGTTCCAGCCGACGCCCGACGACGCCGAGGCGGGCCCGCCCTTCGCCATCCTGGTGCTCGACGGCGTGCTCGGCCTGATCACCGTGATCGCCGTCGTGATCGCCTGGCGCACCGCCAGACGCACCGCCGTCCGCGTCGCCGCGGGTGCCCGGATCATCTCCATGGTCACCGCGCTGCCGGCGTTCTTCGTCGACGTGCCGGCGGCCATCCAGGTCCTCGTCGGTGTCGTGGTCGTGGTCACGATCGCCAGCGTCGCGATGATGCTCACCCCGTCCCGCCAGCCGGTAGCCGTGACCGACTGACCAACTCGTGGCGCGGCGTCATCGTGAAGGATTCGGGTCGCTCCGGTGACCCGAATCCTTAGCTTTGGTCTAAAGACCTTCCAGAGTCGGGCGGCTTTGACCACTGAATCCCTTATTTGGACAGAGATTTGAGCTACCGCGATGTCCGTCGTGGTCCAGACCGTTGCTCCCGCGGCCTCACCCGTCCGCCGTTGGTCGCGCCGGTGGTCGACGTTTGCCCACAATGTCTGTTCTCGAAGTCTGGCCCGTTTGGCTGGTTACGTTGCGTCAGGATGGTGCGGGTGGGGCCCGCGTAGACCCCTTCGGGGCTTGTCTCGCGGAGCTGGCAGTGGACGGCCGGGGAGTTCGGCGAGCGCTGCGAGCCGCCGGCCGGGAGCGGTGCCCGCGGGAGCATACGGTCTACAGCTGACGCGGGCGTGGGCAAATATGTCTCCAGAAACTCACCACGGGCAGACACCCTGACTCCGAAGGGCTTAGATCGGGAAGCGGCCGCGGCGGACCTGCCAGTGGCGGCCGGCCTTCAGGTGGTCGACGATCGCGCGCTGGAGCACGGTGCGGCGCGGGAGCTGGTCGAGCGGGGTGGTCAGCGTGCGGAACACGAACCGCATCACCTCGACGTCGGCGTCGATCCATTCCTGCTTTTCGTAGGGATCCAGCGCGAACCTGCGCTGGAACTTGACGATGTTGGAGTCCTCGGGCAGGTACTCCAGCAGCTGCGGGTCGAGCAGCCACGAGCCGCAGGCGAACTCCGTGTAGTGCTCGTCGGGAAAGTGACGCGGGAAGAACGCGCGGGCCTCGTCGAGCGACGCCGTGACGGACTCCGGGGTCATCGGGCCCGACTCGGGGATGTGCAGGTCGATGGCGGTGCCGCCGCGGTGGTATTGCAGGCGGCCCAGCTCGTAGATGGCGCCGCGGGCGTGCAGCGTCAGCCAGCTCTGCATGACCGGCCAGCCCTCGCGCCGCATCCGCCGGTCGATCGCGAGGTTGCGGCCCAGGTCGGCGAGGGACGCCCAGGATACGGCCTCGGTGACGCCGTGGTCGCGGTGGTAGCCGGTGACGACGCCGACCAGGGCAAGGTACGCGTACACGTAGAGGTGCCGCCAGGCTAGGCCCCGCTCGCGTGGCAGCTCCGGACCGGGCGGCAGCCACTCGTGGCCCCCGAGGTCGGCGCGGACCAGGGCGATCGAGCGGTCGAGCAGCCAGCGCAGCTCGGGTGTCCATAGTGGAGAGTCTGGGTCCGGCCAGCCCGCCATGATCTCGGCGGCGTCGTCCGGCCGCACCGCGAGCCGGTCGAGGAGCGCTTGCGCGTCGGCCTTGGCGGGTAGCGGAGCCGACGGCCGGTCGCCGGCGAGGCGGTGCACGCGGTCGACGTCTTCGACGGGTACCCCGAGCCGGGCGGCGGTGTCGTCCAGATCCACGCGGACGATCCTACGTTCCGGTGTCGCCTCCACTCCCTGTGCCGGCGATGGCTCGGGGGTCAGAGGGCGGTGGGGAGGTGGACCACGAAGCGGCAGCCGTTGGGGATGTTGCGTGCGTCGACGCGGCCGCCGTGTGCTTCGACAAGTCCGCGGACGATGGCCAGCCCGAGCCCGCCGACCGCGCCGTCGGCGCCGCGCGGGGTGCGGGCCGGCTCGCCCCGGAACGCGACGTCGAAGACGCGGGGCAGGTCGGCCTCCGGGATGCCGCCGCAGCTGTCGTCGACGGCGAGCCAGGCGCCGTCGCGGTCGTTGCCGCCGCTGACCCAGATCGTGCCGTCCTGCGGCGTGTATCGCACGGCGTTGAGGAGAAGGTTGGCCAGCACGCGGGCGAGCTCCGGCTCGCTCGCCCGCACCACGGGCCAGCCGGACTCCATCGCCACCAGCCGGATGCCGCGTGTGTCGGCGATCGGCGCGGTCGCCGCGACAGCGTCGGAGACCACGTCGCCGAGCGGCACCGTGGACGGTGACAGCCGGAGCGCGCCGGCGTTGATGCGGGACAGCTCGAACAGGTCGTCGACCAGCCGGGCCATGCGGTCGCTCTCCACGCGGATGCGCCGGTGGTACTCGGCGACCGTGGCCGGGTCGGACACCACGCCGTCTTCGAGGGCTTCCGCCATCGCCCGCAGACCGGCCAGGGGCGTGCGGAGGTCGTGCGATACCCACGCGACAAGGTCGCGGCGGCCCTTCTCCAGGCGCCGCTCCCGTTCGCGGGCCTGGGCTGCCCACACCGCCGCGGCCGCGAGCCGGCGGCCGAACAGCCAGCCGACCGCGACGCTGACCGCGGCGCCGGCGGCCACCGTGGTCAGCACCACCTGGAGGTCGTGCGGGGACAGGAACATGGCCTCGGCGATGACCACGACGCCGGCTGTCACGCTGCCGACGGTCACCGCTATCAGCACCCAGATGTGCGTCATGATCGTGCGGCGGTGCAGCAGCCGGAGGGCCGCCGCGCCGAGGGCACCGATCGCGAGCGCGCCGGCCAGCGCGGCAGCGAAGATCAGTAGCAGGTCGCGCATCGTGTTCAGGCTAGTCCGCTGTGCGCGGCAAAGTGTTTCGAAAGCCTTACGGCCGAGCGCGCCGGGCGCGCAGGCGGCTGGCGGCGGCGCCGAGTAGGACGCAGGCCCAGAGGACCGCCAGCCAGATGGCTAGGCCGCGGACGTAGTCGCGGTCCTGGAGGCCCGGGTTGGGCGGTGCGCGGTGCGGCCGCCAGACGAGGGGTGTCGCGATCAGCAGCAGCGTCCCGGTGACCGCGAGACCGGCCGCGACCCAGCGCCGCCAGGTCCGGCCGGGCAGCAGGCGGGCGAGCGCCAGGCCGGTGAGGCCCACCAGCGGCGCCACCACCGCGTCGTGCAGGACCGGGCCGGCGACAAGCCAGGTCCAGGCGTAGGGCAGCTGCGGGCGCAGCAGCCACGCGCCGTAGGCGGCGAGCGCGAAGCCGGCCGCGGCGAGCAGGAACCGCGTGGCCCTCACGGAAGGACCTCCAGGCGGGTCACCCACTTGGTCTGGAGCACGCCGGGCCGGCTGGGCGCGATGATCCGGCACGGGAAACCGTGGTCGGCGTCCAGCACCTGCCCGTCGACGCGGAGGGCGAGCAGGGTCAGCGGGTCGGCGGCGTGCGGGGCGGGCAGCGTGCTCGCGGCGTACAGGCCGGCCCGCTCCAGCGAGGTGACCCGTACCGCCCGGCCGGTCGGCGCGCCGGCGGTGGCGAGCAGGTCGCGGATCCGCACGCCGGTCCAGCGCGCGGTGGCGCTCCACCCCTCGACGCAGGCGATCGGCAGCGTCTCGGTCCGCTGCGGGAGGGCGGCGAGCTGGTCGAGCGTGAACGCGTGCCGCGCGCCCTCCCACACGACCTCGAGCCGCCAGTCGGCGGGCACCTGGATGCCGGCGGCCGCGGCGGTGCGGTTGACCGGCAGCCCCTGCGGCCCACCCGCCGAACGCCAGGCGAGCGCGGAGACCCGGCGCAGCCACGGCACGGTGATGCCGGCGGTGGCGAGTACGGCCACTGTGGACGCCGCCCACGCGGTGCGCAGGAAGGCCCTCCGGTCGGCGTCCGGGCGGACGCCGAGCCCTTCCCGGGCGACCGGCAGCTTTACCGCGATGTGCACGGCCAGCGCGCCGGCCGCGATCCAGCCGACCGCGTAGTGGGTCTCGATGAAGAAGAACCGCCACGGGTACGACTGGGCGACGTTGAACAGCCCGGTGGCGAGCTCGAAGAACGCGGCGCAGAGCAGCACGAGCACCGATACCCGCTCGGCGAGGCCGCGGTGCCAGGGGCGGATGAACAGGCGCGGGTAGACGCTCCACAGCTTCGCCAGCAGCAACGGGATCGCGGCGATGCCGGAAAGGACGTGCACGCCCTGGGTGATCCGGTAGAGGCTCACCGGCCGGGTGGGCCAGGTGAACCAGCCGGGCGGGTGCTGGGCGGCGTGGCTGAGCAGCCCGGTCAGGAAGCACAGTCCGAACGCGACACCCAGCCACAGTCCGATCCGCGCCGTCACCGCCGGAGCGTGCGCCGGTGCGCGGAAGTCCTCGGGGCGCGGGATCGGGAGCTTCACCGCCGCTCCAGTTCGGCGAACCAGCGCCCGTCACGGTGCAGTACCGCCCGTACGGTGAGCTCGGCGGTGTCCGCGAGCCGGTGCAGAGCCGTCAGGCCGAGGCGGGCCCAGCGAAACGGGGCGGTGCGGTGAGCACGCTCCCCATAGGACAGGTGCGCGTATCCCCGCCACAGCCCGGTGTCGCCGGCGTCGAGCTCGGCCAGCACGGTGCCGCCCGGCCGGAGCAGGGCGGCGCAGCGGCGCAGGAGCCGCACCGGGTCGCCGCCGATGCCGATGTTGCCGTCGACGAGCAGCACGTGCGCCCACCTGCCCTCGCCCGGCACCGGCGCGAACACGTCGCGTCGAAGCGCGCTGCCGCCCCGCCGGCGAGCCTGTGCGACCGCGCCGGCGGAGGTGTCGATGCCGAGCGTCGTCACGCCCCGCGCGGCGAGCGCGGCGGTGAGCCGGCCCGGACCGCAGCCGACGTCGAGCGTGGGCCCGGTGCAGCGTTCCAGCAGCTCGCGGACGGCCGGCTCCGGGCCGTCTCGCCACCGTGAGACCGGCAGGCGGTGCCGCCATCCGTCGGCGGTGACGAGCCAGACCGGCTCCGCGCCGGAATGGTGGTGGGCGCTGTCCCAGACCGCGGCGGCGAACCGCCCGTCTGGCACGGTTTCGGCCACGGACAGCGCGTCTTCCCATGTGTCCACATCGGACAAGACTGGCAGCACCTCCACGTGAAGGCCGATCGCGGTCAGGGCGGACCGGGTGAGACGGCCGGTTTCGGGTGTGGACATCGGCACCTGGCACAGGACCGCGGCGTGGCGCGGATCGCGCACCCCGAGCGCCCACCAGCCGCCGTCCGCGGCCGCCCCGAGCACGGCGTCCACGGCGTCCACGGTGGACAGCCGGTGTGCCGAGGCGGCCAGCAGGCCCGGCGTCACCTGCGGGGTGTCCATGCCGATCTGGAGCACCGGCCGGCGCGGCCAGCGGGCACCGGCGTCCCGGTGCGCGGCGGCGAGGCGTTCGCCGAACCCGTCGCCGCGCTGGCGCAGGACGGTCCAGCCGGCCAGCGCGGCCCGGAGCTCGTCCGCGCGTTCGGCGGCGTCGAGGTCGCCGGTGTACGCCAGGACCGGCGCGACCTCCGGCGTGGCGCGGACGGCGGCGAGCGTGTCGAGCAGCGCGCCGGCCGCGATCCGGGCTGCCTGTACCGGCGTGGCCGGCGGGCAGAGCCGGGTCTTGGCAAGGCCCGCCACCGGAGCCTTCGCCACTACGAGCAGGACCGTCACCGCAGCACCGCCGCCATGTCGCGGGCGGCGCGCAGGGTGCCGCGCACCGAGCCGGAGACCTTGGACCGGGTACCTGCCGTCCGCGGCCGGTATGCCACGGGCAGCTCGACGATCCGCCAGCCGGCCGCGCCGGCGCGCAGCAGCAGTTCCAGCGGGTACCCGAAAGCGCGGTCGCCAACCCCCAGGTCGAGCAGCGCCTCGCGGCGCGCGACCCGCATCGGGGCGATGTCGTGGACGGCCACGCCCCGGCGGCGCAGCCGCGCGGCGAGCAGGGCGTTGCCCGCGCGGGCGTGCCACGGCCAGGCGCCGCGGACGGGGATCCGGCGACCGGCGGCGAGGTCGGCCGTGCCCGCCAGCACGGGCGCGGCGAGGGCGGGCAGCGCGGCGGGGTCCAGCGAGCCGTCGGCGTCCAGGAAGCACACCACCTCCGCGGTCGCCGCCTCCAGGCCGCGGTGCACGGCCGCGCCGTACCCCTTTCTCCGCTCGCTAACCACGGTGGCGCCGTGTGCCGCGGCCACCTCCGGCGACCCGTCCCGCGAGCCGTTGTCGACGACGATCGCCCGGTATCGCGCGGGCAGCGCGGCGAGCACGCCGGGCAGTGCCGCGGCCTCGTCCAGGCACGGCAGCACCACGTCCACATCCGGATCCATACCGGCACCGTAGGCGCGCGCCGGCCGCCGGGAACGGCGCTGCCGCTTACGAAACCCTTACCGTGGCACAGGTTGTTACGAACCTCTGACGGCTCGCTCGTTCCGGTCGCGGCGGCCGCGACACTGCCGTACCGTCACCGGCCATATGAACGGCGGTAAACGGGCGGACCTGTTCGCGCTCGGCGTCGAGGCGGCCCTCGTGGCCGCCGCGTTCGCGGTGGGCGCGGTTCTCCACACGCGGGGTGTGCGGCTGTGGGCCGATGCCGCCCCGATCTTCGGCCAGTGGCGGCCGCACGCCGGCTGGGGCACCCCGGCCGCCGTCGTGGTCGCCGCGCTCGTGGTGTGGCGCGGTCCGTCCTGGGCCCGCCGGCTTCCCTGGGTACGGCTGCTCGCGGCGGCCTATGCGGCGACGGTGGCCTGGATCCTCGCACTCGCCTTTGTGGACGGTTGGCGCGACGGCCTGGCGACCCGGCTCACCCCGGAGGCGGAGTACCTCAACGAGGTGCCGCGGGTGACCGACATCCCAGCGACGCTGGCCGGCTTCGCCGACAAGATCGTGGCCACCGACGCCGGTGTGTGGTCGACGCACACCGCCGGGCATCCGCCCGGTGCCCTGCTCGTCTTCGTCTGGCTGGACCGGATCGGTCTCGGCGGCGGTGGCGCGGCGGCCCTCGCCTGCGTGCTGGCCGGTGCCACGGTCACCGTGTCGGTGCCGGTGGCGCTGCGGTGGCTGGGCGACGAGGCCGCCGCGCGGGCCGTGGTGCCGTACCTGGTGCTGCTTCCCGGCGCGGTGTGGGTGGGTGTGTCCGCGGACGGCATCTTCGCCGCCGTGGTGGCCGCCGGGCTCGCGCTGCTCGCCGCACCCCGCTGGTGGCTCGGCCTCGCCGGCGGTGCGGTGCTGGGCTTCGCGCTCTACCTGTCGTACGGGTTCGTGCTCGCCGGCCTGCTCGCGCTCGCCGTGATCGCGCTGCGCCGCCGGCGCCGCCTCGCCGTGCTGGCGGCCGGCACGACCGGTGCCACCGCCGTCGCGCTCACCTTCACCGCCGCCGGTTTCTGGTGGCCGGAGGGGTACGAGCTGGTGGTCGAGCGCTACTACCAGGGCTGGGCCGCCGACCGCCCCTACGGCTACTGGGTGTGGGCCAACCTCGCTGCCCTTGTGCTCGCCGCCGGACCGGTGCTCCTGCCCGCGCTCCAGAGGACGGTCCGCGCGGTGCGCCGCGACCGGGCCGCGTCGGTCGTGCTGCCCCTCGCCGCGGCGGTCGCGGTGCTGCTGGCCGACCTGTCCGGGCTGAGCAAGGCCGAGGTGGAGCGGATCTGGCTACCGTTTACCGTGTGGCTGGTGGTGGCCGCGGCCCGGCTGCCCGCACCGCACCACCGAGCCTGGCTGATCGCCCAGGCGGGCACGGCGCTGGCCGTCAACCATCTACTGTGGACGTGGTGGTGACCGCGGCCGGCTCGCGCAGCGGGTCGGTGGCAAACGCGGCGACCCCCTCGGCGAAGCCGACCGCCGCCCGGTAGCCGAGCAGCTCGGCCGCCCGGTGCGGCGCGGCGACCACGTGGCGCACGTCCGCGGCCCGCGCGCCACCGGCCACCACCGGCGCCGGCCCACCCATCGCGGCGGCCAGCGTCTCGGCCAGGTCGCCGACGGTGTGCGGCTCGCCGGAACAGATGTTGACCGCGGCGAACCCGCCCGGTGGCGGCGCGGCGGCGAGTGCGAGGGCGTTGGCCCGCGCCACGTCCGTCACGTGCACGAAGTCGCGGCGCTGCCGCCCGTCCTCCAGCACCCGCGGCGCCTCGCCCCGGGCCAGCGCCGAACGGAAGATGGACGCCACGCCGGCGTACGGCGTGTCACGGGGCATCCGAGGGCCGTACACGTTGTGGTAGCGCAGCGCCCACACCGCGCCGCCTACCTGCCGTGCCCAGGCGGCGGCGAGGTGCTCCTGCGCCAGCTTGGTGGCGGCGTAGGTGCTGCGCGGCTCCAGCGGCGCGTCTTCGGGCACCAGGCCCGGCTCCAGCGCGGCACCGCACTCCGTACACAGTGGATCGAACCGGCCGGCGGCGAGGTCCGCCTCCCGGCGCGGGCCGGGGCGGACGGCGCCGTGGGTCCGGCAGGTGTAGCGGCCCTCGCCGTAGACGACCATCGAGCTCGCCAGGACCAGCCGGCGCACACCCGCCCCGTGCATCGCGGCGAGCAGCACCGCGGTGCCGTAGTCGTTGTGGCTCGCGTACGCCGGCGCGTCGGACGGGTCGAGGCCGTGCCCGACCATCGCCGCCTGGTGGCACACCGCGTCCACACCGCGCAGCAGCCGTCGCAGCAGCGCACCGTCACGGACGTCGCCGTCGACCAGGTCGTGCCCGGCGGACCAGGGCGGCGGGCCGCCGCCATGCGTCTGCGGAAGCAACGCGTCGAGCAGGACGACCTCGTGCCCGTCCGCGGCGAGGAGATCGGCGACGTGGGAGCCGACGAAGCCGGCACCGCCGGTGACCAGAATCCGCACACCCGCACCGTACGGCCCGCGGCGCCCCGCCGGACCGCTGTGCGCCGACTCGTAAGCACCCCACAACAACTCCGCCGCGGTCGGCCGCTTCCGCTCAGGCGGCGCGCGGCAGCAGGCGGAAGGTCACCGCGGCGGCCTTGTCTCCGACGACGGTGCCGACGATCGCGGGCCCGTGCCTGTCGTACTTGCTGTGGTAGGCGGCATCGACACCGGCATGGACCGCGGGGTCGGCGTCGGCGAAGGTGACGTCGCGTTCCACGCCGCCGGCGCGGATCCGGCCGCTGCCGCTGGCCTTGGCCCGGCGGTACCAGGGGTTGTCCGAGCCGTAGGCGGAGCGGATGTACAGCTCGTCACCGGCCCGCACCACCCAGATCGTCACGTACGGGCGCAGGCTGCCGTCGGCGCGGCGAGAGGTGACCTGTAGCTCCTCGGCGCCGCCGACCCGGCGCAGCTCGTCTTCGGTCCATGCGGTCTCCACGGCTCCGACGTTACGTCCGCCTCCGCGCAGATGGGAGGTTCTGCCGGTACCCGGCTCGCCCGCACGCGAAGTGTGCTGGTAGGAGTGCGTAGTGACTGAATCGGGGGCGGAGGCCCTCCCCGCGGACTCGGACGTCGACCTGCGGATGCCCCGGCAGCGTGCGGAGTTGCGGCGGGCGCCGTGGGCCGTGCTGTCGGTGATCTCCGCCGGCGGCGCGCTCGGGGCGTCCGCCCGGTATGGGCTCGACCGGGCGTTTCCCGCCGCTCCGGATGGCTTCCCGTGGGCGATCTTCTGGGTGAACGTCTCCGGTTGCCTGCTGATCGGCGTGCTCATGGTCCTGGTCGTCGACGTGTGGACCGGCCGCCCGCTGGTGCGGCCGTTTCTGGGCGTCGGGGTGCTGGGCGGGTTCACCACGTTCTCCACCTACGCGGTCGACATCCAGCGCCTCGTCGACACGGGCGCGGCCGGTACCGGGCTGCTGTACCTGGCCGGCACCCTGCTCGCGGCGCTGGCGGCGACGTGGGTGGGGCTCGGCGTCACCCGGTGGACGGTCGTCCGGGCCCGCGGCGGGACACCGGCGTGAGCGCCCTGCTGCTGGTCGTGGCCGGGGCCATGGTCGGGGCGCCGCTGCGCTACCTGACCGACCGGTTCGTGCAGGCCCGCCACGACTCGCGGTTTCCGTGGGGCACCTGGTCGGTCAACGTGGCCGGCTCGTTCCTGCTCGGCCTGCTGGCCGCCGGCGTGGCCGCGGGCGGCGTGTCCGACGAGGTGATGGCGCTGGCGGGCGTCGGGTTCTGCGGGGCGCTCACCACCTACTCCACCTTCGGGTACGAGACGATCCGGCTGGTCGAGGACCGCGCCTACTTCTACGCCGCGGCGTACGTGACCGGCAGCGTGGCGGCCGGGCTCGGCGCGGCCTTCTGCGGCGTCGCGGTCGCCGAGGCGATCTGGGCCTGAACCCGGGGCTCGCGGGCTCGTCAGCGGGGATTGCCGGATCGCCAGGCCACGTAGTCGGCGACCGCGGCGGCGACGTCGAAGGCCGGCGCGAACCCGGTGTCCTTGGTGAGCCGGGTGATGTCGAGGTGAGGTCCCGGCTGTCCGCCGGGCAGCAGGTCGAGCTCCAGGCCCGGAGTGATCGCCTGGAGGCCGTCCACGAGCTCGCGGTGGGTGAACCCCCGGCCGCTGGAGACGTTGTACGTGTCGTGGCGCAGGGTCTCCGTGGTCATCAGCAGGGCGATCGCGCGCCCGGCGTCGGGTGCGTAGCAGGAGTCGCCGCCGTCGCCGGCATGCAGCGGACCCGGCCGCTCGCCGCGGAGTACCGCGCTGATGTACGGCGGGATGGCGTTGAACGGCGACTCCGGGTCCATGAGCGGCCCCCACGTGCTGCCGATCCGCAGCACGACCGGCTGGACACCGCTGCCCTGAAGGGCGTGCGTGGTGATCGGCTCGACGGCCTTCTTGAAGGCGACGATCAGGTGCGGCAGGTCCGCGGTGGGCAGCGCCAGCTCCTCGTGCCAGGGGGTCTCGCTCGCGCCGAGGTACACGCCGAGGCTGCTGGCGACCGCGAACCGGCGCACGCCCCAGGCGCGAGCGGCGTCCAGCGCGTTGAGCAGGCCGGTCATGTCGGTGCGGAAGAAGGCGACCGGGTCCTCGCCGGGGATGCTGCCGGCGAGGTGGACGATGTCGCTGACGTCGTAGCGACCGCCGAGGGCGAGAAACGCGTCCCGGTCGGTGACGTCGAGGCGTTCCACGGCGACCTTGCCGGCGAGAAACGACGGGATCTCGGCCCTGCGGTGCGAGGTGACGACGACCTCCTGTCCGAGGTCGACGAGCGCGCGGGCGGTGTGGGCGCCGATCATGCCGAGCCCGCCGGTGACGAGGATCATCGGACCACCTCGTTCGCCGAGACCGCGCCCGAACTCCTCTGGCCCGCGGGCGTGCGACCACTGATGTAACCGTCGACCGAGACGGAGTGGGCGCTGATTACCTTGCTCATGTCCCTCCTTGGATGGCTTGCGGGAAGTCGAAGAACCGGTCCGGGTCGTAGGCGTCCTTGACCGCGGCCAACCGGTGGCGGTTGCCCGCGTGGTACGCCGCGGCCCAGTCGTCGAGCGCGAGGTCCGGAAAGTTGGGGTAGACCCGGCCCGACCCGTGGGCGTGGGCGGTCGCCCAGGAGCCGTCGACCCACTGGTCGGCCGGTGCGGCGATGTGTTCGAGCAGGAAGCGCTCGCCGCGGTGGGCGAACGCGGTGGCGTCCTCGGCGACCCTGTTGTACGCCCCGCCCATCGCGGTGAAAGCGAGCTGCCGCCGGCCCCCGGCCCGTGGCTCGCCGAGCCGGGCCAGCAGCGACGCGATCGTGTCCTCGGGCAGCGCGCGTGCGAAGAACTCCGACCGCGTGCGCGTGGCGGGCGCGTCCCGGGGGCCAGCGAAACCGCTCTTCAGCTGGTGGAAGGGGAGGCCGGCGCGCAGCGCGAACGCGCGGCCGGTGAGCTCGCGCAGCAGCGCCGCGGTCGGCTTCTCGCCGAGGGTGGACGCACCGAAGAGGGTGGCCCGGACGGGTACCCCGGGCTCGGAGTCGAGGGCGAGGTTGACGGTGAGCCCGTCCGGCGCGTCCGGTGCCCAGGTTTGCCAGGCGGCGACCAGGTCCTCGACGGCGACGTCCGACCAGCGCGCCTCGACGCGGGTGGTCGTCGGCTCGGCGACGGTGTCGAACCGCAGCGACGTGACCACGGCGAACTGGCCGCCGCCCGCGCCGCGCAGCGCCCAGAACAGGTCCGGTTCGCGGTCGTGGTCGCAGTCCACGACGCTGCCGTCGGCGAGCACGACCCGCGCGCCGACGAGGCGGTCGCAGGTCAGCCCGTGCTGGCGGCCGAGCAGGCCGATGCCGCCGCCGAGCGTGAGACCGGTGATGCCGACGGTCGGACCGCACCCGGCCGGCAGGGTCCGGCCGTGGGCGTGCAGGGCCGCGTACACCGCCGCCAGGCGGGCGCCGGCCCCGATCGTGGCGACCCCGTCGCCGGCCACCGAGATGCCGTCGAGGCCAGACATGTCGAGCACGATCCCGTCCGTCGACGAGCGGCCCGCGAAGCAGTGCCCGCCGCCGCGGACGGCGAGGCGGTCCCCGGTGGCCGCCGCGTGGAGGACGGTGCGGGTGACGTCCGCGACCGAGCGGCACCGCACCACGAGCCGAGGGCGTGTGTCCCGGTACGCGGCGCCGGCCGGGCGGCGGACCGCGTCGTAGCCCGGCGAGTCGGGCGCGAACGCTTCGCCGTCGAGCGCGAGATCAGGCACATACGCGAACCTACGAGCGGCGTGGCGGCCCGTCTTGAACGAATCGAGCATGCCGGCCGCGGGCGGCGAGAAACGGCTTGTACGACGCGGAGTGGTCGTGGCCGCAGGCGCACCGCTCGAGGTCGCCGCCGAGGAGCTGGCGCGGCGTCAGGCCGGTCAGGCGCAGACACTCCCGGCTGAGGTGCGCCTGGTCGGCGTACCCCACGTCGACCGCCAGCCCGGCCACGCCGTCCGCGCCACGCCGACCGGAGGCGGCGGCGCCCGCCTGGGCCAGCGCGAGGAAGCCCTGGAACCGCAGCGTCCGCTGGAGAACCTTGGGACCCACCCCCACCGCGTGCAGGCAGCGGCGGCGCAGCTGGCTCGCGGAGAGCGCCAGGTGGGTGGCCAGGCTGTCGATGTCGACGGAGTGCCAGGGCATCAGCGCGCGCACCGCCTCGCCCACCAGCGGATCGACGGAGGCGGCACGTCGAAACTCCAGCAGGAGGTGGGTCTGCAAGGCCACGAGCGCCCGCTCGGGCGTCCCGGCCCCGGCCATCGCCTCCACGAGGCGGTCGACCGAGCCGCCCCACAGGTCCGCCAGGCCCAGGCGCTGGTCGACCAGGTCGTCGAGCACGGCCGGAAGGGGCGGCGCGGTCCCTGGCTGAAACCGCACGCCGACGATGGTGGTATGTGCCGGGATGACCTCTATCTCCGGACCGGTCAGCGGACCGACCAGCTGCGGCGGGCCGCCGATCGGAAAGTGGATCTCCACCCCGCCGGTCGGCAGGTGCCGCTGCACGTACGCCTCCGCGCCGGTGCGCTGGATCCAGACCGTCCGCACCACCCTCGCCAATCCGGGCACCGGCGGACGCTCGACGTAAGACTCCATCACCGCCATAATCGCACCACTATTACGCTGGCCGGGTGCGTGACAAGGTGACCCGGCTGTTCGTGGCGGTGGCGATCGCGGAGGCGTTCTCCTGGGCGGGCCTGCTCTGCGGGATGGTGGTCAAGTACGGCCCACCCGACAACGAGATCGGCGTGCGGGTCTTCGGGCCGATCCACGGCGCGCTGTTCCTGGCGTACTGCGTGCTGGCCCTGGCGACCGCATGGGCCCAGCGGTGGAGCCTGTGGGTCACCGCCGCGGCGCTGGCGTGCGGGATACCGCCGTTCGCCACCCTGGCGTTCAAGCGGTGGGCGGGCCGGCGCGGAAAACTCGACGTCGGCGCGCCGGCCGGCGCGCCCGCACTCCGGTCATGAGCTACCGGATGGCGAGCAGCGGATCGTCGATGACGAGGGCTTCCCGGCCGACCTGGTCGAAGAGGTGGTTGGTCGGCGCGTCGAGGATCACCGGCCGCACCCGCACCCGGTTCGCCGTGACGTCGGCCTCCGCCGTCACCCCGCCGGCCTCCAGTTCGGCCACCGTCCGATCCAGATCCGCGGCGCTGAATCGGGCACTGTAGACGCAGAGGTTGTCCTGGTAGACCGCGGAGACCGCCCGGCGTGCCCGCTCGACATCGCGGACGGTGCCGACGACCAACACCGAGGCGCCGGTCCGGCGATCGTCGGGGTATCCCATCCGGCGGCCGGCGTAGGTCTCGGGATCGGCGTCCACCACCTGCGCGAGCCGGACCCGCGCCCGATCGAGGTCGGCGCCGTCGGTGTACACCGAGGTTGTCCGCCATCCGCCCGGAGGCGCGTCACAGGGCACATCCAGGGCCGCGGGCTCCGTACCAATCGGGCCTTCACCCGGCTGGACCTTGTCGACCGACACCGTGCCGTCGCGGTACACGCCCTCCACGCGGACGGAGTCGCTGCTGGCCCGGCCGTCACCCTTGACGGTGAACGCCGAATCCGGTGCCCCGGCCACCGGGACGTCGGGTGGGTAGCAGTTGCCCACCAGGGGCGGGCCGGCCGGGGCCGGGACGACGGCGGAGGCACACAGTCGCACCGTGCCGTCCGCGTCTTTGAACAGGATGCCGACGCCCGACACCCGCTCGTCGACCTGGGTGGCGCGGGCGCCCGGCTCCTGGCACGCGGTGACTGCCAGCGCGACGATCACGAGGATGGCCGCCGGGCCGTGCTGTGTCCGTCTCACCTGGCCTCTGACGGTCGGGACGCGCCGGTGGTTCCCGGGGCACCGGCGGCGGGTGTGGGAGGCACACTACGTAGGCCCCGTTCGAACATGTGAGGAGCCGGGATGCCGCTGCCGCGTGTGGACCTTCGGCAAGAAACGCAGCGATGATCATCACGCTGGTCACCGACACGTTCAACGTGAACAACAACGGCACGACAATGTCGGCGATGCGCTTCGCCACGGCCCTCATCTCGCGGGGGCATACGGTCCGCGTGGTCGCCTGCGGGGAGCCGGGTGCCGAGGCGCCCGGCGGGCCCGAGATGTTCTACGTGCCGGAGCTCGTGGTGCCGATCGCGAGCCGCTTCGCCCATCGCCAGCACACCCTCTTCGCCAAGCCCGTGCACGAGGTGCTGGTCGCCGCGATCGAGGGTGCCGACGTGGTCCACATCTACCAACCCTGGCCGCTGGGCCGGGCCGCGGAGCGGATCGCGCGCCGGCTCGGCGTGCCGGCCATCGCCGCGTTTCACGTCCAGCCGGAAAACATCACCTACAACATCGGCCTGGGCTGGTTTCCACCTGCCGCGCACCTGGTGTACCTCCTGCTGCGCCTCGCCTTTTACGGCCGCTTCGCGGACATCCACTGTCCATCCACCTTCATCGCCGCGCAGTTGCGCCGCCACGGCTACCGGGCCCGCCTGCACGTGATCTCCAACGGCGTGGACGGCAGCTTCCGGCCGGGCCCCGCCCGCGCGCGGAAAGCCGACGAACCGTTCCGGATACTCATGGTCGGCCGTTTCTCCCCGGAGAAGCGGCAGGACGTCCTGATCCGGGCGATGCGACGGTCGCGCCACGCCGCACGCATCGAGCTGCACTTCGCCGGGCGCGGCCCGCAGGAGAAGCGCCTGCGCCGGATGGCCGCGAAGCTGCCCAACCCGGCGCGGTTCGGCTACTACTCGCAGGAAGAGCTCGTCGCCCTCATCCGCGACTGCGACCTGTACGTGCACGCCTCCGACGTCGAGATCGAGGGACTGTCCTGTATGGAGGCGTTCTCCTGCGGGCTGGTGCCGGTCATCTCCGACAGCCGGCGCAGCGCGACCGGCCAGTTCGCCCTCGAACCGCGCAACCTGTTTCGCGCCGGCGACCCGGCGTCCCTCGCCGAACGCATCGACGACTGGATCGACCATCCGGCTGAGCTCGACGCCCTGTCGGAAACCTATGCCCGCTACGGCACGCTCTACGCGGTCGACCGCAGCGTCAAGGGGATCGAGCGGGTCTACGCCAGGGCGGGCCGCGCGCCGGACAGGCCGGCCGGATACGCCGGCTGGCTCTACCGGCTGCTGTCGACCGCCTTCTACTACGCGGTGGCGATCCCGCTTCTATTCGTCTGGACGCGGGCGGTCCTCGGCGTCCGCACCGAAGGCCGCGACCGGCTCCCGCGTACCGGCGGCGCGCTCACCGTCTGCAACCACGTGCATATGCTCGACAGCGCGCTCGTCGGGCTCGCCGTGTTTCCGCGCAGGGTCGTCTTCACCTCGGCGCCGATCAACCTCCAGAACCGCTGGTACGGCGGCCTGGTGCGGCTGCTGGGCGGCGTCGCGGTGCCGCTCACGCCGGCCGGGCTGCCGCTCTTCTTCTCCGAGATGGAGCTCTTCCTGGCCAAGGGCAGGATCGTGCACTTCTTCCCCGAGGGCGACCTGAAGCCCTACGACACGAGCCTGCGCGACTTCAAGCGCGGCGCCTTCCACCTCGCCGCCCAGGCCCGGGTGCCCGTCGTGCCGCTGTCCATCCGCTTCACCCCGCCGACCGGCGTGGGCCGGCTGCTGCGCCGCAAACCCACGATGGTCATCGTCGTCGGCGAGCCCATCGCGCCGGTGACCACCGACCCCCGCAGCGACCAACGCATCCGCATGGAGCTCGCCCGCCGCCGCATGCACGACCAGATCACCCGCGCCGCCTCCTGAGCGCCTCTCTACTGGCGGCGGCCCGCGAGCGCTTCGGCGAGTGCCCGATGGGTGGCGTCGCGGAGGTCCTCGGCGGTGGGGTGGTCGGCCGGGAGCAGCGGTGGCAGGACCTGGACCCGGATGTCCGCGCGCTGCCGAAACGTCAGGCCGTGCTTGGGCAGGGCGTCCCGGGTGCCCCACACCGCGACCGGATAGACCGGCACCCGGTGGTCGACCGCCAGCGTGAAGGCGCCCATCTTGAACTCGCCGAGCCGGCCGTCGGCCGAGCGGCTGCCTTCCGGGAAGAAGAACACCGGTGCGCCGATCCGCAGCAGGCGGCCGCAGCGATCCATCATCGCGCGGACCGAGCTGCCGCTGCCGCGAACCAGTGGTACGTATCCGTTGAGCCGCATGTTCCAGCCCATCAGCGGCACCCGGAACAGGCTCGCCTTGGCGACCCACTTGTAGGGGCGGAAGAGGGAGAACAGGGCCAGGACGTCGACGAGCGAGGTGTGGTTGGCGACCAGGACGGCTCCGCCGTGCCAGGGCAACAGCTCGCGCCCCGACGTGCGCAGCCTCCATAGTGGATTGACGTGCACGTAGAACACCGCCCACGCGGACGAGTACAGGTGCAGCAGGACGCGGCGCCGGTCGAACGGCAGCGTCAACGCCCAGACCACCACCGCGCCGAGGAAGAACAGCGGGCAGGTCAGCACCACGATCGCCCAGAAGAGCGCGGAGACGGCGACGATCATCGTGCCTGCTCCGCGTACTCGCGGCGGCCCGGGCTCGGTGCGGCCGCCGCGCGGGGGCGATCGCGGGACGCGAAGGCGACGACGGATGGCCAGGTCACCTGGATGACGGCGAGGATGTGCTCGGGCAGCCCCATCCCCGCCTCGCGCGTCACGGTGACGGTGAACCAGGCGGACAGTACACACAGGACAGCGCTGACCGTGATCGCGGCCGCGGGCCGCACCGGCCACGGCGCGTCCACGGACCGTCGCATCCCCGCCACCGGCCAGAGCGACAGCGCCGAGAACGCCAGCGTGGCGAAGACGAAATGCTGGAGCGGGACGGCGTCTTCGGACACCGGATACGCGATGATGCCGAGGCACGCGGCCCCGCCGGCACCGAGCATGATCCGCCCAGCCTTTCCGACTACGGCCAGCCACCATCCCGTCACGGCGAACCACGCGCCCATGCCGATGATCACGCCGGTCATCACCTCGCGGTGGGCGGCGTCGAGGCTGGCCATGTCGCTCAGCGTGGCATCGAGAGGGTCGAAGCCAGGAGGCTGGAGCGCCTCGGCCAGGAGCGTGCCCGCCATCAGCAGCAACGGTGCGGCGACGGCGGCCACCAGGCGCCCCTGCCGGGCACCGCGACCGCGAACATCCATTTCGGTCCCCCGTTTCTAGAGCGATTATGCCGCTGGCGCGGGGATGCACAATGGTCCCTTGTCGGGGGAAGGGCATCGAGTGCCATGAGGATCGCGCACTTCTGTGACAGCCACCGCGGCCGCACCGACGGCGTGGCCACAGCCGTCGCGGCCACCGTCTCGCTGCTGCGCGCCGCCGGCCACGAGGTGCGGCTCTACCAGGCGGTGCCGTTGCTGGGCGGCCGCGACGAGCCGTACGGAGTGCGTTCGGTGCCGGTGCCGTTCCGCGAGATCCGCGTCGGTGTGCCGCGCTTCGCCACGCCACGGCCGGTCCCGGACGTCGTCCACGTCCACACGACCGGGCCGATCGGCATCGGGGGCATGAGGTACGCCCGCGCGCACGCGATCCCGGTGGTCATGACCTGGCACACCGACCTGCTCGCGTACTCCGCCTTCTTCCCCGAGATACAGGTCGGTGCCGCGGTCGCCGCACTGCAACTTCGGCTCGGCTGGTCGGTCCGCGACTACCTGCGCCTGGTGCGGCCCGGCGCCGGGCGCCGAGGCCAGCTGCTCCGGCTGGGTGACGCGTTCATGGACCACGTCGCGCTCATCCTCGCGCCGTCCGACAAGACCGCGGCGGGCTTCGCCGAGTTCGCCCGCGTCCCGCCTGTTTGGACGGTGCCGACCTCACTGGCACTCGCGGACGATCCGCGGAGCCGGGAGGAGACGCGCCGCGCGCTGGACATCCCGCCGGCCGCGCCGGTCGTACTCGCCGTCGGGCGGGCCACGCCGGAGAAGAACCCGTCGCTCCTGCTGGCCTCGTTCGCCGAGCTGGTGCGACGGATCCCCGACGCCCACCTGGTGATGCTCGGCGTCCGGCAGCGGCGCCGCGCGCTGCTGCGCCTGGCCCGCCGGGCCGGGGTCGCCCGCGCGCTGCGGATCGTGCCTCCGGTCCCGCACGCGCGGATGGCCGGGTACTACCGGACGGCCGACGTGCTCGCGTTTCCGTCCACTACGGACACCCAAGGCCTGGTGCTGCTGGAGGCGGAACAGGTTGGGCTCCCGGTCGTCATCGCGGACCCGGCGCTGGCCACCCGCCCGGGCTCCGGCACGAGCGGCGGCGCGGCCGGCCGGCTGAGCACACCGGCGCGGGCGGCTCCGTTCGCCGCCGCACTTGGCCGGGTGCTGGCCGAGCCGGAGCTGCGCGAGCGGCTGGCCGAGGCGGGCCGGGACGCCGCCGCGGCGTATCCGGCGGGGCGTTACCTCGACCGTCTGTTGGCCGCCTACTCCTTCGCCGCCGGCTCCGCGCGAGACCCCGGTGAGGGCGGTCCGCGCCGCCGGTAGTTCCCGGGAACCAGACGGCGACTACCTCCCCGACCTGGCCGCGAAGGCCGGGGTGCGCCGCACCCGCGGCTGGCACGCCGCCGGCCGCCCTGCCCGGTGGGAGCCGGGCGGGCGATCCCACCACACCCGCGCCGGCACAAAGCCCAGTCGCGCGTTCGCGTCGGTGATCTGGCTCACCCAGCTGTTGTCCACCGTGATCGACAAAAGCTAACCTGCCGTCTAGTTGCAAATCTTTGGCAACTGCTATATATCTGCAACTAGCTGCTCTTGCTCTCTTCATGATCGACCGCTAGCCTGCCGCTAGCAGCAGACGATTTTCATTTTCAACAAGATGTGAGGAGGGCGGGCATGAGGGGGCGACGGCGCTGGCGAGCGGCGGTGGCCTGTGCCGCGCTGGTCGTGGGGCTCGCGGCGTGCGGAAGCGGCGGCACCGGCACCGGCGATACCGGGGGCGGCGACACGGCCGTGCCGGCCGGCGGCACCCTCCGGGTGGCGTTGGGACAGCCGGAGGCGGACCTGAACGGTCTCCAGTACAAGACGCACTCGTTCAACGTGCTCGACCAGATCTACGAGCCGCTCGTGCGGTACGGCCCCAAAGGCGAGATCCAGCCCGCGCTTGCCGAGCGCTGGGAGGTCAGCCCCGACGGGCGCACGCTGACGTTCCACCTGCGCGCCGGCGTGACGTTCTCCGACGGGACGGCGTTCACCGCGCCGGTGGCCAAGACCGACATGGAACGGTGGATCGGCGACACCCCGTTCCTCGGCGTCTCCCGGCAGACGAAGGTGATCGAGGCGCCGGACGAGCGGACGCTGGTGCTCCGCCTGACCGACCCGTACTACCCGGCGCTCCAGGAGCTGACGCTGATGCGGCCGGTGCGGTTTCGCAGCCCGGCGTCGTTCGACGCCGCCGGCAACTTCGTGAAGCCGATCGGCACCGGACCGTACAAGCTGGAGTCGTCCTCGCAGACCGAGATTGTGCTGGTCCGTAACGACACGTACTGGGGCGGCCGACCCAACCTCGACCGGGTCGTCTTCGCGGTGATGCCGAACTCGCAGGCCCGGCTCGCGGCGTTGAAGGCGGGCGAGGTGGACGTGATCGGCGGCGACTACCTGGCGCCGCTCGCCCCCGAGGAGAGCCTCGACCTGCGCCGCCAGTCAGGGATCTCGCTGCTGACCGAGCCGTCCTCGACGAACCTGTTGCTGGCGTTCAACACCACGACCGGCAACCGCGCCCTCGCCGATCCGCGCGTGCGCGAGGCGGTCAACCGGGCCCTGGACCGGGACGCGTACGCGAAGGTGCTCTTCCACGACCTGGCCAAGCCGGCCACCCAGGTGTTTCCGCCCTCGATCCCGTACGCGCCGCAACAGCCCCGCGAGGTGTCCCTCGACCAGCAGAAGGCCAGAGACCTGCTGGCCCAGGCCGGACAGTCCACATTGTCCCTGCGACTGATCCTGGACCCGGGGATGCTGCCGCAGGCGCGCACGCTCAGCGAAGCCGTGCAGGCCGACCTGGCCAAGGTCGGCATCCAGGTGAAGATCGACCAGCTCGACGCGGCCGGATACTCCGACACCGCCGCCAAGCGCGACTACGACCTGCGCTTCTACCTCACGTACGGCCCGCCGTACGACCCGTTCGCGATGCTCAACGCCAACTTCCGCAGCACCGAGCCGACGTTCCTGTACACCGCGCCGGGGCTCGACGGGCTCATCGACACCGCCCTCGCCGGCACGACCGACGCGGTGCGGGCGGCGGCGTACGACAAGGTGTGGCGCCGGCTCGACGACGACTGGGCCGTCGCGCCGGTGGTCGAGCTGCCCCGGGTCTGGGCGGTCGGCCCGGCGGTCAAGGGATTCACGCTCGGCGTCACCGAGTACGACCTGCCGCTGACCAAAGTCGGCGTGGCCCGGTAGCCGATGCGGTCGCGGTGGGGCGGGCCGGTCGCGATGGTGGCCGGCCGGGTGGCCGAGATGGCCGCGCTGGTGCTGGTGATCTCGCTGGTCAGCTTCGGCCTACTCTGCCTGACCCGTGGCGACGCGGCCACCTCGGTGGTCCGCGAGCAGGGCGGCCCGGTCACCCAGGAGCGGATCGCCACGGAGCGGCAACGCCTCGGCCTGGACCTGCCGCCACACGAGCGGTACGTGGACATGCTCGGCCGCGCGGTCACCGGCGACCTCGGCGTGTCGATCCGGACCGGCCACCCGGTGGCCGGCGAGGTCGCCGAGCGGCTCGCGCCGACGCTCACGCTCGCCGCCTCCGGGAGCCTCGTCGCGCTGCTCGTCGGCCTCGCGATCGGCCTGGTCGAGAACGCCGCCACCGGACGCGTCCTGCCCGCAGCCTCCCGCGGCCTGTCGCTGCTGCTGGTGTCGGTGCCCGCGTTCGCGTTGGCGTTCGCGCTGGTCGAGCAGTTCTCGGTACGGCTGGGCTGGTTTCCCACCCAGGGCATGGCCGGCGGACCGCGGGCACTCGTGCTGCCGGCGCTGGTGCTGGGGCTGCCGGGCGGCGCCGCGCTGGGACGGGTGCTGTCGACCCGGCTGCGGGAGGTGATGGCCGAGCCGTACGTCGTCATGGCCCGCGCCCAGGGCTTATCCCGCACCGCCTGCCTGCTGCGCACGGCGCTGCCGAACGCGGCGGTCACCAGTCTTGTCGTGGCGGGCAACATCCTGGCCGCGCTGGCCACGAGCACGCTGATCGTGGAAGAGGTGTTCGGCTGGCCCGGCCTCGGCTCGTATCTTGTCTCGGCGCTGCGGTACCGGGACTGGCAGCCGCTCCAGGCCAGCGTCCTGCTGATGTGCGTGGTGGTGATCGTGGCCCGCGGCGCGAGCCTCGCCCTGGCCGCGCTGGTCGACCCCCGCGCGCGGAGCACGCCGTGAGGCGCCGCCTCGTGCTGCCCGCCGCCGTGGTGGGCGCGTTCGCGCTGGCCGGCGTCGCAGGTCCGGTGCTGACCGGTGGCCGGGAACGGCAGACCGACCTGGGGCGGGCCCTGCTCGGCCCCGGCCCGGCCGCCTGGCTCGGCACCGACCACCTCGGCCGGGACGAGCTCGCCCGGGTCGTCGCCGGCGCCCGCGGTCCGGTGATCGCGGTGGGTGTCGTCCTGCTGCTGTGCCTGCTCCTCGGCGGCGGCGTCGGCGTCGTCGCGGGCTGGCGGGGCGGCCCGCTCGACCGGCTCCTGCTCCGGCTGGTCGACGTCGTGACGAGCGTGCCGACGCTGCTGCTCGGGCTGGTGCTGGCCGGCCTGCTCGGCGGCGGCCCGTGGCACGTCGCGCTCGCCCTCGGGCTGACGCTGTGGCCCCCGTACGCCCGTGTGGTCCGCACCGAGACCCGGCTGCGCCGGGACGAGCCGAGCAACCAGGCGCTGCGGCTGCTCGGTGCCGGGCCGGCCCGCATCCTGCTGCGCCACATCCTGCCGTCGCTGGGCGGCCCGGTCCTCGTGCTGCTCGGCATCACGGCGGCCGAGGTGATCGTCGCCGTGGCGACGCTCAGCTTCCTCGGCCTCGGCGCCCCGCCGCCCACCCCGGAGTGGGGCACGATGCTTGTCGAGTCGCGCCCGTACCTGTCCACGGCGCCCTGGCTGTTTCTCGCCCCGGCCGCCGCCGTCGCCGCCGTCGCGGTCGCCGGCAACCTGCTCGCCGACCGGCTCGGCGGATGGTTCACGCACGGCACCGCCCGTACCACGGCGGGAAGCCGGACCACCGGCGAGCCGCCACCGGCCGCGGCGCCCGACACCGGCGGCGGCCTGCGGATCACCGGCCTGACCGTCGACGTGAACGGCGCCCGCGTCGTCGACGGCGCCACCCTGTCCGCACCGGCCGGTGGAACCCTTGCGGTCGTCGGCCCGAGCGGCAGCGGCAAGACGATGACCGTGCTCGGCGCGCTCGGCCTCTTCCCGCCACACATGACCGCCCGCGTCGGCGGCTCCGCCCGGATCGCCGGACGCGAGCTCGTCGGGCTCGACGAGGCCGGCCTGCGGACGGTCCGCGGCCGCACCGTCGCGTACGTGCCACAGGATCTCGGCGGCGCGCTCAACCCACTGCGCCGCGTCGGCGCCCAGCTCGCGTCCGCGGTGACCCTCCACAGTGGTGACCGGAGCCCACGCGAGCTGCTCGCACTGGTCGGGATCGAGGAACCGGACCGGGTCGCGCGGCAGCGGCCGGGCGAGCTGTCCGGCGGGATGCGGCAGCGAGTGCTGCTCGCGCTCGCGCTGGCCGGCAATCCCCAGGTGCTGATCGCCGACGAGCCGACCAGCGCGCTGGACGCCACCGCCGCGGTCGGCGTGGTCGAGCTCCTGGGCCGGATCCAGCGGCGGCTCGGCACCACGCTCGTGGTCATCACCCACGACCTGGGGATGGCCGCGCGGCTGGCCGACACGATCGCCGTCTTCGACGCCGGCCGCGTCGTCGAGTCGGGACCGGTGGCCACCGTGCTCAGCCGGCCCGCCCACCCGGTCACCCGGAGCCTCGTCGCCGCCGCCGACCTGCCTGAGCCGGTCGTCGCGCCGCCGCCGGCCGGACCGGTGCTGCTGACCGCCCGCGACCTGCGCGTCACCTACCCCGGCGGCGGCCGCCGCCCACCGGTCACCGCGGTCGCCGGCGTCGACCTGACGCTGCGCCGCGGTGAGGTCGTCGCGCTCGTCGGCAACTCCGGCTGCGGCAAGTCCACATTGGCCCGCGCGCTGGCCGGCCTGGAAAACCGCCTGTCCGGGACGGTCACTGTGGACGGTCAGCGCGTGCACCTCGTCTTCCAGGACCCGACCGCGGCGCTCGACCGCCGCCAGCGGATCGCCGACGCGCTCGACGAGGCACTCCACCTCCATCGGGTACCGGCGGACACCGTGCCCGCCCGCCGCGCGGCGCTGCTGGCCCGGGTCGGACTGACCGGCGCGCACGGCGCGCGGCGGCCGTGGCAGCTGTCCGGTGGCGAGCGGCAGCGTGCCGTGCTCGCCCGCGCGCTGGCCGGCGAACCCGACCTGCTCATCCTCGACGAGCCGGTCAGCGCGCTCGACTCGATCCACCGCGCCGGCTTCGTCGACCTGCTCCGCGACCTGCGCGGCGACCGGCTCAGCATGCTGCTCATCTCGCACGACCTGGGAGTGGTCGAGCAGGTCGCCGACCGGATGCTCGTCATGCACGCCGGCCGGTTCGTCGACGAGCTGCCGGCCGGCACCGGCCGCCATCCGGTGACCCGCGACCTGCTCGCCGCCCGTGACTTCTTCCGCCATCTGCCAACGATCGAAGGGGTTTCGCCATGACCACTGTGGACACCACACCGAGCTGGACCGACCTGCTGTCCACCTGGGACGCCCAGCAGGCCGGGTACCTTCCCCGGCGGGAGGAGCGCTTCGCGGCGATGGTCCGCGCGCTCGGCGCCGCCGTCGGCGACCGGTTCACCGTCCTCGACCTCGGGTGCGGGCCGGGCTCGCTGTCCCAGCGCGTCCTCGACGCGTACCCCGAGGCGACCGCCGTCGCGGTGGACGCCGACCCGCTGCTGCTGCGGCTCGGCCGCAACGCCCTGACCGGGTACGACGACCGGCTCCGCTGGGTGGACGCGGACCTGCGCGATCCGTCGTGGACCTCCCTCGTGGGCGTGGGGCGAGTGGACGCCGTCGTCTCCACCACCGCCTTGCACTGGCTCGAACCGGGCGCGCTGTTCGCGCTGTACCAGCGGGTCGGTCAGCTGCTGCGCCCCGGCGGCGTGCTGCTCAACGGCGACAACATGCCGTACGACCCCGGCCAGGCGCTCCATCAGCGGCTGGCCGACGAGGCCACCAAGCGGGCCACGCACGAGGCGTTCACGGTGGCCGGCGTGCCGGACTGGGAACGCTGGTGGTCCCTCGCCGGTGACGCGCTCGCCGGCGAGGCTCGGGAGCGGCAGCGGCGGCGGGAGCGGGCCGACGAGCGCTACGGGCCGCGCGACGGCGACCGGCTCACCTCGCTCGGCACCCACGTGACCGCGCTCACCGAGGCCGGCTTCCGGGAGATCGGCACGATCTGGCAGGACCTGGACGACCGGGTCCTGCTCGCCGTCCGATGAGCGCCAACGCGCGCCTGCTGCGCTGGTCCCTGCGGGCGCGGTGGCGGATGGCCGAGCTGGTCGCCCTCTCCGTCGCCGTCACCGCCACCTACGCGGCGCAGGGGCTGCTGCTCGCGGTGGTGGTCGACGACGTCGTCGAGGGTGCCGGCCTCGGCGGCTCGGTGCCCGCCCTGACCGGTCTTGTGGCGGTGCAGGCGGTCCGCGCCGCCGCGCAGTGGCGGCGCGAGGTGGCCGCCGCGGGCGCCGCCGCCGCGGTCAAGGAGGCGGTCCGCGCCGACCTGTACGCCCAGCTGCTGCGGCTCGGCCCGGCCGACGTGCGCCGCCGCCGCACCGGCGCGGTGCAGTCCACATTGGTCGACGGGGTCGAGGCGCTCGACGCGTACGTCGGCCGCTTCCTGCCGCAGGCGGTCGCCGCCCTCGTCGGCGCCGCGGCGATCGCCGGCTTTCTGCTCGCGCTGGACCCGGTCGTCGGCGCGGTCGTGCCCGCCTGCGCGCTCGCCGTCCCGCTCGTGCCGCAGCTGTCGCAGCGGATACTGGCCCGCCGGACGGACCCGTGGATGGCCGCCTACCACGCCCTCTACGCGGAAAACCTCGACGCGATCCAGGGCATGGCCACGCTCAAGGTCTTCGGCGCCGCGCGCCGCCGCGGCTGGGAGCTGACCGAGAAGGCCAAGGACTTCTGCCGCGTCTCCATCCGCCTGTGCGCGATCACCGTCCTCTACGTCGGCGTGGTCGGCCTGGCGGTCGGCTTCGGCACCGCGTTCGCCGCCGGCCTCGGCGCGGTCCGGCACGCCGAGGGCGCCATACCGGCCCTGTCACTGCTGATGATCCTGCTGCTGACCCGGGAGTGCTTCCGCCCGCTCCGCGACCTCCAGAACGCCTTCCACGCCGGGTACCCGGCCCTGTCCGCGGCCACCGGCATCTTCGAGATCCTCGACGCCGACCCGCCGGTCACGTCGCCGGCCCGGCCGTGGGTGCCGGCGACGCGGTCGCTGGCGCTGGACTTCGAGGCGGTCACCTTCACCTACCCGGGCCGGGCCGGACCCGCCGTCCGCGACCTCACCCTGCGCGTCGGCGCCGGCGAACACGTCGCCGTCGTCGGCCGATCCGGCGCCGGCAAGACCACCCTGATCGGGCTCCTGCTGCGCTGGTTCGACCCGCAGCACGGCACGGTCCTGCTCGGCGGGACACCGGTCGCCGACTGGGACCTGGAGGAGCTGCGCCGCCAGGTCGCCGTCGTCTCACAGGACACCTACCTGTTCCACCGCTCGGTCCGCGACAACCTCACGATCGCCCGACCGCACGCCACCGCCGCGCAGCTGCGGGACGCGCTCGCGGCGGCCAACGCCGCGGGCTTCGTCGACGCGCTGCCCGACGGGCTGGACACCGTCGTCGGCGAACGCGGCATGAAGCTCTCCGGCGGCGAACGCCAGCGGCTCTCCATCGCCCGCGCCCTGCTCGCCGACGCGCCGGTACTCGTCCTGGACGAGGCGACCTCCAGTGTGGACAGTGCGAACGAGCGCGCCATCGCCGAAGCGCTGCGCCGCGCCGCCACCGGACGCACGACGCTCACCATCGCGCACCGGCTCTCCACCGTCCGGGCCGCCGACCGCATCGTGGTGCTCGACCGGGGCGCGATCACCGAGAGCGGCCGCCACGACGAGCTGCTCGCCCGGCCCGGCGCCTTCGCCCGTCTCGTGGCGGCGGGCACGACACCGGAGGAGACCCCGTCATGACCCGCCTGTTCCCGCTGCTGCGCCTGCTGCGCGGCCACCGGCGCATCATCGCGGTCGCGATCCTGTCCGGCGTCGCCAACCACGTCTTCACGATCGCCAGCGCGGTGCTCGGCGCGCTCCTTGTCGGCCGGGCGCTGACCGGCACCGCCCCCGGCGACCTGCGCGGCGGCTTCCTGCTGCTGCTCGCCCTCGTCGTCCCGCTCGTCGTGGCACCGTGGGCGGAGACCCAGCTCGCCCACGTCGTCGCATTCCGGGTACTCGTCGACGTGCGCGGTCGCGTCTACGACTCGTTCGCCCGCATGTCTCCCGGCGACCTGCTGTCCCGCCGGTCCGGCGAGCTCGGCTCGACCGCGATCAGCGACGTGGAGCTGCTCGAGACGTTCTTCGCGCACACGCTCAGCCCGCTGGTCTCCGCCGCCGTGGTACCGGCCGGCGCGCTCGTCGCACTCGCCTTTCTCGATCCGACCCTCGCCCTCGCCCTGCTGCCCGTGCTTGTCGCGCTCGCCAGCATCCCGATCTGGCTGCGCCGCCGTGCCGAAGCGGACGGCACCGCGGTACGGGCCGCCGCCGGCGCGCTCAACGCCGAGGCCGTCGACGCTCTCCAGGGCCTGCGCGAGGTGCTCACCTTCGGCGCCGGGCGGGCACAGGCGCGGCGCCTGCGGGACCGGGCCCGCGCGCTCGACGGCGCCCGTACCGCGCACGCCCGGCGGGCCGGCGTCGAGCTGGCCGCCACCGACGCGATCGTCACGCTCGGCGTCCTCGCCGCACTCGTCGCCGGCGGCTCGCTCGTCGCCGCCGGCGACCTTCCCGCCGACCTGCTGCCGGCCGCGGTGGTGCTGGCCGCGTTCTCCCTGGCCCCGGTGACCGCCGTGGTCGACGTCGCCCGCGAGGTCGGCATCGTCTCGGCCGCCGCGGTGCGGGTGCTCGACCTGCTCGCCGTCGCCCGCGCGGTGCCCGACCCGGAGCAGCCGGCCGACGTGCGCGACGTGTCGCCGCGCGTCGAGTACCGCCGGGTCACCTTCCGCTACGGCCCCGACCTGCCGCCGGCGGTGCGAGACCTCGACTTCGCCGTCGAGCCGGGGGAGACCGTCGCCCTGGTCGGCCACTCCGGCGCCGGCAAGTCCACCTCCGCGCACCTGCTGCTGCGGCTGTGGGACGTCGGCGACGGCGCCATCACCATCGGCGGCCACGACCTGCGAACCATCGCCGACACCGACCTGCGCCGCCTGGTCGCGTACGTGCCGCAGGACGTGCACCTGTTCAACATCTCCATCGCCGACAACCTGCGCCTCGGCCGGCCCGGCGCCACCCAGGCGGAGGTGGAGGCGGCCGCGCGGACGGCGCAGGCACACGACTTCGTCACCGACCTGCCCGCCGGATACGAGACCATCGCCGGCGAACTCGGCAACCTGCTCTCCGGTGGACAGCGCCAGCGCCTCGCGATCGCCCGCGCCCTGCTCGCGGACACGCCGGTGCTCGTGCTCGACGAGGCCGTGTCCAACTTGGACACCGAGAGCGAGCGGCACCTCTCGGCCGCGATCGCCGCCACCCGCGGCGGCCGCACCACGCTGGTCATCGCGCACCGCCTGACCACCATCCGCACCGCCGACCGGGTGGTCATGCTCGAACAGGGCCGGATCGTCGAGGAGGGACGGCCGGACGACCTGCTCGCCCGGGGCGGGCGCTTCGCCCGGCTGGTGCGCACTCAACTCGCCGCCGATCCCGTATAGCGCCGAGCCAGCCCTTGACACTCCCGAACGCGCGGCACATGCTGCTTGCTAAATCCATTTAGCGACCGTCGCGTACCGCGCGGCGGCGCGTGGCCGGGGAAGGAACACCTGGATGCGGATAGGCAGACGGGCCGTGGCGGTCGCCTCGACCCTGGCACTGGCGGCGTCGGGTCTCGCGTACGGCGGTCACGGCGGGGGTGGCGGCGGCGCGGACGGCGGGATCCGGAGCATCACACCGATCACGACGGTGTACACGTACGGTCAGAAGGTTTCCGCGGTCGCGGTCGAGTACGGCGACGCGGTCAACCCGAGGGAGCTGGACAACTCCACGTTCTCGGTACAGGACACGCTCTACAACTTCCGCTTCAACCCGATCGGCGACCTGCCCAAGCTGACCGACCGCAGGGTCACGCGCACCTACGTCAACAACGCGCCCGCGACCCGCGCGGACCACCGGTCGGTGCCCGGCCGGTACGTCATCGTCGAGCTCGACCCGGACCAGAACGCGGGCTGGACCGTCATCGTCTCCAAGTGCCCGACCTTCTTCTGCACGGTCAAGGTCAACCCGGACCCGCCGACCCGGGTGGTGCAGCGCAAGGCGGTCTACGGCCAGCCGCGGTTCGGCGCCGGACGGGGCCCGGTGCTGGCCAGGGCGACCCCGAACACCTCCCGCGAGATGACCGCCGAGCCGGTCGACCAGCTCGTCGACGAGTTCAGGTACGGCTCCTACCTCAGCGGCGGGATGGTCCTGCCGTACCACTACCACCTGCCCAAGCGCTACGACCCGGCCAGGAAGTACCCGCTGATGGTCGTGCTGCCCGGACACGGCATGGGCTGGGACGGCGACAACCTGCTGGTCCAGGTGGCCGCCGACATCCCCGCCACGGCCTGGCTCCAGCCGAGGTGGACCGGCGGCACCGAGGACGTCATCGTGCTCGCACCCCAGCACCAGCGGGTCGGCGGCGCCGCCGAGGCGGACCTGCTGGTCAAGATGCTGGACCAGTTCGTCAAGGACTACGCGGTCGACCAGCGGCGGATCTACGCGACCACGGTCTCGTACGGCTCACAGTTGCTCTGGAACGCGTACGCCAAGCGGCCGGACCTCTTCGCGGCCGGACTGGTGACCGGCGGCTTCGCGGTCAACGCCGACCAGGCCGCGGCGATCGCGGCGGCCGAGATCCCGCTGTGGGTCACCCACGGCGTGCACGACCACCTGCTGAACATTTCCCTGGCGCGGAACACCCGGACGCTGTTGCGGGCCGCGTACGCCGCGCGGGGCAAGACGCCCGAGCAGATCGACGCTCTGCTGCACTACACCGAGTACGAGGACGCGGCGTTCGCGCTGCCCGACTACCACGCGGCTTTCGGGCCGACCTACGAGGACGAATCGATCCCGCGGTGGCTGCTGGCCCAGCGCAAGCCGGCGACCTGACCGCTCACCGGGCCCGACCGTCGGGCGTGGACAGTGCGCCATCCGGCGTGCGGGCGACCAGGCCCGCCGCCGGGTGGTAGCGGACGGGGATCGGGTCGCACAGCTCGCCGACGAAGGCGCCGTCGACCCGGTCGAGGAAGCCGATCACCACCCAGGCGTCACCGTCCGGCACGAGACGGGGCGCGTAGAGGTGCGGGTGCGGAAACGGTCGCGCCGCGCCGAGGTCCCACGGGCCGGTGACGGAGCGGCCGGGCACCACCCAGATACGGTGGCCGCCGGCGTGGGCGTTGGTGCAGAACAGCAGCAGCGGCTGGCCGTCGACGACCGCCGCCTGGAGCACCTCGAGGTGCCCGAAGCCGGCCGGATCGGACAGTGGTGGCCGGACTGTCCAATGCAGAAGGTCGGGGGAGGTGGCGTGGCCGACGACACCGCGGCTGGCGGCCGGTCCGGTGCCGAGCCGGGCGGTGAGGAGCATGTGCCAGCCGCCGCCGTCCGGGTCGGGGAAGACCCACGGGTCGCGCCAGGCCTGCTCGTACCAGGCGGCCGGGTCGAGCAGCTCGTACCAGGTCGGGTCGGCCTCGACGACGGGGCCGGTGCCGTGCCGGTGCCAGGTGGTCAGGTCGTCGGAGATGGCCAGGCCGACGCGCTGCACCAGGCCCCGCTCGGCGCGGCTGACCCCGGTGTAGAACATGTACCACCGGCCGTCCGGGCCACGCACGGTGCTGCCGGTCCACAGTGCCAGGTCGTCCCAGGCCGGGGTGTCGGCGGCGACGAGCGCATCCGGCAGCAGGCGCCAGTCGCGCAGGTCGGTGGAGACGGCGTGGCCGATCGTGGCGCGGTGGTGCCGCCGCTCCGGGTCGAGCAGCGCCCGCGAGGCGCGCAGGAAGAAGGCATGCCAGACGCCGTCGTCGTCGCGGGCGTACCAGCTGTCCCACACCCAGTGGTCCGGCAGTCGAAGCATGCGCGAAAGGTACCAGTTAAATCGGTTTAGCGCGACGGCGTCCGTGCCCGCCCGAGAGTGCTGGCGGCGGCGTTCGCGCCAGCCCGAGAGTGCTGGCGGCGGCGTTCGCGCCAGCCCGAGAGTGCTGGCGGCGGCGTTCGCGCCAGCCCGAGAGTGCTGGCGGCGGCGTTCGCGCCAGCCCGAGAGTGCTGGCGGCGGCGTTCGCGCCAGCCCGAGAGTGCTGGCGGCGGCGTCCGCGCCCGCCCGAGAGTGCCGGCCGCGCCGGCGGCGGCGTACGTGTCCCGGTGACGGCGTCAGGCCGGCGGGGCTACGGACTTGCGTCGCCGCAGCGCCATCGGCACCAGCGTGGGCGCGGCGGCGGTCTCGCCGTCGAGGAGCAGCTCGACCGCGCGGCGGCCCATCTGGCCGTGCGGGAGCGCGACGGTGGTCAGCCCGGGGCGCAGCCACGCCGCGATCGGGTCGTCGTCGAACGAGACGACCGAGACGTCGTCGGGCACGCCGAGACCGGCCTCGGCGAGCGCCTGGTAGACGCCGAAGGCGAGCCGGTCGTTCATGCAGATGACCGCCGTGGGCCGGTCGGCCTTGCGCAGCAGGGACCGCATGGCCTTGAACCCGTGCTCGGGCAGCCAGTCGTGGCAGAACGCTTCGTGACGCACCTTGGCGCCGGCCTCCGCCAGGGCGCTCCGGATGCCGCGCAGCCGCGCCCCGGCGGCGAGGGAGACCTCCGGATCGGTCTCCTTGAGGCGGTTGCGGCCGATGACCGCGATCCGGTCGAGGTGACCCTTGTCGAGCAGTGCGGTGGTGACGGTGCGGCCGGCCCGCTCGTCGTCGGGCAGCACGCAGGGCAGGCCGTCCGGGGTGGTCGCGTTGAGCAGCACGACCGGTCCGGCGAGCAGCGCGGGCGGCACGGTGAGCCGGCGGGTGGCCATCGCGGCGTAGACGACGCCGTCGACCTGGCGGTCGAGCATGGCGTCGATGGCGTACTGCTCGAACGCGGCGTCGCCCTGCGTCTCGGCGATGAGCAGCACGTGGTCGCGCTCGCGGGCGGCGTCGAGCGCGCCCCGGATGAGGTCGCCGGCGAAGCGGGTGGTGGCCACGATGTCGGAGACGAAGGCGATGGTGGCGGTCTTGCGGGTGCGCAGGCTGCGGGCGGCGACGTTGGGCCGGTAGCCGAGCTCTTCGGCGGCGGCGAACACGCGCTGGTGTGCGTCGGCGGACAGGCGGGTGCCCTCGCGCCCGTTGAGGACCATCGACGCGGCCGTCTTGGACAGGCCGGCGCGGCGGGCCACGTCGGCCAGGGTCGCTCGATTGTGCCCCATCGGTCCTCCGTATCGGCGGTCGGCGCGAGGCCGCCTCGACCATCATCATGCGGCACGCGCGTGCCCGCCCGTGCGGCGCACCCGACCTTTGGGTCCTTGACACCGCCGACCAACGCGCGCATGCTCGTGCTAAATCAGTTTAGCAAGGCATCCGCCCCTTGTCGGGGGCGGCGCCGCGAGGAGCCACAGATGCCTGGATACCCCACGAGAACGTTCCCCCGTCGCGGCCTCGTGCTGGCCGCACCCTTGATGGCGGTCGCGATGGCGGCCGCGTGCAGTGCGCCCGGTGCCGAGGAGTCCCCGTCGGACCAGGCCAGCGCCGCGGTCAGCACCGACCTCGGCAGCGCGCCGATCACCTTGGAGATGTACGCCGAGACCGGCTTCCCGCTCGCCAAGGCACTGGCCGACGAGTTCACCAAGCAGCACCCGCAGGTGACGTTCAACGTGCGCGAGGACCAGTTCACGGTCATCGTGGAAAACGCGCCGCGAGTGCTCGCCTCGGACAACGCGCCGGACATCATCCGGCTGCCCACGATGGTCGACCTGGTCAAGGACGGCCTGCTGAAAAACCTCGACCCCTACTTCACCGCGTACGGGTGGGACAAGTTTCCCGCCTCCCAGCTGGTGCAGCTGCGCGTCGCCGAGGGCGGCCGGCCGCGCGGCAGCGGCTCGCTGTACGCGATGGGTCTGGGCTACAGCGTCACCGGCGTCTTCTACAACAAGCAGCTGGCGCGGAAGGTGGGCATGACCCAGCCGCCGGCGACCGTCGCGGACTTCGAAGCGTTGCTGGCCAAGGCGAAGGCCGCCAACGTGCAACCCATCATGCAGTTCAACAAGAACACCGCCGGCATCAACTTCCCGCACCAGGCGCTCCAGAACCAGTTCGGCGACCCCGCCCAGATCGCGGACTGGATCTTCCAGAAGCCGGGCGCCACGTTCGACACACCGGCCGCGCTCAAGGCCACCCAGACGATCCAGAAGTGGGCACAGGCCGGCTACTTCCCCAAGGACGCCAACGCGATCGACTACACCGCGATGATGGGCCAGTTCCAGAAGGGCGGCGGCCTGTTCATGTTCAACGGCGACTGGGAGTCGGCCAACCTGGACAAGAGCATGCCGGGCAACGTCGGCTTCTTCCTCTTCCCCGGCGAGGCCGCCGGCGCCAAGCACGTGGCGATGTCCGCGCCCAACACGTTCGGCGTCGGCGCCAAGGCCAAGCACCCGGACGCGGCCGCGTTCTTCCTCAACTGGGTGCACACCAACGACAAGGCCCGCGAGATCACGGTGAAGGTCGGCGGCTCCAGCCCCGGCGGCCCGTCCGACCTGACCGTGCCGCCGGCCGCCGACGGCACCGTGCTGGCCGAGACGCTCAAGGCGTCGCAGCAGCTCGGCGCGGAAAACGGCGCGGTCGACTTCACCGCCAACGCCACCGGCGCCATCTTCGCCTCCGCCATCACACCGGAGATGCAGAAGCTCGTCGCCGGGCAGCAGACCCCCGAGGGGTACGTGAAGGCAGTACAGACCGAGTACGAGAAGGAACTGTCCCAGTGACCGCACCCGCTGTGCGGGCCCACCGACGCCGGTGGGCCCGCACGGCCCGGTGGAGCGGCTGGCTCTACGTGCTGCCCGCCCTGCTCGTGTACGCCGTCTTCGTGCTGCGCCCGCTCGTGCTGACGTTCCAGTACTCGCTCTACCACTGGAACGGCATCGGCGTGGCCCGCTGGGCCGGCCTGTCCAACTACACCACGGTCTTCACCGACCGCGACCTCCTGAAGATCATCGGGAACGCGTTCATCCTGATCATCTTCTTCAGCCTCATCCCGGTCGGCCTCGGCCTGCTGGTCGCCACACTGGTCCGGCGGATCACCAGCGGCCCGTTCGGCACGGCGGTGCGCACCATCCTCTTCCTGCCCCAGGTCATCCCGCTGGTCGCGGCCGGCATCGCGTGGAGCTGGCTGCTGTCCACCACCGGGCTGGTCAACCAGGTGCTCCGCGGGGTCGGCCTCGGCGGGCTGACCCGGGCCTGGCTCGGCGAGTTCGACACCGCCCTGCCGTCCGTCGGCGTCATCGGCGCCTGGGTCCTGTTAGGACTGTGCACGATCCTGCTCGTCACCGGCATGAGCAAGATCGACCCCGCGCTGTACGAGGCGGCCCGCATCGACGGCGCCGGCCCGATCCGCGAGTTTCTCGCCGTCACCCTGCCCAGCCTCCGCCAGGAGATCGGCGTCTGCCTCACCGTCACCGTCATCGCCGCGCTGGCCAGCTTCGACATCGTCTACATCTCCACCGGCGGCGGCCCCGGTCTACAGACCACCGTGCCCGGCCTGGAGATCTACCGCCTGGCCTTCGCCCAGCGCCAGGTCGGCCTCGCCTCGGCGCTCGCGGTGGTGCTGATGGCGCTGGTGCTCGTGTGCGTCCTGCCGATCCAGCGGCTCACCAGAGAGGACAAGGGATGAACCTCAGCCGGCGCGAACAGCTCACCGGGCGACTGTTTCTCGTCGCGCTCGTGCTGGTCACCCTGCTGCCGTTCGTCAGCATGCTGTCGGCCGCGCTACAGCCGCGCGGCACGGTGCCCACCGGCCTGACCTGGCCATCAGATCCACAGTGGAGCAACTTCGCCGACGCGTTCACCGTCGCCAACATGTCCGCGCTGCTCCGCTCCAGCCTGCTCATCGTCGCCGGCGTGGTACCCGTCTCCGTGCTCATCGCGACGATGGCCGGCTTCGGCCTCGGCCACCTGCGCGTGCCCGGCGGCCGGTTCGCCTTCGGCCTGCTGCTGCTCGGCCTCACCCTCCCGTTCGAGGCGGTGATCACGCCGCTCTACTACCAGGTGCGCGACTTCGGCCTGCTCAACACCCGGTGGGCGATCATCCTACCGCTGATCGGCCTCTACATGCCCTTCGCCGTCTTCTGGATGCGCGCCCACTTCGTCAACGTGCCGCAAGAGCTCGCCGACGCCGCCCGCGTCGACGGCAGCACCACCTGGCAACTCTTCTGGCGCGTACAGGTGCCCCTCGCCCGACCCGCGATCGCCTCGCTGACGATCCTGCTGTTTCTGTGGACCTGGAACCAGTTCCTGCTCGCCATCGTGCTCGTCGACGACCCCACCAAACGCACCATGGCCGGCGCGCTTGGCGCCTTCCAAGGACAGTGGGGCACCGACCAGGTCCTGCTCTGCGCCGGCTCGCTGCTCATCCTGACGCCGACGCTCATCGTGTTCCTCATCTTCCAGCGCCAGTTCATCAAGGCCCTGCTCCAGGGCTCACTCAAGGGCTGAGCCCGACTCACCCGCCCTGACGCCGAACGCCTGAATACAAAGACGCGAGCTACCGCGATGTCCGCGGTGGTCCAGACCGCTGCTCCCGCGGCCTCACCCGTCCGCCGTTGGTCGCGGTCACCCTTTGCCTCCGGCGGATGCGCGGCTCGCGCCACGCGGTGCGACGGTGTTTGTCCACAATGCCTGTTGCCAAACAGCCGGCGGGAGATCGAAAGGGCGGCTCGACTTTCGGAGTCGCTTCTCCGCTCGTTTCGGGTTTGTTTGTGGTTGCGGTTAGGGCGCCTCCGGCGGGCCTCGGACTCCGGCCCCTTTTCTCTGATCGTCACCCTGCGCTGGGCGTGGCGGCCCCGGCGCTGGTCTGCTTCCCTGGCGGGTGGACGACGGCATACGGCACGGCTCGGGTTTCGCGCGCTGGCTGCGGCTTGGGGGGTGGCTGGCCATGGTGGTCATGATCGGCGGATCACCGGCCCACCTTCCCAATGTTTGGGGAGGTGGCTCAGCATGTGGGCAGCGTCATGATCGTTCGCCCGAAATGGGCGTGACACGCCGAAGAGCACGCCCTTATCGGGCTAACGATCACCGCGCGGTGGACGCCGGGGCTTGCGGGGCATTGTTGGCCGGGCCTCAAGCCCGGTGAGCATGCTGACGCTGTCGCAGATGGTGGGCCGGGGTCGCCTTGTGGATCGTGGTCATCTGGACCCCCTCCAGGGGGTCTAAACGACCACGATCACAAGGATCTCGCCCGGCCTTGTCGCCGCTCAAGGCCTCGCGGGCACGAGAAGACCTTGCGGTTGCCTCGGCGGCGGCGTTCCTCGCTTTCGGACGATGTGACGGTTGCCGGGGGAGTGGCCCGGCGCGGTGCTTTCGCCGTGGGTCGAGGAGACCGTGACCAGCGGCGGACGGGTGAGGCCGCGGGAGCAACGGCAGGGACCACGACGGGCGTCGCGGTAGCTCGGAATCTATTGGGGTTTGGGGGTTGGGGGCTAGCCGTGGTGGGCGGCGTCGAACCAGTTCAGGGTGCGGCGCCAGGCCTCGGTCGCGGCGTGTGGGTTGAAGCGGGCGCCGGTGTCGTTGAAGAAGGCGTGGTCGGCCTCGGTGAACGTGAGCAGCTCGTACTTGCGGCCGGCCGCTTCGAGTGCCGCCTTGGCGGTGGGCAACGTGGCGTTGACGCGTGCGTCGAGGCCGCCGTAGACGCCCAGGACCGCGGCGCGGGAGCCGGTGAGGTCGCCGCCCTCGGGAAATGGTCCGTAGAAGGGGGCCGCGGCGGCGAGGCGCGGCTCGCTGGAGGCGAGCAGGCGCCACACCATGGCGCCGCCGAAGCAGAACCCGATCGCGGCGAGCCTCCGGCTGCGGACCCGGCGGTCGAGCTCGGTCACGCTGGCCTTCATGTCGGCGACGAAGCGTTCCGGTGGGATCTGTGCCAGCGCCGCCGCCACCTCGGCCTCGCCGGGGAACGCACCCGTGCCGCCCTCCTCGGAGAGCAGGTCCAGCGCCAGCGCGGAGTAGCCGCTGGCGGCGAGCCGGCCGGCGACCGTGCGGATGTGTTCGGTCAGGCCGCGGTTTTCGTGGATGACGAGCACGCCGCCGCGCGGGCGGGTGGCGGGTGCCCAGGCGGCCATCAGCGGGCCGCGGGGTCCGGCGAAGGTGATCGATTCGCGGGCGACGGGCGCCCAGGTCGTTTCCGACGCGCCGCCGCGCCGGCTGTCGTGACCGGCCGGGGTGGCGGCCGCCGCCTCGCCCGCCGCGAACGTGGCCAGGAGCCCGGTCGCGGCCGCCCCCGTCACTCCGAGCAAACCCAGGCGGCGTAACGCCTCGCGGCGCGAGATGATGCCGTCGGCCAGGTCCTCGGCGACTTCTTCGGCGAGGTATCGCTGAATCTCGGTCATGACCCCTCCCAGGACGTCGAGAGCGGCACCGGTCGGCGACCGGCTGCCGCGGTCTGCCAAAGGATGAGCATAGACGAGTATCGAACTCAATCCGGCCAGGTCGCGCGGATGACCTCGCGCATGACCTCGGCGTCGGGCATGCCCAGGCGGGTGTAGGTGGCCAGGGCCTGCTCGTAGTGCGCGCGGGCGGTGCCGTGCGCGCCGAGGGTGTGGTGCGCGCGGCCGAGGCCGGCGTGGGCGCGGGCCAGCTGGTCACCGGCGCTGAGCTGGGTGGCGAGGCTCAGCGCGGCGGTGTGATGGGTGAGGGCGTCGGCGGCGCGGCCGGCGGTGTGGCTCGCCTCGCCGAGCCCGTTGAGCACCCACGCCTCACCGCCCCGCTCGCCGATGTCGCGGACGATGGCGAGGGCCCGCTGGAAGTATCCGATCGCCTCCTCGGGCTGGCCGAGGCGGGTGTGGACGATGCCGAGGTTGTCCAGCGCGCTCGCTTCGCCGTCCCGGTGGCCCAGCGCCCGAAACTGGGCCAGGGCCTGCTGGTGGTGCGCGGCGGCCGGCCGGTGCTCGCCCAGCTGCTGCTCGACGAGGCCGAGGTTGTTGAGCGTGTGCGCCTCGCCGTCCTGGTCGCCGGTCTGCCGGTACAAGGTCAGGGCCTGCCGGTGGTGGTCGGCCGCCAGCCCGTAGTCGCCGAGCCGCCGCCGCAGGAGGCCGAGGTTGTTCAGCGCGTTGGCCTGGCCGTGCTCGTCCCCGGTCTGCCGAAACAGGGCGAGGGCCTGCTCGTGGTGGTCGGCGGCCGGCACGTACTGGCCGAGGCGCCGCTCGACGATGCCGATGCCGTTCAGCGCGCGGGCCTGGCCGTGCCGGTCGCCGGCCAGCCGAAACGCGGCCAGCGCCTGCTCGTAGTGCGCGATCGCCGGACCGTAGTGGCCCAACCGCCGGTGTGCGGTGCCGACGCCGAGCAGCGCGTGGGCCTCACCGGCGGCGTCGCCGGCGCTCCGCGCGGCCTGGCGGGCGTGTGCGTGGATGGCCAGCGCCTCGGTATGGTGGCCGCTGTCGAGGTAGCTGAACAGGGTCGCGGCCAGCCGGGTCGCGTGGGTGGTCCAGCCGTGGGCGGCGGCGTGTGCGGCGACCGCGACGAGGTTGGGCAGCTCGGTGTCCAGCCAGGTGCGGGCGGTGTCCGGGTCGGCGAGGGACGGGACGGGTGTCGCCGCCGCCGGGATGCGCGGCCGGTAGTGCGCCTCGGCCGGGTACAGCGGGCGCATCGCCGCCGCGGCGGTGGCGAGGTAGTAGTCGAACAGCCGGCCCAGCGCCGCCCGGGGATCGTCGGCGAGGCCGGTGGCGTAGGCGCGCAGCAGGTCGTGCATGCCGCACCGGCCGGGTCCGGTCGGGTGTACCAGGTGGGCGCGGGCGAGCACGCCCTGGACGCGGCGCGCGTGGTCGAGGTCGGTGCCGGCCAGCGCGGCCCCCGCGTACGCGTCGAAGTCGCCGCCGGGATGCAGCCCGAGCAGGGCGAACGCGGCGGCGGCGTCCGGCGGCAGGTGCCGGACCGACCAGGAGAACACCGCGGTCACCGCGGCGCGCGGGTCACCGCCCGCGTTGAGCAGGTGGAGCCGCTGCTGCCGGTCGGCGAGCTCGGCCACCAGCTCGGACAGCGCGGCGGTGGGACGGGAGACGGCCATCTCGGCGGCCACCCGCAGGGCGAGCGGCAGCCGGGCGCACTGCTCGATCAGGGTGGCCGCGGCTCCGGCTTCGGTGTCCACCCGCGTGCCGATGAGCCGGCGTAGCAGCGCGATGGCGTCGCCGGTGGGGAGCGGGTCGAGGCTGATGCGGTGGGCGCCGTGTACGGCGACGAGCCCGGCGAGGGAGTCGCGGCTGGTCACCAGCACCGCGCACGTGGGCGTACCGGGCAAAAGCGGACGCACCTGCTCCACGGTGGCGGCGTTGTCGAGCACGATCAGCATCCGCCGGCCGGCGATCCGCGTGCGGTAGATGGCGGCCCGCTCGTCTACCTCCAGCGGGATGTCGGCGCCGGCGACGCCCAGGGCGCCCAGGAACCTGGCCAGCGCATCTTCAGGGCTCACCGGCTGGTCGGGGTCGTAGCCGCGCAGGTTCAGGTAGAGCTGGCCGTCCGGAAAGCGGCCGGCCGACCGGTGGGCGCAGCGGACCGCGAGGGCGGTCTTGCCCACGCCCGGTGTGCCGGACACCGCCGTGATCACCACCGCGGTGGGCTCGAGGTCGCCGGCCAGGAGCGCGTCGACCTGGGCCACCTCGTCACCGCGCCCGGTGAACGCCGGCACGTCCGCGGGAAGTTGGGTCGGCACCGCCCGGGGCGGCGCCGGGATCGGGGGCGGCGGCTGGTGCGGTTCGCCGCGAAGGATCGACCGGTGCGTGGCTTGCAGCTCCTGGCCCGGGTCGACGCCGAGCTGCTCCCGCAGGCGTTCGCGGATCGTGGTGTAGTGCTGAAGTGCGTCGGCGGCGCGCCCGGCGCCGGCCAGCGCCCGCATCAGCGCCGCGGCCAGCGGCTCGACGAGCGGATGGTCGCCGGCCAGCTCGGTCAACGGGCCGATGACGGCGCCGGGGTTGCCGAGCGACAGCTCGGCCCGCGCCCACGCGAGCACCGCGTCCAGGTGCTGCTGCCGCCACGCGTCGCGGGTGCGCGCCGCCCACTGGCCGGGCACGTCCGCCAGCGGGTCGCCGCGCCACAGCGCGCGGGCCCGCCGGAGCATCTCGACCCGGTCCTGGCTGGGACAGTCGGTGCCGCGGGCCGAGGCGACCAGGGCGAGAAACCGGTGGACGTCCACCCGCAGCGGGTCGACGTCCAGCACGTACCCGCCGGAGCGGTGCACGATCGGCGCCAAGGTCTCGTCGCCGTCGCGCAGGACCGCGCGCAGCCGGGTGATCAGCACGTGGAGGGTGTGGCGGGCGCCGCGCGGCGCCTCGTCCCACACCCGGTCGATCAGCGCCGGCACGGTGACCAGCCGCCCGGCGTCCGCCGCCAACGCCGCGAGCAGCCGCCGCTGCTGAGGTGGGCCGGGTGGGAGGAGCCGTGCCTCGGTGTACACCTCCACCGGCCCCAGCAACCGGATCTCCACCGACTGGCCCCTCCGTCGATCGGCCGTTAAGAATATGTTGAGTATCCGGCCTAGCCCTCCACCGCACGCTGCTGGTGTCGATGAGTCGACAAGCGTGCGCACCGGCCGGAGTACGGGGGCCGGCCGGCGCGGCGCCTCACGCGATCCACCGGAGGAGACCGACATGGGTAAGACGCGCCGATTTCTCGTCGCCACCGCCGCGGCCGTGCTGGCGGCGGCCCTGTGGCCGGCGGCGCCGGCCGCCGCGGATCCATCCTGCCCATACCGCCACCACTGTGGATTCATCCTGGGGATCGGCAGCGACGCGTACCCGTTCTTCAACAGCGACCCGGACTTCCGGGACAACTACTTCCCCAGCGGCGTGACGGTGGACAACAACATCCAGTCCGCCAGCAACTCCACCAGCGGCAACTACCGCAGCGTCTACTACAAGGGCTACAACTACTCCAACTACAACTTCTGCGTCAACCCGGGCGGCCGCGTCGAGTCGTGGGAGCTCACCAACAACGGCGTGCGCGGAGACTACGTCGGGCAGGCCGACGAGTCCGGTTCGCTGCTCATGGTCGTCGGGGCGCAGGCGGCATGCTTCTCCTAAGGCGGTCGTCGTTCCGGGCGGTCGGCGTGCTCGCGCTGGTGGTGGCGGTCGCCGCCGTCGCCGTGCCGAGCACGCCACCGGCCGGCCGGCAGCACCGGCCACCGCCGATCAACGTCATCTACGAAGCCACCCCCGCGACGCACCGGATCGCGCTGGCCGAGCACCGCGTCACCGCCGGCTGCATGGCAAGACGGGGGTACGAGTACCGGGCCGCGCCGCCGACCGCCGAGCAGACGGCCGTGGTGCCCACCCCGTTCGGCTACGAAGCGCTCCCGGCGGCCGTGGCGGCGCCGGCGACGCCCGCGGGCGAGCCAGGCCCGGAGGATCCGGGGTACGGGCGCGCGCTCCACGGCGACCCCGCGAAGCGGCTGGTCGTGGAGGCTGGCGGCATGCGCGTCTCCGGACCCGGCGACGGATGCATCGCCGAGGCCAAGCGCCGGCTGCTCGGGGACCGGCGCGCGCGGTGGATGCGGGCGCAGATCCAGCTCTTCCAGATCCAGGAACGCGCGCTGCGGAGCCTGCCGGACGACGCACGCTTCCGGGCCGCGACCGACCGGTGGCGCGCGTGCGTGCACGAGCACGGTTTCACCTGGGCCAACCCGCTGGAGGTGCAGCGGGACCTGCCGGCCGACGCCGATCCGCCCACCGACCCGCGCATCCGGGCCGACCTGGAGTGCAAAGAGGACCCCGGCTACCTCGCCGACGCGTACGCCAGCCTGGCCGACGCCCAGCGACGCGAGCTCGGACCCGAACCGACCGCGCTGAGCGAGTGGCAGGGCCTGCTGCGCGGTCAGGACGCGGCAGCCGCCGCCGTGCTGGACGACCTCGGCTGAGCGGTCAGCCCGCGCAGCGGTCCCGGTGTCCACCAGTTCCATCCGCCGAGCAGGCTCATCAAGGCCGGCATGAGCAGGCCGCGTACGACCGTCACGTCCAGCAGCAGCGCCACCGCCATCCCGAAGCCGATTTCCTTCAAGGCGACCAGGTCACCCAGGAGGAACCCGAGGAACACCACCGAGATGCACAGCGCGGCGGCGGTGACGACCGGGCCGGACTTGGTGATTCCGGCGAGGACGGCCCGGTCGTTCGCCGCCGGGTCGGCGGTGCGGTCCCACTCCTCTTTGATCCGGGCGAGCAGGAAGACCTCGTAGTCCATCGACAGCCCGAAGACGAAGACGAACAGGAGCACCGGTGTGGTGAGGTCGATCGCGCCCCAGGACTCGAAGCCGAGCAGCGGCGCGCCCCACCCCCACTGGAACACCACCACCAGCACTCCCAGCGTCGCGAGCAACGTCAGGGCGTTCATCAGCAACGCCTTCACCGGCGCCACGAGCGAGCCGGTGAGCGCGAACAACAGCACCGCGCTGGACAGCAGCAACGTCAGCACGACAAGCGGCAGCCGCCGCGCCAGCGAGCCCTGGTAGTCGACGAGCTCCGCCGCGGGGCCGCCGACGAGCACCGGAAACGGTGACTCCAGGGCCCGGATCCGCCGCACCACATCGCGTGAGGCCGGCCCGGCGGTCCCGCCCGCCGCGGTCACGTCTATCACGGCGGCCGGCCCGGTGACGTCCGGCCGCGGCTGCATGCGCACGACGCCGGGCAGGGCGTTGAGTTGGTTCATCAGGTCGCGGACCGCGGCGGACGCCGGGTCGGCCTCGACGACCACGACCACCGGTGCCGCGCGTCCGGCGTCGAAGTCGCGCAGCACCGTCTCATGTAGACGGCGGGCTTCGGCCGAGGCGGGCAGCGCACGGGCGTCGGAGTTCTCCAGGTTCGCCGCGAAGACGAACGGCAGGGCGAGCACCAGCAGCCCGGCGGCCACCGCGAGCGCGACCGGACCCGGGCGGCTCTGGGCGTACGCCGCGAGTCTGGGCAGGAGCGCGGATCGGCGCGGCCGGGTCGCGGGGCGGATGCGGGCGTGCCCGACGGCGATCAGCGCGGGCACCAACGTGAGGCCGGCCGCCGTGGCCAGCAGCACGACGACCGCACCGCCGAGCGCCATCGCCGCCAGCAGTGGCCCGGCGAACACGGACAAGGTGAGCATCGGCGCGGCGACCGCGAGACCGGCGACCAGCACAGTGCGGCCCGCGGTCGCGGTCGTCCGGGCGACGAGGTCCGCCGGCGCCGCCTCCGGGTCCGCGTCGCGCTCCTCCCGAAACCGGGCGACCATGAGCAGCGCGTAGTCCACGGCGAGGCCGATCCCGAGCAGCGTGACCACGTTCGCGGTGAACTCGCTGACCTCGGTGAGCGCGGTCAGCCCGAGCAGGCCGAGCAGCGCCACGGAGACCGCGCCGATCGCCGCGGCGAGCGGGATGGCGCCCGCGACGAAACCGCCCAGAATCACCATGAGCACGACGAGGAGCACGGCGATCGCGACGGTCTCGCCGACCGCGGCGTCGCGGATCGCCTGGTCGGCGAACGCGCGCTCGGCGATGGTCTCCCCGCCGACGAGCACCTCCGGAGCGTCGATCCGGTGAAGTGCCGCCGAGACGTCCTCCTCCACCTGGACCCGGCGCTGCTCGGTCAGTCCTTCGTCGAGCTCGACGCGGACCAGCGAACTGCGGTTGTCGGCGCCGATCCGACCGCCGCCGCTGTAGAGGTCGGCGACCTCCTTGACCCCCTCCATCGCCCGGATCTCGGCGGCCGCCTTGGCCACGCTGTCGACGAGCGGCTGCTCGTAGAGGTCCCGGCCGCCGACGACCGCGACCACGATCGGGCCCTCGGGGAGCAGCTCGCTGACCCGCCGCTCAGCTCGTACGGACTCGGCGTCATGGCGTAGCTCGTCGACGCTGTCGAGCCGGTCGAAGACCTGCCCGCCGAGCGCGAGGCCGGCGACGGCGAGCACGAGCCAGGTGCCGAGCACCGGCCAGCGCCAGCGGGCGGTGGCTCGGCCAAGGGCTGCGAACACGCGGGCGACCTCCAAAGCGCGGTGTACTCCAAAAGGCGAACACAAGCATCTCCGCCCAGCTCACGCCACCCGGCCGTTCGGCCCCTTCCGGCTGTCCTGGTGGCGGTCGCGGGGCCGACCGCGCTCGGCGGATGCCAGTCGGTACGGCGATGTTGGTACGTCGCGTCCGGCCATACGCTCTGGCCCTGACTTCGCTCTGCGATGACGCCGGCGCCGTGTGCGACGTGCGTCTCTCTGTCATGTGTGGAAAGGGCCGAGATGGCACTGAAAACGCGTCTTCTGCGGGGAGCGATGGCCGCCGCCTTGGTCGGCAGCGTCGTGCTGCCGTTGAGCGTGGCACCGGCCGGCGCGGCCGCGGTGCCCACCGGCTTCCAGGAGCAGATTGTCTTCAGTGGACTCAGCCAGCCCACCAACATAGAGTTCGCGCCCGACGGCCGGGTCTTCGTCGCCGAGAAGGGCGGCGCCATCAAGGTTTTCGACAACCTGGCCGACCCCACGCCCACGCTCTTCGCCAACCTCGCCCCGGTCGTGCACAACCTCGCCGACCGTGGCCTCCTCGGGCTCGCCCTGGCCCCCGGCTTTCCGACCAACCCGTCGGTGTACGTGCTCTACACGTACGACGCGCCGCCCGGGCAGACCGCGCCGTTCTGGAACGACAACTGCAACTCGGTCGGTGGCGACAACGGCGGACGGTGCGTGGTCACCGGGCGGCTGTCGAAGCTTCAGGCCGCCGGCAACGTGATGACCGGCACCGAGCAGGTCCTGATCCACGACTGGTGCCAGCAGTACCCCAGCCACTCCGTCGGCGATCTGCACTTCGGTGCCGACGGCATGCTCTACGCCACCAGCGGCGACGGCGCGAGCTTCGTCTCCGTCGACTACGGCCAGCTCGGCAACCCGGCCAACCCGTGCGCCGACCCGCCGGGCGGCACGATGACCCCGCCCGGCGCCGAGGGCGGCGCGCTGCGCTCACAAGACGTCCGCACCACCGGCGACCCGACCGGCCTCGACGGCACGGTGCTGCGGCTGGATCCGGCGACCGGGGCGGCGGCCGGCGGCAACCCGCTGATCGGCTCGGCCGACCTCAACGCCCGGCGGATCGTCGCGCAGGGTCTGCGCAACCCGTTCCGTTTCACCATCCGGCCCGGCACCAACGAGGTGTGGACCGGCGACGTGGGGTGGAACAACTGGGAGGAAGTCAACCGGGTGACCAACCCGACCGCGGCGGTCACCAACTTCGGCTGGCCGTGCTACGAGGGCGGCGGTCGGATGGGCAGCTACGACAGCGCCAACCTCAACCTGTGCGAGAGTCTCTACGGCGCGGGCCAGACCGCGCCGCACTTCGCCTACTCACACAGCGCCAAGGTCGTCGCCGGTGAGGCCTGCCCGTCGGGCGGCTCCGCCGTGTCCGGTGCGGCGTTCTACCCGACCAGCGGCGGCCCGTACCCCGCCCAGTACCAGGGTGCGCTGTTCTTCGCCGACTACGCCCGCAACTGCATCTGGGCGATGAAGCCGGCCACGGCGGGCGGCCTGCCCAGTGCGGCAAACATCGAAACCTTCGCCTCCGGCGCGGCGAACCCGGTGGACCTCGCGGTCGGGCCGGGCGACGAGCTCTACTACGCCGACCTCGGCGGCGGCACCGTGCGGCGGATCCGGTACTTCCCCGGCAACCAGCCGCCGACCGCGGTCGTCAACGCGCAACCCACGACCGGTACGCCGCCGCTGACCGTAGCTTTCGACGGCACGGCGTCGACCGATCCCGACCTCGCCGACGCGGGGCGACTCACCTACCAGTGGGACTTCACGAACGACGGCACCGTCGACTCGACGGCGGCGACCGCGACGTTCACGTACCCCACGGCCGGCACGTACACCGCCAAGCTGACGGTGACCGACACGCTGGGGGTCGCCGACAGCGAGACGGTGACGATCAGTCCGGGCAACAACGGACCGACCGCCGTCATCGACACGCCAGCCGCGTCGCTGACCTGGAGCGCGGGGGAGCAGGTCAGCTTCACCGGCCACGCCACCGACCCGCAGCAGGGTGCCCTGCCGGCTTCGGCGCTGACCTGGCAGCTCCGGCTCCAACACTGCTACACGGCCGACAACTGCCACACCCACGTCATACAGGACTGGGCGGGGGTGGCGAGCGGGTCGTTCATCGCTCCGGACCACGAATACCCGGCCTATCTGGAGCTCGTCCTGACGGCCGCCGACAGCGACGGCCTCACCCACACCGTCGTACGGCGCCTCGATCCCAAGACCGTCGCGCTGACCTTCGCCAGCAACCCGAGCGGCCGTACGCTCAGCGTCGGCTCGGTGACCCGGACCGCACCGTTCACCGTGACCGCCATCCAGGGCTCGACCACGACGGTGAGCGCGCCGACGCCGCAGACCGGCGGCGCCGCGTCGTACACCTTCGACAGCTGGTCGGACGGCGGCGCGCAGACACATCTGATCACCGCGCCGGCGGCACCCACCACGTACACCGCGACGTACGACGCCGTGACGGCGCCGGTCCTCGGCCATGACCAGGTCGGCACGCTGCTCGACTCGGGCGACATGAACTTCATGAACGGCTCGCGCTTCGTCACCGGGGCGGCATCGCACGCCGTAACGTCGATGTCCGTCTACATGAAGACGGTGCGGCCGGCGCCGAGCAACCAGTACCAGCTGGCGATCTACACCGACGTCAACGGTTCGCCGGGTGCGCTCGTCGCGTCGACCACGTCCGGTTCGCTGACCGCGAACTCGTGGAACTCCCGGCCGATCACGGCGACGTTGGCGGCGAACACGGCTTACTGGTTGATGTACAACACCAACGGCGACAACAACGTCAGCTACGACACGGCCGCGGCCGGGTCAGGCGCCTGGAGCAACAACTCCCAGACGTTCGGCACCTGGCCGAGCACCTTCGGCGCGTCGACGAAGAGCAACTTCAAAATCTCCATCTACGCCACGGGCGGCAGCGACACCGACCCGCCCACGGTCGCGTCCACCGTCCCCACACCGGGCGCCACCAACGTGTCGACGACCGCGCCGGCCCGCGTGACGTTCAGCGAGGCGATGGACCCGGCCCGCATCAACACCACGAACATCGAGCTGCGCACCGCCGGGGGCAGCCTCGTCAACCGCACGGTCACCTACGACGCGGCCACAGCCTCGGCGGTGGTCACTCCCGCGGCCGCGCTGGCCCTCGGAGCGACATACACCGTCACCGTCAAGGGCGGAAGCTCAGGCGTCGTGGACGCCGTCGGAAACCCGCTCGCCGCCGACCACCAGTTCTCCTTCACCACGAGCAGCCAGCCACCGCCCACCATCTTCGGATACCAGCAGATCGGCGCCCTGCTCGACTCGGGCGACATGAACTTCATGAACGGCTCGCGCTTCGTCACCGGGGCGGCACCGCACACCGTAACGTCGATGTCCGTCTACATGAAGACGGTGCGGCCGGCGCCGAACAACCAGTACCAGCTGGCCGTCTACACCGACGTCAACGGTTCGCCGGGTGCGCTCGTCGCGTCGACCACGTCCGGTTCGCTGACCGCCAACTCGTGGAACTCCCGGCCGATCACGGCGACGTTGGCGGCGAACACGGCTTACTGGTTGATGTACAACACCAACGGCGACAACAACGTCAGCTACGACACGGCCGCGGCCGGGTCAGGCGCCTGGAGCAACAACTCCCAGACGTTCGGCACCTGGCCCAGCACGTTCGGCCCGTCGACGAAGAGCAACTTCAAAATCTCCATCTACGCGAACTGACGCCGTCCGGACCGCTGCTCCCGCAGGAGACCGCCGCGGCCGGCTGCTCGCAGCGCTCGCCAAAACCCCCGGCCGTCCACTGCCAGCTCCGCGAGACAAGCCCCGAAGGGGGTTCTTCGCGGGGCCTACCTCCGCCCATCCTGACGCAGCGTCACCAGCCCAGGGATCGGGACTTCGAGATCTAGGAGGCTTAGGGTTGAAATAGCGCCCTAACTCTCCGAGATCTGGAATCTCGCGCGCTCACACCGCCGCGGCGGTTACCCGCGGCGACGAGACCCCTGTTGCTTTCCCAGAGCGCCGGTCCGGGAGCAGACATTGTGGACGAACAGCGACCGTCGCGGCGGCCCAACGGGGTGAGCGCGACCAGCGGCGGACGGGTGAGGCCGCGGGAGCGGCGGTCTGGACCACGACGCACATCGCGGTAGCTCAAATCTCTGGCTAAATCATCCTTCTCCTAGGCGGTTGGCAATGTCGGTGGCGAAGGCCAGCACCTGCTCCTGGGTGCTGGCCTGCCGCGGAAACACCACGATCGCGACGACGAGGTTGCTGACCCGAAGGAACACGTCGCGGCCGCGCAGGTAGGCCTCGTCACCCACGCCGGGCAACGGCCGCGCCTCCCGGCTCATCGGCCGCAACATCTCGCTCGCGGTCTCCGGCGCGTCCTTGCGGCGCGGGGCGGCCACACCGTACGAGACGGTGATCTTTGGTGCGGCGATGTAGTCGGGATGGTCCTGCGGCAGCAGCAGGTCGCAGCTGTTGGACTCGCTCTGCCGCGTGGTGTAAGCGACGCCGAGCAGCGCGACGCTCGGGGCGATCGTTTCGCAGGCCGGCGGCTCCGCGCTGAACCGACCGTCGTCGTTCAAACCGCCAGTCAGATAGCCGACAAAGACCGCGGCGGCCAGGACGACGACGGCGCCGCCGGCGGCCAGGACGACCCGCCGCCGGCGGCGGCCAGGCGCCGGTCGACCATCCACAGTGGGGATCCCGTCGACCGGCGGCGTATGTGTCGTCTGCACGGCCATCGATGCTAGCGCTCGGTGCGCGGGCCGCACAGGGCGGACTCGACCAGCGTGTCGGCGGCTCGTTGCTGCTGGAGGTAGCCATCCGGGCCGAGCACGCTCGAGACTGACAGCACCACGCTGCGCCGGCCGTCGGCGGTGACGCCGTTGTCGGTGATGTACCCGGACCAGCCGCCGGGGTGGCTCCAGTACGTGCCGCCGCACGGCAGCGGGCGCTCGAAGAGGCCCAGGCCGTAGCGGGCGCCGGGGAGGACCTCCGCCATCTCCGGGCTAATCTCCCGGGTACTCGTCATCTCGGCGAGCTGTGCCGGGCGCAGCAGCCGGCCGCCGAGCAGGGCCCGGAAGAACGTGTTGATGTCGCGCGTCGTGGAGATGATGGCGGAGCCTCCGTCGGGGATGACCTGCTCGGTGGCGTCGACGAGCGCGCCGGTCTCGAACGGCTGGTACGCCCGGGCGTGCGGCCGCGGCATCGCGGGCGAGTATCCCGGCCAGGAGGTCTGGGCGAGGCCGAGCGGCCGGACGATGCGGCGGTCGACCTCGTCGTACCAGTGGCGGCCGGTGACCCGTTCGATGATCATGTCGACGAGGATGTAGCCGGTGGTGGAGTAGCCCCAGCCCTTGCCCGGCTTGAAGTCCGGCCGGTGTGCCATCGCCCGCGCCACAAGCCGTTCGGGCGTGTAGATGTCGTACCGGTGGCGCTGGAAGTCGGCCTCGGTGGCGTAGTCGGGAATGTCGTCGTGGATGCCGCTGGTGTGTTGAAGCAGGTGGCGTACCGTGATCCGCCGGCCGTCGTTGCCCTTGCCGCGCACGACGCCGGGCAGCCAGCGCTCCACGGTGTCTTCCAGGCGCAGCCGGCCCTCGCCGACGAGTTGCAGGGCCACGGTGGCCGAGAGCGCCTTGCCGGTGCTGGCGATGCGGAAGTGGCCGTCCGGCGGCACCGGCCGCCCGGTGCGCAGGTCGGCGACGCCGCTGGTGGCCACGTGGTGGCGGCCGTCGGCGGTGACGAGGCGGGCCTGCACACCCGTGATGCCGAGCGCATGGACGGCATCGGCGTGCCGCTGGAGCTCACCGGGTGGCGACGAGGCGCCGGCCGCGGCCGTCAGGGCCACCAACGCGGTGCCCGCGAACGCGATTCGGGTCAGGAAAGTCCGCATGACGGCATGCTAGGCAGGGTGCGGTGGCCGATCCGATACCGCGAACCCCCGAACGAAAGGTACCGCTAGCCATACCCCGCTCAGGACCGGTCGGGCAGGCCGATCGCCTGTGCCGGGCACAAGGTGACCGCTTCGCGGACCTTGGCGTGCCGCGCCGCGGGTGGATCGGCGTCGAGCAGCAGCACCCGCCCGTCCTCTTCGTCCTGGTCGAAGACGTCGGGTGCGGTGAGGGCGCACATGCCGGCGGCGGCGCAGCGCTCCCGGTCGACCGTGACCCGCACCGCGTCGCTCCTACCAGGACACCGGGAGCCGGTGCACGCCATATACGGCCATGTCGCTGCGCATCGGCACCTGGTCGGGTGGCGCGGCCAGGCGCAGCCCGGGAAAGCGCGCGAAAAGAGCCGAGTAGGCGATCCGCATCTCGATCCGGGCCAGCTGCTGGCCGAGGCACTGGTGCACGCCGTGGCCGAACCCGATGTGTCCGGTCGCCGAGCGGGTGACGTCCAATGTGTCCGGTGCGCTGTATTGCCCGCCGTCGCGGTTTGCCTCGGCCACCGAGACGACCACGGTCTCGCCCTCGGCGACCCGCTCGCCCTCGACGGTCACGTCTTCGAGCGCGGTCCTCGTCAGTCCTGTGTGGATGATGGACAGGTAGCGCATCAGCTCCTCGACGGCGCCCTGCATGAGCTCGGGATCGGCGCGCAGCGCGGCGAGCTGGTCCGGGTGGTGCAGCAGGGCGTAGACGCCCAGGGCGAGCATGTTGGCGGTGGTCTCGTGACCCGCGATCAGCAGCAGCATCGCGACGCCGGCCAGCTCCTCGTCGGTCAGCTCGCCGCCCGCCGCCAGGCCGCCCAGCAGGTCGTCGGTCGGCGCGGCGCGCTTGGCCAGCACCAGCTTGTACAGGTACTGGCTCAGCTCCCCGAGGGCGCCCATGAACTCCTCTTTGGTCGCACCCAGGCGCATCATCGTCGAGGTGTGACGCTGGAACTGCTCGCGTTCGCCATACGGCACGCCGAGCAGCTCGCAGATGACCAGCGAAGGGATGGGCAGCGCGTAGGCCTGGACGAGGTCGGCCGGCGGGCCTTGCCGCTCCATGCCGTCGAGGTGATCCCGCGCGATCGCCTCGATCCTCGGCGTGAGCTGCTGCATCCGGCGGACCGTGAACTGGCCGGTCAGCAGCCGCCGGAGCCGGGTGTGGTCAGGCGGATCCATCCGCACGAACCAGCCGGGCCGCGCCGGCCCCCGCTGCTCGGTGATGAACGGCAGCTTGACCGGGAAGTGGCGCAGGTCCTGGCGGGCGCTGAACCGCGGATCACTCAACACCTGCCGGGCCGCGGCGTGACCGGTCACCAACCAGCCCAGGTGACCGTCCGGAAAAGCCAGCCTGTTGATCGGTCGACCCGCGCGCAGGCGCCGCAGCTCCGCGGGCGGATCGAAGGGGTGGTCGCGCTCCATCGGCAGTGTCATCGCGCCCGGCTGTGACGAGGTCACTTCGCCCTCCTTCGATGCCTCCCTACACCATAGGACAAAGGCCGTCGCGAAGCGACGCCTCGGGTCGAGCTGCCGGCGACGCTCATCGTGCGGGAGAGTACAGCCGCTCCGGCCGTCCGCTGACACCCGAGTGGTCAGTTACGCGGAGGCGACGGTACCTTGGCTTCGCCATCGCATGTGGACAGTCCAGGTTGACCGTCCGACGCCATCCCCGATCCGAACGGACCGCACTGTCCGGGGCTTGACTCCGGAGCGCGTGGCCGCTTCGAGCCGGTGTGTAGCGTATGGCGCTCGCTGGGCGAATAGGGATCGGTTGGCGCCCGCTGGGTGATGCGAGGATCTTGGATCGATCGGGTAGCTTTTGCATACTGCGTTCGAGATTGGAAATCCGCCGAAGTCTTTACGGCCCGTGGCTTCGCCCTTACGTTGAAGTCCGCTTATCTATCGGACCACGGGGGTTGCCGTGCGGGCTTGGCCGTTCGTGTCTTGGGCTTCGATGGTCCGAAGGGGACAGTCGACTGGCCGCCGCCTCGCGGTCGGCCTGGCGATCGCTTTGGTGGCCGCACTGGCGCCGGTGCTGCCGCCGGCATCGGCGGGTGCCGCGCCGGCGCCCGCGCCAGCAGCCGAGCCGTTGACGGCGTTCGACGAGGAGTCGGCGGCTTTGTTGGCATACCGCAAACGCCGCCCGGTGGTCGTGACCAGCTTGACGTCGGAGACGTCGCGGACCGTGGCCCGTCCCGACGGCACGTTCGAGACGACCAGGCATATGGCGCCGGTCCGGACGCGCGACGACGCCGGCTCCTGGGTCGACGTCGACCTGACGTTGGCACGGCGGCCGGACGGGAGCGTGGCGCCGAAGGCACATCCGCGCCGGCTCTGGCTGTCGGGCGCCCGTGCGGCCGGCGAGGGCGCCCTGGTGGGCTTGGGCGAAGGAAGCAAGCGCACGACGCTCGGCTGGTCGGGAGCGTTGCCCGAGCCGGTCCTGGACGGCCGCAAAGCGACCTACGCCGACGTCAAGCCGGGCGTCGACCTCGTCGTCGAGGCACGACCGACGGGTTTCGAGTACTTCCTCATCGTGCGGGACCGCCAGGCGGCAGCCCACGTGGCCTCGGTCGCGATGCCGTGGGACACGGGCGACCTGGCGGTGGCGCGGCGCCCCGCCGGTGGTCTGGAGCTGCGGACTACCTCGGGTGCGGTGGTTCAGGTGCCACCGGCGGAGATGTGGGACGCGCGGCGCTCACCGTCGGGGGAGCCGGTGCGCCGGGCGGAGGTGGGGCTGTCCACCACCGGCGCCGGGGAGAACACGGAACTGGTGGTGACACCCGATCCGGCATTCCTGGCCGACCCGCAGGTGGTTTACCCGGTCACGATCGACCCGTCGGTCAACCTCGAGCCCGCCTTCGACGCGTACGTGCAGGACACCATCGTCAACACCGACAAGTCCGGCGATACCCAGCTGCGGCTGGGATTCAGCGACGACGCGGACGAGGGCTGCGGGTCCGGTTGCACGGCCCGCTCGTTCCTGGCGTTCGGCGGCATGAGCGGCTACGCCGGCGCGACGGTGCTGTCGGCGGAGCTGTTCCTCTGGAACTTCCACTCGTGGTCGTGCACCGCGATGCAGTGGGAGACGTGGCGTACCACCTCGGTGAGCAGCAGCACGCGATGGGGCAGCCAACCCTCGTGGGCCGCCCGCGCCGGCACGTCGACGGGTACCAAGGGCTACAACTCCGGCTGCGGCGACGGGTGGGTGTCCTCGTCGGTGAAGGATGTCTTCCAGTACGTGTTCAACAACAGCGGCAGCACCGCGACGGTGGGTATCCGGGCGACGAGCGAGACGAACCACAACGGGTGGAAGAAGTTCGACTCCTCCGAGGGCACCCACTCGCCGTACGTCCAGCTCGTCTACAACCGCGAGCCGCGGATACCGACCGGCTTGGCCGTCGACTCCTGCTACTCGGCATGCGCGTCGCCCGCGGTCGTGCGGTCGGGCGCACCGCAGGTGGCGGCGGTCATGTCCGATCCGGACGGTGGGACGCTGCGGGCTGAGTACGAAGTGTGGGACAACGCGAAGACGACGCGGAAGGCGGCGTCCGGCACGGCGGTGACCGGCGTGGCATCGGGCACCTCCCGGCCCTGGCGGGTGACGCCCGCGCTGCCGGACGGCACGTACCACTTCAAGGCGCGTGGCTGCGACAGCAACACGTGCGGTGACTTCTCCGGCTGGTTCACCTTCACCGTCAACACCCAGGACCCGTCCCTGCCGTCGGTGTCGGGCACCCCATACGCGGAGAAGCAGACCGGCACCTGGAACGGAGGCCCCGGACAGGCGGGATCGTTCACGTTCGGCCCGAACGGCGCGGCCGACGTGGAGGAGTACGTCTACAGCCTCAACGGCGCCAACGCGGTGACCGTGCCCGCGGGTACCCCGCAGACCCAGAAGTTGACGGCGAACCAGCAGCAGGTGTCCACGGACGAGACGGGATTCACGGCAGGCGCAAACGCGACCATCTGGCGCAGCCCGAATCTCGGGCACGGTGGCATCGGTGCTCTCAAGGTGAGCGTCGCGACGACGTCGGCCAACGTCTACGGCCCCCAGGGCGACACCTACGCGACGGTCGGCGGCGACAACGGCGGCCTGCGGCTGGGCATGCAGCCGGGCAAGCGGTACCTGATGAGCGGGTGGATCTGGGTGCCGGCGACGACCGGGCTCAACCCTCCAGGCACCTTGGGGACGAGTCGCGGGCAGCGGATCGTGTTGTTCTACCGCTCGGGCGGTGCCCAGTTCGAGCTGCCGTCGCCGAAGGCGACCGCGACCGAGGCCTGGAACTTCGTTTCGGTCGCGGTGTCGCTCCCGTCGAACGCGACCGAGGTGTTCGTGCGCATCTACAACGGCTGGCCGCCTGGCTCGAACAAGGCGGTGTACTGGGACGATCTGTCGCTGCGGGAGGTGACCGGCAGCACGACGGTCGCCTCGGTCACCCCGCCGAAAGACGGGCTGAACGTGCTGTCCGTGCAGTCCCGTAACACCGCCGGGTTCACGTCCGACCCGAGGGTCTACCAGTTCCTGGTCACGCCGAACACCGATGTCTGGCACTGGGCGCTGGACGAGGGCACCGGCACCACCGCCGCGTCCGTGCCGAACACCCGCCCCGCGACCGTCTCCGGGACGGGCGTGACATGGGCCGATACCGGGTACGTCGGGGACTCCGCGGTCACGCTGGCCGGTACGGGCGCGCTACAGACCGCGTCACCGGTCGTGAACACCACACACACCGGCGGGTACACGGTGGCGGCGTGGGTGCGGCTGACGGACCCGACGAGCTGGCGCACCGCGGTGGGGCAGGACGGGACTGACACGTCCCGGTTCCGGCTCGGGTTCCGCGACGACCGCGACCTCGACGGCGACAGCGTCGCGGATCCGGCGTGGTGTTTCAGCCTCAAGCAGACGGACTCGTCCGGTGCGAGTTCGGACGCCGCGTGCACCACCGACTACGTCGTACCCGGCGACTGGGTGAGCCTCGTCGGCGTCTACGACCCGATCAACCTCAAGATCAAGCTGTACGTGAACGGCATCCCGGCGGTCTCCGGCGCCTACGCCGAAGCGGCCGTCAACGGCACCTGGGCGGCTACCGGCCCGTTCACGATCGGCCGGGCGATGCACCTGGCCGGCGCGGGCGACCTGTGGATCGGCGACGTCGACCACGTGTACGCCGCCCAGCAGATGTGGGACGACAACGAGATCCAGCAGTTCGCTTCGCAGTAGCGGTTCCACCCGGTAGCAGGTCGGTGCGGTTCGCGAGATGGGGAGGCGCCGTGGGCGCTGTGCGAAGGTCACGTCCGTTCGCGGGAACGGCGATGACCGTGGCGGGCCGGTTCGCGCGACGCGCGGCGGGAGTCGTCGCCGCCGTCGTGGCCGCTACGGTCGCGCTCAACGCGGTCGCGGTGGCCGCACCGCCGTCGTGGCAGCCGCCGAAGCCGAAGGATGTCACCGGGGTAGCGGTGACCCCGGTCAAGGCCAAGCAGCGTCCAACATGGACAGCTGCCGGCCGTGAGGTCAAGGCGCCGCCGACGGTGGCCTGGCCGGCGCCGGGCAAGGCAACGGCCGACCTGGCCACCGCGGCCACCTCGGCGCGTGACCTTTCCGTCGCACCGGTCGCGCGGGCTGGATCCGTGTAGCCGGGCTCGTCCGGGTGGTTGCCGCGATGGGGCCAATGATGAGGTCACTGCCTGGGATCAACTTGAACTTGACGGGGCGACCGTCATACGTGCCGAGACTCCAGTCACGGCACCTGGCTTTCCAGTCCGTAAGTACGACGGCACCGTCGAAATCAACGGCCAATGGTACGGGATCGAGACGAAGGGCGGCACCGCCAAACGAAGCCCTGCCCAAAAGGCATTCGACGACTGGTTGAACGAGCCGGGGAATTCGGTCACGACAAAAGATGGTAGAACGCTGGTCGGAGTCTTCGACGTTTGGGTCGACCGATAGGGGCTTGGGGCGATGATAGTATGATCGACCAACCGACAGTGGTTCCGGCCGTCCGAGCGCAGGGGGAGCAGTGAGTTTCGACCTGACTTTCTGGTTCGAAAGCAAGTCATCTACCGCGGAGGAGGCGGCGCAGATATACGATCGGCTTACCGATGGTGAGTTAGGTGTGTGTGTGATCGCAATCCGGCGGTGGGCGAGTTCTACGACGAAGTAGTCGGCATTTTCGGTGACCTTACCGAGGAGAACGCCGAAGAATCACCTTGGACATCGCCGTTGTATCGAAACGAAGAATGCGTCATCGCCAACATCGCATGGTCCCGCCATAGAGAAGTCGCACCGATGTTGGTAGAACTGGCAGCGAAATACGGGCTGACCTCATACGACCCTCAGGATCGAATAGTTCGTCATCCCGCTCGTTGATCGGGCGGAAGCTCCGCACGTCGTCACCCTCGATCCTGCTTCAGGCTGCGCGCGGTCTCCACCAGACCGCCAACCTGCTCGGGCGTCAGGGCGCTCGCGGCCGCCACCAGCGACCCGATCTCCATGGTCGCTTTGTAAGGCTTGGGCCGCCCAGGTGTGGGGACCGTCGATAGGCCGGCGATGACCAGTAAATCGGCAAGGTCCAGCTGCAACACCGGCGCGATGTCTTCGAGGATGTCCGCGGTCGGTGGGACCGCTCCGGTGAGTAGTTGATTGATTGTCGCTTCGGCCCGTGCCGATGCCCGGCTCATGGCTCTCGGGGACAGCCGGCGATTGTCCATCAGCCCCCGCAAGATTACGGCGAACTCCGCGCTCATTCTCAGAGATTACTGGGCGGCGAGTGCGACTGCCGCCCGGTCGCGGCGGTTTTCGGCGAGGCAGAGTACGTAGTCTTCGCCGCGGCCGCGTTTTTCGAGCCACGTCGCGGTCTCCGGGTACGCGGCGCAGGCTTTTTCGGGTTCGAGGTCCTCGCCCTCGACGCGGCCGACGATCACCCACTGGGCCTTGTCCTTGTCGCAGTCCGTCGTGCGCATGGAGACGGGGTTGCCGTCGTTCATGCACTGGCCGACCTTGGCCACGTCGGGGGAGCCGAGAAGGTAGTGGCCGCCTTAGGCCCCGCCGAAGACGACTCCCATGAGGAGGACGAACAGCACCGGGCGGAGCGGCTTTATGGCGTAGACGCGGCGAAACAGCGACACGGATTCCTCGCAGCGGTGGAAACGTGGGGGGCGGCTGGGAGGAGATGTCACCGGGTCCGGTGTGCGACACCCCCGGTTCAGGCGCCCCCGGGCACCCGCATGACCCAGATCGGCAGCGGCTCGGTCATCGTGCGCACCACCTGCCATCCGGCGCGGCGGTACATCTCGACGTTGGCCGGGTTGCTGGTCTCCAGGACCGCCGGGAGGCCGTCCGTGGCGGCCCGGCTCAGCCCGGCGCGCATGACCGCGCGGCCCCAGCCGCGGCCGGCGCTGGCTGGGTGGGTGGCCAGGACGCCGAGGTACCAGAACGGCGCGTCGGGCAGCGCGGCGTGCACGGCCTTGTCGTAGGCGAGGACGCGGGCGAGCGGGCCGGCGGGCAGCTGAGCGGACAGGTCGCCGCCGGGGGAGTCGTCGGGCGCGCGGGGAGGCTCCCAGATCGCGGTCGACGCGCCGCCCTCGATGGTCCAGATCGTCTGCTTTCGCACGCGCTTGTCGAAGAGGTGCCCGAAGAAGGCGGCGGCGTACCGCGAGTAGGTCGCCTCCTCGGGGAAGAGGTATCGCAGGACCGGGTCGTCGCCGAACGCGGCGACCATGCTGCCGACGACCGCCTCGCGGTCCGCGGGGGTGGCGACGGTGATCTCGGGTGTCCGCACAGTCTCGCACTCTATCCACGCTGAGCTGGGCGTTCCCAGGTGCCGGCGGCGGCGGAGCGGACCATGGCGTCGAGGGCCTCGGCGCTGCGTACGGCGTCGTCGAGGACGGTGCCGAGCGGGGTGCCGCGGGCGATGGAGCGGACGAAGCGGGCGGCTTCGATGACTTTGAGGTCGTCGTAGCCCATGCTGATGCCGGGGCCGGGCTGGAACGCCGCGTACTCGCCGTGCAACGGTCCAGCGTAGACAGTGCTAAATGGCTGGTCCTGGTAGGCGGTGCCGGTGCTGACCCGCAGCTCACCCATCCGGCGGAAGTCCCAGGCGACGGCGCCGGTCGTGCCGTGTACCTCGAAGGTGTAGCTGTTTTGCTCGCCGACCGACGTGCGGCTGGCCTCCAGCACGCCCCGCGCGCCGCAGGCGAAGCGCAGCAGGCAGGACACGTAGTCCTCGTTTTCCACCGGGCCCTTCTCGCCGCCCGTGGCGCGCGCGTGGCCGGCGGTGGCGCCGGTGGGGCGGGCGCGTTCGGGCACGAAGACGGCGGTGTCGGCGGTGAGCGCGTCGATCTCGCCGACGAGGAAGCGGAGCAGGTCGACGCCGTGCGAGGCCAAGTCGCCCAGGACGCCGTTGCCGCCGAGCTCCCGCCGGTACCGCCAGGTGAGCGCGCCCTCGGGATGGGCGGCGTAGTCGTTGAGCAACTGCACCCGCGCGTGGGTGACGTCGCCGATCTCGCCGGCGGCGATGAGGTCGCGGGCCACCTCGACGGCGGGTGCGTTGCGGTAGTTGAAGCCGACCGTGCCCTGTACCCCGGCCGCCGCGGCGGCGCCGGCGACCGCGCGGGCGTCCTCGGCGGTCAGCCCGACCGGCTTTTCGATCCAGATGTGCTTGCCCGCCTCCGCCATCGCGACGCCGATCTGGCGGTGCAGGAAGTTGGGCGCGGTGATGCTGACGGCGTGGACCCGTGGGTCGGCGGCGACCTCCCGCCAGTCGCGGGTGGCGGTGTCGAAGCCGTAGCGGGACACGGCCTCGGCGGCCCGGCCGGGCACCTCGTCGGCGACCGCGACGAGCGCCACGGTCAGCGGCAGCTCGGGGTAGTGGTGCGGCAGGCGCGTGTACGCCTGGGTGTGCACCCGTCCCATCCAGCCGAACCCGACGACCGCGACGCCCAACGTCTCCACCATGCGACCCCCGTGACTCAGTTTCGCGGCGCCGCATGTAGCGGCGGAAGGACACGGTACCTCCGCGGCCCGGGGCATTCGCGCTGCCACATCAAGGCTGGGAAGATGACCGAATCGGTTCATGGACCAGCCACCGCTCATGACGGAGATGCTGGTGTCCCGACATGTCCTATTCGAGCTACCCCGATAGCGGCGGCTGGTCGAGGGCCATTTCGAGACGGACCGTGGTCCCGCCAGGACCACTGTGGACCTCGACGTGATCGGCCAGCTTGTCCGCGAGCCACATGCCACGACCGCCGATCGCCTGCGGCGGTGGCAGGCTGAGGGTGACCGAGCACGGGATTCCCGGCCCGGCGTCGCTGACCTCGGCGATCAACCGGCGCTCGTCGTCCTGGACGACCGTGACCTCGCCGCTGCCACCCGCGTGCCGGATGGCGTTGCTGACCGCCTCGTTGACGGCGACCGCGAATGCCTCGCCGCGTTCGACCTCCAGGCCGGCGCGATCGGCCAGGCGTAGCACATGGTGTCTCAACTGGGTCAGGCTCGCGCGCGTGACGACCTCGTCCATCACGGTGCGCTGTTCCTCGCCGTCAGCGGTCATCGGCATCTCCCTCCCGGAAACTCTCAACCCCCAATACCCCTGTTGATCGATGTGTTCACCTGGTTGTCCGGATTGGGTGCTTTCGTGGGGATCAGGCGGTGGGGCACAGCCTGCTTCCGGGTGTGCCGCTAGCTTCGCAGGTATGCCGATCTCGCTGCTCGTACCGGAGGACTCCACCGAGGTGAGCTTCGCGGTCTCACCTCTGGTGGAGCTGGCGTCGGCGTGGCACGTGCTCGTGGCGGAGGGCCACCATACCGACCGGGCCGACTGGGCGGCCGCCACGCGCAGCGCGCTGCCGGCCGACCTCACCGCCGCGCTGGAGGCGTGGTCGTTCACGGTCAGCGCGATCCGGCCGGTGTGGCTCGTCGATCCGACCTTCGCGCCGGGGGAGGGCTGGCCGGCCTGGCTCCGCGCCCTCGCCCCGGCCCGGTTCGCGGAGCTGACCCTCCGCCCGCTGCTGCGGGTGCGGGGCCGGTCCGGTCGCATCGCCGACCAGCGGGCCGAGGTCGTCGCACTGTCCCGCGCCCGCGGGCCGGCCGCGACCCGCGCGGTCCAGCTCGTCCTCGACGACCCGGAGAGGGCGCGAGACACACTCGCCGCCGTGCTGGAACGCTTCTGGCACCTGTGTTTCCGGGACGAGTGGCGCCGGTCGGCACCGACACTGCGCGCCGAGGTACGCGCCCGCACCCGCCGCGGTGGGTGGCCGGCCAGTCTGCGCGACCTGTCACCGGCCGTCAGCACCGGCGACGGGTCCGGCCGCCTGGTAGTCGACAAGTTTCAGAACAAGACGGTGCCGGTCGCCGGGCGCGGGCTCGTGCTGGTGCCCACCCGGTTCGGCGGCCAGCACCTGTACGTCGCGGACGAGCCCGACCGGCCGGTCGTCGTGCACTATCCCGTCCCGGTGCCGCCGCGTGCCGCCGACCGGCGGTTGACGGTGCGCCGCCTCGGCGCCCTGGCCCACCCCGCGCGGCTGGAGGTGTGCCGCGCCATCGCGGTGGAGCCCCGATCCGCACGCGAGATCGCGCGGCTGTGGCGATTCACCGAGTCGGCCGTCACCAAGCACCTGTCCGTCCTGCGCGCCGCCGACCTCGTGCGAGCTGAGCGGGTGGGCCACTTCGTCCGGTACTCGCTGAACGACTCAGCCATCCAGGCCCTCGGCGCGGACCTGCTGGAAGCGCTGCGCCGCTAAGACTGCCGAGGTTCGGCAGGCTTGGCAGTTTCGGCGCCGGCCCGATCTACGGTGGCCGGCATGACCGTCCTTCCGATCGACGAGGCGCGCCGGCTCGTCGCCGCCGACCGTGGGCTGCTGGCCGCGCGGGTCGAGGAGCGCACCGACGACGAGCTGACCGCTCTGTACAAGGTGGACGGCCGTCCACTCGGCGACTCCTGCGAGTCGTTACGCGACCTGGTGGCGCACGTGCTGATGTGGGACGAGATCAACCTCGCGGTACTGACCGAGATGGCGCGCGGCCGTCGACATTGGAGTCTCGACGCCGCGTGGGACGAGCCGGAGGTCGGCCGCCTGCTCAACACCGGCGGGGTGGCGGCCGGCCGGACGCTGCCGGTGGCACTGCTGCTGAGCCGGTTCGACACGATCCACCGGTCGATGCTCGACGAGCTTTCGCGCTACGACGAGCAGTCCTGGCGGGCGGGTCCGGGCGCGGTGGTGCAGCGGGCGATGACCGTCCCAGGCCGGCAGCCCTACCGGCACGCGGCGTATCACCTGGGCGCGGCCCTGCCGACGCCGTAGTCACGGAGCCAGAAACGCGGCGAGCTCGGCGAAGTAGGGGTCCGGCTCCTCCGCCCAGGGCCGATGGGCGCCGTTTTCGAAGACCTTCCAACGGGTCGTGCCGGCCGGGAGCTGCTCGCGAAGCATGTGCGCGACGGCCACCGGCGTCACCCGGTCGTGCCGCCCCGAGACGATCAGGACCGGGACGTCGAGCCCGGCCAGACCCGCGCCCGGGTCGTAGCCTGCCAGGCTGCCGCCGACGGTCCACTCTGGATCGGGCCCGAGGAACGCCGCGTACGCGCCGGGGTTGTAGCGGTCGACCGGCTCCGCCGGCTTGGTCAGCGCCGGATGGGAAAGGCGATCGGCCCACTCCAGCTCGGGCAGCACGCCACCGATCAGCTCCTGGTACTCGTCCGCGAGCGACAGCACCCCGCGCTCGCGCAGCGCCAGGATCTGGCCCCACACCTCGGGATAGCGGGTGGAGATCTCGTGGTTGACGCTGTCGATGTTGCCGCGCTGCCACGCCTGTGCACTGTGGACGGCGTTGCTCATCACCAGGCGCCGCACCCGCCCCGGATGCGTGCGGGTGTACTCGATGGCCGGCAGCCCGCCGAACGACAGGCCCACCAACGCGACGGTGTCGGCGCCCAGGTGCACGCGGACGGACTCGATCGCCGCCGCGTACGCCGCGACCGTGTACACCCCGCGGCCCGCCTGGCGACCGGACCGGCCGACGCCGGGATGGTCGTAATACACCACCGTGTGCTCGCCCGCCAGCCGCGAAAACCACGGGTGGTAATGGACGTGGCTCACCCCCGGCCCACCGGACACCAACACGACGGGCGGACCGCTGCCCTCCACCTCGACGTACAGCGGGCCGAGCGGCGTGGACACATACTCACCGTCGCCGTGCCGCACCAGTCCGGCTCCTCCCCACGTCGTCACGTTCGCCGAGCCTATTCGCCCACATCCGCGTCAGCCCTTATTAGACAGAGATTTGAGCTACCGCGGCGTCCGTCGTGGTCCGGACCGCTGCTCCCGCGGCCTCACCCGTCCACCGCTGGTCGCGCTCACCCCTCCCGCCCCTGTCCTCAAGAGGGCAGCCCTGTCACTGTCTGGGCGGGTATACGGGACGGGCGCCCCCTAGAAGCAGGTGCCGCAGGTGCCGCCGGGGCCGCCGTCTTTGGCGGGTGGGGCGAGCGCGCCGGTGTACGGCGTGGTGACGACCGGTTTGTCGACGAGCGGCGCGTCGACAGGAAGGGGTGACATGGGCGCCACAAGACGGCCCTGGTAGGACGACACCGTGACCAGCGCGCAGACCACGCGCTCCTGGGCGCCGGCCAGGACGCAGACGCCGTACTCGCCGACCGTGGGTGGGACCGCGGCGACGCCGAAGGGGCGGGTGGCGCCCGGGGTGGCGTCGGGGAAGAGGCGGACGTTGTAGCCGGGAGCGCTCGCGCTGGCCGCGGTGGGCTTGTAGGTGGCGATGCGGACGCCGCCGGAGCTGGCCACCGGCGCGCACTGGGTGGCGACGCCGTTGACGACGAACATCCGGGCGCCCTGGTCCCACTGCGCCTCGGACAGGATCGCTGTGGCGCAGGGAGCCATGTTCCACGCGATCGGATCGGCCGCGTGGGCTGGCGCGGCGGCGGCGAGTGTCGCGGCGGTGGTGAGTGCCGCGGTGAGCAGCGTGGCACGAAGGCCGCGTGCGGGCATCAGGGCTCCTCCGGCGTAGCGGGAGCGGTCGATTCGCTCGTGGGGATGGGCACAGCGTGGGCGGCTCCGAGGACCAGCGCGAGTTGGAACCGGTTTTCGACGCCGAGGCGGTCCATCAGGGCGCGGAGGGCGTAGACCACGGTGCGGCGGCTCAGGCCCAGCCGGGAGGCGGCCTCCTCCTCGCTCACTCCCGCGCTCAGCAGCGCCACGATTGCCTGCTCTCGAATGGTCAGCATGACGTGCGGCGTCTCCTGTCGGCGCGGGTCGTCGGCCATACTCCAGATCCGATAGAAGAGCTGGGTCAGGTGTGCGACGGCGTCCGGATCGCTGAGCTCGACGGCGCCGGCGTTGAAATCGGTGGGGTCCGCGGGAAACAGCGCCGCCTGCCGGTCGAACACCATGAGCTTGAGCGGCAGGTCGTCCGCCTCGCGGTGTTCGCTGCCGGCCGGCGGGACCGCGCGCCGGCCGCCGTCCTGGGGCGGTCGGCCGATGGTCCGCATCCTGACGCCCCGGGCCAGCAGCGCCCGGTCGAGCGGGGCGGCCGCCGCGGCCGCATCGGCGGTGATCGGGTCTTCGGTGTTGATCGCCAGGTGTTCGTGCCGCTCCAGCGTCGCCAGCTCGGCGATCCGCGCGCGGGCGGACGCGCGGGTCGGCATCCGCCGGATCGCGTCGGCGGGGATCCGGTCGAGGGACAGGCCGGCCACCGTGGCGAGGTGGCGGCGGTGCCGATCTTCCAGCACGATCGGCGCCCGGCGCCGGTGCAGCAGCGACAGCACCCGGTCGACCGCGACCGCGGTCCACCGCCAGTCGCGACCCTGGGAGTACCGGCGTACCGCGCCCACCGCGGCCAGCTCGTCCAGCGCCTCGGCGATCCGTCTCACCTGGACATCCAGGTGGCGAGCCAGCTCCCGGCACGTGGCCGAGTGACACACGGTGAGCGTCCGGTAGACGAGGTCGGCGTGTGCTGACAGGCCCCACCTGCCCAGCGACGGCACCGCTGTCGACGTGGCCCCCGTGTCCACGGCAATCAACCCTCGTTCCCCCATGGCGCCTGACTAGACCACTCGCGGCTCGCCGGCACCAGACCGCCGCGACAGCCCGTTGCTCAGATGCGCAATCGGACCCGGCTGGGGTCAGCCGCCGAGCCGGGGGAACAGGCGCAGGGCGTTGGCGCGGTTGACGGCGCGCCGGGTGTGCCTGTCGAGGGCGGTGTCGCCGTCGAGGTCGCGGGTGATCACGCCGACCTCCGTCGCCGGCCGGGCCGCGAAGTCGGTGCCGTAGAGGATCTGGCTCGGTCCCACCGCCTTGAGCAGGGTGGGCATGGCATACGGCGAGGCCGGCATGGCGGTGTCGTAGTAGAACGCGCGCAGCGCCCGCCGGAAGACGGCCGGGTCGACGAACTCGCCCTGCCGCCCCTGCGACTCGGCACGTCCGGCGAGGTACGGCAGGAAACCGCCGGCGTGCGACAGGATGATCTTCAGGTCGGGATAGCGCTCCAGCGTGCCCGAAGCGATCAGGTTGAGCGCCGCCCGGGTGGTGTCGAGCAGGAAGTCGGCCAGGGAGTTGGAGACGCCGGGAAGTTCGAGCTCGGTGTCCGGCAGCCCGTCGGGGTGGATGAACACGACCGCGCGGCGGCGGTGCAGCTCGGCGAAGAGGGGGTCGAAGGCGGGGTCGCCGACGTACTTGCCGCCGGCGCTGGCCATGACGAGCACGCCGTCCGCACCGAGGTCGTCGAACGCGTGCCTGACCTGCTCGAGCGCGAGGTCGAGATGCAGCGGCGCCACGTTGGCGAAGAAGCCGAAGCGGCCCGGGTACCTGGCGACGAGGGCGGCGTACGCCTCGTTGCACACCCGCACGCCCTCCTCGGCCAGAGCCCGGTCGGCGAAGGCGATCGAGGGCACCGGCGCGGAAACCACGGCGGCCGCGATCTGGTTGTCGGCCATGAGGCGGAGCGCGTCGTCCTCGGTCCAGTACGCCCAGGACGGCCCGCCCTCGGCCGGTAGCAGCCCGCGCGAGATGGCCCACTGCCGGATGACCTCGGGCACCGCGTGGTGGTGCGTGTCGATCCGCCCGCCCGCCGACCGCGCGGTGCCGCCCGCGGCGGAGGCCGGCGCGCTGCCCAGGCCCGCGGCGGCCACGGCCGTGACGCCTGTCGCGCGAAGCGCGTGCCGCCTCGTCAGTCGTATGTCCATTGTGGTCCTCCCAGAGGTCGCGGACGCGTTGCCGATCCATGGTGGACCGGGCCGCCCCGCCCGGTACATCGGGGATGCAACCCCCGGGAAGACCCTTGGATCAGCCGCTCATCGGCAGCACGCGCGCGATCCGGATCGACGTGCTGTTGCCGCCGGCGGCCGGGTAGGCGGCGCTCCCGTCGGCGTACGCCTTGAAGGCCTGGAAGTTGTGGTCGCGCACGCCAACGGTGAACTGCGCGCCCACGGTCGTGCCGCTGCCGGCGTCGTACACCTGCGCGGCCATCGCGGAACCCGACTCCCAGGCCAGCAGCATCCGGCCCGTCCCGTAGCTCACCAGGTGCGGATGGCTCGTTCTCGCGGCGGTGTTCACGGTGGTGTCGGACGCGCCGGTGGTGAAGTGTTCCAGGCGCGCCTGCCCGCCCTGGCTCCACGCGGTCCAGTAGCCCGACGTGCTCGCCAGCACCAGGTCACCACCGAAGAGGGTGCCGTCGCAGGTGCCGGCGGCCACCGTCCGATATGGATTCGGCTGCGCGATGCGGCACGCGTTGTCGGTGGCGCACACCATCGCGAACCTGCTTGTGCGCGGATCCCACACGATCCGGGTGCCCCAGCTGTGGCTGCACCCCACCTCGAAGCTGTCCCGATGCCCGGAGACCAGCGATCCGTTGGCGCCGACCACCTGCATGCGGTCGCCCTGGTGGACGTCGACGCAGCTTCCATTTTGGACGGTGATGGCGACGCCGAAGTAGGCCGCGTAGTTGGCGCCGTCGGACGCGAGCCGGCCGTGGTGCTGGTACCACCACACGAAGCGGGCGCCGTTGTCGTAGCCGGAGCGGGTTTCGCTCAGGTTGGTGACCTGCCGCTCCCACACGAGCTGGCCGGAGTTGTCGAAGCGGACCATGTGCATCGTGTTGCACGGGCTGGACGAGCCGCCGCACAGCGGTCCGTCGCCGCACTCGCCCCGCCGGGTGAGCAGCAGCACGCCACCATTGCTGTCCGCCTGCACGTCCTGTAGGTCGATGCCCGCGAAGCTGGTGGGCGTCCCGACGAGGCGGTCGTCGCAGTCGAGCTTGCCCAGGTACACCCGGCTGTCGGTGCCCAGCCACGCCAGCCAGGACCCACCGGACGGCGTCGCCGCGATCGCCATGGGCAGCGGCTCGGTGTCGCCTTCCCGCCCGTAGCCGGTGACGGGCACGCCGACGTCGACCTGGGTGACGGTCACCACGGGCGCGGCGCCGGCCGGCCTCGCGCAGTCCGCCGCCGGCGGCGCCGTCGTGGTCGGCGTCGCACTCGGGGTACCGGACGGCGAGGGGGAGGCGGTCGGGCTCGGCGACGCGGTGGCGCTCGGTGTCGCGCTGGGCTCCGACGTGGCGGTGACCTGGCCGGTGCAGGTCACCCCGTTCAGCGAGAAGCTCGCCGGAACCGGGTTGCCGGCGGCACTCCACGCGCCGTTGAGCCCGAACGAAACCGTGGCGCCCGTGGCGATGCGGGCGTTCCACGCCGCGTTTGTCGCGGTCACCGCGTCGCCACTCTGCGAGACCGACGCGCTCCACGCCTGGGTCACCGTCTGTCCGGCCGGATAGGACCAGCGCAGCGTCCAGCCGCTGACCGGATCGCCGAGGTTGGTGACAGCGACGTTCGCGGTGAACCCGGTGCTCCACTGCGACCCGATGCCGTAGCTGACCGAGCAGCCGGTCGAGGCGGCGTGCGCCACCACGGCCGCCGTCGTACCGGCAGCCACCGCGGCGGCGCTGGCCGCCGCCAGCACCACAGCACGGAGTCGTCGTTGGCGCATGTCGCTGTCTCCTGTCCGTAGATCGTCGCGGCGACCGATCATATGGACGGGACCGACCGGGGGCAATTTACCTTAATGAATGAATAAGGTTGCCCGTTACCCGGTGGGTCAGTCGTGCAGCTCGGTGCGCTCGATCTCGGCGAACGCCGCCGTGAGGTATCCCACGAGCGGACGCGGAGTCGCGTGCAGCAGGTGGGCCACCAGCAGCGCCGAATGCCGCGCCACCGAATCGGCCGCCGGGCGGGGCGCCTCGTCGTCCTGGCCGTGGACGCCCAACGCGCCGGCCAGCAGGACGAGCACCACATGCGGATCGACGGCCGGCTCCCACGCGGCGGCGCCGCGCACACACTCCTCGAGCACCCGGCGGATGTCGTCACCGCCCAGCCCGTCCGGGTGCGCCTCCTCCAGAAGCAGCCGGACCACCGCACCCAGCACGAGTCCGGAACCCTCGGCGGCGGCGAGCGGCCCGGCGGCTGCCGCGAGCGCGTCCCGGTCACGCTCCCGCGCGGCGGCGACAGCGTCCGAGGCGGCGACGGCGATCGCCTGGGCGGGAGCGGGCAGGTGCCGCCACGTCGTACTCATCGAGCCCTTTCATTGGGATTGGATGATGTTGCCGCTCTGGTCGATGGTGTGGGTCCGCCAGTAGACGTCCCATTCGTCGTCCACGTGCCTCGGCTCCTTGCCCTCCGGATAGCGGGTCCAGCCGGCTGGCGGCTCTTCGTCCTCGGGGACGCACTGGCGGCCGGTGCTGCCGACTTGTTGGACCGGATAGTCGCCGGAGCCGCAGATGGCGTCCTGGAACGTGCATCCGCCGACCAGCAAGGCGGCGGGCAGGCTGGCGGCCGCGAGGGCGACGCGGCATCGCCGGATGATGCTGAGGTCCATGCTGCCCTCCGGTCAGGCGCTGGTGAGGAGCGCGGCGCTCAGGTCGGCGGGGCACTCCCAGAGGGCGCGGGGGAGGCGGGCGTTGCTGCCGCTCCAGGCCATCGTGAGGCGGGGGCTGCCGTCGGGCGCGTAGAGGGCGACCATGGGTTTGGTCGACTGGTTCAGCCCTTTCAGGCCGAACAAGGCGATCGGCTCGGTCACCGGGCGGCGGGCGGCCTGCCGCTCCTGCCGCCAGACCTGATAGGCGGTGGCCAGCCGCCACGGTGCGCAGTTTCGCAGCTGCTCGTACAGCGTCTTGACCCAGGTGTCGGTGTAGCGGGCGTATTCGTAACTGATCGGGTAGCCGTCGAGCAGCGCGGCCAGGTCGGTGTCGACCTCGACGCCGCAGCGGATGAGTGCGTCCGCGAGCGCGTGCTGGTCGAGCAGGTCGGCGATGGGGCGGGCCGTGTCGGCGTCGGGCACCTGCCATCGCCGCTCGGGGGTGGCGTCGCGGTGGGTCGTACTCCACAGCCAGGGCAGCTGGTCCCATCGGTGGTCCTGGTTTGCCCCGATCAGCGCCTCGACGCTGACGGCCAGCTCGTCGCCGTCGGCCCGCACGGCGAGCCACGGCCCGCGCTTGCTCAGGCCGGCCTCGTAGCCAGTGAGTGCGACGACGGCGGCCTTGGCGTAGCGGCCGAACCTGTCGCGGGGGAAGTGGAAGCAGAGCTGGGCGTGGTCGAGCTCGCCCAGGTGGCGGGCCAGGGCCTCGCGCTGCTGGGGTGGGACGGCCGTCGGGTCGGCCGCGAGGCGGACCCGGGCGGCCGCGGCGGCCGTGCGCCGGGCGTCGACCTGGCGGGTGAGCTCGGTGCGGCGGCGGGCCGGGTCGGCGGCGGGTGGGCTGGCGCGCAGCGTGTCCCGGTAGCCGTGCCACAGCCGGATCGCGTCGACCACCGCCTCCTCGGCGCGGACCAGTCGCCGCGGCGCCCAGATGGCGGGCGGGTCGCCGGGGCCGTCGCCGCGCCCCTCGAGGGTGCTGACCTCGAAGACGAAGTCGCTGTCGAGGTCGTACTCCAGGTCGGTGTCGCGCACCCAGGTGTCGCCGTCGCGGCGTGCGGCCAGGACCGTGACCTGCATCCGCCCGGTGGCGGCCGCGTCGCGGACGGAAAGGCCGGTCAGGCCGTCGGGTATCGCGCCGTAGAAGTCGTAGTACGGCACCAGTACGCCGAAGACGGCTTCGATGCCCAGGTCGCGCAGCCGGGTGTAGACCCCGGCCAGCAGTTGCTCGCGGCGGGTGCGGAACCGGTCGAGGGGCTGCGACACGCGCGCAATCCTGCCACAGCCCGCTGCCGGCTCGGCTCAGCCCGGCGTCAGCACGACCTTTCCGCGCAGGCCGCCGGCCAGCACCCGCCGGTGTGCGTCGGCCGCCTCGGCGAGCGGCATGGTGGCCGCCACGCGGGTGCGGAGCCGGCCCGTCGCCACCTGCTCGACAAGCTCGGCCAGCAGCTTGCGGTCGAGCTTGATGAGCTGGAGGTCCTGGCGCACGCCGCGGGCCGGGTTGATGGCCGGCGTGGGGCGGGTGGTGACCACCACGCCCCGGTTTTCGACCGCGGCGGCCGCCTCCTCGCCGAGGGGGACCGCGTCGAACAGCGCGGTCACCGGCCTCAGCGTGGCCAGGTCGGTGGAGCGGGGAATCACCTCCTGTGCGCCGAGACCGCGCACCCACTCCTCGTCGCCGTCGCTGGCCTGCGCCAGGACGCGGTAGCCGCCCTGGAGGGCGAGCTGGGCGGCGAAGCCGCCGACACCGCCGCTGGCGCCGGTGACCAGGATGCTGCTGCCGGCCGGCGGCAGGCTCAACGACAGCAGCTCCAGCCCTTGGTGTGCGGTCTGCGCGTTGAGCGGGACCGTGGCGGCGGCCGCGAAGTCGAGCTCGTCCGGCAGCGGCACCAGCCAGTCGGCGTCGGCGGCCACGAACTCGGCGTAGCCACCGGGCGCACCCCGCGTCAGATACCACGGGATCATCCCGACGACGCGGTCACCCACCCGGAAGTTTGTCGTGTCCGCACCGACCGAGGCCACCTCGCCGGCGATGTCCCACCCGGGCAGGAACGGTGGCATCACCGGCCCGCGCGGGATCTGTCCGGTCGTGGCGGCGACGTCGGCGGGGTGAACGCACACCGCGCGGACCCGGACGACGACTTGCCCAGGCTGCGCCTCAGGCTCGGGCAGCTCGGTCACTTGTAGCACCTCAGGCCCGCCGAGCGCGGCCGCGATGACCCCCAGCATCGGTCCACTATAGAGGCTCCCGTGTGGTCACCTCTCGGGCGTGCCGGGCTTTCCGCTGATGGACTGCTGGTAGATGTCCGCGTAGGTGGGCGAGTCCGTGATCAGGCCGTCGCAGAAGGCGGCGACGTCGGTGCCAGTGAGCTCCAGGACGCCCCTGCCGGCCGCGACGCCCTCCTCGAAGAAGTCGACGATCCCCGGCAGCAACGGCCCGTCCGGCAGGTCGACCGGTCCGACCTTGAACAGGTACCTCTGCATCTCCTTGTAGACGATCTGGTAGTCCGGCGGCAGCGCCTTGACCCGCGCCATGTGCGCCCGCCACTGCTTCTTGCCCTCGACGATGTCCTGGATGCCTACGTCAGCCTCCTAGCTGGGCCAATTTCCTCGCGACGTTCGTGATGGTCGCCCAGAAGCTCATCTCCCGCCCTCCTTGAGCTTGTCGATTCGTGTGGAGAGGTACGCCCATTTCGCCCAGAACCTCGCGAGCTCTTCGCGCCCCGCGTCGTTGAGCGCGTAGAACTTGCGCGGCGGGCCCACCCCGGACGGCCGTTTCGTCACCTGGACGAGTCCGTTCTTCTCCAGGCGCAGCAGGATGGTGTACACGGTCCCCTCGACGACGTCGGCGAAGCCGAGCTCGTCGAGCCGACGCGTGATCGCGTATCCGTAGGTCTCCTCGCTGCCGATGATCTGGAGCACGCAGCCCTCGAGCGTGCCCTTCAGCATCTCCGTCAGGTCGTCCATAGCGGGCCTCTTCGGTCCTGGTACTGCGTATTACTAAGTACCAGTACACGGTATCACTAAGTAGTGGGTCCTGCCGAGCTGAGGGTCCGAGCGAAGAACCGAACCGCGCTGTCGGCCTCGAACCTCGGCACCTCCTTGTGCCTGCCCGCGTTGGCGTGCAACGTCTTCCGCGTCGAGGCGAAGGCGTCGAACAGCTCGAGGCCGGCCTGGCGCGGGATGTGCTCGTCGTCCCACTGGAGCACGAACTCGATCGGCACGGTGATCCGCCTCGCCAGCTCGACCAGGGACTCGGGCCAGAACTGACCGAAGACCGCGGCGCTGATCCGGGTGTCGGCCGCGGTCAACGGCACCCCGATCGCGGTGCCCATGTTGATGCCGTAGTAGCCGACCGGTCCGCCGGCGCCGATCTCCGGCAGCCGCTGGAGTGCGTCCAGGGTCGCCCGCCACTCCGGCACGGCGCGGCGCGCCAGCTCGCCGTTGTACCGCACGACGATCGGGCCGACCGGCTCACCCGCCGCCATGGCCCGCTGCATGGCGTCGATCTGCCGCTCGTCGTACGCCGTGCGCGGCCGGTCGCCGTGTCCGGGAGCGTCGATGACGGCGACGTTGAGGCCGGCGCCGGTCACGAGCAGGTGCGCGCGGCCCAGCATCGCCGGCGCCTTCTTGTGCGTGCCGCCACCGTGACCCATCAGGACCAGGGGCGCGCGACCGGCCCCGGATGCCGGCGACCAGAGCACGCCGGGCACGCCGCCCACCGTGAAGTCGCGTTCGCGGAGACCGTTCGAGAATGTCTCGCCGGTGAAGTGCAGAGAATGCATGGGTGTCGCCTTTCGGAGTGCCTCAGGCGCTCCCGGCGACCCCTACGTCAATCGCCCGACCGTGACGAAGCGAGGAGCACCCACCTCGATACAACGCTCATGGGTCTCACCTCCTCGCACGATGCCGATGTCACGGCCTTTCGGAGGCTACCGCGCGGCCGCCGCCGCGCCCACACAATTCCGGCCTCTAGGGTCGGTGGCATGGCGATTCCGGACTTCATCGTCGAGCTGCGCGCTCGCGTCGGCCACGCACCCCTGACGCTGCCGGCCGTGACGGCCGTGGTTTTCGACGAGGCCGGGCGGGTACTGCACGTGCGGCGGGCGGACGACCACCGGTGGGCGCTGGTGACCGGCTGCCTCGATCCGGGCGAACAGCCGGCCGACGGCGCGGTCCGGGAGGTGCTGGAGGAGACCGCGGTCGAGGTGGCGGTCGAGCGGCTGCTCGGCGTGGAGGCGTTGGACCTCGCGGTGTTGCCCAACGGCGACCAGGTGTGGTGGCTCGACATGGCGTTCCGGTGCCGTGCCGTCGGGGGAGAGGCCCGGGTCAACGACGACGAGTCGGTCGAGGTGGCCTGGTTTCCTCCGGGGGAGGGTCCGGAGCTGGACGCGCGGCAGGCGCGCTGCCTGGAGCTGGCGCTTGTGGAGAAGCAGGCCTGGTTTCGCTGATGCCCGCCCGCTGGTAGCGCTCCGCGAGCTCGCGTAGCGCGTCCACCAGCTCCGGCGAGTCCACGACCTCGAAGTCCGCGTCCAGCATGCCCAGGTAGAGCGCGAGCATCCGAGGGTGGTCCGAGCCGGGCTCGAAGGCGCAACGGTCGTCGCCGAGCGGCTCGACGTCGACCGGGATCGGCAGCCGGTCGCGTACGTGTGCCGCGGGCGCGTGCACGATGACGCGGGCCCGGTATCGCCACGTCGCCTCGCCGATCCCGCGGGCCAGCCGCGCCGCGATCTCCCGGTCGGGCGGCAGCGCGCGGGGCGTGAAGCGCGGCCCGTTGGGCGTCCGCAGCGCGATCCGGTCGGCGCGGAAGGTGCGCCAGTCGTCCCGGGCCACGTCCCAGGCCACCAGGTACCAGCGCCGCCGGTCGTTGACCCCACCCAGTTGGCGGCGGACCTGCGGACGTTCTTCGGACCGCTGGCATAGCCCCAGTGGCTACCGCGTGCGGTGATCGTCAGCCCAAAACCGCGTCCTTGCCCGCGTTATGGGCACGCGCCGCGCCACCATCGGGTACCTCGTCGCCGACTATCTACTTCAGACGGTGACGGCCGTCCGCAGCTTCGGGCTCGACGCGGCCCATCAGTGAGCCGCCGCTCAGTAAGGGCGGTCGTCGATAGCGCGGCCGGCCTTCATGGCGCAGGATGGATGGCGTGGAGCTCACGGTCGACAACACGACGGTGACGGTGCTGTGCGGGCTGGCCATCGCCGCCGGCATCGTGGGCGTTGTGGTGCCGATCCTGCCCGGGCTGCTGCTGTGCTGGCTCGGCGTGCTGGCGTGGGCGGTCTTCGGCGACGGCGGCTGGGTAAAATGGCTGGTCCTGGCCGTCGTCACCGTGTTCGCGGTGGCCGGCACCGTCGTCAAGTACCTGTGGCCGGGCCGCAACCTCAAACGCTCCGGCGTGCCCAACAGCACGCTGCTGGTGGGCGGGGCGCTCGGCCTGGTCGGCTTCTTCGTGATACCCATCGTGGGTCTGGTCCTGGGTTTCATCCTGGGCGTCTGGCTGGCCGAGCGGGCGCGGCTGGGCGACCACCGGCAGGCCTGGCCGTCCACTGTGCACGCGCTCAAGGCCGCCGGCCTCTCGATGCTGATCGAGTTGGCCGCCGCGCTCGCGATCGCCGCGACGTGGGGCGTCGGGCTGCTGGTGGCCTGAGCGCTACGGGCGGATCCAGCCGCGGTAGGGAAGCGGGTCGACGTTGCTGCCGCAGATGACGGTGACCACGTGGCGGCCGGCGAACCGCGCGGGGTCTTCCAGGACGGCGGCGACGCCGAGCGCGGCCGAGGGCTCGACGACAAGCCCGGCCAGGTCGAGCAGGTGTCGCATGCCCGCGAGGATCGACCGTTCCTCGACCAGGACGGCGTCGTCCGCCACCGCGAGCAGGTCGTCGAGGACCTCGGGGATGGGGTGGCGCCCGGCCACGCCGTCCGCGATCGTGTCGATCGACTCGGTGGTGACGACCTGGCGCGCGTGCCAGGAGCGGGTCATCGCCGGCGCGCCCGCGGGCTGCACGCAGACGACCTCGGCCCCGGGCCGCAGAGCCTTGAGGACGTGACCGACGCCGGTGGCCATCGCGCCGCCGCCCAGGGCGATCAGCACCGCGTCGAACGGCGGGCCGGCGGCCAGCTCGAGGCCGATCGTCGCGGCGCCCTCGCACGTTTCGATGTCCAGGCTGTCTTCCACGAGCCGGATCTCGCGCTGGCGCGCGATCGCCGCGGCCCGTTCGCGCGCGTCCTCGATGTCGCCGTCGACGAGCTCCAGCTCGGCGCAGAGCGCGCGGATTCCGTCGAGCTTCGCGGTGGGTGCCCGGCGGGAGGCCACGACGGTGGCGCGGATCCCGCGACGGCCGGCCGACCAGGCGAGCGCCTGTCCGAGGTTTCCGGCACTGGCGCACACGACCCCGGTCGCGCCGCGCTCGGCCAGCAGGCTCGTCACCAGCTCGGTGCCCCGGGCCTTGAAACTGCGGACCGGGTTGGCCGTCTCCAGCTTCACGCTGACCGTGCAACCCAGCGTGCGCCCGAGCGGCCCGCACGTGTAGAGCGGTGTGTCGAGGAAGAGCGGGTCGATCACCTGCCGAGCGGCACGGATCCGAACCAGGTCCAAGCGCGTGTCACCCATGACGAGATCATGCACGCTTCCCGTTACGCCGTCAGCAGAGTATGCGGGCGGCGGCCGGCCGCACGGGTCATGCTGGGCCGGTGGCGAAACGAGGTGTGGCGCTGTGGCTGCCGGGCGGCGGCTGGCGCGGATGGTCCGACGAAGACGGCACGGCGCTGGCCGGGCACGGCCTGACGGTGGTGCCGGGCCGCTACCGGCTCAGCCACGAGGCGACCTGGCCCGCGCAGCTCGCCGACGTACGGGCGGCGGCGCGCGAGCCACTCACCCAGGCGCGGGCCGCGGGCGTGCCGTTCCTCGTGGCCGGCGACTCGGCCGGCGGCCACCTGGCCTTGCAGCTCGGGTTGCGCGGGGTCGCCGAGCCGGGCGACGTCGACGGGGTGCTGGCCTTCTGGCCACCGCTCGACCCGCTCGCCGACGACTGGCTCCAGCTGCTGCGCACCACCCGCCACGGCGACAACCCGTGGCGCGACCTGCTCGGCCACGAGCCGGCGGCCGCCGATCCGTCGACATTGGACGCCACCCCGTCGACCCACGTCAACGGCCGGGTGCCCGTGCTGCTCGTCCACGGTGCCCAGGACGCCGCCGTGCCGGCCAGCCAGACCGTCGCGCTGGCGTCGGCTCTGCTGCGGGCCGGGCATCCGGTCCACGCCCTGGTCACCCACGGCGGCCACGCGCTCCCACTCGACCGGCCGGACATCCACGCGGTCACCGCCGCGTTCCTCGACGGCCTCGAAGGGCTGAGGTGATGGCAGACCTCGCGGTGCGGCGGGTGGACTTCGGCTACTTCGTGCGGCCGGCCACCGAGACCGGCACCGGCGAGCCGAGGGTGGAGCCCTGCCTGGGCTACCTCGTCGCGCATCCGGACGGGCTGCTGCTCGTCGACACCGGGATGGGTAGCCACCCGGAGGTCGACGCGCACTACCGCCCGCGCCGCGTCGCCCTGGCGTCCGCGCTCGCCGCCGCGGGCACCGGCGTCGACGACATCCGGTTCGTGGTCAACTGCCACCTGCACTTCGACCACTGCGGCGGCAACCCCGCTCTGGCTGGCCGTCCGGTCTTCACCCAGCGCGCCGAGCTAGACGCCGCCCGGCACACGCCGGACTACACGCTGCCCGAGCTGATCGATCCGCCGGGCCTCCGCTACGAGGTGCTCGACGGTGAGGTGGAGATCCTGCCCGGCGTGCTCGTGGTGCCGACGCCCGGCCATACGGCCGGCCACCAATCACTGGTCGTGCGCCGCCGGGACGGCACCGTGGTCGTGGCCGGGCAGAGCCACGACACCGCCGCCGGGTACGGCGCGGACGCACTGGCCCGGCGCGCCACCCGAGACCACCACGACGCGCCCCTGCCGGCGGCCCCCGCCTGGATCGACCGGCTCCAGCGCCTCGACCCGGCACGGGTCGTCTTCGCCCACGACAACGCCGTCTGGGAACCGGCTGCCTAGAGACCCGTCGTGGTGTGGTGCCTGGAGCTGGATTGCCCGGGTCCGTGTCAGCTGCGGACCGCTGCTCCCGCCGGAGACCGCGCGGGTCGGCGGCGAGCTGGCGCTCGCCGAGATCCCCGACCCGCGCTGCCAGCTCCGCGGTGCAAGCCCCGAGAGGGTCTTCGCGGGACCTACCTCCGCCATCCTGACGCAGCGTCACCAGCCCAGGGACCGGGACTTCGAGATCTAGGAGACTGAGGGTTGAAATAGCGCCCTAACTCTCCTAGATCTCGAATCTCGCGCCGCGCACACCGTCGCGACGGTTGCCCGCGGCGACGAAACCCCTGTTGCTTTCCCGGATCGGGTTGCCGTGGGGCTTGTCTCGCGGGCCTGGCAGCGGAGGTCGGGGCTTTCGGCGAGCGCCAGCTCGCCGCCGACCGGAGCGGTCTCCGGCGGGAGCAGCGGTCCGCAGGTGACGCGGACCGGGGAAAATCCGCTTGGAAATTGTCGAAGACGCGGTGACCCCCACTCCGAAGTCCCTCCGGCAACCGCGTCCGTTGGCCGGCCTAGCGGGGTAGGAATACAGGATGGCAGTGCGGTGGATCGCGCCCGAGTTCGGTGGGCCGGAAGTGCTCACGTTGGTCGAGACCGAGGTCCGGTCGCCCGCCGCGGGTGAGGTGACGATCGACGTGCGGGCCGCCGGGGTCAACCCGGCCGACTACAAGCACCTGGCCGCCGCGCGGGGGTCGGACCGGTCGTTGCCGCTCGGCGTCGGCTACGAGGTCGCCGGTGTGATCAGCGCGATCGGGCCGGACACGACGATCGCGTCCGGTGGTGGTCTGGTGGGCGACGCGGTGGTGGCGTTCCGGATCAGTGGCGGCTACGCGTCGCAGGTGACCGTGCCGGCGCGGGACGTCTTCGCCAAGCCCGACGCGCTCGACTTTCCGGCCGCCGCCAACCTGCTGCTGGCCGGCACCACCGCCGCCGAGGCGCTGCACGTCACGAAGGTGGCGGCGGGCGAGACCGTGCTGGTGCACGGCGCGTCCGGCGCGGTGGGCGTCAGCGTGGTGCAGCAGGCGCGGCTTGTCGGTGCGAGGGTCGTCGGCACCGCGAGCGAGCACAACTTCGCGCTGCTGCGCGGCTTCGGCGCCGAGCCGGTCGGGTACGGGCCGGGGCTCGTCGAGCGGATGCGGGCGATCGCGCCGCACGGTGTCGCCGCGGCCATCGACACGGTGGGCACCGACGAGGCGCTGGACGCCACGCGTGAGCTGCTCGTCGACGTGAGCCGCGCCGTGACGATCGTCGGCACCGACCGTAACCGGGCCGCCGGCATCACCGCGATCGCCGGCGCCCTGCCGGCCAGCGCGGCGTTTCGCGACGCCGCCCGGGCCCGAGTCCTCGCCATGGCCGCCGACGGCCGGCTCGTCGTGCCGATCGCCCGGACCTTCCCGCTCGACGAGGCGCGCGCCGCCCTCGAACTCGTGCGCACCGGACACCCGGGCGGAAAGGTCGCACTCGTCCCCTGAGGCCCCGGCTCAGGGGACTGGCGCGTGGCGCAGGCGCATCAGCGCCCGGTACATCGCGGTGGGTGTCGGCGGGGGCGGCAGCGGTGCGGCGTTGGCCGCGCTGAACGCCTGGATCATGTAGGCGGCGAAGCGCCGCCAGGCTTCCGGCGCGGCGTCGCCGGTCGCGGCGACGACGCCCGCGTTGGCCATGAGCAGCATCACCACGTCTTCGGGGCTGAAGTCGTCGCGTAGCCGGCCGGCCGCCTTCGCCCGGCCGATCAGCTCGACCAGCGCGTGGTACGCCCGGTCGCGCTCGGCCTCGAACGGCTTCACGGTGGGAAACGTCATGGTCAGGACGTTGGCGAAGCCGCGGTCGTCGGCCTGCATTGCGCAGATCCGCTCGATGAAGCCGCAGAACCCGAGCCACGGGTCCGGCTCCGCGAGGGCGTGGTCGGCGGCATCCGCGTACCCGGCCATCTTGGCCTCGAAGGCACCGGCGACGAGGTCGGCGCGGGTGGGGAAGCGGCGGTAGAGGGTGGCGACACCGACACCGGCGTGCCGGGCGATGTCTTCGATGGGCACGTTCAGGCCGCGTTCGGCGAAGACCTCGCGGGCGGCCGACAGCAGGAGCTGCCTGTTGCGCTCGGCGTCGGCGCGCAGGCCGGGCCGGCGTCGCCCGGCGCCAGGTTTCGCGGTCATGGTCACATCCTAGCGACGGTATCTGGAATAGATCCTCCAGTTAGCGCGCTACGTTGGGTACGACTCGCTATCGAGAAGGAGTACCAGCATGCGTGCCATCGTCATCAAGGACTTCGGAGCCGGCGCCACGGTGACCGACCTGCCCCAGCCCAAGCCGGACGCGGGGGAGGTGCTGGTGCGGGTGCGAGCCTCCTCGCTCAACGGGTTCGACGCGGCGACCGCCGCCGGGATGCTCAAAGGCATGATGGAGCACCGGTTTCCGGTCGTGCTCGGCAAGGACTTCGCCGGCACGGTGGAGGCCGTCGGCGACCAGGTGACCTCGTTCGCGGCCGGCGACGAGGTCTTCGGCGTGGTGATGAAACCGTTCCTGGGCGACGGCGGCCTGGGTGAGTACGTCGTCGTGGGCGAGGGCTACGGGCTGGCGCACATCCCCGCCACGCTGTCCCACGCGGCCGCCGGCGCCCTGGGCCTGGCCGGCACGGCGGCGCTCAACGCGGTCGACGCGGTCGCTCCCGCCGACGGGGAGACGCTGCTGGTCGGCGGCGCCAGCGGGGGAGTTGGCGCGTTCGCGATCCAGCTCGCCGCCGCGCGCGGCGTCCGGGTCATCGCGACCGCCAAGCCCGGTGCGGAAGCCGCCCTGGTGCGGGAGCTGGGCGCGGCCCACGTCGTGGACTACACCGGCGACCTGCCCGGTCAGGTGCGCGCCATCGCGCCCGGCGGGGTGTCCGCCGCCCTGCATCTCGCGGGCGACGGCGCGCGGCTGGCCGACCTGCTGGCGCCGGGAGGCCGGATCGCCTCGACGCTCGGCTTCGGCCCGGACACGCTCGGCCGCGCCGACGCCACGGCGACAGCCGTCATGGCCAGCCCCGACCGGTCCACGTTGGACCGCCTGGCCGCGGACGCCGCTTCCGGCCGGCTGCGGGTGCCGGTGACCCGCACGTACGCACTGGGCGAGGTGCCGCAGGCCCTCGCCGACTTCGGCGCCGGCGCGGTCGGCAAGTTCGCCGTCACCGTCGACTGAAGGACGTTCCCATGCCTACGATCGCCATCGTCGGTGCCGGCGAGACAGTGACGCGTCCGTCGTGGGCCGCACGGGCGGCCCACGACAGCTAACCGGAAGGATGCTTCCACTAATCGCGCTCGCGCCAGGCGGTGTTTGTTCACGGGACCGGCGATCTGGGAAACAACAGGGGCTTCGCCGCCGGGTAACCGCCGGAGGTGTGCGCGGCACGAGATTCGAGATCTAGGAGAATTAGGGCGCTCGCGGTTTGGCCGGGCTTGAGGCCCGGCCAACAATGCTCCGCAAGCTCCGGCGTCCACCGCGCGTGGTGATCGTTAGCCCGAAACCAGCGTTCTCGCCCGCGTGTCACACAGGTTCCGGGCTAACGATCACCACACCTTCAGATCCTGACCCGATGGTGCCGTCACGCGGGAGACGCGGGACCGCGGCGGGTGCATCGCATGATCGTTAGCCCGATAAGGGCGTGCTCTTCGGCGTGTCACGCCCATTTCGGGCGAACGATCATGACGCCGCCCCACATGCTGAGCCACATCCCCAAACATTGGGAAGGTGGGCCGGCGATCATGCCCTCCACCACGGCCAGCCATCCCCAAGCCGCAGCCAGCGCCCGAGCCGTGCCGTATGCCGCCGTCCACCCGCACGGCTCCCGCCGCAACCACCCACCGACAGACCGAACCAAGCCGGAGGCGGCCCGGCCGGAGCCCGAGGCCCCGCCGGAGGCGCCGAACTAACCGCAACCACAAACAAACCCGAAACGAGCAGAGAAGCGACTCCGAAAGTCGAGCAACCCTAGGTCTCCTAAATCTCGAATCTCCCCCTTTGGCTCGTGACGCTGCGTCAGGATGGCGGAGGTGGGGCCGCGAAGACTCCTACGGGGTTTGTCTGGCGGTGCGCGGCCGGGTTTCGGCTTCTGTCCACAATGCCTTGATCGGCGGCGATCTTGGCGGCCGGTGAACGGATCGTGGACGTTTACTGCCCCTCCAGGGGCAGTTGTGTACCACGATCGCCAGCGTCACCCCCCCTCGTTAGCTCGATCAAGGGAAACCTGTCGCGAGGAGGGCTTGGCCCGTGGATCTGGCAGGGGACGGGCGGGGGGTTCGGCGAGTGCTGCGAGCGGCTGGCCGGGAGCGGTGCCCGCGCATGCGGTCCGCAGGTGACGCGGGCGTGGGCAAATATGCCTCGACGTAGTGCCACGACGGGCGGCGACCTTGGACCGAAAGGTCTCTAGAGGCTTGGCCCGAGCGGGGTAGGCGGTAGCCTCGGCGGAAACGGATGGAGGCGGATCGATGGAGCGAAGCGCTAGCCGGATCCTGACCACCCACGCCGGCAGCCTGCCGCGCCCGGCCGAGCTGATCGAGGCCAACCGGGTCCGGCTGACCGGGGAGGCGGCGGACGCCGAGGCGTTCCCAGCGCGGTTGCGGGACGCGGTCGGCGACGTGGTGCGCCGCCAGGTCGACCTGGGGATCGACGTGCCGAACGACGGCGAGTGCGGGCACGCGATGACCTCCTCGGTCAACTACGGGGCCTGGTGGACCTACGTGTTCGAGCGGCTCGGTGGGGTGGAGTTGGCGCCCGTCGACCCGTTCGCCGCGCCGCCGCGGCTGTCCGAGCCGGGCCGGGTGGTGCTGACGAGCTGGGGTGACCGCCGCGACTGGGTCCGCTTCGCCGAGGCGTACCAGGATCCGACGTCCGGGATCACGCTCGGCCCGCGGATCGAGGCGTTTCCGGTGTGCCGGCGGCCGCTGACGTACACCGGCCAGGAGGCGGTGGCGCGCGACATCGCGAACGTCAAGGCGGCGATGGCGGCGACCGGCGCCACGGAGGGCTTCCTCAACGCGGTGGCGCCGGGCAGCTGCGCCCGCTTCGACAACGAGTACTACGGCACCGACGAGGAGTTTCTGTGGGCCGCCGCCGACGTGATGCGGGAGGAGTACCAGGCCATCGTCGACGCCGGCCTGATCCTCCAGCTCGACGACCCGTGCATCGCGGAAAACTGGGACCAGGTCAACCCGGAACCCAGCGTCGAGGACTACCAGCGGTTCACGATGGTCCGCGTCGAGGCGCTCAACCACGCGATCCGGGGGCTGCCGGCTGAGCGGATCCGCTTTCACCTGTGCTGGGGGAGCTGGCACGGGCCGCACACGACCGACATCCCGATGCGCGACATCGTCGAGGTGATGCTGCGGGTCAACGCGGGCGGATATCTCTTCGAGGCCGGCAACGTACGCCACGAGCACGAGTGGCGGGTGTGGCACGACGTCAAGCTGCCGGATGGCAAGGTCGTCATGCCGGGGGTGGTGAGCCACGCGACAAACCTCGTCGAGCACCCCGAGCTGGTCGCCGATCGGATCGGCCGGTTCGCGGAGGCCGTCGGCCGGGAAAACGTCATCGCCTCCACCGACTGCGGCCTGGGCGGCCGGGTACACCCGCAGATCGCGTGGGCCAAGCTGGAGTCGCTGGTGCGCGGCGCCCAGATCGCCTCACGCCGGCTCTGGACCTGACCCGTTACCGGCGGGGGTCGACGTGGACCTTCGGGCCGGGCCCGCCGGGGCGGCGCCCGGCCAGGACCTCGGCGGCGCCGGCGAGGCCCACCGTGGCGGCGACCAGGGGCCGCGGGTCGACGGCGCCGCTCGCGTACGCGTCGATGGCACCGGCCAGGCCGGCGGAGGCGCCGAGGATGCCGACGGCGGTGACGTCCTTGAAGACGAGGTCGCGGCTGTCCACTGTGCTCGGTGTGCTGGAGAGTCCGATGTAGACGACTCGGCGGCCCGGCTCGACCAGCTCCACGGCGAGCGCGGGCAGCGCCGGGGCGGTGGACGCGTCGACGATCCCGTCCCAGGACAGCCGCGGCAGGCTGTCGCGGGTCCAGGCGTTGTCGAGCCCGAGGCCGCGGGCCAGCTCCAGCTGGACGTCGTCGCGGCCCATCAGGTGCGTCTCGACACCGCGGGCGCGCGCGAACATCGCGGTGAGCAGGCCGATCGTGCCGGTGCCGAGCACCAGCAACCGCTCGCCGGCCGCGAGGTCGGCGGCGCGCACGCTGCGCAGCGCGTTGCCGCCCGGCTCGACGAGCGCGCCCAAGGCGGCGTCCACTGTGTCCGGAAGGGCGTGCAGGGACCTGGCCGGCACCGCGAGCCGCTCGGCGAGGGCGCCCGGCAGGCCGTCGCGGATGCCCAGCTCGTGACGGTCGGCGCAGACGTGGTGGCGGCCGCGGCGGCAGCGGTCGCAGCGCCCGCATCCGATCATCGTGTCGCCGGTGACGCGGCGGCCGAGCCAGCCGGGCTCCACACCCGGGCCGACCGCGGTGACGGTGCCGCACCACTCGTGGCCGGGCCGCAACGGGTACGAGGACGCGCCGTTGTGCAGGTAGCTCATCTCGCCGGTGAACAGCTCGACGTCGGTGCCGCAGATGCCGACCCGTTCCACGTCGACGACCACCTGGTCGGCGGCGGCGACCGGGTCCGGGACCTCCCGCACCTCCGCCCGGTGTGGCCCGGTCAGGACCAGCGCGCGCACGGCTATCGGGGGGCCACGACGCGCTGCCGCGCGACGCCGAGGTGGTCGATGCCCAGCTCGATGACGTCACCCGGGTGTAGCCAGATGGGCGGCTTGTGGCCCATCCCGACGCCTGGCGGGGTGCCGGTGTTGACGAGGTCGCCGGGCTCCAGGACCATGAACTGGCTCAGGTGGTGCACGATCGTGTACGGGTCGAAGATCATGGTCTTGGTCGAGCCGGTCTGCCGCCGCACCCCGTTGACGTCGAGCCACATGGACAGCTCGCGCACGTCGGGGATCTCGTCGGGGGTGACCAGCCACGGACCGGCCGGGTTGAAGGTCTCGGCCGACTTGCCCTTGCTCCACTGCCCGCCGCGCTCCATCTGGAACGCCCGCTCGCTCACGTCGTTGACGAGCACGTAGCCGGCGATGGCCGCCGCGGCGTCCGCCACATCGTCCAGATAGGAGGTGCGGGTGCCGATCACGATGCCGAGCTCGACCTCCCAGTCGGTCTTCGTGGCGCCGCGCGGGATGCGGACGTCGTCGTACGGCCCGACGAGCGTGTTGGGGCTCTTGGTGAACAGGATCGGCTCCGCAGGCACGGCCTGGCCGGTCTCGGCGGCGTGGTCGCTGTAGTTGAGACCGATGCAGAGGATCTGGTGCGGGCGGGCGATCGGCGCGCCGATCCGCTCGTCGCCCAACTGGCGCACCTGGCCGGCGGCGATCCGCTCGGCGACCGGGCCGGCCAGCCGGGCGATGCCGCCGGAGCCGAAGAACCGCTCGTCGAAGTCGGCGGCGAGGTCGGAGACGTCCACATAGGAGGAATCGTCGACCCGCACGGCCGGCTTTTCGGCGCCGGCGGCGCCGACACGCATGAGGCGCATGATGCTTCTCTCCGTATCTCAGTGAGGGCGTACCTCAGGGAATCTGTCCGGCGACGACCGCGCGGATGGCGGCCACGTCCTCGACGAGCTTTGGCAACGGCGTCCGGTATGCCAGGGCGCTGACGCTGACCGCGCCGCTGGGCACCGTGGGCGAGGTGAGGTAGGCCAGCACGGCGACACAGTTGACACCCGGCTCGCTTTCCTGGTCGTCGACGGCGTAACCGCGCTCGCGGGTGCGGACCAGCTCGGCGTGCAGGGCCTCGACCGAGGCGATGGACCGCTCGGTGGGCGCCTCCAGCGGCCGCTCGCCGGCCCAGTCGCGCACCTCCTGCTCGGTCCGCAGCGCCGCGGCGAGCAGCATCTTGCCCACGGCGGTGCAGTGGGCCGGGTTGCGGCCGCCGATGACCGAGCTGAGGCGGATAGCGCCGACCGGCGGGTCCAACTTGGAGCGATAGACCACGTGGCGGCGGTCGAGCGTGGCGTAGTGGACCGTCTCGCCGTATCGCTCGCACAGCGCGGTGAGGATCGGCGACACCCGCACGTGGTCGGGGCGCGCCTCGTGGTGGGCGAACGCCAGCCGCAGGAACTCGTCGCCGAGCACGTAGCGCCCATAGCCGTCCTGTGCCGCGAACCCGGCCCGGCGCAGCGCGGCGAGCGCGCGGTGCACGGTCGGCTTCGGGCTGGCCATCGCCCGCGCCATGTCATCCAGCCCGACGCCGCCGGGGTGCCGGGCGAGCTCGGTGAGCACGGCGAGGACCCGGTCGGCGCCGACGAGCTTGCTGTCCGGCGGCTCGGTCACGCCCCGATGCTAGGCTGATTTCCACCAAAACAAAAGCCATTCCGGTATTTGGAAAGAGGCCCCGATGAGCGCTTCCCGTACCGCCGTGGTGACCGGTGGCATGAGCGGTCTGGGTGCGGCGGCCGCCGCCCGCCTGGCGCAGGACGGCGTCACGGTCCGCACGCTCGACATCGCCGAGGGAGCCGACCTGCGGGTCGACGTCACCGACGCCGATGCCGTCCGCGCGGCCGCCGATCGGGTCGGGCCGGTCGACATCCTCGTCAACTCCGCCGGCATCGTCGGGCCGAACGCGCCGCTGTGGGAGATACCGCTGGACGGCTGGGAGCGGACGTTCGCGGTCAACGTCCGTGGAACGTTCAACACCTGCCAGGCGTTCGTGCCCGGCATGCGGGAGCGCGGCTGGGGCCGCGTCGTCAACATCGCCAGCATGGCCGGCAAGGACGGCAACCCCAACATGTCGCCCTACTCGGCGTCCAAGGCCGCCGTCATCGCCCTGACCAAGTCGCTGGGCAAGGAGCTCGCCACCAGTGGCGTGCTCGCCAACGCCATCGCGCCCGCGGTGATCGAGACGCCGATGAACGCCGCCACCGCGCCCGACGCACTGGCGCACATCACCGGCCTCATCCCGATGAAGCGGCTCGGCCGGCCCGAGGAGGTCGCCGAGCTCATCGCCTGGCTCGCCTCGGACCGGGTCAGCTTCTCCACCGGCGCCGTGTACGACATCAGCGGCGGCCGGGCCACGTACTGACCCGCGCCTCAGCGACCCTTGCATCCAAATGTATGGATGGGTAGGTTCACGCTAACCTCCCTGAGGAGCAACGGATGCCAAACCTCCGCCCTGCCGTCGCCGTGGTCACCGCGGCCGCCACCGCGCTCGCCGGCTTCCTGCTCGCGGTCGCCGTCGCCGACCCGGCCTCGGCGGCCGTCGGCGCGGTCCGCGGCGTCCCGTCCGGCCGCTGTGTCGACGTGCCCAGCGCGAGCAAGACGAACGGCACGCAGGTGAAGCTCTACGACTGCAACGGCGGAAGCAACCAGCAGTGGAACTACAACTCCGGCCGGCAGCTGGCCGCGTACGCGGGCACCAAGTGCCTCGACGCGTACAACAACGGCACCACGGCCGGCACCCAGGTGGTCATCTGGGACTGCACCGGCGGCACCAACCAGCAGTGGAGCGTCAACAGCAACGGCACCATCACCAGCGCCCTGTCCGGGCTCTGCCTCGACGCCAACGGCGGCGGCACCGGCAACGGCACGGCGATCATCCTGTGGACCTGCAACGGCGGTGCCAACCAGCGGTGGAACAGCACGGCCGGCGGCGCCGGCTGCCCCGGCTCCGGCGGCATCACCTACACGCTCCACCGGGCTTCGTCGCCGACCGCCGACCAGACCGACTCGTACAACCGGATCACCGAGGCCATGAACCTGGCCCTGACGGTCTACAACTGCTACCTCAGCGTCCGCAAGTCGCTGTCCATCTACTACGAGCCGAGCGTGCCGACGGCCGACGGCAACTACAACGGCACCATCCGCTTCGGGGCGAAGTCCACAATGGTGCAAGCCACCGCCATGCACGAGATCGCGCACACCCTCGGCGTCGGCACCTACGGCGGCTGGGCCTCCCGCGTCTCCGGTGGACGGTGGACCGGCACCAACGCGATCAACCAGCTGCGTACGCTCGACGGCAACTCCTCGGCGGTGCTCTACGCGGACGGCGCCCACTTCTGGCCACACGGGCTCAACCAGGCCAGCGAGGCCACGTCCGCCGACGAGTACGTCCGTAACGTCAAGATGGTCGCCGCCCTCCGCCAGGACATGGGCCTCTGAAGCGTCGGCTCAGCCGGCCGGGCTGCCGAACCAGGTGGGTAGGTGGGTGAGCAGGTCCCGCTGGTCGTCGCCGGCCCAGGCGACGTGACCGTCGGGGCGCAGCAGCACCGCGGGCACGTCCAGCTCTTCGCTGGTGTCGACCACGTGGTCGACCCGGTCGGCCCAGCCCGCCATGGACAGGCGGCCGGTCTGGTCCAGCAGCAGGCCGCGGCCGCCGCGGGTCAGCTCGTAGAGGCGGCCGCGCGTCAACCGCACGTCGCGCAGCCGGCGGCCGAGCAGCTCGTGGCCCTCGCCGAAGTCGTAGCGGATGCCGATCGCGGAGACCTTCTCGACCAGGTAGCGGGTCACGTCCTGGAAGTCCATCAGCTGCGACACAAGCCGGCGCGCGGCCTGGGGGCCCGGCTCCAGGGACATCAGCTCGGCCTGCGCGCGGGTGTTGTCGAGCACGTCGGCGGCCACCGGGTGCCGCTCTGCCTGGTAGGTGTCCAGCAGCCCGTCCGGCGCCCAGCCGCGGACCGCGGCGGCCAGTTTCCAGCCTAGGTTGAACGCGTCCTGGATGCCGAGGTTGAGGCCCTGCCCGCCGAGCGGCGGGTGGATGTGCGCCGCGTCGCCGGCCAGCAGCACCCGGTCGACGCGGTAGCGCTCGGCCAGCCGGGTGGCGTCGCCGAAGCGGGACAGCCAGCGTGGCGAGTGCACGCCGAAGTCGGTGCCGGCGACCGCTCGCATCCGCTGCCTCAGCTCATCGAGGGTGGGCGGGGCGGCGCCGTCCTCGGCCACCCGTTCGGCGCGGACGACGGCGCGGAACAGCCCGTTACCGGCCGGCCCGACGCCGAACCCCAGATCTGTCTCGCGGACCTTGGCCACCACCGCCGTCAGCTCCTCCAGCGGCGTGGTCACCTCCACCTCGCCCAGCAGCCACTCGATCCTGGCGGGCTCGCCGGGGAAGTCGACGCCGAGCCGCTTGCGGACGGTGCTGCGACCGCCGTCGCAGCCGACCAGGTAGCGCGAGCGCAGCCGCGTGCCGTCGGCGAGCTCCACGGTCACGCCGTCGCCGTCCTGGCTCAGCCCGACGAGCTCGTGACCGCGCCGGATCTCCGTGCCGACCTCGATGGCGTGCTCGGTCAGCAGGCGGTCGGTGACGGGCTGCGGGATGCCGAGCAGGTACGGGTGCGCGGTGTCCAGCCCGTCCGGCGGCGGCTTGACGATGCCGGCGAAGGCCGCGTGGATCGGATACCGCTGGGCGAGTGCCAGGAAGCGCTCCAGCAGGCCCCGCTGGTCGAGCACCTCGATGCTGCGCGCGTGCAGGCCGAGCGAGCGTCCGATCTTGGTCGGCTCGGTGTCCTTCTCCAGCACGAGCACGTGCAGGCCGTGCAGTCGCAGCTCGGCGGCGAGCATCACGCCGGTCGGTCCGCCGCCGGCGATGATCACGTCAATCATGAAACCCCCATGGCTTTCGGTTCGGCGATTCTGCACCACGACCCGGGTCTTGCCACAAGGCCCCCGGTGCGGTATACGTTAAGAGTGGCAGGGAGAGTTTGACTCCTTGCCCTTTTTCTTTGTCCGCTGTGGACGGAGTCCGCTGTGGACGGACACGACCTCACCACATTTCCCGCACAGAGCCTCCGCGGGCGCGTGGTTGGATCCGGGGATGATGGATTTCACCGCCGTGCCGGCCGCGCCGGACCACGTGGAGTACCTCGACGCCGCGGCGGCCACCGCGGCCGGGCGCGGCTACAAGCGGCGGTTTCTCGAGGCGCTCGACGTGCGGCCTGGTCAGGTCGTGCTCGACGTCGGCTGCGGTCCGGGCACCGATCTCGTCCGCCTGTCGGGCGCGGTCGGCGAGGCCGGCTCGGTCGTCGGGGTCGACCGCGATCCGGCGATGGTCGAGCACGCACGCCGCCGGGCGTCCGGCCACCGCAACGTCGAGGTACGTCGCGGCGACGTGCACGCGTTGCCGTGCGCGGACGCCTGCGCCGACCGGGTACGCACCGACCGGGTGCTCCAGCATGTGGAGGATCCGGCTCGGGCGGTCGCGGAGCTGCGGCGTGTGTTGCGGCCCGGCGGGTTGGCGGGGATGGCCGAGCTGGATTGGGACACGCTGGCGGTCGATGACTCCGATGTGGAGACGAGCCGCGCGGTCTCCCGGTTCATGGCCGGCCGGGTGCGCAACGCCGTGGTAGGCCGGCAGCTCCCGCGGCTCGCCGCCGCCGCCGGCCTCGCCGTGTTCGATGTGGACGCGAGCGTGGTGGTGTTTCGTGACTTCGGGACCGCCGATCAGGTGCTGGGCCTGCGGCGCAACGTGATCCGCGCGGTCCAGGCGGGCGTGCTGGGCCAGCGGGCCGCGGAGGACTGGGCGCACCGTACGGTCAGCGGCCCGTTCCTGGCGACGCTCACGTTGTTCACCGTCGTCGCGGGTGTGTGACGCGGAGGTGGCAGGGAGGCCGGCCACGGCCGACCGGTCTCCGGCGGGAGCGACGGCCGTGCCCACGGCGGACCCGGGAAATCAGGTCGGTCGGCCGTTGAGATAGCAGTCGGGCACCCACCCGACGACGCCGTGTCCCTTGTGGTCGCCGTAGTACCAGAAGCGGGTGGTCACCCCGCTGTCGCACGACCAGGCCACACCGTCGGAGACGAAGCCCATGGTGGCGAAGACCTGGCCGTCGCCGCCGGTGCCGAGCACCGTAGTCGGCTGGAACGGGTCGTCCCAGATGTCCACATCGGACTGGCTGAAGGTGGTGTACTGGTCGTCGCAGGCGCCGGGCATGTTGGCCTCGTTGTCCCAGACGTAGCAGCTGCCCGGGTAGGTCGCCGCCGGCGCGGCCGTGGCCGGCGCGAGCAGCAGCGCCCCGGCGGCCAGCGCCGCGGAGCCGACCAGGTGTGCCATCCCCCGCTTCAGGTTCATGCGGACCAGTGCATCACCCGCCGGCTTCAAATCCGTTTCACGGTGCCTGGCGGGCGCGCAGGGCGCGGAGCTTGTGCCTGTTGCCGCAGCGCTCCATCGCGCACCAGCGCCGCGTGCCGGGGCGGGACGAGTCGACGAACACCAGCGGGCAGGTGTCGCTGGCGCACTCGCGGATGCGGCCGGAGAGCGGCCCGGACAGCAGCTCGATCATCTCTCGCGCGAACGTGGACATCACCTGCGACGTCCGCACCGGCGGCGCCCAACCCGCGGTCGTGCCGCCGGCCGCCAGCGTCGGGACCAGCGGCGGGGCGGCGGCGGCCTTGTTGATGGTCGCGATCGCCGCGGCGGGGAGCGGGCGGCCGTCCGCCTGGGCGTGCGCCGCCTCCCAGATGGCCTGGCGCAGCGACTTGGCCTCGGTCAGCTCGCGGGCCGTCACGGGGACCGTCACGACGATGCCGAGCGGCGGCTGGGCCAGCCACTCGGCCAGGTCGGCGGGCTCGTGGAGGGACTCGAACTTCGCGTACGGCCCTTCGCCGCCGCTGTGCGCGAAGTCGAGGCAGGCGGCGCCCGCGTCGAAATGGAACGACCCGCCCTTGGGGTCGTGAAGCACACGCCCACTTGCGTTCGCCAGCATGAAACCAGTATAACTGGTGTTGTAGCGACACCGCTATAACCGGTTACTCACTGAAGGGGCAGGACATGAGCGTCAGGCACATCAACCCCGAAGGACTCCACCGCAGCCCGGCCTTCAGCCAGGCGGTCGTGGTCGAGCAGCCGACAAAGACCATCTACATCGGCGGGCAGAACGGCGTGGACGCCGACGGCAAGGTCGTCGGTCCGACGCTGCTGGAGCAGTCCAGGCAGGTCTTCCGCAACCTCGCCACCATCCTGGAGAGCGAGGGCGGCACCCTGGCGAACGTCGTGCACTGGCGGATCGCCGCGGTGGAGGGTCAGGGTTTCGAGGAGGGTCTGGCCGCCTTCCAGGAGGCGTGGGATCCGGCCGACGCGCCGCCGGCCATCACCGTGCAGTTCGTCTCCGCGCTGGGCCCCGGTGTCCTCGTCGAGATCGACGCGGTCGCCGTCGTGTGACTCCTCATCGCCGGCCGCCGGGCACGATGCCGACGGCATCCACCACGAGGGTGCCGTCGCGCACCGTGATCCGCACGGTGTGCCTGCCGGGGCGGAGGTCTCGCAGCGTGTAGGTCTGGTAGAACTCCGGCGAGGCGATCGTGCCGGCCGCGGCGTCGACGACGGTGCCGTCGACGGCGACCTCCAGCACGGCCGAGCCGTTGTTGGGCCCCACGATGTCCAGACCCGTGCCGGTGAACGTGTAGGTCAGTGTCGAACCCGCGCCCTGGCTGGTGGACAGGCTTCGCTGCACGTTGTACATGCCCTTGCCGTTTTCGTGGGCCCACGTGCCGCCGTAGACGAGCTTGGTGGCGGGCCTGGCGGCCAGGTCGTTCATCTCCAGGTTGTCGAGGAACTCCGCGTAGTACGCGGGGAAGCCGGCGACGGGCTCCACCCGGAGGTTGTCGAACCTCGTGTGGTAGTAGCCGCTGCCGAGGTTGATCCGGCCGGAGGCCTTCGGCGCCGGGTCGGTGTAGGAGGCGAGCGGCACGCCGTCCAGCAGCGCGGTGACCGTGTCGCCGGCGGCTTTCATCGCGATGTTGTGCCACGCGTCGTGGGCGGTGTCGAAGCCGGGGATCGTCACGCCGCCCTCGCCGGACACCACGTTGCCGCTCGCCACGGCGCTGTTGTTGACGAGCAGCTGCCAGCCACCGTCGAAGGTGAACCTCAGCTTGTACGGCGCGCCGACGTCGCCGTGCTGTTCGCGTACGCCGATGAGGGCGTAGTTGCCTTCGGTGCCGCTGTTTTCGAAGGACACGTCGACGCTCGCCGTGTAGTCGAGCCAGCGGCTGTCGCCGATCCTCGTCAGGGCGTCGCCACCGTTCCACGCGGCGCCGAGCCCCATGATGGACTGGTCGAGCTGCTGGCGCAGCACGTAGTCGCGGGAGCCGTCCGGCAGGTAGGCCTCGAACGCGCCGTTGCGATCGCTGGCGTACAGCGGGATCGCGCTCTTGGAGCCGCCGCGCGAGGCGATGAAGTCTTCGGTGCCGACGATGCGGCCGCCGCGGCCGATCACCGGGACGCGCTTACCGGTGTAGTCGAAGTCATCGGCGTAAAGCAGGGGCCCCTTCGTGTCGAGCACGGTGCGCTCGCCCTCGACCGGCAGCGGGACCCGAAACTCGGGGTTCCGGCGGTTGTCCAAAGTGGTCACGGTGACGACCGAGTTGGGCTTCACGGCCACCGAGTAGGCGCCGTCCGCGTCGGGGGAGAGCTTGCCGAGATACTTCATGTAGTTGGCGTTGAAGGCCTGGCCGGGCTCTGCCGCGCGGGTCTCCCACACCTCCACGGCGGGCGCGCGGGTGTACGCCATGTCGACGGCCTGGAGCCGGTACGCCTGCGCGTACTCGCTGTCGTTCATGAAGACCGTGGAGAAGTGCCGCTTGTCGGGAGCGGCGAGCGTCAGGTAGCTGGGCGAGCCGTTGCGCCCCACGATCGGGTTGGTGCCGGTGGCCCCGGTGAAGCTCGCCTCCGGCACGGCCCGCCAGATCCCCGCCGTGTTGCCCGCGTCCTCCCAGCCGGTCTTGGCGAACCAGCTGAAGTGCCGCAGCACGTCGATGGCCACGTCGTAGTGCAGCCAGCCGGACCACGGGTCACGCGCGCTGAGCAGCTCTTTGAAGGCGTACTGCCCACCTTCGTAGAAGGCGCCGACCGCCGGTTGGTACACGAAGTTGGTGCGGCGCGAGTTGACGAAGCCCTTGATGACGGTGTTTCCCATCTCCAGCGCGCTGCCGGTGCCGCCGATGCCGGTGCCGGCGACCGTGGGTTGGCGCATGTTGTTGTTGGGGCGGAAGGCCGAGTTGCTGAAGGTCGCCTGCGCCTCGCTGTTCCACACCTCCTTGTCGAACTCCTGCGCCAGGCGCTTGAAGCTGCCGGCGCCGTCGTCGTCCGGGTTGTAGTGGTACGCGGCGACGGCCACCGCGTCGCGCAGGCTGACGTCGCTCACCATGTCGTCGCCGAACCCTCCGACCGACACCTCGTCGGAGATCACCACACCGATGCGGTTGTACAGCGCGCGCTCGGTGGCGCTGGCGAACCCTTCACCGTCGGTCCGGACCAGGTCGGCGTATCGCTTGGTCCACGCGAAGTCCGCGGCACGCTCGTTGAACCCCGGGTTGACGTAGTCGATCATGAAGCCGTAGGTGCGGTACGCCGCCAGGATCGTCGCCTTTTACCAGGAGTAGATCTTGTCGTTGGTGTCGGCCCACGCGGGCGCGTTCCAGCGCAGGAAGCTCACCTTGAGCCGTGGGTTGACCTTCTTGGCGTCGGCCGCGAGCTGAAAGCCTTGGCTGCGCTTGACGTTCGGCGCCTCGGTCTCCAGTCGCATGGTCGCCGGATCCGGCCCGGTGGAGTTGTTGCGGTCGTTGCCCATTTCGAGCTTCACGTTGGTGATGACGGGCCGTTCGCCGCCGAACAGGACGCGCAGCAGCTCCGCGTACTTCTTCGGGCTCTGCGCCTTGTAGTCCATCAGCAGCTCGCTGGTGCTGTTGGCGCTCAGGAGCCCGAAACCCTTGAACGTGAGGCCGTTGACGTTGCCGGCGCGGATGTCGTCGCCGTCCACGACGATCGTGGTGCCGAGCTCGGTGATCAACCATTGCTGCTCGGGGCCGTCGACGCCGGTGCTCTGCCGCAGGTCGGTGCCGTCACCGCCGTCCAGGTAGAGCCCGGAGGCGCGGTTTCTCAGCTTCACGTGGTCGCCGGCGGCTTCCCTGCTCCACTGCTGGTTGACGCTGCTGGACTCGCGCCACTGCCCGCAGATCGCCCCGCTCGTCGCGCGGCCCATGCCGTCCATGTAGAGGCCGGTCGCCCTGTTCTTGAGCCGGATGAAGTCACCGGCCGGCACCAGCAGCCACTGCTGGCTGGCGGTGGCCGGGCCGTCCTGCTGGCCGACGTTGGCACCGTCGTTGGTGCGGCCCATGCCGTCGACGAGCTTGCCGGTGGCCCGGTTGCCGATCGTGACGAAGACCGTGCCCGAGTCCGCGGCCAGGCTCACCGGCACCTGCCTGGCCGGCGCGGCGGCCACACTCGCCACCGCCACGACGAGGAACGCCAGCATAGTGCCCGCACTACGCCGGACGGATCGGCGGTCGGTCATCAAAACTCCAGTCGACGTCTGGTCACGGAGGCGGCCTTGGGCACGCCGCAAAGGCATCCATTGATAGCGATACCGCAGACCGCCGCCGGAGCGCCAGGACCCGAACCGAAGAGTTCAGATTCGTTCAGACCCGAGCATCGCCGGGTGCTGGCCGTGATCGCCTACCTACGCGGATGACCCGCGGGTATAGATAGCCATACCCCGAAGAGTATGGACAGTGCTAGGGCGTGGACCCCGGCCGCGAACCTAGCGTCGAGGCATGAAGAAGACCTTCTTGCCAGCCCTCGCGGTCGCCGCCGTCCTCGCGACGACGACCGGCGCGAGCACGGCCGCGGCGGGGCCGGTGACCGACCCGGTACGGGAGCGGCTGGATCGCGATGTGCGGGCCATCACCGCGCTCGGCGTGACCGGGGTCCAGGCCCGGCTGGTCACTCCCGGCCGGACGGCCGTGGTGACCGGCGGTGTCGCGGACACCGGCACCGGCCGCCCCGTGTCACCCGACGGCTACTTCCGGATCGGCAGCGCCACGAAGACGTTCGTGGCCACCGTGGTCCTCCAGCTCGTGGGCGAGCGCAGGCTCTCCCTCGACGACAGCGTCGAGCGGTGGCTGCCCGGCCTCGTGCGCGGCAACGGCAACGACGGCAGCCGGATGACGATCCGGCACCTGCTCCAGCACACCAGCGGCATCCACGACGACTATCCATACTTCGAGTCGGCCGAGGACTATTACCAGCACCGGTTCGACGTCCACACGCCAGAGCAAATCGTCGCGGCCGCGATGGCGCACCGGCCCGACTTCGCACCGGGCACCGCGTGGGGGTACTCCAACACCGGGTACGTGCTCCTCGGCATGGTGATCGAGAAGGTCACCGGTCAACCCTGGCACCGGCAGGTCCGCAAGCGCGTCATCGGTCCGCTGGGGCTGCGGCACACGTTCTGGCCGGGGACCCGCCCCGACCTGCCGCGGCCGCACGCCAACGGCTACCAGCAGTACGAGCCGGGAGGCCCGCTGGTGGACGTCACCCTGCTCGTGGACGCGGACGCCTCCGGCGGCCTGCTGTCCACCACCGCCGACCTCAACACGTTCTTCCGAGCCCTGCTGGGCGGCCGGCTGCTCAAGCCGGCGGAGCTGGCCCTCATGAAACAGACCCGCCCGGTCGACGAGCAGCTCGCGTCCCTCTGGCCCGGAGCCCGGTACGGGTTGGGCATCTTCGAGATCCCGCTGCCCTGTGGCGGCACCTATTGGACGCACAACGGCAGCCAGGAGGGGTTCGTCACCGACAACGGCGTCACGGGCGACGGCCGGCACAGCATCGCCGCTTCGATGTCCACCGCGCTCGCCTTCGGCGCTCCACCACCCGACGACAGCCCCGCGCTGCGGCAGGCCATGGCCGCCACCGCCCTGATCCAGAACGCGCTGTGCGAGGTGACCGCGCGCTGAAGGGGCCCGCCGCCGGCCGGTACCGTGCGCCGGCGGCGGGCCGATCGTGCGGCGGGGCTCGGGCTGGTCAGGCGGCGGGTGGTGCGGTCGTGCGGCGGGGGACGAGGGTGGGGGAGAGCTTGACCTGCGCGGCCGGCCGAGTCCGGTCGACGATCCGGTCGAGCAGCAGGCGGGCGGCGTTGGCGCCGATCTGGTAGCCGGCCTGGTCGACGCTGGTCAGCGAGATGGGGCGGAAGGCCGCGAAGGTCGTGTTGTCGTATCCGGCGACCGAGATGTCCTCCGGCACGCGCAGCCCCGCCTCGTCGATCGCGTCGAGGGCACCCATCGCGACGATGTCGGCCCCGGCGAAGATCGCCGTCGGCCGCACCGGACGGGCCAGCAGCTGCTGGGCACCAAGGTAGCCGCCTTCCTGGGTGTAGGTGGTGGAGGCGATGTCGATGTGGTCGGCCAGGCCGCGCGCCTGCATCGCGTGCCGGTAGCCGGCGGCGCGGATGGCGTTGGGCATCTCGGCGATGCGGTCGGGGTCGGTCTCGCCGTGGTCGATGTGCCCGATCCGCCGGTGGCCGAGGTCGGCGAGGTGGTCGACGACGAGCGCGGCGCCGGTGAAGTCGTCGTCGGCCACGGTGTCGTAGGCGCGGGAGCGGCCATGCCGGCCGACGATCACGGTCGGCACGGTGCCGGCGACGTAGTCGAGGTGGGCGCGTGACGAGACCGGTGCGATGAGGATCAGCCCGTCCATGCTGCGGTCGATCATGGCGTGGGTGACCTTCGCTTCGGCCTCCTCGCCGTTGCAGCCCGGCCCGAGCAGCACCTGGTAGTCGGTGCTGGCCAGGTGCTCGGTAAGGCCGTCGAGGATCTGCGAGAAGAACGGGTTGATGATGTTGGGCAGCATCACGCCGATGGTGTAGGTCTGGCCGCGCATGCCGCGGGCCGCCGCGTTGGGCCGGTAGCCGAGCTCGGCGATGGCCTGGCGCACCTTGGCCTGCATGGCCGGGCTGACCCCGTACGCGTTGCGCAGCACCTTGGAGACCGCGGTCGTGGAGACCTGCGCGTGCTGCGCCACGTCGATGATGGTGACCCGCCGGGACGGCGCCAAGGGCCTCTTCATCAGGCCTCCTCCCACAGTCGCGCAGGGAACGTTGTCTGGGCAGTGTAATCGGTTTCCTCCCTGGTGGTCAGGGCGACCTCTTGACGTCCAACCGATGACCTCCTAGGGTCAGGCGAAACATTTTGGAAAACGTTACCCATCGTCTTTGAGGCACTCGCTTCGTGGTCGTTGCGACTGGAACCCTCGGTGCGCCGGCCCGGATGAAACGTTCCAAGGAAGTAGACCGTACGGATGACAACTATCCCGAACAGGCGCAAACCGGGCCGCCAAGTGCGCTCCGGTACGACGCCGCCGTGGTGGTTCGCGGCGCCGGCGATGCTGCTGTTCGCCTTCGTGGTGTTGATCCCGAGCGCGCGGGGCGTGTACTACGCCTTCACCGACTGGGACGGGCTGAGCCCGGACTTCTCCTGGGTCGGGCTCGGCAACTTCAGCGACATGCTCGACGACCCGGACGCCCGGCAGGCGATCTGGCACACCCTGGTCATCGCGGTGGCCATCACGATCATCCAGAACGGGTTCGGGCTCCTGCTCGCGCTCGGCGTCAACACGATGATCAAGTCGCGAAACGTGCTGCGGGTGCTGCTGTTCGCGCCGGCGGTGGTCACCCCGATCGTGACCGCGTACCTGTGGCGCAACCTGCTCGGCCCGGACGGCGCGGTCAACAGCCTGCTCGGCGCGGTCGGCCTGGACTCCTGGCAGCAGGACTGGCTCGGTGACCCGCAGCTCGCGCTCTGGTCGATCGTCGGCGTGATCGTGTGGCAGTTCGGCGGCTACTCGATGGTGATCTTCCTGGCCGGCCTCCAGTCGGTGCCCAAGGAGATCTACGAGGCGGCCGCGATCGACGGCACCGGCCCGGTGCGGCGGTTCTGGTCGGTGATCCGGCCACTGCTCGCGCCGGCGTTCACGATCAACCTGATGTTGTCGATCATCGGCGGGATCAAGCTCTTCGACCAGGTGTACGCGCTGACCGGCGGCGGGCCCGGGCACGCCACCGACACGATCTCCACGCTGATCTACAAGGACGCGTTCACGCTCGGAGAGTTCGGCTACAGCATCGCCCTCGCCGTGGTGCTGACGATCATCGTCGCGGTCGCTTCGACAAGCCAGTACTTCGTGCTGGCCCGCAACGAGAGGGCGGCCTCGTGAACCGCTACCGCGCTCGCACGTTCGGCCTGGAAATGGTGATGGTCGCGGTCGGCCTGGTCGTCGCCTTCCCGGTGTACGTGCTCGTCAACCTCGCGATCCGGCCGACCTCGGACACCTCCTCGCCGATCCGCCCGACCACCAACCCGACCCTGGAGAACTTCCGCCAGGCGTGGCAGGAGGGCGGGCTCGGCGGCGCGCTGTTCAACAGCGTGGTGGTGACCGCGGTGAGCGTGCTGATCGTGCTGGCCGTGTCGTCGCTGGCCGCCTACCCGCTCGCCCGGGCGACCGCGAAATGGTCGCGTGGCATGTTCCTGCTGATCATGCTCGGGCTGATCCTGCCGTTCCAGCTGGCCGCGTTGCCGCTCTACCAGACGATGCGCGACCTCGGGCTGCTGGGCAGCGTGTGGGCGCTGATCCTGTTCTACTCCGGGCTCCAGGTGCCGTTCACCACCTTCCTCTACATCGGATTCATGCGGGCGCTGCCCCGCGACTTCGAGGACGCCGCGGCCATCGACGGGTGCCGGCCGCTGGAGGTCTTCCGGTACGTGGTCTTCCCGATGCTCAAGCCGATCACGGTCACCGCCCTGGTGCTCAACGCGATCTCGGTGTGGAACGACTTCTTCACCCCGCTGCTGTACCTGTCCGGCAGCGACCAGCAGACCATGCCGGTCGCCCTGGCCGGGTTCGTCGGCCAGTTCGTCTCCGACTGGAACCTCATCTTCGCCGCGCTGGTGATCAGCATCGTGCCGATCCTGGCCGTCTACTTCGCGCTACAGCGCAGCATCATCAACGGCTTCGCCGGAGGGCTGAAGGGATGACACCGTACGGGTTGCGGACCGAAGGGCGGCACGAGCCGCTCGGTCTGGGGGAGCGGCACCCCAGGCTGTCCTGGAAGCTGGAGTCGGCGCGGCGCGGTGCGGCGCAGACGGCGTACCGGATCACGGCCGCCGAGCACCCGGACGGCCGCCTTGTCTGGGACAGCGGCCGGGTGACCTCCGCCGACACGACCGGCGTCCCGTGGGACGGTCCGGTGCTCCGGTCGGCGACCCGGTACCACTGGCGGGTCGAGGTGTGGGACGAGACCGGTGCGCCGGCCGGCCAGGCACAGACGTGGTTCGAGACCGGCCTGCTGCACGCCGACGAGTGGGCCGGCGTCTGGGTGGGCCGCGACCCGCTGTCGGTGCCGCACGCCGAGCCGCCGGGCGAGGACGTGACGACCGAGTCGTCGCTCGTCGCGCCGCCGCTGTGCCTGCGCCGCGAGTTCCACCTGGCGCGGCGGCCGGTGCGGGCCCGGCTCTACGCGACGGCCCGGGGTGTCTACGAGCCGCGGCTCAACGGCGTGCGGGTCGGCGACCTGGAGCTCGCCCCCGGGTGGACCGAGTACCACCACCGGCTTCAGTACCAGACGTACGACGTCACCGACCAGGTGCGCGAAGGTGACAACGTGCTCGCGGCCACGGTGGCGGACGGCTGGTGGTGCGGGTTCGTCGGCTTCGACGCCCACCGCCCGGCCCGCCACTACGGCGAGCAGCCGGCGTTCCTGGCCCAGCTCGTGGTCGACTTCGCCGACGGCTCCCACCAGGTCGTCGCCACCGACCGCCACTGGACCGAGCAGCCGGGCGCGACCCGCGCCGCAGACCTGCTGATGGGAGAGCACGTCGACGCCCGCCGGCACGTGCCCGGCTGGGACGACGCCGGGTCGGTCGACGGGTTCGTCCCGGTGGCGGTGCTCGACACCGAGCCCGGGCCGCTGGTGGCCGAGCCGGACGAACCGATCCGGGTCACCCGCGACCTTCCCGCGGTCTCCGTGGAGCGGCGCGGCCCGGCTCGATTCGTCGTCGACTTCGGACAGAACCTGGTCGGGCGGGTGTCCTTGGCCGTCCGGGGCGCCGCGCGGGGCGAGCCGATCGTGCTGCGGCACGCCGAGATCCTGGACGGCGGCGAGCTGTACGTGGCCAACCTGCGCCGCGCCGCGGCCACCGACGTCTACGTCGCGGCGGGGGAGGCGGTCGAGGTGTTCGAGCCGCGGTTCACCTTCCACGGCTTCCGCTACGTCGAGATCGACGGCTATCCCGGCGAGCTGTCCACATCGGACGTGACCGCGCGGGTGCTGCACAACGACACCCCGTTCACCGGCCGCTTCGAGTGCTCCGACCCGACCGTCAACAAGCTGCACGCCAACATCACCTGGGGACAGCGGGGCAACTTCGTCGCGGTGCCGACCGACTGCCCGCAACGGGACGAGCGGCTGGGCTGGCTCGCCGACGCGCAGATCTTCGCACCGACCGCCAGCCGCAACGCCGACGTTTCCACGTTCTTCGCCCGCTGGATGCGCGACGTCCTCGACGGGCAGGACGGGGACGGCGCGTTCCGGGACGTCGCCCCGGTCATCTCGGTCAACCGGGAGGCCGCGCCGGCCTGGGGCGACGCCGGCGTGATCATCCCCTGGCACCTGTGGCGCACGTACGGCGACCGCCGGGTCCTGGAGGACAGCTTCGACGCGATGCTCGCCTGGATCCTGCACATCCACCGGCACAACCCGGACCTGCGGTGGCGGCACCGCACCGGCAACTCGTACGGCGACTGGCTCCAGCTCGACGCCAGCACACCGCGGGACGTGCTCGCCACCGCGTACTTCGCCCGCAGCACCCAGCTCGTCGCGCAGGCGGCGGAGGTGCTCGGCCGGTACGACGAGGCCAACGACCTATGGACCCTGCACAGCGGCGTCCGGGCCGCGTTCGTCGACTCCTATGTGGACGAGGACGGCCGGGTCGAGGGCGACACGCAGACCGGCTACCTGCTGGCGTTGGCGTTCGACCTGCTGCCGGAGCGGCTGGTGCCGGCGGCGGTCGGCCACCTCGCCGCGGACATAGAAAAGCGGGACTACCGGCTCACCACCGGGTTCGTCGGCGTGGCCCTGCTGTGCCCGGTGCTGGCCGACCACGGCCGTGCCGACCTCGCCTACGCGCTGCTGCACCAGGACGAGTACCCGTCGTGGGGTTACTCGATCCGGCACGGCGCCACCACCATCTGGGAGCGGTGGGACGGCTGGACCGACCACGCCGGCTTCCAGTCCCCGGCGATGAACTCGTTCAACCACTACAGCCTCGGCAGCGTCGGCGACTGGCTCTACGGCCGCGTCGCCGGCATCGACCAGACACCGCGGTCGGTCGGCTATCGCGAACTGCTGCTGCGTCCATTGCCCGGCGGGCGCCTGTCCTGGGCGCGGGCGGAGCAGGAGACGGTGCGGGGGCGGGTCGCCTGCGGCTGGTCCATCGAGGACGGCCGGATCACCGTGACGGCCACGGTGCCGCCTGGATGCACCGCACTACTGGAGATCCCCACCTGCGACCCGGACAGCGTTCGGGAGGACGGCGGGCCGGGAGCTCATGGGGCCGAGCCGTCCGCCACAGGGGTCGCCCTGCGGCTGGCGTCCGGCCGCTACACCTTCAGCGCACTGTCTTGAGTCGATTTTGGAGATGCCATGGAGATAAAAGGATTCTTGAGCCTGGCGGTCGCCGCGACGTTGCTGGCCGCGTGTAGCGGCGGGACCAACTCCGGCTCCGGCGGCGGCGACAACAAGACCCTGACCCTCGCCTCGGTCGACCAGGGCTCCATCGAGGACGTCGTCAAGGCGTTCGAGGCGGCCAACCCGGGCGTCAAGGTCAACTTCACCACCAGTGGCGCCGACCAGTACCAGCAGCAGATCCGCACCCAGCTCTCCTCCGGTACGGCACCTGACGTGATGACGGTGTGGCCGGGCAACGGCAACCCCGGCGCCACCTACGTGCTGGCCAAGCCCGGCTACCTGCTCGACCTGTCCGACCAGGCGTGGGCGTCCAAGCTGCCCGAAGCGGTCAAGAGCGTCGCGCAGTACGAGGGCAAGACGTACAACGCGCTGTTCGGCCTCAACGGCATCGGTGCCATCTACAACCAGGAGGCCATGACCAAGGCGGGGTTGCAGCCGCCGGGCACCTGGACCGAGCTGCTGGCGTTCTGCAAGGCGGCGGCGGGCAAGGGCACTCCGGCGTTCGCGCTCGGCATCCAGGACAACTGGGTAACCCAGCTCGTGCTGTACGCGCTCGTCGCCACGACCGTCTACAGCGGCGACCGTGACTTCGACAAGAAGATGCAGGCCGGCCAGGCCACGTTCGCCAACTCCCCGTGGACCACGGCGATGGCCAAGTACCAGGAGATGAACAGCAACGGCTGCTTCCAGAAGAACCCGCTGGGCACCAGCTACGAGGCCAGCCAGGAGCTCGCCGCGACCGGCAAGACGCTCGGCATCATCCAGGGCAACTGGGTGGTCGCGCTGCTGAAGGGCAAGAACGCGGCCAGCAGCTACATCCTCAAGCCGCTGCCGGCCACCGACGACCCGGCCTCGTTCTTCATGCCGGCCGCGGCGGGCGCCGGCTACGGGGTGAACGCGAAGGCGAAGAACAAGGATCTGGCGCTGAAGTTCGTCAACTTCGTCATGTCGCCCGAGGGCATGAAGGTGTTCAACGGCAAGCAGGGCAGCCTTCCGTCGCTGCCCGACTCCGGCTCCACCGTGGACCCGGCGTTCACCGACCTCACCACGTTCATCCAGGGCAACCGCACGGTGCCGTTCATGGACCAGCTGTGGCCCAACGCGAAGGTGCAGCAGACCATGCTGTCCGGCCTCCAGGAGGTCTTCAGCAACCAGTCCACGCCGGCGAAGGTCCTCGGCGCCATGGACGCCGACTACAAGGCCGGCGAGTAACCCCAAACCACCCCGCCGGTGACCGCACCACCGGCGGGGCACCCGAAGGAGGGCACAGGTGTCAGAAACCAGGCAACGCCGGCGTGTGCTGGCGGGAGTAGGGGCGTGCGTGACCCTGCTCGCGTCGCAGGCGCTGACCTCCGCGCCCGCTTCCGGCCACGGCAGCGGGCAACCCAACGTCCAGGTCGTCAACCTCCAGGTCGACGGCCGCTTCGACGAGCCGTTGGGCATCGACAACACCACACCGACGTTCGGCTGGCAGATCACCGAGACGCGCCGGGCCACGTCACACGCGTGCTACCGCCGGCACTCCCACGCGGCGTGCCCGGGTGACCGGCAGACCGCCTACCAGATCCAGGCCGCGCGCAGCGAGTCGGACCTCAGGCGCGGCCGGCTGATCTGGGACTCGGGCAAGGTCAGCTCGGACCGGCAGACCGGCGTCGCGTACGCCGGCAAGCCCCTCGCCTCCCGGCAGCAGGCGCTGTGGCAGGTGCGCGTGTGGGACGCCGACCGCCGGGTCTCCGACTGGAGCGCGCCGTCCGGCTGGGAGATGGGCCTGCTCGACCAGTCCGACTGGGGATCGGCCCGGTGGATCGAGTATCCGGGCCGTGTCGAGAACCAGGCCATGCCGATCTTCGCCCGCCAGTTCACTGTGAACCGTCACCGCAAGGTGGCCGAGGCTCGCCTGTACCTGTCCGGCGTGGGCTTGCACAAGCCGACGTTGAACGGGCGGACCCTGACCGACGAGGTTCTCGCCCCCGGCAACTCCAACTACCAGCTCTCCAGCGAGTACCGCACCTACGACGTCACCGAGCGGCTGCGCGGCGGCGGCAACACCCTCGGCGTGGCGCTCGGCAACGGCCCCGCCTACGTACGGCGCAGCGTCACCAACCCCGCCGTCGGCCGCACCGCGCCCTACTCGTGGTGGCAGAGCCAGCTCAAGGGCAGCGGCACGCTCACCGCCGACGTCGAGGCCGGCGCCACCACCGTCACCCTCAGCGGCGTCACCGGCTACCACGTCGGCGGCACCGTCAACGTCGACACCGGCAACGGCGGCGACAGCCTCGAGTCGCGGGTCATCACCGCGATCGGCACCACGGACATCACCTTCACCCCCGGACTGGCCAAGCCGCACACCGCCGGAGCGCTGGTGACCGGCTCCGGCAACAACATCGCCGCCAGCGACCCCAGCGCCGGTGCCGCCGTCACCCCGCGCCTGATCGCCCGGCTGGAAATCTCCTACAGCAACGGCGGCAGCGAGGTCATCGTCTCCGACCGCCGCTGGCGCACCGCCCTCGGCCCGCTGGTGACCGACGCCTGGTACTCCGGCGCCGACCACGACGCCCGCCGCGAACAGCCCGGCTGGGACCGGCCCGGCTCGAACCTGACCGCCACCGCGACACGTCGCGACGGCACACCGACCGGCTGGATCGACGCCGGCATCGCACCGCCGCCCAACCTGGCCACGAAGCTCGTCGCCCGCGCCGCCGAGCCCGTCGAGGTCGTGGAGACCTTCACACCGGTGTCGGTGACCAACCTGGTCCCGGGCACGTGGGTCTTCGACTTCGGGCAGAACATCGTCGGCTGGCCCGAGCTGCGCCTCAAGCCCGGGATACCGGCCGGCACCACCATCCGCATGTCACCGGCGGAGTCCCTGGCCGCGGACGGCACCGTCGACCAGGCGTCGCTGCGCGGTGGCGGCGGCAGCCGCGGCGTCGACCTGTTCAACACGTACACCACCGCCGGCCTGCCCGGCGGCGAGACCTGGCACCCCGACTTCAACTACTTCGGCATGCAGTGGGTGCAGGTCACCGGCCTGCCGGAGGGGTACGTGCCCACCGCGGACACGATCAAGGGTCTGCGGCTACAGGCCACCACGCCGGTCGCCGGCGAGGTGACCACCTCCAACGCCCGGGTCAACCGTGTCAACAAGATGGTCCGCTACTCGTTCGCCGCCAACGTCATGTCCGTCTTCACCGACTGCCCCGGCCGGGAGAAGCTGTCCTACCCGGCGGACTACACCATGCCGATGGGCGCCATCCACCGCAACCACCAGCTGGCCGCCTACATGCGGACCAGCATGCACCACCTCGTCGAGGGACAGTCCAAAGCGGACACCCCGATGTTCGGCAACGTGGCGCTGAAGACGCCGGTCTACGACTGGGGCTACACCGGCCGCTTCGGCGACGAGATCAACTGGGGCAACGCCATCATCCTCGTACCCGCGATGCTGTACGAGCTGTACGGCGACACCCAGACGATGGCCCGCTACTACGACCAGATGGTCGACTTCGCCGACTACATCCAGCGGCAGAAGGTGCTCACCGGCCCCGACGCGCACATCGTCGACGCGGCACTGGCCGACTGGGTCTCCGCCGAACAGACCTCCGGCCGGATCACCGGTACGTGGGGTTACTACGTCATGATCGCCAAGCTCGCCATGATGGCGCGGCTGACCGGTCACGCAGCGGACGCCGATCGCTACGACGCCCTGGCGGCCGACATCAAGGAGGCGTTCAACGCCCACTTCTACAACACGGAGTTGCGGCGCTACACCGCCGCGGGCAACGCCGGCGCCACCCAGGCGGCGCAGGCGCTCGCCCTCGACGCCGGCCTCGTGCCCGACAGCGAGCGCGGCGCCGTACTCGACGCGCTCGTCGAGCTCGTCTACGCCTTCCACCCCAACGGTGACGGCCCGCACTTCAGCGGCGGCACCATCGGCATGGCACCGACCGTCCGGGCCCTGGCCGCGGCCGGCCGCGACGACGTGCTGTGGGACCTGCTCCAGGAGGACGAGCAACCCAGCTACGGCTACTTCATGCAGTCCACCGTCGCCAACCCCGGCGGCATGACCACCATCGGGGAGCGCTGGACCCGCGGCGACTCCAAGAACCACATGATCCTCGCCCAGATCGAGGAGTGGTTCCACAGTGGAATTGCGGGCATCCGCTCCGACTCGCTCGCGTATCGGAAGCTGGTCTTCCAGCCGAAGATCGTCGGTGACCTCACCTTCGCCAAGGGCAGCTACCGCACCCCGGCAGGCGAGGCACGCGCCGAGTGGCGCAAGGGCGACGACTGGCTGCGGCTCTCGGTCACCGTGCCCACCAACACCAGCGCCGAGGTCTGGGTACCCCTCCAGGGCGGCCGGGTCACCGGCAAGCCGGACCGGGCCGACTTCGTCCGCGTCGACGGCGGCTACGCGGTCTACCGCGTCGCCTCCGGTTCGTACACCTTCACCGTCACACGATGAGTCAGACCGACTTTCCGGCCGCCTTCCTCTGGGGGGCGGCCACGTCGGCCCATCAAGTCGAAGGCGGCAACGTCAACAGCGACTGGTGGGACTTCGAACACGACCCGCGCACCGCCGCCCGCGAGTCCTCCGGCGACGCGATCGACCACTATCACCGGTACGCCGAGGACTTCGCCCTCCTGGCCTCGCTCGGCCACAACGCCCACCGGCTCTCCGTGGAGTGGGCGCGGATCCAGCCCGCGCCCGGCGAGTTCAGCCGCGCCGCGATCGACCACTACCGGCGGGTGCTGACCGCGCTCGCCGACACCGGCATGACCGCCTTCGTCACGCTGCACCACTTCACGCTGCCGCGCTGGTTCGCCGCCGCCGGCGGCTGGCTCGCACCGGACGCGGTCGACGTGTTCGCCGACTACTGCCACCGGGTGGCGGCCGAGCTCGGCGACCTGATGCCCTATGTCTGCACCGTCAACGAACCGCAGATGGTCGCCCTGCACGGCTACCTCGAGGGCTACCATCCGCCCGGCATCACCAACCCCACCCTCTGGAAACGCGCCGGCCGGGTCCTGTTGAACGCGCACCACGCCGCCGTCCGCGCCGTCCACCACGCCGCACCACGCTCGCGCGCCGGCCTCGCGGTCAACCTGCCGCTGCTCGCCCCCATCCGCGACGACGACGCCTGCCACGCCTTCCACCGCCTCATGCGGCACGAGATCGTCGACCTCTACCTCGACGGCCTCACCGGACCCGACCGCGGCGACTGGCTCGGCGTCCAGTACTACCGCAAGCAGTGGGTCGACCCCGCGTCACCCACGTTCTTCGCCGAACCACCGCCCGGCCACCGCCTCACCCAGATGGGATGGGCGACCTACCCCGACGGGCTGCGGAAGGTGTTGCACCGGGCCGCCGAGACCGGCTTGCCGCTCTACGTCACCGAGAACGGCATCGCCACCGCGGACGACACCGAGCGGGTCGACTATCTGCACACCCATGTCGCCGCGCTGGCCCAGGCCCGGGCCGAGGGTGTCGACGTGCGCGGCTACCTGCACTGGTCCGCGTTCGACAACTTCGAGTGGAGCGAAGGCTACCGGCCCACGTTCGGCCTCATCGCCGTTGGCGAAGACTTCACCCGTGTCCCGAAACCCAGCGCGCACGCCTTCGCCGCGATCGCCAAGACCGGCCGAATCCCTTTGCTATGACCTTGTCGGGGTACGGCTACGGCCAGGTGTGCGCGTGGCGTTCGAAGGTCTCGGGGTCGCTGTGTCGCGGTATTACACACAGCAGATGTCCGCCAGGAGCCCGCAGGATCCGGCACTCCAGCCACCGGTCGACCTCGACGGCGCCCAGCGCGACGAGCCGCGCGGCCTCGGCCTCGACGTCGTCGCTTTCGATGTCTACGTGGTAGCGGGCCTTGTCGTCGACGGCCTGTACCGCCAGGCTGAGGCCGGGCAGGGCGCCGGGTAGGGAGGTGAACTGCTCCTCGTCCGGCACCGGCCGCGCGGGCACGCCCAGCGCCCGCGACCAGAAGTCAGCGGCCGCGGCGGCCTCGCCGGTCGGCGCGTCGATCAGGATGGTCGAAAGTCGGCTGCGATGCATCCCGGCAACCTACCGGGTGGGTTCGCCGAGGAGAAAGACGCCGCTGTCGAGAGCGACGAGCTGCCCACGGGATCCTTGTGCGGTGAGGATGTCGGCGGCCAGGAGCGCCGGCTGACCCGCCGGTTGGATCACCTGGAGATCGCCGAACGGGTTGACGGCGGGGCCGGTCGTGCCGCCGAGAGCGTCTGCCCGGGTGGCCGTCCATTCGGTGGCGGAGCCCGCGGCCGGCGACAGGTCGTACCTGTGGACGAGGCCGTCCGTGCCCAGCGCCACCACGACGGGTGTGCCGGCACCCGTCGCGACGGCGGCCAGCGGAGCGTGCGCGTCGACGGTGCTTGGCTGGTTGTCGCCCTGCAGCGGCTGGAGTGGGCTCCACTGCCCGCGGAGCTTTGTGGCCGCCCAGAGCCGGCGGTCGGGTCCGGTCACGAGTACGAGGGAGCGGCCGACGCCGGCGGTCACCGCGGCGAGGCTGTTCGCCGGTCCCGTCCCCGGCGGGAGCGCTACCGTCGCGGTGACGGTGGCCGCGAGGACCGGGGCCGCCTGCCGGTCGCAGACGGTGAGTGCGTTGCCCGGTCCGATGTAGACCCACGTGACGGTGGTGCCGTCGGTGGTGACGGCGAGCCGGCTCAGCGGATGCGCGCTGGGCAGCCGCGGCGTCTCGACAAGCCACCGGCGAGTGTCGTGGTGGGCGTAGACGATCCGGTTGTCGCGGTCGATGTAGACGAGGTTGGCGGTGTTTCCGGCTGTGGCGATGGCCATCCCGTCGAGCCGCCGGGGCTCGGGAACGGTGCCGGGCAGCGGCGCGGGTGCGACGACACCCGCGGCGGCGATCTGTCCGGTGAGGACGGTGCGCGGTGGCCCGCCGCCGCCGCGTATGCCGACCATCGCGAAGTGGACCGTGCCGGCGATGCCGCTCGCGGCGACGACCGTCCGTTCGGGGTCGACGGGCGTGGCGGCGTCGACCGGGACGTCGATGGGTCGGGCGGTCCTCGCCGGCCAGTGGATCCGCACCGCTCCGGTCCGCTGCCGCGGTGTCCTGCCCGGCTGGGGTTCGACCGGCGTCAGCGTGACGAGCAGCGGGCGGTTGTTGACGACGGCTGCCGCCAGGCGTGGTTCGCCGGCGGGAAACGACGGGTCCCGTACGAGGGACGAGGAGAAGTCCCATTCGCGTTGCGCGCCACCTGGGGCGCCGGCGGGAGCCGGGCTCGCGGGCGCGGGGATCTCCGCATTCGGCTCGCTGCGCCGGCGCGGAGTGTTGTTGCGGTAGTAGTAGTTTTGCCGGGCCACCGGCCAGGCGAGCCCTCCGGGCGCGATGGCGACCGCCGCGACGGAGGGATGCTGGACGCTTATCGCGCTGGCCGTCTGGGTGAACGGTGCCACATGAGACACCTGGAGCTGGCGGTCGATCGGCCAGCTGAAGACGAAGGGGCGCTCCGCGAGGACCTCCGCGACGGGCTGGTCCCGGGAGTACAGGCCGGCCCGAAATACGGGTAGCGGGCCCGGGCCGGGTGCGCTCATGGCATCGAGCCAGGTGGTGAAGTAGCGGATCGCGGGGGCGGAAAGTGCCGCGCCCCGGGGGTTGTTCTGGTCTTCGGAGTCGATGTATATGACCGCACCGGCCGGCATGCCGGCGGCGACCGCCGCCTGCTTGGCTTCCAGCGCGTCGGCGCGGGCGTTCGCCTCGGTCGCGGCGTCGTTGGCACCGACGCGCGCGTGTCCATCGTGGACGTGGCCCTTGCTGGCGGGCATCCAGATCGGCAGGATCCCGTAGCCGATTCGCTGTACGTCACGGGCGTTGCTGATCCAGCCCCGATCGCGGTCTCCGAACAGGTAGGCGGCCGTCCATCGGATGTTGGAATGATCGTAGAGCCACTCCATCCACGCCACGGAGAAGGTCCGGCGCCGGCCCGTGCCGACGATCGGCAGGGAGATCCGGTCGACGCCGACGAACGCGGCCGGCACCGTGTCGCGGCGCGGGCCGGCGGGTCGGCGGGCGCGAGGTGGCACCGATCCTCCTGCGTGGACAGACGCCGGTCAGGCGGTGCCGGTCAGTGGCGTGTCGACCTGGATGTCGACGCCGCTCGTGGGTGTGTACTCGTGCCAGGTGGCGATCAGGTTGCCTTCGGCGTCCGTGCTGACATCGGCGTCTTCGCCGTCGCCGCCCGGCTGGTTTCGCGCGCCGAGGCTGTAGATGACGAAGGGCGCGGTCTTGCCCGGCGACTCGTAGCGGTACTTGTTACCCCACGGGTCGGTCAACGGCAGCGGACCGGTCGCCGGGGCCGGCAGGACCTGAAAGCCTTGGGCGGTGGTCGGATAGTACCTGTACTCCACCGGCGCGCCGACCCAACCCGGCACGTCCTGGGCTTTGCGCTGCGCGGCGTACCTCTCGACCTCACCCGTGAGGCGCTGGATGTCGTCCCACGCCTTCTGCTGCTGCACGCTCACCAGTGGCCTGGTGCGAGCCTTCACGTCGGGGTTGGCCGCCGGGATGCCCGCGTAGTTGGTCCGGGCGAAGTTTTGCATCTCGGTGGCGATCGACAGGTAGGGAGTGGTCAACGGCTCCGCGCCGGGCTGCGGGATGACGTCAGCGCCACCACCGGCGCCGCCCTCCAGGATGCCCAGCTCCATGAAGCGCGCGAACTCGGCTTCGTATCCGGTGCGGATCGGCAGCACCACCCGGGCCGCGCCCGCGCGCATGAACTCGCGGCGGGTGGAGTCGGGGTGCCAGGCGAACTGTTTCATCTGGCTGGAATCGGCCGGCGTGGTCGCCGCGGGGTCCGTGTCGGTGCGGGAGCCCCAGAAGTACGGGTACAGGAAGTAGAGGATGTTTTCCCACTCGACGGCGTGGTGCAGAAACTTGACGAACTCGCCGAACTCACGGACGCCTTGCCAGGCGGCACGTTCGAGCAGCAGCTGGGTGTCGTCGCGGCTGGCGTCGTTCATCGCCTGTACGACCCAGTCGGGGCTGACGTCGAAGGTCGGCCCGAACAGCCACTGAAGGGTCCGTTTCATGATCTCCTCACGCTCGGCGCGGCGCAGGCTCAACGTGTCGTCGCGGTCGACGGACGCTTCGAGCTCGGCTATCCGGCCGGCGATGTCCTGCTGTAGCGCGTAGTGCTGCGACTGTGCGGCGTTGAAGAGGGAGTTCCAGGTGGCCTTCTGCCAGGACGCCAGCCCGGCCGTCGCCGGTTTGATCTTCACGACGAGCTCGGCGGCGACGGTTTCGGCGTCGTGCAGCAGCAACACCACGTTGACCCGCCCGGTGGCCGTCTCGAGGTAGGGACCGCCGGCCGGCGTACGCAGCACCGTCGGCGGATAGGTCTGGTCGCCCTGTGGCTCCGGCTTTTCGTAGGTGGTGCCGAGGATCCGTAGCCCGAAGTGCACACCGGGCGGGCTCGTCACCCGGGCGGTGAACTCGACCTCGGCGATCTGGTAGCCGTCGGGCACGTCGATCGGCATCGACACGTTGTGGTGCCCGATGCCGAGGCCGGGGGCGTTGCTGATCGTGAGGTGCAGCGGCGCCCGCTCGCCGGGCGGGTCGTCCACCTGTGCGCCGAACCGGTCGGCGAGCCTGCGGTAGTTGGCCGGCGTGACGTCGCCGTAGGGCACGTCGAAGACGAAGGGCCCGAGCTTGGACCTCAGCTCCAGGATCTGGGCGTAGACGCGGCGCAGGCTCGCACCCGGGTCGGGCACCACGAGGTCGTACGTCATCCGGATGCCGTACCGGATAAGGTCGACCCGCCACTTGCGCATCATCCGGTAGTAGTCGATCCGGATCGGCCGGCCGGTCTCGTTGCGGATCTCCTTGGCGGCGGTGTCTTCGGTGCCGGTGTGGGTCTCGATGCGCATGGAAACCTTGTGTTCCTTGCGCACCCGGGCCGAGGCCTTGCGCGTCTGCTCCAGCGACTGCTTGACGCTCGCGGTACGCGCGCCACGTTCGGAGTCGGCGGCCTTCACGTCCAGCGACGTGGTGAGCGTGACCGGACCGTAGCCGCCGGTGGCGCTGACACCGAAGTTGGTGGCGGTCTCCCGCTTGGTCTCCGACTCGTTGCTCATCGCGGCGTCGCTCTTTTCGGCCACGCCCTGCTCGCTGTAGGTCTCCAGCTCGTCGGTGACGATGTCTTCGAGCTCGGAGCTGTGCGTCGCCCATTCCTTGTGGCTGACGAACACCTTCTCGCCGGGCGCCATCGGCACGGTGGCTACGAGCTCACCGCGTTCGACGCCGACCGGCGTCATCTCGACGCGCTCCAGATGCAACCAGGCGACCGGCTCGACCCGGCGACGTTCGACGAAGCGACTGATCATCATTTCGAGGCCGGACGACGCCGACTGTCGCTCGCGCAGCGCGTCGATCCGCCGTGCCGCGTCGATCAGGTCGTCGGCACCCACCGTCGCGAGCAGCTGCGCGGCCTGCGGTGCGCGCGCCGGTGCGGTGGCCGCCGCCGCGAGGGCCTGGGCGGCCTGCCGCAGGTCGGGCCGACCGTCGCCGGCCTCGTCGGCCAGCGCTCGCGCCTCCGCCGGAGTGGCCGCCACATCGCGGGCGAAGGCCAGCTTTTCGAACGCGGTCGGTTCGCTCCGGAGCCCGGCCGCCGCTGTCCCGGTGGCCAGACCCACTCGGTCGTAGGTCGCCTTCAGGAAGGTGCGCGTCGAGTTGGGCAGCTCCGGCATCGGGGAACCTCCGGGTGGTGAGGTGGTCGCGGTCGAGGCCGGCGACGCCGGTGTGACCGATGGGGAGACGGACGGCGCCGTCGCGGTGCCGTCGAAGGTGCCGACGAGCGGGGCGCCGGTGGAGGTCGTGCCCGTCACGGTGGCGCTGACGTGGCCGTCCGTGCCGAGCGAGCCGGTGGCGGTCGCGGTGACGGTCGACCCGTCGGCGGTGGTGCCGCTGACTGTGCCGGTGACTGGGACGCCGTCGGCCGAAAGCCCACCGGTGATGTGGACGGTGCCGGTGACGGGCGCGCCGGAGGGGCTCAGCGTGCCGGTTACCGGGAAGCCGTCGTGGCTCGTGCCGCCGACGCCGGTCACCAGGGCGGTGACCACCCCGGCGACCGGCGGTGACATCAGCGCGGGGGTGGTCACCGCGAACCCGTCGAGCGCCGGACCGGTGATGTCGGCGCCGAAGAACCTGCCGTTGCTCAGGTAGCCCGCGACGAACACGCCGCCGGCGCCGGTCGCGGCGTCGTGGACGGTGCCGGTCACCGGCGTGCCGGGCGGATCCGCCAGCGTGCCGCGCAGGACATGCCCGGCGAAGGCCCTGGTGGCGATCGCACCGTGCATGCGGTTGGCCGCGTCGTCGTCGGCCGCCGCCGAGACCTCCTGGAAGCCCGTCGGGTCCTGGTGTGCCAGGCGCCGGTAGACCACGGCACGCTTGGCCATGGACAATGCCGACCGGAACCGGTCACCGGCCAGGTCGTACGCGTGCGCCAGCAGGTAGAGCGAGCCACCGAGCCCCGGGCTGTGCCAGTGCTGGTTGGGCGCCAGCACGTCGACGGTGGGATAGTCGCGGATGCCGGCGAGCTCCTGGAAGATCGCCACAGCCCGTTCACCGGCCTGCTGCGGGATCGGATGGTCCTCCGGCCGCCGGAAGGCACACACGTCGGTCAGCGCGGTCGCCAGCGCGGCCCGCTGATCGGAGTCGACCGCGGCGAGGCGATCGTAGATTTTCACCCGGTCGAGCAGAGTGCGCACCGCGGGCCCACGATGGGCGGACATCCACTGTGCGTGCGCGAGCATCAGCAGAGCCCCGGCGAGCTTGGCCCACATCTCGTTGGGCGGCTGCCGGCCGAGCGCGTCGTAGTCGCTGATGCCGGCCAGGCGCTGAAAGATCGAGACCGCCCGCTCACCGGCCCGCTCCGGCAGCGGGATGTCCTCCACCCGCCGATACGCGCACAGATCCACCAACGCGGCCGCCAGATGTGCGGAATGGCTGGCGGCGTCGACCTTCTCCAGCCGCTCGAAGACCCGCACACGGTCCTGGAGCGTGCGCACCGCCGCCGCATGCTGGCCGTCGGCCCACTGGGCATCGGCCAACGCCTTCAAGGAATTGGTCAGCCCAGGGTGCCAATGGTCATTTGGCACCGCGGTGCTCACGTCGGCCAGATCCGACACACCCGCCAGGCCTAGCTGCGCCCGCACGGACGCACGCGCGCCACCGACACTCATCGGATGCTCCCCCGCGGCGAGGCCGAAACCGGCACGGTGCCAGCCTACCGAGGCGGATACGACCGCACCCTCACTGATACGGGTGACCCGGAAGGGGCCGTCGGTGTGCTCAGGCGGTGACAGCGATGTGGACGGTCCAGCGCACCGACGGTGACGGGCAGGGTGTCGGCAGGTGGTTGCACGGGTCGTCCGTGAAGGTGGACACGTCGGTCTGTCCCGGTGCCATCGCGACGTAGCGGGCCAGGAGCGGCTGGCCGGTGGGATAGCCACCGGCGACGTCGCGCCGTGCGACGACCCCGCTGGCGCTCAGGGTCGGTGGCAGGTAGGCGCTGGGCAGGCTCACCACGAGCGTGTCGCCGACGCGCAGCCGCACGGTGCTCTGATTGTCGACTGTGGAGACGGTGACGGTCTGACCGGTGGATGGCACGTCGACGACATTGACGTGCAGTGTCCACAGTGTGGTGGGGAGCGCGCACGGCGGCGAGGTGTGCAGGCAGGCGTAGTCGGTTTGTGTCGTGATGTCGACAGAGCCAGCCGCCACGGCGCGGTAGGACGCGGCGAGCGGTTGCCCGGTGGGATAGCCGCCGCTCGTGGAGAGCCGGGTGAGGGCGGGGCCGCTGACCGTTGGCGGGAGGAAGTCGGCTCCCAGGGCCACGCCGAGCGTCTGCCCGACGAGCAAGGTCACGGTGCGCTGGTTGTCGGCCTGCGTGACCGCGACGTCGACCCCGCTGGGTGGCGTGGTGGTGGGCGGCGTCACCGTGTCGTTGCCGCAGCTCGGGGCGGGAGCCGGTGCGACGCCGGACAGCTGCGCCCCGAAGGTGGTCGACGCCGCGGGGGCGAGGACCCCGTTGTGCCCGGCGTTGACCGCCGTCACGGTGGTGCCGGTCGTGGTGAGGGTGGCGTTCCACGCCGACAGGACCCGCTGGCCCGCGCCGAGGGTCCACGCCACGTTCCATCTCGTCGCGGTCGTCGCCGAGGTGTTGGTGACGGTGAGGCTGACGATCTGCCCGCCGGTCGCCCCGGTGCCCCATTGGGCGTCGACGCGCGCGGTGGCCCGGCATCCGCCTTCGCCGGGCAGGGACGCCGCCGCGCCGGCCGACGTCATCGCGGCCGCGACGAGCAGGCCGGCCGCCGCGACGATGCCGCACACGGCCAGGGTCGACCGCCTCGATACACCCATGACAACGCACCTTCCACACCGGGACCGATACGGTAAGCGTCCACGTCGAGATAGTCGACTGTCAATGTTTTTGCCCGGCGGGGGCGGCTGTGCGCCGGCTGGCGGGCTCGCGGTCACGGATTCATGCCTCCGCGTCAGCTCCCTGACACTCCGGCGGCCGCCACACGGGGACACTGGTTGGAGTGGTCGCGCGGGACTCGGAGGGCAGAGCGGTGAAAGCTGAACCCCCCGATCTCCTCGACCGGATCCTCGGTTACCCGATCGCCGCCGGCGCGGTGGCCGCCGCCGTGTGGGCCGTCGTTCTGCTCTGCACGGGCGAGTGGAAGGCCGCCATAGCGGACGCGTTCGTCGCGGCCTACCTGGGGAGGGCGATTCCCCGCATCGCTCCGGACGTTCGGGATTTGCTGACGATGGGACGGCGCCGCCGCCGGCCGAAGCCTGGCTGACCACGTCGGGCCGTTGTTGACGGCTGTCGTTACCGTTCCGCCTGATGACGTGGTTGTCGGGTAGAGCGGCAGCGGTGACCGCCGTGCTGGCCCTGGTCGGGGCCGGCGGGTGTGCGGCCGGGCGGCCGGCCGCCGTCGAGCCGTCAGCGGCGGCGGCGCAGGCTCCCCGGCCGGCCGGGGTTCAGGATCCGGCCTCGCCGCCGCCCTCCGAGGAGCCGGCGGAGCGATGCGACCCTCGGGCCAGCCTGCGCCCCGCCGCCGGCGGCGGCTCCACGGTCGCGAAGATCCGGGCCCGTGGCCGCCTTGTCGCGGGTGTCAGCCAGAACGCGTACCAGATGGGCTTCCGTGACCCGACCACCGGGGAGCTGGCCGGCTTCGAGATCGACCTGGTCCGCGAGATCGCCCTCGACCTGCTCGGCAGCCGCGACAAGGTCCGGTTCGTGGCGCTGGGTGCCGCCGACCGGGTCCCCAGCCTCGCCGACGGCTCCGTCGACCTCGTCGCCCGCACGATGACCATGACCTGCCGTGACTGGCGGCAGGTGGCGTTCTCCACCGAGTACTTCAGCGCGGCCCAGCGCCTGCTCGTGCCGCGCGGCGCCGGCATCGCCACGATGGACGACCTCGTCGGGCGGAAGGTCTGCGCCGCGGCCGGCAGCACCTCCATACGCAACATCGCCGGGTACCCCGGAGTCGTCCCCGTCGCGACGACCGAGGTCATCGACTGCCTGGTGCTGCTCCAGCAGTACCAGATCGCCGCGGTGTCCACATCGGACGTCCTGCTCGCCGGCCTCGCCGCCCAGGACCCCACCACGGTCGTGGTGGGCCCGTCTCTGGCCGTCCAGCCGTACGGCGTCGCCACCGCACCGGCCGCCACCGACCTGGTCCGGGCGGTCAACCGGGTGCTGGAGCGGATCCGCCAGGACGGCACCTGGCAGGCCATGCACCGGCGCTGGCTGTCCGGCCTCGGACCCGCCCCGCCACCGCCGGCGCCCCGCTACCGCGACTGACCGGCGCCACCGCACCACGCCGGCCGTCGCGCTAGAGACCTTTCGGGGCCAGGATCGCCGCTCGCCGTGGCGTTGCTTCAGGCATATTTTGCCCATGTCCGCGTCAGCCGCGGACCGTATGCTCCCGCGGGCACCGCTCCCGGCCGGCGGCTCGCCAGGGCGAGCCGAGTTCCCCGGCCGTCCACGCCCCGCCGGTGGCGCGCAGGGGTGAGCGTGACCAGCGGCGGATGGGTGAGGCCGCGGGAGCAGCGGTCTGGACCACGACGGACGCCGCGGTAGCTCAAATCTCTGTCTAAATAGGGGTTGACGCCACCCGACTCCGAAGCTATCTAGCTCACACCTTTGTGTTCGCCATGGGTTTGGCGGCCGCGGAGGCCGCGGTGACCACCATGACGGCGAGGCCGAGCGCGACGACCGCGGCGCCTACGTACAGCGGTGCGGTGTAGCCGAGGCCGGCGGTGATGGCGAGGCCGCCGAGCCAGGCGCCCAGGGCGTTGCCGACGTTGGAGGCCGATACGTTGGCGCTGGCGGCGAGCGGGGCGCCGCCGGCGGCGTCCGTGACGCGGGTGATCATGCCGGGGACGCTCGCGAAGCCGAAGACGCCCATCAGGAATATCAGGACCACCGACGCGACCCGGCTGCCGGCCAGCAGCCCGAACGCCGCGAGCGTGGCGGCAAGTCCGGCCAGCGACACGATCAGCGTGCGATCGCGGTCACGGTCGGCCGCCCTCCCACCGGCGACGTTGCCGATCACCAGGCCGGTGCCGTACACGACGAGCAGCCAGGCGACGTCGGCGCTGGAGAAGCCGGTGACCTCGGTGAAGGTGTACGCGATGTAGCTGAACGCGCCGAACATGCCGCCGTAGCCGAGCGCGGTCGCGGCGAGGGTGAGCCAGACCTGCCCGGAGCGGAAGGCGCGCAGCTGGCGGCGAAGCCCGGCCGGCCGGTGCGCCTCGTTGACCGCGCCCGCCCAGGCCGGCACCCACACCGCGATGGCGGCCACGGCCAGCACGCCGATCCCGGTGATCGCCCAGAAGGTGGCGCGCCAACCCCAGCGTTCGCCGACCAGGGCGCCGAACGGCACGCCCAGCACGTTGGCGACCGTCAGCCCGGCGAACATCACGGCGACCGCGCGTGAGGCCCGCTCCGGCGGCACCATGCGGCGGGCGACGAGCGAGCCGATGCCGAAGAACGAGCCGTGGCACAACGCGGCGACGATCCGGCCGAACAGCGCCACGACGTAGTTGGGCGCGACGGCGGAGAGCAGGTTGCCGAGCACGAACAACGCCACCAACCCGACGAGGACGGCCTTGCGGTGCAAGCGGGTGGTGGCGGCGGTCAGCAGGATCGCTCCGACCGCGACGCTGAGGGCGTATCCCGAGATGAGCCACCCGGCCGCGGCCTCCGAGACGCCCAGGTCGCCGCTCACCTGTGGCAGCAGGCCCGCGATGACGAACTCGGTCAGCCCGATCCCGAAGCTGCCCAGCGCGAGCGCGACCAACCCGGCCGGCATCCGCCGCGCCTCCCCGTCCTGTTGGATGTCCATCCGACGATCTTGGCCGATCAGCCTCGACCTGGTCACCTCGACCCGGTTACGGGAGGCTTGGGTCGGCGCAGCAGGCGCTCGACACCTTGCTCGCCGCGATGCCGAGCCGGGCTGACCGCGGACCGGGCGTCCCGGTAACGCCGCTCGTCAGCCCTTGATGGCGCCGCTCGTCAGGCCGCGGACGAACTGCCGCTGGAACGCCAGGAACGCCAGCACCGACGGCAGCAGCGCGAGCATGGCGGCGGCGAGCAGCACGCCGATGCCCACCTCCTCGTCGGAACGCAGCGTCCGCAACGCGATGGGCAGCGTGTACTGCGACGGCTCGGTCGCGACGATCAGGGGGAGCAGGTACTGGTCCCAGATCATCGTGAAGCCGAAGACGCCGATGACGCCGAGCGCCGGGCGGCACAGCGGCAGGACCACCGAGAAGAACGTGCGCAGCTCGCCCGCACCATCGATGCGCGCCGCCTCCTCGAGCTCCACCGGCACCTCCTTCATGAACTCGGTCATCACGAGGATGGAGAAGCCCCACGCGGCGACCGGCAGGATCATGCCGGCGTACGAGCCGATGAGGTTGAGGTGGAAGGGCGGCAGGTCGGCCAGCACGACCGAGAGCGGGATCGCGATGACCTCCTCCGGCAGCATCATCGTCGCCAGGATCAGCAGCATCACCACGGCCGCGCCGCGCATCCGCTTGCGGGCCAGGGCGTAGGCGGCGAAGACGCTCACGGCTATCTGGAGCAGCAGGCCGAGGCCCACGACCACGAGCGAGTTGAACAGGTACCGGTACACGCCGCGCTGCTCGGCGCGTACGAAGTTGTCCACTGTGAACCCGCCCTCGGGCACGAGCGAGAACTTGGTCGGGTCGACCACCCGGCTGAACGCCCCGATGAGCAGGGCCACCAGCGGGCCGGCGAACACCATCACCATGGCGCCGAACAGCACCACCTTGCCGACCGTCGCGAGTGGACCGCGGCGGGCGTCCAGGCCCAGCACGCTGTCGTACCGCTGGCTCATGTCTCTCCTCTGCGTCGCATGAGGCGGACGGCGACGGTAAGCGCGGCCGTGGCCAGGAAGAGCACGACCGACCCGGCGGCGGCGACGCCGAGCTCGCCGCGCTGGAGGCCGAGCTTGTAGATGAGGGTCATCAGCACCTCGGTCGAGCCGTTGGGCGCGCCGTTGGTGAGCAGGAAGACCTCGGTGAAGACGCGCAGCCCGCGGATCGCGGCGAGCGTGAAGAGGATCGCGAACACCGGCCGCAGCGCCGGCACGGTCACGTGGCGGAAGCGCCGCCACGTCGAGGCGCCGTCGACCGCGGCCGACTCGTACAGCGTGCGGTCCACGCCCGCCAGGCCGGCCAGGAAGATCATCATGTCGTACGGCGCGCCGCGCCAGATGCCGACGGCCATGATGGAGGCCAGGGACGTGTCCTCGTCGGCGAGGTACGGCTGGGGGCCGACGCCGATCCAGCCGATGAGGCTGTTGAGCGGTCCGTCGGCCGCCGGGTGGTACATGATGCGCCACACCTCGGCGATGACCGCCATGGTGGTGACCACCGGCAGAAACGCGGCGGTGCGGACCAGCCACAGATGCCGGGCCGTGCCCTCGACGAGCAGCGCGAGCAGCAGTCCTAAGAGGAGGGAACCGGCGGTGGTGCCGGCCGCCAGCAGGACCGTGTGCCAGATGGCGCTGGTGAACGCGTCGTCCGAGACGATGGTGGTGTAGTTGTCGCCGCCCACCCACCGGTCGCCGAGGTAGGTGCGCACCTCGAAGAAGCTCATCCGCACGCCCTGTGCCATGGGGATGAACTTGAAGTACAGGAAGAGGATCAGGGCGGGTGCGAGAAACAGCCACGGCACGGCGGCGCTGCCGTGGCGGCGGCGCCGCCGGCGGGCCGTGGGCGGATGCGGCGCGGGCGGTCCGCCCTTGTCGACCTCGGTAGGTGTGGTCACCGCCATCCGGTGTCCTCCTTCCAAACGCTCGGTCAGGGACCCGCGAACGGCGCCCACCACGCCGCGCGCGGACCCCCGACCGGCCGGATCAGGCGGCCTGGACGTCCTGTTTGGACAACTCCGCACCGAGCTGCCCGGCGAGACGGTCCATCGACTGCCTGACGTCGGAGGCGCAGTCGGCCATCACGGCGTTGAGCCCGTCGGCCGCGACCTGGCGGAACGGCGCCCAGTTGGGCACGTTCGGCGTGTAGACGCCGGCGGTGTCGTACGCCTTCTGGAAGACGCCCCAGCGCTCGTCCTTGCGGACGGTGGCCATGTCCACTGTGGTGTTCGCCGGCAGGCGGACGATGGCGCCGGGGTTGTCGGCGTTCATGCCGATCGTCTGGCCCTCGACGGAGGCGGCGAACTCGGCGAACTTGACCTGTCCCGCCTCGTTGTCCGAGCCGGCCATCAGGTACACGTTCTCACCCTCGGCGAGCGTGCCCGGCCCGCCGGACGGACCCTTGGGCACCTCGATCGCCTCGATCTTCTCGGTGCCCATGCTCTTCACGAACCGGGCCAGCACGTACGGGCCGACCAGGTAGATGCCGGCCTGGCCCTTCTCGAAGACCTCGTGCGAGCTGGTGGTGTTGAGGTTGACCGCGCCGGGGTTGACCGTCTTGCGGGTGCAGAACTGCTCCTTGAGCCAGGTCGCGGCCTCCACCGACTTGGCGTTGTTGATGGCCGGTCGCCACTTGCCCTCGCCGGCCGCTTCGACGAAGTCGCCACCGTTGGCCCACAGGTACGAGGAGAAGTACCAGGACATGTAGCCGCGCTGGGTGGTGCCGGGCACGACGAAGCCGTACGTGTCCTTCTTGCCGTTGCCGTCGGGGTCGCGCTCGGTGAAGGCGGTGCCGAGGTCGGCCAGCTCGGCCCAGGTCTTCGGCGCCGGAAGCTTCAGCTTCGCCCGCCAGTCGGCCCGGACCAGCAGCGCGAACGACTGGGCCGAGAACGGCATCGCATAGTACTTGCCGTCGGCGGCCTGTGCGGCCTTCCACGCCCGGTCGGCGAGCTTGTCGCCGCCGCCGATGGTGCCCCGGTCGACCTCGCGCAGCCAGCCCTGCTGCTGCATGTTGCCCAGCTGGGCGGTGTCGTTGATGACGATGTCGGGGAGCTGGCGCTGGGCCGCCTGCTGCTGGAGCTTGGTCTCGAAGTCGTCGAAGATGGCCACCACCTTCGACGGGATCTTGGTGGACGCGGTGAACGCCTCGGCGAGGCGCTGCGCGGTCTTCTCCGAGTCGGAGCCGGGCGCCTGGCGGATCCAGATCTCGATCGGCGCGTCCGGGTCCTGTGCGGACGACTCTCCGGTGGACGAGCAGCCGGCGAGGGCGACCGCGAGCGCGGCGACGACGGCGATCGGGAAGCGACGTGGCATGTGCCCTCCTACCCCGTACACATATGTGGAAGGCTGTCGCCCTGCCGGCGGCAGTCCACGTGAACGTATCGATTACGATCCCTGACGTCAACCAGGCGGCAACTGATTAGAGATCCCATCTATTGCCGAGCCTTCCGTAGATGAGGACCTATATGTAGGCTCCCGTAACGGACCAGCTTCCTTACTAATCCGATCTCTGTCGCACCGGGCAACGGTAGCGAGCGTGGACGCCATCCGCCTGATCTCGACCGCCTGGACGTGACCATGGCCGCCCAGGGCGTCGCCCGGCTCCGTGGCCCGCATCGATGTCGGTGCGGGTCACGGAGGCAGAATCATAATCTTCCATCTTTTAATGGGATTTGTTAACCTCGATCTGTTAGTCAGCTTTCCTAACTATAGGAGAATCATGAAACGACGCAAGGCCGCCGCACTCGTCGCCTCGGTGGCGCTGATCGTCGTCGCGCCGGTGAGCGCCGCGCAGGCGGCACCGAGCCGGTACGAGGCGGAAAGCGCGCCGGCACAGTGTGACGGCACCATCGACTCCAACCACGCCGGCTTCTCGGGCAGCGGCTTCTGCAACGCCGCCAACGCGGTCGGCGGGTTCGCGCAGTTCACCGTGAGCGCGCCCAACGCGGGCACGGCGACCATCCAGATCCGGTACGCGAACGGCACGACGGCGGACCGCGGCGCCGACGTCCTCGTCAACGGCACGGTGGTGCAGGGCGCGTCGTCGTTTCCGTCGACCGGGGCGTGGAGCACCTGGGCCACCAAGACCGTGACGGCCCAGGTCAGCTCGGGCGGCAACACCATCCGGATCCAGGGCACGACGGCCAACGGACCGCCAAACCTCGACTACGTCGACTTCGAAGTCGCCCCGCCCCAGCAGTTCACCGAGTACCAGGCGGAGAGCTGCACGATCAACCAGGGCGTCGTCGAGTCCAACCACGCCGGCTTCACCGGCACCGGCTTCGTCAACGGCGACAACGTGTCCGGCAGCGGCATCACGTGCACGGTCGGCAATCCGGGCACGGCCGGCTCGTACGGCGTCGAGGTGCGCTACGCCAACGGCACGGCGGCGGTGCGCCCGATGACCCTGACCGTCAACGGCAGCACCGCGGCGACCATCCAGTTCGAAGGCACGGGCGCCTGGACGACCTGGGGCACCCAGACCGTCAACGTCAACCTCGCCAGCGGCGGCAACACGATCGCCCTCGCGTCGACCACCGCCGGCGGCGGGCCCAACCTGGACCGCCTGCGGGTGGCCGCCCCGGTCGACACGCAGCGGCCGACGGCTCCCGGCCAGCCGACGTGCAGCGGGATAGGTGAGTCCGAAATGGACCTGGCCTGGCCGGCGTCGAGCGACGACACCGGCGTCGTCGCCTACGACATCTTCAACCTGGGCACGCAGATCGCCACCGCCCCGTCGCCGCCCGCGCCGCCGTTCCACCTGACCGGGCTCCAGCCCAACTTCCAGTACCAGATCTCGGTCTTCGCCCGCGACGCCGCCGGCAACGTCTCGGACACCAGCCCCGAGGTGCTGTGCAAGACCCTGGCGATCGACGACCCGACACCGCCGACCGCGCCGACCAACCTCACCTCCGCCACGGTCACCCAGACCTCCGTGAACCTGACCTGGGGAGCCGCCACCGACAACCGTGCCGTCACGGGGTACGAGGTGGTCGACGCCAGCGGCACCGTCATCCACACGGTGAGCGGCACGGCGACCAGCACCACGGTCACCGGCCTCACCTGCGACACGGCGTACACCCTGCGGGTCCGGGCCAGAGACGCGGCCGGCAACCGCTCCAACCCGAGCAACGCGGTGACGTTCACGACCGGCGCGTGCAGCCGCGGCACCCCGCAGTCACCCACGACTGTCGGACCGTCCAACTGGGACATTCCGTGGGACATCTCCTGGTATCCCGACGGCTCCGCCGCCCTGGTGACCGAGCGGGACACGTTCCGCGTCTTCAAGCTCACGCCGACCGGCACCAGGACCCAGGTCGGCACCGTGCCCAACAGCGTCACCACCGACGGCGAGGGCGGCCTCATGGGCGTGGCTCTGTCGCCGACCTGGAACGGCACCACCGACCAGGACGTCTTCTTCATGCACACCGCCAACGACGGCGGCACCACGGCCAACCGCGTCGTGCGGATGGCGTTCAACGGCAGTACCCTGTCCAGCCGCGCGGTGCTCGACCTGGGCGGCACGATCCGCAGCAACCGCTATCACAACGGCGGCCGGATCAAGTTCGGACCGGACGGGTTCCTCTACGTCACCACCGGCGAGGCGCAGCAGCCCAGCCTCGCCCAGGACCGCAACTCGCTCAACGGCAAGATCCTGCGGATCACCAAGACCGGTGCGGCGGCGCCGGGCAACCCGTTCGGCACCCGCGTCTACTCGTACGGCCACCGCAACCCGCAGGGTCTCGCCTGGGACTCCGCCGGGCGGCTGTGGTCGTCGGAGCTCGGCAACAGCAGCGCCGACGAGCTCAACCTGATCCTGTCCGGCCGCAACTACGGCTGGCCCGACTGCGAGGGCAGCTGCGGCACCGCCGGGATGGAGAACCCCAAGAAGACGTGGGGCGTCGCGCAGGCCTCGCCGAGCGGCATCGCGATCGTCAACGACACCGTGTACATGGCGGCGCTGCGCGGCCAGCGGCTGTGGCGTGTCGAGCTCAACGGCACCAGCGCCGGGACCACCTCGGCCTACTTCGTGAGCACCTACGGCCGCCTACGCGCGGTCGAGAAGGTGCCCGGCGCGAACGCGATCTGGTTTGGCACCACCAACGAGGACAACAACGGCGACGGCAGCCCCGACGCCATCCGCCGTTCCAACATCCAATAAGGAGAGTGGTCCGTGAACGGGAAGAGAGGTGCGGCCCTGCTGGGTGCAGCCCTGCTGCTGGCCGTAGCTGTACAGTCCGCGGCGTACGCCGCGCCGACGCGCTACGAGGCGGAAAGCGCTCCGGCACAGTGCGGCGGCACGATCGACGCCAACCACGCCGGGTTTTCCGGCAGCGGGTTCTGCAACGCGACCAACGCGGTCGGAGCGTTCGCCCAGTTCACTGTGGACGCGGCGAGCGCCGGCACCGCGACGATCGGCATCCGGTACGCGAACGGCACGACGGCCAACCGGCCGGCGGACATCAGCGTGAACGGGTCGGTGGTGCAGTCGGCCAGCGCGTTCAACGGCACCGGCGCCTGGACGGCGTGGGCCACCAAGACGTTGACGGCCAACCTGACCGCGGGCACCAACACGATCCGCGTCGCGGCGACGACGGCGAACGGCCCGGCGAACATCGACTACGTCGACGTGGACGCCGGCACCCCGCCCAGCGGCGGCACCCCGGTGGCGGTCAACGGCCAGCTGCACGTGTGCGGCGTCAACCTGTGCAACCAGTACAACCGGCCGATCCAGCTGCGCGGCATGTCTTCGCACGGGCTCCAGTGGTACTACCAGTGCCTGAACGGCGCCTCGCTGGACGCGCTCGCCAACGACTGGAAGGCGGACGTGCTGCGCATCTCCATGTACATCCAGGAGGACGGGTACGAGACCAACCCGCGGCTCTTCACCGACCGCGTGCACAACCTCATCGAGATGGCGACCGCACGCGGCATGTACGCCATTGTGGACTGGCACATGCTGGACCCCGGTGACCCCCACTTCAACCTCGCGCGGGCGAAGACGTTCTTCACCGAGATCGCCAGCCGGCACAACAGCAAGACCAACGTCATCTACGAGGTCGCGAACGAGCCCAACGGCGTCTCGTGGTCGACCATCCGCAACTACCACCACCAGATCATCCCGGTGATCCGGGCGCAGGACCCCGACGCGGTCGTCCTGCTCGGCACGAGGGCGTGGTCGTCGCTGGGCGTGTCGGACGGCGCCAGCGAGACCGAGGTCGTCAACAACCCGGTCAACGCCACCAACATCATGTACACGTTCCACTTCTACGCGGCCTCGCACGGCAGCTCCTACCTGAACACGCTGTCCCGCGCCGCCGACCGGATCCCCATGTTCGTCACCGAGTTCGGCACGCAGACCGCGTCCGGCGACGGCGGCAACAACTTCACCCAGTCGCAGGCGTACCTCGACCTGATGGCCCAGAAGAAGATCAGCTGGGTCAACTGGAACTTCTCCGACGACGGACGGTCCGGCGCCGTCTTCACCGCGGGCACCTGCCCCAACGGCACGTTTACCGGCACCAGCCGGCTCAAGCCCGCCGGCGCCTGGGTACGCGACCGCGTCCGCACCCCGGACAACTTCCCGACCAGCTAGAGACCTTTCACCGCACGAAAGAGCGGGCCGCGCGACGAGCGCGGCCCGCTCCCGTATCCCGGCGGGAGCCTATTGACAAAAAATTCTTTTACGTAAAGGATGGTTTTCGCCATGAGAGATGTCGTCTACCTCGACCAGATCCAGCAGGCTGAGGCCCTGCTCAAGCCGCAGCGGATCGAGGTGCTGCGGCAGCTCGCCGAGCCCCGGTCGTGCACCGAGGTGGCGGTCGAGCTCGACCAGACGCCGCAGCGGGTCTACTACCACGTAAAACGCCTGCTGGAGGCCAGCCTCGTGCGGCAGGTGGCCGAGCGTCGGGTGCGCGGGATCCACGAGGGGATCTATCAGGCGGCCGGCCGGTCCTACTGGCTGTCCCCGGGCCTGGTGGGCCGGATCGGGCTGCGCCAGTCGCGCGACCGGCTCAGTCTGGGCTACCTGGTCGACCTGATGGAGGACGTCCAGGCGGAGGTCGCCGCGCTCGACCTCACTCGGCCGGACCTGCCGTCGATCGGCGTTTCCGGAGACATCCGGGTGCGCCCGGAGCAGCGCAAGGCGTTTCTCGACGAGCTCCAGCGGACGCTCCAGGACCTGTTCACCCGCTACGGCGGTGCCGAGGGCGACGCGTTTCGCCTGGCCGTCGCCTGCTATCCGAAGGGAGATCCCGATGACCGAGCCTGATCTGCGCCTGCGCGCGGTCGTTCCGGCCCCGCCGAAGGTCGTGTACGAGGCGCTGACCGACCCGGCCGCGCTGCGTGTGTGGCTGGCCGAGCACGCCGAGGTCGACCTGCCCGGCATGTACCAGTTCTGGGGCCGCTACACGCCCGACGGGGCTGAGCCGCACCAGCGCGTGCTGCACGTCGACGAGCGCACCCTCCGGTTCGCCTGGACCGTCGAGGGTGTTGAGTCCACAGTCGAGTTCGAGCTGGCCGCGGACGAGGGCGGCACGCTGGTGACGCTGAGCCAGAGCGACCTGCCGACCTTCGCGGAGGTGCTGGCCGACAAGGCCGGTGCCCGTGGCGCGCTCCAGACGTTCTGGTCACTGGCGATCGCCAACCTGGCCGACTATCTGGCCGGCCGTGCGCTGACGCCCAAGTGCGACTTCACGTCGAGCGACTTGCGTGCTTCCGTGGTGATCGACGCGCCGCCGGACGCGGTGTTCGAGTCGATGGTCCAGCCCGAGCAGTTCCGCCGCTGGTTCGGCGCCAATGTGGACATCGAGCCATACGTGGGCGGCCGCTTCGCGATGGGTGGGTTCGACCTGGATCCGGGCGGAGCCAGGTTCGTCGAGTTCGAGCCGGACCGCAAGGCGACGCTGCGGTTCGCCGACGGCATGACCGACAGCTGGGAGCTGGAAGGCTCGGACGGCAAGACCCGACTCACCGTGGTGGAGAGCGGGTTCGACCCCACCAACCCGCCGTACGCGGGCTGGACCGGCTGGCTGGCCGGCCTCGCCGCGCTGCGGCGCTACCACGAGCTCCCGCGGTGGCGCTCGATCTGGCGCCAGATCGAGCTGGCCGGTCTGCCCCCGGAGATGTTCAGCGTCGACACGTGAGCTCGTCACGGCTAGCGGCGGAGCTGTTCGAACGACCGCTCATCTTTCCGGCGGTTGGACGAGGACGCGTACGTCCCAGGGGTCGAGGTCGAGTGCCGTGCCGGCGGGGACGGCGGGGACGTCGGTGCCGTCGAGGACGTCGGACAGGTGCGCCGGAGCCGTCGCGCGGCCGGCCCCCAGCTCCAGTTGTGTACGAAGTGGACGCGCTGGCCGTCCGGGGATGTCGCGGTCGTGGCGGTGACCGAGCGCGCCGTGTCACGCCATCCGCTGACCGGTGCGGCTGCCAGCCACCTCGCCAACGCCTGGGCCAGGGCGTGGCCGGGCACCGTGCCGACGTACGTGACCCGGCCCTCGCCGCGGCGGCGGGTGGTGACCGCCGGCCAGCGACCGAAGTGCGGGTGGTCGTACTGGACGAGCACGTCGGCGTCGACGACGGTGAGGGCGTCCGCCCAGCGGGTGGCGGTCGCGCCCTCCGGCAGGCGCAAAGGGCCGCCGGGCACCGCGCGCACAGGGTTTGCCAGCCGATGAAGCCGGTAACCTGGCTGGCCTGAAACTCGCGCCACGCCACGCCCGGCCTTAGCGCCGGCGCAGGTGGACGAGCGTGCTCGCGTGGTCGCCGCGGGGCAGGTCGAGGTCGAGGCCGTGGGCCAGCAGCAGGCCGCCGGGGTAGGGGCGCTCGCCGGCCTCGTACGTCGCGTCCGGGTCGAGGCCGCGCAGCCGCACCGGCAACTCGGGCCGGCCGATCCGGCCCCGAACCCGCCAGGCCAGCACCACGCTCTCGCCGCCCAGGACGTACTGCACCACGACGGTCTGCGCGTCGGGCGGCGTCAGGCGGTACAGCTCGCCGTGCGCGATCACGTGACGGACCCGCTTGTACTCCGCGATGAGCGCGCGGGCCTCGTCGCGTTCGGCCGGCGACCACTCGCGCAGGTTTCCGCTCACGCCGAGCGCGCCGGCCATGGCCACGTGAAACCGGAACCGAAGCGGCGTGGCGCGGCCGTTGATCGGGTTGGGACTCTCGCTCGCCCACGCGCCCATCGCCGCGGCCGGGTACACCTGGCTGTAGCCGGACTGGATGGCGATGCGGTCGACCGGGTCGGTGTTGTCCGACGTCCACACCTGGTCGGTGCGGCGCAGGATGCCGAAGTCGACCCGGCCGCCGCCGCTGGCGCAGCTCTCGATGCGCAGGTGCGGAAAGCGGGCCCGCAGCCGGTCGACGACGTCGTACACGTTACGGGTGTGCGCGGCGGTCGACGGCGGACCCGGCTCGGTGAACGGCCGGTTCATGTCCCACTTCAGGAAGTCGATCGCGTTGTCGGTCAGCAGCCGGGACAGCCACTCGTACGCCCATTCGGCCACATCGGACCGTCCGAAGTCGAGGGTCAGCTGGTGGCGCACCTCGGTGCGCCGCCGGTGCGGCTGGTGCACGACCCAGTCCGGGTGCGCGCGGTAGAGGTCGGAGTCGGGGTTGACCATCTCCGGCTCGACCCACAGCCCGAAGCGCATCCCCAGCCGGTGCACCTCCTTGACGAGCGGGCCGAGGCCGGACGGGAACCGGTCCGGGTTGGGCGACCAGTCGCCCAACCCGGCGCGGTCGGACAGGCGCGCGCCGAACCAGCCGTCGTCCATCACGTACAGCTCGACACCGAGGTCGGCCGCGATCCGCGCGGTCTCGATCTGGCCGGCCTCGTCGACGTCGAACCAGGTGCCCTCCCACGAGTTGTAGAGCACCGGCCGCTCCTCGGTCGGCGCGGGCAGCACATGCCGCCGGGCGTAGGCGTGCCACTGGTGGCTGGCGCCGCCGAACCCGCCGCCGGTGTACAGGCCGAGCGTCATCGGGGTGTCCAGCCGCTCGCCCGGCCCCAGGGTCCGCGGCGGAGCGGTGTCGTGGTCGGGTCCGGCGAGGACCGAGACGTGGTCGCCGTAGCCGCGCGACGCGGTCAACGTGAACCCGCCGCTGTACGCGAGCGCGACCGTCCACACCTCGCCGTGCTCCTCGGTCGCGTCACCCGGGTCGACCATCAGCCACGGGTTGGTCTGGTGCCGGTGGGTGCCGCGCCGGGAGGTCACGGTGGATTCGCCGTGCGGCAGCGGCACGCGCGACAGCTGAAACTCCGCGCCCCACTCGCCGGCGACGCGGCTCAACCGGTAGCCGGCCCGCCTCGGCAACGTCCACGCGCCCGACTGGAGCGCCTCGACGGTCACCGGCGCGTCGCCGCGGTTGAGTAGCACCGCCCACCGCTCGACGACGTCGCAGTCGCCGTGCACGCGGTAGTGGAGCTCGAGCGCGACCGGATAGTGGTCGTCGACGAGCGTGATCGTGAGGCCCGGGCCGTCGGACGAGTGCGACTCGTACCGCCAGGACACCGAACGCGCCCCGTCGCCGAAGTCGACCACCAGCGCGGGCGGCCCGAAGCGCAGCCCGCCCTCACCCGGAAACTCCTCGCCGAGCACCTCGCCGTCACCGCCGTCGGGCCGCAGCGGTATCGAGGCCGCCGCGCCGATGCCGAGCGGCGCGCCCCAGTGCACCTGCCGTACGGATCCGTCCACGACCCGTACCGCGTAGCTGGTGCGCGGCGTGCTCAGCAGGAACGTCCGGCTGTCGGGGTCAAACTCCACAGTCATTCCGCCAAGTCTGCTTCATCGGTGATCGGAAAGCGGGCCGGGTGCGTGCGCACCCGGCCCGACGTGTCGGTCCTCGGTCAACTGGCGGTGCAGGACAGCGCGGGCGCGCCGTTGCTGCCGGTCCAGCTGCCGATGAACCCGAAGGTGGCGCTGGCCCCGGCGCCGAGTGCGCCGTTGTAGCTCACGTTGCGGGCCGTCACCTGCGAGCCGCTGGCGGTGACGGTCGCGTTCCAGGCCTGGTTGACGCTCTGGCCGTTGGCGAACGTCCAGGTCACCGTCCAGCCTCTGATGGCCGAGCCGCCGGCCGTCACGCGCACGTCGCCCTGGAACCCGCCGGGCCACTGGCCGACGATCGCGTACGTCGCCGCGCAGGCCCCGGAGCCGGGCGGCGGCGTCGTGACCGGCGGCGTGGTGACGGGCGGCGTGGTCACCGGCGGTGTCGTGACCGGGGGAGTGGTGGTCGGGTTGCCGCCGCCGAAGATGGTGGCCTCGCGGGAGGTCGCCTTGATGCCGTTGGCGCCGTTGAAGATGCGCTCACCCCACGTGGTCAGCTGGGCCGGGTTGAAGTTCGTCGCCATGTCCAGGATCGGGTCGGTGTTGCCGCTCCACGACCAGGCGAGGTAGCCGAGCCCGCGGGCCTGCGCCTCGGACAGGATCGTGTCGTGGTCGACCTCACCGGAGTTGAACCGCCAGCCGAACTCGCCGATCACCAGCGGCCAGCCGTTGGCCTGGAACCGGTTGAGGTAGTCCACGATGGACGCCGCGGTGTTGAACACCGCGTACATGTGGATGGACAGCACGGTGTTGCGCTGGCTGTCGGCGTTGAGGATCGTCTGCGCGTTGTCCCGCATGACACGACCGGCGTGCCGCGCTCGACCACCCGCAGCAGCTCCCGCGGGTCGGGCTCGAGCGGCGAGATGATGATGCCGCGCACCGCCTGCGTTTGCAGCAGGTCGAGCAGCTGCTTCTCCTTCGCCGCGCGAAGGTCGGTGCTGCACGTGAGCAGCAGGCAGCCCGCTTCGGCGAGCTTGTCTTCGGCGCCCCTGTTGACCTCGGCGTAGAACGGGTTGGCGAGGTCGAGGGTGATGCTGCCGACGATCGGGCTGGGCAGGCCGCGCAGCTGGCGGGCCGGCCCGTGCGGCACGTAGCCGACGCCGTCGATCGCCTCCTCCACCCGCCGGCGGGTCTCCGGCGCGACGATCGAGGGCCGGCTCAGCACGTTGGCGACGGTGGAGACCGAAACACCCGCCGCCCGCGCGACCTCCCGCATGCTCCTGCGACCCACGGGCGCCCCGTCCGCCACCGCTGTCCCTCCAGCCGTCTTTCGCGCACCTTATCCGACCCGCGCGAGCACAGCGCCCGCCGAGTTCCCCGACCTCCGGCCCGACTGGCGTGGTTCGGGCGGTCAGCCGCCTAGGGGGCCCGGGACGCGTCGTCCTCCAGCGCGGCAAGGGCCGCGCGCACCTGATCGGCCTCCGGCGTGCCAAGGTCCGCGTAGAGGTCGAGCGCGTGGCCGCAGCGCTGGCCGCCTCAGGCCCTGATCCTGCGCCAGCGGCGCAGGATCACGACGGTGGCGACGGCGAGCGCCGAGATCAGTGCGACCAGCGGTATCGCGAGCATCGGCCACGGCGAGCGGACGTACTCCGTGACGGTCACGACCGCGCGGTGGGGTTCGTCGGTCGCGGAGCGGGTGATGCGGATGTCCTCAGTGATCTGCGCCGGCGAGAAGTCGCCGTCGTAGCGGGTCAGGAATCGTGGGCCGGTCAACGCCGCGGACAGTGTGGGGTAGTGCGGGTCCGGCTTCACCTGGCCAGCGAACGTCAGGTCGGGTGTGCTGCCCGCGGGTGCTGGATTACTGATGTCCATCCGGTGGTCGGCCAGCACGTACAGGCGCAGCGGCTGCCTGTGCTCAGCGGTGGCCGACAGCCGCATCGGGTAGACCGGCGTGTCGGTCTCGAATGCCAGGCGCATCGGCGGGAGGCCGGCGGAGAGGCTGCCGGACGTGGGGGCCAGGCGCACCGCGACGACGAGCCAGCCCTCCGCCAGGTACGGCACGAGCGCGGCACCGAGGGCGGTGGGCAAGGTGAAGTCGTTGCCGGCAAGCCATCGCGTGACGGCGGTGGCGTCGGTGCCGGAGAGTTGGGCGACCTCGTAAGGCCCGATCTCGACGTGGTCGACCACGGTCGCGCCACCACCGGACTGCGGCGCCCCACCGGCGCCGTCCCCGTCCGCCGTCACGCGCCGGACCTTGACCGCCGGGCGGCTGATCCGGTCGAGCTCGGTGAACAGTTCTCCGTCGGCCACCTCGAAGCGGGCGCGGGCGGGGACCGGCATCAGGAACGCCGCCTGGGTCGCCGTGGACCGCGCCTGTACCGAGAGCGTGATCGACTCGGTGCGGCCGGCCAACTCGACCAGTGCGGTTTCCCGCTGCGCCCGCAACGTGTCGTTGGCGACGAAGGCCCCGCAGGCACAGGCGCCGGATATCGCGGGATTGAGCCCCACCATCGTGAGGGCGAGAGCCACCACCGCGGCGATGCGAACCGTCATACGGCCAAATGTCATGGACCGTCGGACGCGGCCGGCCTGGGCCCGGGTTCCACCGGCCGGCCCGGCCGTCGTGCTGCCGACAGTCCGCGGCGGCCCGTCGACCCGGCGCATACCCTGTGCGGCTCGGCCCGGCGCGGCCTCGCCGGCCGAGCAGCCGCCCGTGTTCATTGGGTCGGCCGGTCTAACGCTCCGGCGAGCAGTCGCAGCAGGTCGGCGAGGCGCTCGCTGTCCTCGTACCCGATGGGGAGCTCGTCCCAGGCGGCACGGATGGCGCGCGAGATGCGGTCGTGGGTGGTGCGGCCACGCGGGGCGAGATAGGCGCGGATGCGCCGGCGGTCGATCGGGTCGATGCGGCGGTACACGAGGTTTTCGTCGACGAGGTGGTCGACGAGCTTGGTGAGCGAGCCCGGCGGCAGGAACGCGCGCTCGGAGATCTCGGTCATCGGGTGGCCGGCGCCGTCGGCCAGGATGGCGAGCACGCGCCACTCGTCGGGGGTGCGACCGAGCCGGTCGAGGACGTCGCGCAGCCGCTTGGCCAGGAGCCGCTCGGCGCGGGTCACCAGCAGGGCGAGCTCCTCGGGCGCGAGCGCCCGGGTGTGCGCGGGGGGCACCGGCATCGGCTCATGCTACAGATCGGCCGCAGCTCCCGGCAGGCTCTGGCTTCGCGGGCGGGTGCCGGGAATCATGCGGGCATGTCGATTGTCGACCGCGCGGCGGTCAACGTCGCGCTGGTCTACCCGATGTGCGGGCCGGCCGGCATCTTCGGGCCGACCTGCGAGATGTGCGCCCGGCTGGCCGCCGAGGAGGTCAACGAGGCGGGCGGGGTACTCGGCCGCGAGCTGCGGCTGTGGCCGGTCGACGGCGGTGCGCCGCCCGAGCGGGTGGCGGCCGAGGTCGAGGCGCTCGTCCACATGGGAGCGGTCGACGGGGTCACCGGCTGGCACATCTCGTCGGTGCGGCAGGCGCTCGCGCCGCGGATCGCCCACCTGGTGCCGTACGTGTACACCGCGCTGTACGAGGGCGGCGAGCGCACCGAGGGCGTCTTCATGACCAGCGAGACGCCCGCCGACCAGCTCTTTCCGGCGATGCGGCTGCTCGCGCGGGAGCGCTCGGTCCGCCGGTGGTACGTGGTGGGCAACGACTACGTCTGGCCGCGCCGCACCGCCCGCCAGGCCCGGCGTTACGCGGTCGGCTGCGGCGGGCGGGTGGTCGGCGAGACGTACCTGCCGCTGGGCACCCACGACTACCGCGACGTGCTGCGCCGCGTCGAGCAGACCGGCGCGGACGCGGTGGTGATGCTGCTGGTGGGCAGCGACGCGGTCCGGTTCAACCGCGCGTTCGCCCGGTCCAATTTGGACGCCCGCTGCCTGCGCCTGTCCACGCTCATGGACGAAAACATGCTGCTGGCCAGCGGGGCGCGGGCGACCGCCGGCCTCTACAGCACGGCTGGGTTCTTCGCCGGGCTGGTGACGCGGGAAAACCTCGACTTCCACGGGCGGTACGCCCGGCGCTTCGGTGTGGAGGCGCCACCGCTGGGCAGCCTGGGGGAGTCCTGCTACGAGGGGGTGCGGCTGCTGGCCGCGCTCATCGGGCGGGCCGGCACGCTCGACGTGCGGGCGATCGGGGCGAGCGCCGAGTCGGTGTCGTACGAAGGCCCGCGCGGCCGGCTGTGGATGCGCGACCGCCACCTGCGGCAGCGGATCTACCTGGCGGAGGCGGACGCGCTCGACTTCACGGTGGTCGCCGAGCTCACCTCTTGACACTGTGGACGCCCGTCGTGATACTTCCTGTGGGAAGTAACCGCGATTTGTAATTGCCCGTGCCAAGGCCTGAGAGGCCTTAGCGCGGGCTTTTTGTCGTGCAGGGAAAGTGCTTTTTCGGAAACATCTTCTTAAGGGCCGGGAAATGTCACCGCAATGAACCTCGCAGACGCTGACTGCCATTCCGGGCCCCGGTGTCGTGGCGCCGAATCCCCTGGTGTGGAGGTTCCGATGTTCGATATTCGTGGGCGCTGGAAAGCAGCCCTTTTGCCGCTCGCCGCGGTGGTCGCGTTGAGCGCTTGTGGCAGCAAGACCGGTGAGAACGAGACGACGAGCGGCGCGGTCGCCGACACGTCCGGCGACACCGTCAAGGTCGGCCTGCTCAACTCGCTGTCCGGCACGATGGCGATCAGCGAGGTCACCGTGCGCGACTCCATCAAGCTCGCGGTGGAGGAGATCAACGCCGCCGGCGGCGTGCTCGGCAAGAAGATCGAGCCGATCAGCGAGGACGGTGCCTCGGACTGGCCCACGTTCGCCGAGAAGGCCGAGAAGCTCATCCGGGAGGACAAGGTCGCCGCCGTCTTCGGCTGCTGGACCTCGGCCAGCCGCAAGGCGGTCAAGCCGGTCTTCGAGGAGAACAAGTCGCTGCTTTTCTACCCGGTGCAGTACGAAGGGCTGGAGCAGTCGCCGTACATCTTCTACACCGGCGCCACCACCAACCAGCAGATCGTGCCCGGCCTCGACTACCTCAAGTCGCAGGGCAAGACGTCGGTCTACCTGGTCGGCAGCGACTACGTCTTCCCGCGTACCGCGAACAAGATCATAAAGGCCTATGCGCAGGCGAACGGGATGACCGTGCTCGGTGAAGACTACGCACCGCTCGGCTCGACCGAGTTCGGCACGATCGTCAACAAGGTCAAGGCGTCGAAGGCGTCGGCGGTCTTCAATACGTTGAACGGCGACAGCAATGTGGCCTTCTTCAAGGAGTACAAGTCGGCCGGGCTCACCGCCGCCTCGATGCCGGTGGTGTCCGTGTCGATCGCCGAGGAAGAGGTCAAGAGCATCGGCACGCAGTACCTCGACGGCCAGCTCACCGCCTGGAACTACTACCAGACCACGCCCGGCGCGGCCAACGACAAGTTCGTGAAGGCCTACAAGGCGAAGTACGGGCAGGACAAGCCGACCAGCGACCCGATGGAGGCCGCGTACGTGTCGGTCTACTTGTGGAAGGCGATGGTCGAGAAGGCCGGCGGGTTCGAGGTCGACAAGGTCAAGGCCGCGTCCGACGGCGTCACCTTCGAGGCGCCCGAAGGGCTGGTCACGATCGACGGCGCGACGCAACACATCTACAAGACCGCGCGCATCGGCAAGGTCGGTTCCGACGGCCTGATCACCGAGGTGTGGAACTCCGGCGAACCCGTCAAGCCCGACCCGTACCTCAAGGGCTACCCGTGGGCCACGGGCCTGAGCTGACATGACTGTCCTCGTCAGCCAGCTCTTCACCGGCGTGAGCATCGGCGCGGTGCTGCTGCTCATCGCGCTCGGCCTGTCGCTCACCTTCGGCCAGATGGGCGTCATCAACATGGCGCACGGCGAGTTCATCATGGCCGGCGCCTACACGGTGTACGTCCTCCAGAAGGTGATCACGGGTGCCGGCTGGTCGCTGCTCGTGGCGCTGCCGTTGGCGTTCGCGGTGGCCGGGCTGATGGGCGTGCTGCTGGAGTTTCTGCTCATCCGGCGCCTCTACGCGCGGCCGCTGGACACGCTCCTGGTCACCTGGGGCGTCTCGCTGATCCTCCAGCAGCTCGCCCGGGACATCTTCGGGGCGCCCAACGTGCAGACGCGCGCGCCGGACCTCCTCACCGGCAACGTCAAGATCACAGACGACTTGGTACTGAGCAACAACCGCCTGTTCATCCTCACGCTCGCCGCGCTCGCGGTGGTGGCGCTGACGCTGGTGTTGCGGTTTACCTCGCTGGGGCGGCGGATCCGGGCCGTGGTGCAAAACCGCGACCTCGCCGCCGTCTCGGGCATCCCGACCGGGCGGGTCGACCGGCTCACGTTCTTCATCGGCTCCGGGCTGGCCGGGGTGGCCGGCGTCGCGCTCACCCTGCTCGGCCCGATCGGCCCGACGATGGGCACCAACGTCATCATCGACGCCTTCCTCGTCGTGGTGGCCGGCGGCATCGGACACCTCAAGGGCAGCGTGATCGTCGCGTTCGCGCTGGGCACGCTCCAGTCCCTGGTCGAGTACTCCACCACGGTCAGCGTCGCGAAGGTGCTCGTCTTCGTGGCGATAGTGGCCTTCCTCCAGTGGCGCCCGCAAGGGCTGTTCACGCTGCGCACGCGGAGCCTGGCATGAGATCTTCTTGGCGCGTGGGTGCCGGGTTCGCCGCCGGCGCGGTGGTGCTCTTCGCCGTAGCGCCCATCGCATTGTCCGACTTCCGGCTCAGCCTGCTGGCCAAGTACCTGTGCCTGGCCATGGTCGCGGTCGGCATCGGGCTGGCCTGGGGGCGCGGCGGGCTGCTCACGCTCGGCCAGGGCGTGTTCTTCGGGCTCGGCGGCTACGCGATGGCCATGCACATGAAGCTGTCGGACGCGGGCCCCGGCGAGATGCCCGACTTCATGCAGCTGTACGGCCAGCTCGACGCGTTGCCGTGGTGGTGGCGGCCGTTCGCCAGCCCGTGGTTCGCGCTGCCGGCGACCGTGCTGCTGCCGATGCTCGTCGCGTTCCTGCTCGGGTCGCTGGTCTTCCGGCGGCGGGTGCGGGGCGCGTACTTCGCGATCCTCAGCCAGGCGCTCGCCGCCGCGATGGCGATCCTCCTCATCGGACAGCAGGGCACCACCGGCGGCACCAACGGTCTCACCGACTTCCAGGGCTTCTTCGGGTACGACCTGGACGACCCGGTCAACCAGCGGATGGTGTACTTCGTCGTCGCCGGCGTGCTGCTCCTGCTGCTGGCGATCGCGCGGCAGCTGATGCTGTCCCGCTACGGCGAGCTGCTCGTGGCCGTGCGCGACAGCGAGGAGCGGGTGCGCTTCCTCGGGTACGACCCGGCGAACGTCAAGCTCGTCGCGTACGTGACCGCCGCCGGCATGGCCGGGCTCGCGGGCGCGCTGTTCGTGCCGGCAGTGGGCATCATCAACCCGGCACTGATCGGGATCGTGCCGTCGATCGAGTTCGTGATCGGCGTCGCGGTCGGCGGCCGGGCCTCGCTGCTCGGGCCGGTGCTCGGCGCGGTCGCGGTGGCCTGGGCGAAGACGACGCTGTCCGAGGAGTTCCCGGCCGCGTGGACGTACCTCCAGGGATTGTTGTTCGTGCTGGTCGTGGCGTTCCTGCCGGGCGGCCTGTCCTCGGTCGTGCGCCTGGTCCGCCGACGACGTCCACCTCCCGATCCGGCACCCGTGTCGCCCGCACCCGCGGTGGCCCCGCAGGAGGTGACGGCATGAGCGGCCTGCTCGTTCGCGACCTGCGCGTGGTGTTCGACGGGTTCGCGGCGGTGGACGGTGTGGACTTCGAGGTGGCGCCGGGCGACATCCGGTTCCTCATCGGGCCCAACGGCGCCGGCAAGACCACGCTCGTCGACGCGGTGACCGGCCTCGTGCGCGCGACCGGCTCGGTCCGCTTCGGCGACGAGGAGCTGCTGGGGCGGCAGGTGCACCGGATCGCGCGGATGGGCGTGGGGCGCACGTTCCAGACCGCGACGGTCTTCGAGGAGCTGACCGTGCTGCAAAACCTGGACATCGCGGCGGGAGCGGGCCGTTCTTTGTGGACGCTCGCCCGCCGGCGGCGCGGCGTCCCGCCGGCGGTCGAGGAGGCGCTGGAGACGATCGGGCTGGCCGGCCTCCGCGACAAGCCCGCGGGCGCGCTGGCCCACGGGCAGAAGCAGTGGCTGGAGATCGGCATGCTGCTCGTCCAGGACGTCAAGCTGCTGCTGCTCGACGAGCCGGTCGCCGGCATGAGCCACGACGAGCGCGACGCCACCGGCGAGCTGCTGCGGGTGGTGGCCGCCGACCGCACGGTGGTGGTGATCGAGCACGACATGGACTTCATGCGCAGCTTCGCCAACACCGTGACGGTGCTGCACGCCGGCAAGGTGCTCAGCGAGGGCACGGTCGCCCAGGTGCAGGCCGATCCGGCGGTACAGCAGGTGTACCTGGGGGTGTCCTGATGTTGGAGGTCGACGGCATCGAGGTCGGCTACGGCCGCAGCCTCGTGCTGCACGGGGTGTCGCTGTCCGTGCCGGAGGACGGCGTGGCCGCGGTGATGGGGCACAACGGGGCCGGCAAGAGCACGCTGCTGCGCGCGGCGATCGGGCTCCTCAAGCCGCGTAGCGGGCGGGTGCTGCTCGCCGGCGAGGACGTGACCCGGCTGGCGCCGCACGATCGGGTGGCCCGCGGGATGGCGTACGTGCCGCAGGGCCAGCAGTGCTTCCCGCACCTCACCACGGCGGAAAATCTCCAGCTCATCGCGGACTCCCGGCCCAACGGCAAGGTGGCGATGGCCGACGCGCTGGAGCTCTTCCCGGCGCTGCGCGGCCTGATGGGCCGGCGGGCGGGCCTGCTCTCCGGCGGCCAGCGGCAGCAGCTGGCGATCGCGCGGGCGCTGATCACGTCGCCGCGGCTGCTGCTGCTCGACGAGCCGACCGAGGGCATCCAGCCGTCGGTGGTCGCCGAGATCCAGGAGACCATCCTGTCGCTCACCCGCCGCGGCGGGCTGTCGGTGCTGCTGGTGGAGCAGCACGTGGGTTTCGCGCTGCGGGCGGCGGCACGCTACTACGTCCTGGAGTCGGGGCGCGTCACCTCGTCGGGCTCCGGCGGCCAGGACGCCGAAAGCGACGTACGCCAGGCGTTGGCGGTGTAGCTCTTCGCCCGGACCAACCATTAGCGCTCACGATCGTATCGATCGCAAACCATCGCTTTTCGTGATGGCGTCTCGGCGGCTAGCGTGGCTGGCATGGACGAAGCGGGGGGTACGCGATGAGCACGTTCGTGTTGATCCATGGCGGCGGAGACGTCGGATGGTACTGGCACCTTGTCGAAGCCGAGCTGCGAGCCCGCGGGCACGACGTGGTGGCTCCCGACCTTCCCGGCGACGACGAGTCGAAGACCCTGGCGGACTACGCCGACGCCGTGGTCGAGGCCGTCGGCGCGAAGCGGGACCTGGTCGTCGTGGGCCACTCGTTCGGTGGTTTCACGGCACCGCTGGTCGCCGATCGGCTGCCGGTCGACGTGCTGGTCCTGCTGGCCGGCATGGTCCCGGCGCCGGGTGAGTCGCCGGACGAGTGGTGGGCCAACACCGGCTACGGCGACGCGGTGGCGGAGCAGGCCGCGCGCGACGGCGGCTTGACCGGCAACCCCGATCCGCTCGTGAGCTTCTACCACGATGTACCCCGGGAGCTGGCCGAGGAGGCGATGCGCAGGGAGCGCGCGCATCCGTCGAGCACCGCGACCGCCGCTCCGTGGCCGTTGGACGCGTGGCCCGACGTGCCCACCAGGTTCGTGCTCTGCGGCGAGGACCGCTTCTTCCCACCCGACTTCTTTCGCCGGCTGGTAGCCGACCGCCTGGGCATCGTCCCCGACGAGATCCCCGGCAGCCACTGCGTCGCGCTCAGCCGCCCCAAAGAGGTGGCCGACATCCTGGAGGGCTACGCGGGGGCCAAGCGGTGAACAGCTCCCCCGTGGCGGCCGAGGCCTGGACGCGGCCCGCGCGGACCGAGGCCGAGCGAGACGTCAGGCACGCCGACCGGATGGCCGACGAGCTGCGCCACCTGAACGACCGCTTCCGCGCCGCCACCGGTGTCGGCGAGCGCGACCGGGTGCTCGACATCGGCTGCGGCAGCGGTGAGTCCACAAGGGACGCCGGCCGGGTCGCCGTGGCCGGGAGCGTGCTGGGCGTCGACGTCTCGGCACCGGTGCTCGAACGGGCCCGACACCTCACCGAGCGGGCCGGGCTCCACAACGTCTCGTATCTGGCGGCCGACGCGCAGGTCCACCGGTTTCCGCCGGGCCACTACGACCTGTGCGTCAGCCGGTTCGGCGCGATGTTCTTCACCGACCCGGCGGCGGCGTTCACCAACATCGGGCGGGCGTTGCGCCCCGGCGCGCGTCTGGTGCTGATGGTCTGGCATAGCCCCGAACGCAACGAGTGGTACACCCTGATCCGCGACGCGGTCGGCGCCGACGCGACGGCACGTGTGTCCGCCGACCCGTTCGCGTTCGCCGACCCGGCCACCACGACGGAAATCCTGGCGGCCGGGGGCTTCACCGGTATCGACTTCACGGATGTACGCGAGCCGGTCTACTACGGCCCGGACACCGCCGCCGCCTACGACTTCGTCACCAGCATGCGCCACCCTCAGGAGGCCCTCGCGCACGCCGACGCGGCGACCGTCGAACGCGCTCACCGGCGGCTCCACTCCGCCCTGGCCGCGCACGACACGGGAAGCGGTGTGTACATCGGCTCCCGAGCCTGGATCGTCACCGCCCGGCGCGGCTGAGGCGACTCGCCGGGTTACCAGAGCACGCGCAGCCGCAGGATCGTCGACGGGGTGTCCGGGTCGTCGGCGTCGGCGACCGCGATCAGCCGGACACCGTCGTGGTCGATGCCGTCCAGGGCGAGTCCTTCGATCTTCTGGACCGCGCCGCCGCGCCGGGGCAGCGTCGTCACGGCCTCGACGCGGTCGCCGTCGAGCAGAGCCAGGGCCGCGGCCACCACCGGTCCGTCGTCGACCGGGTTGGTCGTCTCCTCGGCCGCGGCGCTGAGCAGGACGCGGCCGTCCGGCAGCGCCACCGCGTCGGTCACCGAAAGCGCGAACCCGCCGTCCGCGCCGAGCTCGTAGCGGCGAACCCCGTCGACGGAGACCGCCTCGGGCGGCAGCCGGCCGGTCGCCGCCGCCAGCAACCCGTGCAGGTCCACGTCGACGCTCGCCGACGGCACCCCGGCCGCGGGGTTGCCGCGTTGAAACCAGCGCAGCCGGTCACCGAGCCGGCAGGCACCCTCGAGGTTGAGCTGGCCGTCCGGCGTACCGAGCGCGTCCGCCACGGCGAGGTAGAGCCCGGTCAGGTCCGCCACGGCGAAGTCCGTGCCGTGTGCGGCAAGCCCCACCAGCGACGACCGCATCCGCGCCCGGGTCGAGCCGGAACCCAGCAGCAGCACACCGAGGCCGTCGCCCACCCGCACTTCGCACGCGGCCTCGAAGTCCGGCTTGAGGTGCTTCGTCCCCGCGGCGGCACTGAACACGTCATGGCCGCCCACCGCGTCCAGCACCCGCACCGGCGCCGTGCCATCCGGCCGCAGCCACGCCGCGTGGGTCGCATCGTCCTGCGCGACAAGCCAGCCACCGCCGAACGGAGCGATCGCCGACGCCGCCCGCACCGGCGCACCACCCCCGAACCGCAACACGGCTTCGCGCTCGACCTCGATCCGCAATTCGTCCCCCACCCCGGCGCCCCTCGTCGGCCGACTAAACCACGACCGCGTCCCCAGCGTCACCGACTCCCGGGTGGAAGGCCGCGGTTGGTCGCGGTCGATCGGCGAGCCGCCGGCCGGGAGCGGTGCCCGCGGGAAAGCACCCCAAGAAAACGCTCCGCTGCGCTCCACGTTTCCCCGGGGACCCCGCGCATACGGTCTGCCGCTGACGCGGACGTGGGCAAATCTGCTCTTGACGTAACGCCAGGGCGGGCGGCGACCCCGACTTCGAAAGGTCTCTAGACGGTGGCCGGCTCGGGGCGTGGCGAGCAGTGCGCCGAGCTGGCTCATCAGGCCGCGGCGGGGGGCGGTAGTAGACCCAGGTGCCGCGGCGCATCTCTCCGCCGGGCGCTGAGGCGATCATCGAGGCGGGGTGCAACCCTGCTTAGAGGGACGTCTAAACAAGGAGTCCGGATGCGGAGCGGGTTGGCCGGTCGCTACACTTCATCGTTGATCGGCGATTGACGATGAAGGTTCGAGTGGATGAGTGAGTTGTTGGACCGCGGGGTCGCGGAGACGTACGCGTCGTGGTTCCGGGCCTTGGCCGACCCGAGCCGGGTGCAGATCGTGGCCTACCTGGCCCGTCAGGACCGGCCGATGCCGGTCGGCGAGATCGTCGCCGCGGTGGGGTTGGCGCAGTCGACCGTGTCGCAGCACCTGAAGATCCTCGCCGACGTGCGGTTCGTGCTCGTGGAGCCGGTCGGCACCGCCCGGCACTACCGGATCAACCGCAACTGCGTCCAGTGCTTCCCGTCCGCCGCCGACGTGGTCATGGGTCAGCCCGCCCCCGCCCCGCCGGAGGTGTGCTGATGAGGATCCGGCCCATGCACTTCGCCGACGCGGACGCGGTGCTGCGGATCTACCAGGCCGGCATCGACGGCGGCCACGCCTCCTTCGAGTCGGCGGCGCCGTCGTGGGCGGCCTTCGACGCGAGCAAGCTGCCCGACCACCGGTACGTCGCGGTCGACGACCACGACGCGGTGCTCGGCTGGGTCTCCGTGTCGCGGGTGTCGAGCCGGCCGGTGTACGCGGGGGTGGTCGAGCACTCGGTGTACGTCGACCCGGCCGCTCGACGCCGGGGTGCGGGCCGGGCGCTGCTGGATGCGTTGATCGCCTCCACCGAGGCGGCCGGGATCTGGACCATCCAGTCCGGGATCTTCCCGGAAAACACGGCCAGCCTCGCTCTGCACACGAACGCCGGCTTCCGCGTGCTCGGCGTGCGCGAGCGGATCGGCCGGCACGCCATGCACGGCGGCTGGTGGCGCGATGTCGTGTTCGTCGAGCGCCGCAGCCCGCACATCGCCTGAGACAGGAGTTCCACTATGGACATTGACGCGCCGCCGGTCGTGGTCGTCGGTGCCGGCCCGGTCGGTCTGGCCGCCGCCGCCCACCTGCACGAACGCGATCTGCCCTTCACGGTGGTGGAGGCCGGGGACGGCCCGGCCGCCGCGGTGCGGGCGTGGGGGCACGTGCGGCTGTTCTCCCCGTGGCGGCACAACGTCGACGCCGCCGCCCGCCGCCTGCTGGCGGGCGCCGGCTGGGTGGAGCCGGACCAGGAGGCGCTGCCCACCGGCGCGCAACTTGTCGCCGACTACCTCCAGCCGCTGGCCGACCTCCCGGCACTCAAGCCACACATCCGCTACCGCGCCCGCGTCGTGGCGGTGACCCGCCGCGGGGTCGACCGGCTCCGCACCGCCGGCCGCGAAAGCGCGCCGTTTCTGGTGCGGCTCGCCGGCGGCCGGGAGTTGCTGGCCCGAGCGGTGATCGACGCCTCCGGCACGTGGCACACGCCGAACGTGCTCGGCGCCTCCGGCATACCCGCACACGGCGAAACCGCGACCGCCCGATTCGTCGAGACGGCGTTGCCCGATGTGCTCGGCGCCGACCGGGGCCGGTTCGCCGGCCGCCGCACGCTCGTGGTCGGTGCCGGTCACTCGGCCGCCAACACTCTCCTGGCGTTGGCCGACCTCGCGGTCCAGGCGCCGGGGACCGCGGTGCTGTGGGCGATCCGGTCGGCCAGCCCGGCCCGCACCTACGGCGGGGAGGCCGCCGACGCCCTCCCGGCCCGGGGCGCGATCGGCAGCCGGCTGCGGGCGCACGTGGAGTCGGGCAGGATCGAGCTGGTCACCGGCTTCGGCGTACACACCCTCACACCACACGGCGACCAGGTGGCCGTGTCCGACGGCACGCGCACGATCACGGTCCATCGGGTGGTCTCGGCCACCGGATTCCGTCCCGACCACGGCCTCACCGGCGAGCTGCGCCTGGACCTCGACCCGATCCTCGGCTCCACCCGGGCGCTGGCCCCGTTGATCGACCCAAACCTGCACTCGTGCGGCACGGTCCCACCGCACGGCGTCGACGAGCTCGCCCACCCCGAGCCCGGGTTCTACGCCGTCGGGGTCAAGAGCTACGGCCGGGCGCCGACGTTCCTGATGGCCACCGGCTACTTGCAGGCCCGCTCGGTCGTGGCCGCCCTCGCCGGCGACTGGTCCGCGGCCCGGGACGTCCGGCTGGACCTGCCGGAGACCGGCGTGTGCGACAGCGACCGGATCGAAGCCGGGGCCTCAGCGGGTCGCGGGCTGCTGCCCCTGCTGCCCGCCGTCGATCTGTCCACAAGCGACAGCCGGGCGGGCGGTGGGTGCGCCTGTTGACCTGACCGGGTGCCGGCGCTATGCGGTGACGGAGACGCCGAGCTCGTCGAGCAGGTGGCGGACGCGTTGCTCGACCGCGTCGCGGATCGGCCGGACGTCCTCGACGGTGAGGCCGGCGGGGTCGGCGAAGGTCCAGTCCTCGTACCGCTTGCCGGGGAAGATCGGACAGGCGTCGCCGCAGCCCATGGTGACGACGACGTCGGCCGCTTGCACGACCTCGTCGGTCCAGGGCTTGGGGTACTCGGCGGAGATGTCGATGCCGCGCTCGGCCATGGCGGCGATCGCGGCCGGGTTGACCTCGAAGCCGGGCTCCGAGCCGCCGGACCAGGCGATCGCCTGGTCGCCGGCCAGGTGCTGGAAGAAGCCCAATGCCATCTGGGAACGGCCGGCGTTGTGTACGCACAGGAACAGCACGACCGGGCGGGCGTCGGTGCGCAGCCCTTCCACGCGGGCTAGTGCGGTCAGCCGCTGGCGGGCGAACCGCTCGGCCAGCAGCGGCAGGAAGTTTGGCACGGTGCTGCGGGTGGCGAACTGGTCGTAGCTGGTGTGCAGAAACCGCTCGATCGTCTCGGTGCCGAACACGCCGGTGAACTCCTCACCGAGCCGGCCGGCGGCGGTGCGCAGCGCGAGCTGCTGGTCGACGGACAGGTCGTCGCGGTGGTGGCTGGTCAGGTCAGTCATGGTGGCGGCCATCCTCGGTGTGTGGCGTGGTGTGGTCCAGGACTGGGGCGAGGCGGTCGATCCGGGCGGCGATCTGCGTGAACGCGGCCTCGAACGCCTCGTCGGTGTCGGCCGGCGCCGGGTCGGGGACCGACCAGTGCAGCCGGCGCCCCGCGTCGCCGGTCAGGTGCTCGTGGGCGTTGTCGCACACGGCGATCACCAGGTCGTCGGCGCGCACCACGTCGGACACGTGTGCCGTCGCGCGGGGGTCGATGCGCAGGCCGTGTGCCTTGGCCACGCGGACCGCGCGGGGGTGCACCCGGCGGGCCGGCTCGGTGCCGGCGGAGGCGGTCGGGATCCGGCTGCGCCGCCCCCAGAGCGCCGCCGCGAGCTGGGAGCGGGCCGAATTGTGGGTGCAGACGAACACCACCCGCTCCGGTGCCGGCAAGGCGGGGGTGGCGATCGCGGCGAGGGTCTCGGGCACGAGCCGCAGGTAGGTGCGGCGCCGGTCGCCCTCCGAGCGGCCGCGGATCACCAGGCCGGCGTCGGTGAGCACCTTGAGGTGGTGGGCGACCAGGTTGGTCGGCAGGCCCAGCGCCGCGCCGACCTCACCAGGTGACGCGTCACCCAGGGTCAGGGTGTCGACGATCGCCAACCGCGACGGGTCACCGAGCGCGGCGTGCACCCGCGCCCGCGCCGTCAGCCGATCCAGCTCAGTACTCATTGAGTCAATGATTGCTGAGCTAAGTGTCGACTGTCAACCGTGGCAGGCCAGGCCCCATTCGCAGATCACCGGAGGCGGTAGAGGACCTCGCCGGCTTGGGGGACGACGAGCGTGCCGGGGTCGGCGGCGAAGTCGTCGAGGTCGACCGTGCCGGCGTCCCGGTAGTTGAGGTTCGCGCGGCGTACCACGTCTTCCGGGATGCCGGTGGCGAGTGTGACCGTGACCCGGCCGCGCTCGCCGTCCTGGGGTGTCCACGTGCCGGCGCCGCGCAGGTGGGTGGAGTGGGCCAGCACGCCCCAGTGGTGGTGGGAGAACCGGTCCCACTGGCCGAGGAAGTAGTCGCGGCAGTGGTACCCGATCTCCTCGATCTCCGGGTGCGTGGCCGACAGCCGGGTGATGTGCGGGGCGTAGAGCACGACCTCGCCGCCGTCGGCCACGATCGGCTCCACCTTGTAGAAGCCTTTGGCGCCGGTCCACATGTCGTCGTACTTGGCCGGGACGACGGACAGCACCCGGGTCACCGGAGTGTCCAGGTAGGACACGTGTGTCTTGGCGGAAACGTCGGCGCACGCCGCCCATGCCTCTTCCGGTGTGCCGAAGGAGGCGGCGTGCAGTGCGCCGGTGCCGGACCGCACGACCAGGCACAGCGCCAGCCGGTGGCTCGGGACCAGGGCGGCGGCCTCGTCGATGAGCGCGCGTACCGGCGTGGTGCCGCGGGTGCCGATGATGGCCGCGCTGGTGATCAGGGCGCCGAGCCAGTGCGAGAAGTCGATGATCTCCTGCCCCGCCACGCCGGGAAAGAGGTACTTGTTGCCGCCGGAGAACCCGACCACCTCGTGCGGAAACACCGGCCCGACCACCAGGCACACGTCATGCTCGACGACGGCCCTGTTGAGCACCACCTCGACCGGGCGTTTCATGCGGCCCTCGGCCAGCTCCGCGACCCGGTCGGCGTCGATGTAGCCGAGCGACACAAGGGCGTCGGGATCCCACCACTCGTGGTTGCGGACGGTCCAGCCGGGGTACGGGCCGCCGAGGTGTGCCAGCAGGTGAGCCTCGTCCATCGGGGCGTGGGTGCCCAGCGCGACGAGGACGGTCACCCGGCTGGCCCGCCCCTCCAGCGCGCGGTGGAGCGCGCCGAGCAGCAGCGGCAGCGGGCAGCTGCGGGTGCCGTCCGGGACGATGACGCAGACGCTGCGCCCGTCGAGGTCGGCCGCGGCCAGCCGCCCGGCGACGTAGGCCCGGACCGCGTCGTCGTCGAGGATCCGCCCGGCGCCACCGAGAACATCACTCACCGCCCTACCTTGGGCACAACCCCGTCTCGGTGGCAAGTGCGCTCCTACCGCTGCCACGGGGGAGTGGTGGCCTGCCAGGTGCGGCCGTCGGAGGACAGCCAGATCGCGTGGTCGTTTCTGAGCAGGAAGGCGTCGCGGCCGATGGCGACCGGTGGCGCCGGTACCGGTTGCGGGCCATGTTCATGGCGACGGTCAGCAGCCACGCCTGCGGGTCGCGCACCTCGACGAAGCGAGCCGGGTGGGCCAGCGCCCGGGCGAACGCCTCGTGCACCACGTCCTGGGCCTCGGCCAGGTCCCGGGTCAGGGTGTAGACCGCGCCGACCAGCCGCCGGTAGTACGCCTGGTAAGCGTCGTGCACGGCCGCCGTGCCATCCATGGAGCTCCCTTCCACGCCGTCATCAGGCTGACCGGCCAGGAGCGTCCACGGTTACACGCCAATTTCCCGTCCCCCGGGCCGGGCGCGCCACCTGCGGTACCAACCGGGGACACGGCCGGCGAGCGCCGCGTACCCGATGCCCACCGCCAGGGAGGCGACCACCGCGAGCAGGGCGTTGTGGTGGTCCAGCCGCGGATACACCTGCCAGTGCGTGAGGTAGATGTACAGCGACGCGCCGGCCAGTACCGCGGTCACCCGGTTGACCGCGCCGGTGCTGGGCAGGCTCGGCACCCACACCAGCAGCACGAGGCCGGCGACCACCACCGCTTCGCGGGACGGGTCGCCGAAGTAGCCGGGCACCGTGCCCACGATCGCCGCCGTCACGGCGAGGCGTTGCCATTTTGTCGTGGCCTTGGCGGTGGCCCAGCCGATGGCGAACAGCCAGAAGACCCGCACCGCCGACGGCAGGTGGTGTTCGGGATGCAGGTCGAGCAGGTCGTAGCGGGTGACCAGGCCGAGCGCCATGACGGCCAGCGGCAACGCGAACGGCCGCCGGCGTTCGAGCCGGTCGACCGCGGGCACGGCCAGCAGCGCGGCCGCGGCGAGCAGGATGTAGACGAGCGCCTCGATGAACCAGAAGTGCCAGCCCGTGCCGCCCTCGCGCCGGCCGGCGACGCTGTTGACCAGCAGGAGGCTGGGCCACTCGTAGGCGCCGAGCAGCACGATCGCCGCGCCGATCCAGGCGATGCTGGGCACGGCGACGCGGGTGGCGGCGGTGGTGATGTGGCGGAGGCGTTCGGTGCGGCGGGCGTCGGTGAGGTGGAAGCGGGCGAAGTTGAAACCGGCCACGCCGAGCAGCAGGTGGGCGCCGCCGGAGACGTTGAAGAGCGTCGCGTGGGTGCCCACGATCAGCACGATCGCGATGGCGCGCAGGGCGACGCTCGTCTCGAGCGAGCGGCGGCCGCCACCGTCCACCGCGGGGCGCAGCTCGCGGATGGGCAGGGTGTGCCACTGGGGCGGCAGGTGGCCGATCGCCTTCTCCAGCCGCAACGACATGTCCACATAGGACAGGGAGTCGCCGCCGAGCGTCACGAAGCTGTGGTCCGGCGTGACACCGGTGGTGTCGAGGACCTTCTCGAAGAGGCGGCACAGGTCGTCGGTCGGTGCCTCCGGAGCAGCCGCGGCCAGCGACCGGACCGTCTCGTAGTCCGGCTTTCCGGAGGGCAGGCGGGGCAGCTCGTCCAGCACGTGCACGCCGACGGCGCCCGCCGGCAGCCGGCATGCCCGCGCGACGAGCCGCCGCACCGACGCCGGGTCCGCCGGGGCCTGCGCGGCCACGATCAGCAGGTCGTCGCCGGCCGCGCAGAAGGAGCGCACGCCCTCCCGCTCCAGCAGCGCCTCCACGCCCTGCGGGTCGATCCTCAGGCCAAGGATCTTCGCGAACCGGCTGCGCCGCCCCACGATCTCGTACAGCCCGTCGGTGCCCCGCCGGGCGAGGTCGCCGGTGTGCAGCTCGTCGACCGTCCGGCCGAGCGCGAGGTCGGCCGGGCCCTCGGCGTAGCCGAGCATGACGTTCGGCCCCGAGTAGACGAGCTCGCCGGAAGCGTCGAGGCGGAACGACCCGCCCGGGATCGGCACCCCGATCGCCGACGGCCGTGACTCGGCGAGCTCCGGCGGCAGGTACGCCATCCGCGCGGTCGCCTCCGTCTGCCCGTACATGACGAAGAACTTCCAGCCGTCCCGGCGTCCCTGCGCGGCGTACCGCGCGACGCGGTCGGGTGCGAGCCGGCCGCCGGCCTGCGTCACGTAGCGCAGCGACGGCAGCCGCATGCTGGCGAAGCCGGTGCGGTCGAGCAGGTCGAACGTGTACGGCACGCCCGCGAACGCCGTCCCCCTCGCGGACCGGAAGTGGTCCCAGAACGCGGCGTCGGCCACCGACAGGTCGGTGAGGATCAGGCCGGCGCCGCGCAGCAGGTGGCTGTTGACGACCGACAGCCCGTAGCAGTAGTGCATGGGCAGCGTCGTCGCGGCCCGGTCCTCGGCGCGGATGTCGAGGTACTCGGCGATCGAGGCGGCGTTCGCGCGCAGGTTGTCGTGGGAGAGGCGGACGAGCTTGGGGGAGCCGGTCGAGCCGGAGGTACTCAGCAGCAGCGCCAGGTCGGGGTGGAGGTCGTGCGCGGACCCCGGCCGCACCTCGCGCGGGCCCGACGGGCCGATCACGACGTCCGGGTCGTAGGCGGCGGCCACGGCGGCGCCCGACGGACCGGGCGGCACGAGCAGGACCGGGTGATCGCCGGCCAGGGCACCCAGATACGCCACCAGCGCGTCGACCGAGTTGCCCCCTTCGACCTGGACGAGCCGCCGCGCCGGCCCGAGTCGCCGCGCCACCTCTTCCGCCCGCGCGGCGAGATCGGCGTACGACACCGACCCGTCAGTCGTGATCAAGGCCGGCCGGTCGCCGAACGACGCTAAGTTCTGCACAAAAGGGACAGCATGGAGCGCGGACGTCACGTCGAGAGCTTAAGCAAGGCTGCCCTAAGATCGGACCTAGCTGGGAGTTCCCTCATACTGAGCTGGGAGAATGATTGCCAAGGCTACCCTCAGTAAGGTATGCCTTACCTGTGTATCTGCGTAGAATCTGGACCCTGCTGCCCGTGAGTGCCGTCCTCGTGGCGGCGGCCGCCTGCGGCGGCGACGAGTTCGACAGCGGTGACCCCGGCGACAAGACCATCACCGTCTACAGTGGCCGGAGCGAGTCGCTCGTGAAGCCCGCGCTCGAAAAGTTCGAGCAGCAGTCCGGGATCACGGTCAAGGTGCGGTACGGCAGCACCGCCCAGATGGCCGCGCAGATCGAGGAAGAGGGCGACAAGAGCCCCGCCGACGTCTTCTTCGCCCAGGACGCGGGTGCGCTCGGCCAGGTCGCCAAGCGCGGCCTGTTCGCCAAGCTCCCCGCCGACGTGCTAGGCAAGGTGCCGGCGATCTACCAGTCGCGCGCCGGCGAGTGGGTCGGCGTGACCGGGCGGTCGCGGGTGTTCGCGTACAACCCCGCCGCCGTGCCGAAGGACGACCTGCCGGCGTCGGTCTTCGACCTCACCGGCCCGCAGTGGCGGGGCAAGGTCGGCGTCGCGCCGACCAACGGCTCGTTCCAGGCGTTCGTGACGGCGCTGCGCGTGCAGCACGGCGACGCCAAGGCGAAGGAGTTCCTCACCGGGCTGAAGGCCAACGACGCCCAGATCCGGGAGAGCAACATCCAGATCGTCCAGGAGGTCAACGACGGCAAGCTCGCCTCCGGCCTCGTCAACCACTACTACGTCTTCGAACAGGCCAAGGAGAAGGGCATCACGGCCGACCAGATGACCGCGAAGCTGCACTTCTTCCCGAACGGCGACACCGGCGCGCTCGTCAACGTCGCGGGCGTCGGCCTGCTGTCGAAGGCCGCCACCGACCCGGACGCGAAGGCGCTCGTCGACTTCCTGCTCAGCACCGAGGGGCAGACGTACTTCGCCGAGGAGACGTTCGAGTACCCGCTGGTCTCCGGCGTACCCACCGCGGCCGGCCTCCCCGCGCTCGACAGCCTCGCCGCGCCGAAGATCGACCTCAACGACCTCGACACGCTCGACGCGACGGTGGCGATGATCAAGGAAGCGGGGCTGGCCTGAGCACGCGACCGGTCGCCGCGCCCGCCCGCTGGGCGGTGCGGCGGGTCGCGCCCCGCCCGGCGCTCGCGGTGGCGTCGGCCGCCGCGGTGGCGGTCGCCCTCATCCCCCTCATCTATCTGGGGGTACGGACCGGGGAGGCTGGCTGGTCGCGGATCGTGGGCGAGTTGTTCACGCGACGCGTGGCGGTGCTCGCCGGGCGCAGCATCGCCCTCGCCGCGGTGGTGACCGCCGCGTGCACCGCGCTGGGAGTGGCGGGCGCGTTCCTGGTGACCCGCACCGACCTGCCCGGGCGGCGGGCCTTCGGCGTGCTCGCCGCGCTGCCGCTGGCCGTGCCGACCTACGTGGCGGGGTTCGCTTGGATATCCACTGTGGACTCGTTCGCCGGCTTCTGGGCGGCCGCGCTCGTGCTGACGCTCTGCTCCTCGCCGTACGTCTTCCTCCCCGTCGCCGCCGCCCTCGCCGGCGCGGACCCGGCGCAGGAGGAGGTCTCCCGCTCGCTGGGGCGGGGCGCCTGGCGCACGTTCACCGACGTGACGCTGCGGCAGGTACGGCCGGCGGTCGCGGCCGGCGCGCTGCTCGTCGCCCTGTACGTGCTCTCCGACTTCGGTGCGATCTCGATCCTGCGCGTGGACACGTTCACCCGAGCCATCTTCACCGCCTTCAACCTGGGCTTCGACCGCACCGGGGCGCTCGTGCTCTCCACCGTGCTGGTGGTGCTCACCGTGCTGCTGATCGGCGGCGAGCTGCTCACCCGCGCCCGCGGCGCGCGCTACGCGCGGGTCGGCGGTGCCGGCCGCCCACCCACCCGGCTGCGTCTGCGTGCCGCGCGCTGGCCGGCCGCCGCCGCGCTCACCGCGGTCGCCGTGCTCGCGCTCGGGGTGCCGTTCGCGAGCCTCGTGCGATGGCTTGCCGAGGGCGTCTCCCGCCCCGGCTCGCTCGGCGAGGTCGCCGCGGCCGCGGGCAGCTCCCTCGCGGTCTCCGTCGCCGGTGCGGCGCTCACCATGTTGCTCGCCCTGCCGGTCGGCCTGCTCACCGCGCGGGCGCCGGGCGCGCTGGCCACGGCGCTCGACCGCCTCACCTACGTGGCGCACGCCCTGCCGGGTGTCGTCATCGGACTGTCCCTCGTGTTCTTCGGCATCAACGTGGCGTACCCGCTCTACCAGAGCGTGTGGCTGCTCGCCCTCGCCTACGCGACGCTCTTTCTCCCGCTCGCCGTCGGCGCGGTGGCGGGTGCCGCCGCGCAGTCGCCGCCGGCGCTGGAGGAGGCCGGCCGCGCGCTGGGCCGGGGACCGGTCGCCGTGTTCCGTACGGTCACGCTGCCGCTGACCCTGCCCGGCATCGCCGCGGGCGCCGCGCTGGTCTTCCTCACCTGCATGAAGGAGCTGCCGGCCACGCTGCTGCTCCGGCCGACCGGCATGGACACGCTCGCCACCGAGCTGTGGACACACACAAGCACCGCCTCGTACGCCGCCGCCGCCCCGTACGCCGCGCTTCTGGTCGGCCTCGCCGCGGTGCCCACCTGGTTCCTCACCGTGCGGGGAGGGCTGTGATGCTGTCGGTCACCGGCCTGCGCAAGGCGTACGGCCCCGTCACCGCCCTGGACGGCGCCGACCTGGAGGTCGAGGCCGGCACGCTCGCGGCCGTGCTCGGCCCGTCCGGGTGCGGCAAGACGACACTGCTGCGGTGCGTCGCGGGTTTCGAGCGGGTCCACAGTGGCACGGTCAGCCTCGCCGGGCGGACCGTCGCCGGGCCCGGCACCCACGTGCCGCCGCACCGCCGCCGCGTCGCGGTGGTGCCGCAGGAGGGCGCGCTCTTCCCGCACCTGTCGGTCGCCGGCAACGTGGGCTACGGCCTCGACCGCGCCGCCCGCCGTTCCGGGCGGGTCGAGGAGGTCCTCGCCCTGGTCGGGCTTCCCGGATACGGCGACCGCATGCCCCACCAGCTCTCCGGCGGCCAGCAGCAGCGGGTCGCGGTGGCCCGCGCGCTGGCCCCGCGGCCGCCGCTGGTACTGCTCGACGAGCCGTTCAGCGCACTCGACGCCGGCCTGCGCGGCGAGCTGCGCCGCGACGTGCGCGAGGCGTTGCGGGCGGACGGCGCCACCGCCGTACTCGTCACCCACGACCAGGGTGAGGCGCTCTCGATGGCCGACCAGGTGGCGGTGATGCGCGACGGCCGCATCGTGCAGAGTGGCGCGCCGTCCACTGTGTACCGCGAGCCCGCCACCGAGTGGGTGGCCGGTTTCGTCGGCGAGGCGGTGCTGCTGCCGGCCACAGTGGACGGACGGGTGGCGCTGACCCCGCTGGGCCGCCTCCCGCTGCGCGGCACCACCGGCGGGGGAGCGGTCACGGTGCTGCTCCGCCCCGAGCAGATGCACGTGTCCGCGAACGGCGACGGCGCCACCGCCACGGTCGTGCGGCACGACTTCCACGGCCACGACGCGCTCGTGCTGCTCCGGCTCGCCGACGGCACCCAGGTGACCGCCCGCATCCTCGACTCCACCCCGCCCCTCGCGGTCGGCGACTCGGTCACCGTCTCCGTGCGCGGCGCCGCACGCGCGTTCCCCACCGCCTGACCCACGCCTACGCCCGCCCTCCGCGGGGAAGGACGGCGCGATGGCTATATTGACTGGGCCCTATCTTTTCGTATAACGTATGACGTCTTATGAATGCTCTGCGTGAGGGCTGCCCACCACTGACGGCCACGCTGGGTCCCACCCTGTGCCAGCGACCGGCCGTGCCAGCCCTCGCCCAGTAGGGGACGGGGCGCGGGGGCGTTCGATGGCACGTCGTACCCCGCGCCCCGATCCCGACGTCGCCGCGCGCCTCTCCCCAAAGCCGACGACGAAAGGTATGACCGTCCTATGAGAACACTCGCGATGGCGGCGACCGCGGCCGCCCTCCTCCTGGTTACCAACGTGACGCCGGCCAGTGCCGCGGACGCGCCGTACGACGTGCTGGTGTTCTCCAAGACCGCCGGCTTCCGGCACGACTCGATCCCGGCCGGCATCCAGATGTTTCGGGACCTGGGCGCGGCCAACAGCTTCACGGTGACCGCGACCGAGGACTCGAACCAGTTCAACGCCACCAACCTCGCCCAGTTCGAGGCCGTCGTCTTCCTCAACACCACCGGTGACGTGCTGAACGCCACCCAGCAAACCGCGTTCGAAAACTACATCCGGGCCGGCGGCGGGTACGTGGGCGTGCATTCGGCCTCGGACACCGAGTACGACTGGCCCTTCTACGGCGAACTGGTCGGCGCGTACTTCTCCTCGCACCCGGCTATCCAGCAGGCCACCATCCGGGTGGAAAACCGGGCGCACGCGGCGACCGCCGGGCTCAACCCGGCGTGGGTGCGCACCGACGAGTGGTACAACTTCCGGACCAACCCGCGGTCGTCGGCCCGGGTGCTGTCCACACTGGACGAGTCGACGTACTCCGGCGGCGGGATGGGAGCCGACCACCCGCACACCTGGTGCAAGACCCTCCAGGGCGGACGCTCGTTCTACACCGGCAGCGGCCACACGCAGAGCAGCTACACCGAGGCGGGGTTCCGGTCGCTGGTGCTCGGCGGGATCAGGTACGCGGCCAACCGGACGAAGGCGGACTGCCGCCCGGAAACCGGCTACACCACCCTCTACAACGGCGCCACCACGGGCTGGTCCCAGGCCGGGCCCGGCGGGTTCAACAACAGCAACGGCACGCTGACCTCCACCGGCGGGCTGGGCATGCTCTGGTACAACACCAAGGAGTTTCGCGCGTACTCGCTGAAGCTCGACTGGATGGTGCCGGGCGACGACAACTCCGGCGTGCTCGTCGGGTTTCCGGCCAGCAGCGACCCGAACTCGGCCATGAGCAACGGGTACGAGGTGCAGATCGACGCCACCGACACCGCGGACAAGACGACCGGCGCGATATACGGGGTCAAGTCGGCGGACATCGCGGCCCGCGACGCCGCGCTGAACCCGCCCGGCGAGTGGAACACCTACGAGCTGCTGGTCGAAGGTGAGCGGCTGCAAGTCTTCCTGAACGGTGCCAAGATAAACGACTTCACGAACGCGGATCCGGTGCGGTCGCTGACCTCCGGCTACATCGGCATCCAGAACCACGGCACCGGCGACGACGTGTCGTTCCGCAACATCCGGATCAAGGAGTTGGGCGGCACCACGCCCCGGGTCGGCCCGATCACCGGCGCCTCCGGCAAGTGTGTCGACGTCAGCGGGTCCGGCTCCGCCGACGGCACGAAGATCCAGCTGTGGAGCTGCCACGGCGGCACCAACCAGCGATGGACGGTCAACGGCAACACGCTGCGCGCGTTCGACAAGTGCATGGGCGTCGCCGGCGGCGGCACCGCGAACGGCGGCCTGGTGCAGCTGTCGACCTGCAATGGCAGCGGCGGGCAGAACTGGACCCCCGGAGCCAACGGCTCGCTGGTCAACCCGCAGTCGGGCAGGTGCCTCGACGCCAACGGCGGCAGCTCCGCCGATGGGACCCAGCTGATCATCTGGACCTGCCACGGCGGCACCAACCAGCGCTGGACCCTGCCGTAACGCCGCAACGCGTCCGAGGCGGTGACAAGCGAAGGCGGCCGTGGTTGTCCACGGCCGCCTTCGCCCGCCCAGGTGCTACGTGGCCGTACAGGTCGCGGCCGGCACCGGGTTGCTGCCGGTCCAGGAGCCGAGGAAGCCGAACGTGGCTGTGGCTCCGGCGGCGAGCGTGCCGTTGTAGTCGACGTTGCGGGCGGTCACGGTCGACCCGCTCGTCGTCACCGTCGCGTTCCAGGATTGGGTTACCCGCTGTCCATTGGCGTAGGTCCAGGTCACCGTCCAGCCGCGGATGGCGGAGGAGCCGGCGGTCACCCGTACCTCGGCCTGGAAGCCGCCGCCCCACTGCCCGGTGACCGCGTAGGTGGCGGTGCAGCCGGAACCGGCCGGCGGCGGCGAGGTGGTCACCGGCGGCGGCGAGGTGGTGACCGGCGGCGAGGACGTCGTGGGCGGAGTGGTGGTGGTGCTGGAGAACTGGGAGAAGAAGCGCCAGGTCTCTCCGGGCAGCCAGGAGGTCGAGGAGCCGGCGTCCCGCGGATCGAAGATGTGGCCGCCGTCGAACGCGTGCCAGACGACCGGATACCCCGCCCGGCAGCCCGAGTAGGTGAAGCTGGTGTGCCGGCCACTGCCCTGCGTCGGCTCCGGTGGGTTCGCCGGCGTGCAGCCGTTGTTACCGACGAACCTGTCCCGCATCGACCGCCCGCCGGAGATGCTCAGCACGTTGTCGCTCAGCCCGTGCGCCTGCATGTACGCGATGGGCTGGGTGCCACCGCTGCATCCGCTGATCACCCCGCCGGCGTAGATCGCGACCGCGCGGAAGACATTCGCCCGGGCGCAGGCCAGCGCGTAGCTCATGCCGCCGCCGTAGCTGAAGCCCAGCGAGAAGAGCTGGCTCGTGTCTACGCAGAGGTCGTTCGTGATCCTGGTGATCATATTGTCGGTGAAGGTGACGTCCGCGCCGCCGGAGTTGGCCCAGCCGTTGTTGAGGCCCTCGGGCGCCACGAAGATCGCGCTGTTGGCCGACAGGCTGCCGAGGCCGTAGTAGTCGCCGCTGGCGACGTTGTTGGCGTTGCCGCCCAGCCAGTGGAAGCCGAAGATCAAACGGTACTGACGGTTGCTGTCGTAGCCGCTGGGCAGCCTCAGGATGAAGCTGCGGTTCTGGCCGCCGCTCTGGATCGTGTGGGTGCCGCTGGTCAGCGTCGGACTCTTGCCGCATCCGGCGCTGGCGGCAAGGACGCCGACGCCTGGATCGGCACCGGGCACCGGGGCGGCGCCCGTCGGCATCGCGGTCGCCGCCAACGTCAACACACCCGCGGCTGCGACGCATGAGAACGCCAGCGCGGCGCGATGACGTCTCTGCCACTGCTTTCTGGCCAACTCTCCTCCTCTGCGATTGTCGGCGTCGCCCAGCCCGCCCATTGATACCTGTCGCTGAACACATTAGTCAGATCGGTGGCGGCCGTCAAAAATGTGACCAAAGTTCTGATGACTGAAGGCGGCCCCGCCACCGCGGGACCGCCTTCAGCCGGCTACTTTCGCTAGGCGCGGGCCCAGCGCTGGTTGGCGCCGCTGTGGCAGTTCCACACGATCACGGCTGCGCCGTTCGCGGTGCCGGCGCCGTTGACGTCCAGGCACAGGCCGGTCTGGCCGCTGCTGATCGTCCCGTTGGCGTTGTGGGTCCACTGCTGGTTGGCGCCGCCGTGGCAGTCCCAGATCTGCACCCGGGTGCCGGCCGCGGCGTTGGACGGCACGTCCAGGCACTTGCCCATCACCCTGAGTTCCTGCCCGTTCTGGCTGAACTGCTGGTTGGCGTTGTTGTGGCAGTCCCAGATCTGCGCCTGCGTGCCGTTGGCCGAGTTCGCCCCGCTGATGTCGAGGCAACGGCCGGAGGCCTCACCCCGGAGCCGGGACCCGGTCGGGTTCGGCGTCGTCGACGACGTGGGGCTCACGGTCGGGCTGGTGGTCGGGGTCGTCCCCTGGAACTGCGCGAAGAACCGCCACACCTCGCCCTTGGTCCAGGTACGGGCGCCGTCCTCGCAGCCGGAGCAGCCGTCCACCGGAGCCGGTCCGTGCCCGCTGTCGTACGCGGCCCACTGCACCGGGTACCCGGCCCGGCACGAGTACAGCGTGGTGACGTGCTGCCCGCTGCCCTGCGACGGTTCGCGCGGGCTCTGGGCCGCGCAGCCGTTGTTGCGCACGAACGTGTCCCGCAGCGAACGTCCCTGAGAGATGTTCAGGACGTTGTCCGAGATGCCATGCAGGCCGAAGTAGGCGATCGGCTGGGTGCCGCCGCTGCATCCGCTCAGCTGCGCGCCGGAGTAGGCCGCGACCGCCCGGAAGACGTTGGCCCGGGCGCACGCGATCGCGTAGCTCATGCCGCCGCCGTAGCTGAAGCCGAGGGCGAAGCGCTGTGTCGTGTCGACACAGAGGGCGTCGTCGATTCGCCTGATCATGTCGTCGACGAACGTGATGTCCTGACCACCGGGGTTGGCCCAGCCGTTGCCGTTGCCCTGTGGCGCGACGAGGATCGCGCTGTTGTTCGACTGCTCCTGCATCCCGTAGTAGGACCAGGTGCTTCCGCTGCTCCCGCCCGAGGAGACGTCGTTCATGGTGCCACCGCGCCAGTGGAACGCGAAGATCAACCGGTACGGGTTGTTGTTGTTGTAGTTGGCCGGGACCCGCAGGATGAAGCTGCGGTTCTGGCCGCCGCTCTGGATCGTGTGCGTGCCACTGTTCAGACCCGGGGCCTTGCCACATCCGGCCGTCGCGGCGAGGGGGACGACGTCCGCGGCCGCCGACGCGAGCCGGATGCCGACGAGGCCGGCACCGGCCAGCACGACCGTGCCGGCGACGGCGAGCAGTGCGCGCCATCGGTGCCGATTGATGCCGTGGGGCATGGAGGTACTCCGTTCTCTCGGGGGTGCGGTCAGCGGTACCCGGCCGCGACGATGTTGGCCTGTACCGCGTTCTCGGTCGCGTCGGACGGGTAGCCGGCGACCATGGCGCCTTCGTAGAAGGTGCCGGCGCTGAGGTTGGCGCCGCCGCCGGGCTTGCAGCAGTCGCCGCCGCTGCCCAGGATGATGGCGCCCTGCTTCTTCATCGGGCTGTAGCCGGGCGGCAGCGCGCCGTCCCAGAGCGTGAAGAGGTTGCCCGACTGGGCGTTGCTGCCCTTGATGGCAAAGCGGGTCGTCCCGTTGTTCTTGAGCGTCGCGGTGACGAACTTGCTGGTGAACGCCCGCTGGTTCGGGTTCCAGGTCTGGCTGCCGCCGGGGTAGAGGCCCCACTCGAGGTCGGCCTGCACCCAGGGGCCGGTGCCGGAGCATCCGCCGAACCAGCATTGGGTGCTGAAGTTGATGGCGTCCATCGCGCCGGCGGCGTCCGCGGACCGGGTCGTCTCGCTGTTGCCGTAGTCGAAGCAGCAGCCGTTGTTGACGTGGGTGCCGCTGGTCACCATGTACATGCCCTCGGGGGCGCTGCCGGTCGGCACGCCGGTCAGGTGGCCGTCGCGCCAGTAGCTGTTGCCGGGGTTGATGTAGAGCGAGTAGGCCTTGCTGCCACCGACGGTCAGCGACTCGGACGTGGCGATCGCCGGGCGGCTCTGTGTCGAGCCGGGGACGACGCTCGATCCCTGGTACCACAGGTCGTTGCCGCGGCCGGACTGGTCGTAGACGACGGTGATGACGCACGTGGTGCCGGCGCAGAACGAGTCCTGGGTCGACGCGTTCGCCGCGCCGCCCGCGTTCAGGACGGCGACGTCGCGGGTCGTGTTGTCGGACGAACGCCGCACCTGGTAGAGGTTGCCGTTGTACGAGCCGTACAGCGCGCGCGTCGTGCTGTGTGCGGCGACGCAGGGCGTGCCACCGGAGGCGTAGATGTCGCACGGGCCGGCACCGGTCGGTGGCGGGCTCGTCGGTGGGGTGGTCGGTGGGGTCGTCGGCGGAGTCGGCGCCGGCGAGTTCCACTGCTGGTTGGTCTGGCCGTGGCAGTCCCAGAGGATGACGTTCGTGCCGTTCGTCGTGCCCTGTGCGTTGGCGTCCAGGCAGCGGCCGGACTGCACGCCGGTGATAGTGCCGTTGGAGTTGACGTTCCACTGCTGGTTGTTCTGCCCGTTGCAGTCCCAGATGATGACCGCGGTGCCGTTGGCGGTGCCCCTGCCGTTGGCGTCCAGGCACTTGTTGCCGTACACCGTCAGCTGCTTCGACGACGTGTACGTCCAGGTCTGGTTGGCGGTCCCGGCGCAGTCCCACAGCTGGGTCTGCGTGCCGTTGTTGGTGCTGGAGTTGGGGACGGCCAGGCACCGTCCTGACTGGACGCCCGTGATCGGGGCGCTCTGCCCCGGCTGGATGGTCGCCGCCACCGCGGTGCCGGCGACGAGGGCGAGGACGGATGCGGCGCCCGCGACGAACAGTCGCCTGTACGCGCGGCGCCGAGATTTCGGAACGACCATGGCGGTTCCTCGGATGTGGTGGGGGAGGGATGCTCCGGCACGCGCCCGGCGCGCCGGAACATCCCAGCTGATGGGCTACGCGGCGGTGAACCGCCACTGCTGGTTGCTGGCGCCGTGGCAGCTCCACTGGAGCAGGCGCGCGCCGTCGGTGGTGGCCGCCCCGTTGACGTCGATGCACAGTCCACTGGGGACGCTCTTGACGGTGTAGACACCGGACGTGGCCGTCGCCGTGACGAGGAACTTCTGCTGGTTGCTGTTGTTACAGGTGAACTGCTGGAGGAACGCGCCCTGTGCCGTGGAGCCGCCGGTCACGTCGAGGCACTTGTTGCTGTGCAGCGGCTTGAGGTAGACGGCGCCGCCGCCGGCGTCGACGGCCTGCCACTTCTGGTTGTTGCCGCCGGTGGCCGCCCACTGGACGACCTGAGCACCGTCCGCGGTGGACACTCCGTTGACGTCCATGAGCTTGTTGCTGTGCTGGGCCGCGACGGTCCAGGTCCGGCCGGCTATGCCGCCGGGGTTGGGCACGCCGACGCCCACGCCGGCTCCGCCGAAGGTGAACGAGTCGAGGTCGAACAGGCTGGCGGAAGAGCCCTTGAACACCATGTACAGCGTGTGGGTTCCGGACAGGGCGGCGGTGTTGACGGCCGGCGTGGACTGGTAGTTGTCCCAGCCGCCGGTGCTGGACACCGGTGTGGTGGCCAGCAGCGTGCCGGTCGGTGAGTCGGCGCGCAGCTCGATCGATCCGCCGCCGCCGCTCGGCGACGACAGCCGGTAGCTCACGCTGGTGATGCCCGACAGGCTCATCGGGCTGAACGCCACCCAGTCGTTGTTGGAGATGTCACCGACCCGCTTGCCGCTCTCCGCGCCGGCCTGGTCGACGACCCGTACCCCGGACTGGTTGGTGTAGAACTCGGCCTGCTTGTGCTTCGGCTGAAGCACCGCGTTGGCGTACCCCGTCAGCGGGGCCGCGCCACCGGCGCCGCCGGCGTCGGTGTAGCGGGCGTTGAGGACGTAGTACAGGTTGGCGCCGTCCGGGTGCCCGCCGAGCAGCTCGGTGGAGATGGTGCCCGAGCAGCCCGGGTAGTCGGTCGTCTCGTGCTGGTGGTCGTCGTGGCCGAGGGCGGGGTTGACGAAGACCTTGGTGCAGTCGATCGTCCCGCCGTCCGGGTCGGTGACGCTGACGGTGTACGAGACGCGGTCGCCGAAGTTGAGCATGCCGCCACTGGACGGGACGGTGATGGTGACCACCGGCGCGGAGTTTCCGACGGTGATCTGCACGTTGGCGAACGCCGTCCGGGCGGTGTTGTCGGTGACCTTCAGCTGGGCGGTGTAGTTGCCGTTGGCGGTGTAGGTGTGCGACGGGTTGGCCGCCGTCGACGTGCCGCCGTCGCCGAACGTCCACTGGTAGCTGAGCGTGCTGCCCGCGTCCGGGTCGGTGGTGCCGGCGCTGCTGAACTGCACGGTCAATGGCGCGTTGCCACTGATCGGTGTGCCGGTGGCCTTGGCGATCGGCGACCGTCCACCGTGGATGTAGTCGATGCGGTAGAGGCCGGAGTCGTTGTTGCCGCCGCCGAAGTTGGAGCCCCATTCGAGCAGGTACAGCGAGCCGTCCGGGCCGAACTCCATGTCCATCGGCTTGATGAAGTTGCCCGCGGGCAGGAACGGGTTGGTGCGCGTGACGGCCGTCGCCGAGTCGAAGTGCACTTCCTTGATGTAGTTGCGGGTCCACTCGTAGAAGAAGTGGACGCCGTCGTAGTACGGCGGGAACTTCGTAGCCGACGGGTTGGCCGCGTTGTACCGGTAGACCGGTCCGCCCATCGGGCCCGCGCCGTTGGCGCCGAGCTCGGGGAAGGTCGGCGAGGTGCCGTAGCCGTACCACATGTTCGGGGCGACGATCGGCTTGAGACTCGTCAGGCCGGTGTTGTTGGGCGAGTTGTTGACCGGTGAGTTGCAGTTGAACTTCGCGCCCACCGCGCCCGTGTCCGGGTTGAACGGCGCGTACGGCTGGTTGTCGCCATGGCAGAACGGCCAGCCGTAGTTGCCCGCCGTCTTGATGACGTTGAGCTCGACGAGCCCCTCAGGGCCGCGGTTGGTTGTCGGACCGCCCCGGTCCGGGCCGTAGTCGGCGAGGTAGACCCACCCGTTGGCCGGGTCGATCGAGAACCGGAACGGGTTGCGGAAGCCCATCGCGTAGACCTCCGGCTTGGTCTGCGCCGTCCCTTGTGGATAGAGGTTGCCGGCCGGGATGGTGTACCCGCCGCCGGCCGAGGGCCGGATCCGCAGCAGCTTGCCCCGCAGGTCGTTGGTGTTGCCGGCGGTGCGGGCGGCGTCGAGGTTGGCCTTGCCCGACCGCCAGTCCAGCGGGGCGTAGCCCTGCCAGTTGGCGTCCAGGTTGGGCGGCGTGTCGTCACCGGTGCCGATGTAGAGGTTTCCGTCCGGCCCGAACTCGATGTACCCACCGGTGTGTCCCGGTTCCGGGAACGTGCGGTCCCGGTACGCGGGGATGTCGATGATGGTGACGCCGCTCGACGTGTTGAGGGTGTCGCCGGTGAGCGTGAAGCGGGAGACCCGGTTGACGTCTGTCGTGCTGCTGGCCGGCGAGTGGTACAGGTACACGTAGCCGTTGCTGGCGAAGTTGGGATCGAGCGCGATGCCGGTCAGGCCGTCCTCACCGCCGGTGTAGACGCTGAGGGTGCCGGCGGTGACGGTCGAGCTCGTGGCCGGCCGGAAGATCTTCACCTGGCCGCCGCGCTGGACGTAGATGACCCGCCCGTCCGGTGCGACCGCGAGGGCCATCGGGTCGGCGGTGTTGTCGTCGAGCGTGCGCTTCTCGAAGTTGCTCCATACGGTGCCGCCGCAGTCGCCGGGCTCGTTGCCGGCGGCCCACTTGACGCCGCCGAGCACGTGGTTGCGGAAGTTGGTCTCGCTGTAGGACGCGATCGCGTGGCCCATCGCGGTGGCCCACACCCGGCCGCCACCGGTGTTGCGGCACCAGGAGATCGGGTGGTCCGGGCCCATCGCGCGGGAGCCGGGGTTGTAGGTGCGCTCGTCGGCCGTTACCAGGACGTGCACGTTGCCGCGCGGGTTGCGGTCGAAGTTGTACCACTCCTCGCTGCGGTTCCAGCGGTCCGGCAGGCTGGCCGTCGACGGGTGCTTCTTGTCGGCGACGATGGCGGTGCCGGGCAGCACGCCGGGGGAGTGTTCCGGCATGTGCGCGCCGGCGTTGATGGTCTGGTCCCACCACGGGTACTCGTTCTCGATGCCCATGTCCGTGGCGTTGTGGACGGCGACGATGCCTTTGCCGCTGGCCAGGTATCCCTCTACCGCCTGGCGTTGGGCCGCGGTGGTCCACACCATGCCGGAGGTCTGGAACATGATGAGCACGTCGAACGTGGCCAGGTTGGCCGGAGTGAATACGTTCGCGTCCTCGGAATGCACGACCTCGAAGTTGTTGGCGGCGGCCTGTTCCTGGAACATCGTGACGCCGGCGGGGATCGAGTCGTGGCGGTAGCCGGTGGTTTTGGTAAACAGCAGAGCGCGAAACGCTGGTGCCGCTGACGCTGGCTGGACGACGATCGCGAGTGACAGCAACAGTCCCGCGATCGCCCCGATGATCAATGTGCTGCGACGCATGCCGTCTCCTATTTCGGCGGGGGGCAACGAGGCTGCGACCACGGGCACGCGGCGTCACACCTCCGGCGCGCCAGGCGTGCCGAAAGCGTGCGTGTGCCGATCAGATCGTCATGCCGTCCGCCGCGACGGGCAGTCAGGTCCCTACGGGACGTAACGCAGCGTTACATCAAATGCCGCCGCGTCCCGTGGTCTGCGGGGCCAGCATGCCGGCGGACATCGCAGTAAGTCAATACGACCCTGGTGGGATCGATTCCATAACACATTTCGCGGTGCGAGTTTTCGCATTGATCCGCGCGAGATCACCGGGATTGTCAGCGCTCCCCGAAGCATCTACGCTCTCGTTCCGCGCCGTGCGCAAACGATTCGACTTATCTCTCCCGACTACGCATCGTAGGGGCCTGTGTGATGTCCGACGCTCTCCTCGCTCTCCGGGGCATCGGCAAGTCGTTCCTCGGCGTGCGGGTGCTCGACGGAGTCGACCTCGACGTCGCGCCGGGGGAGGTGCACGCCGTCGTCGGTGAGAACGGCGCCGGCAAGTCCACGCTCATGAAGATCGTGTCCGGGGTGTACACACCCGACGAGGGGACGGTCGAGTTCGCCGGCGCCCGGCGGGCGTTTCACGGGCCGCGTGACGCCCAGCGGGCCGGCATCGGCATCGTCCACCAGGAGTTCAACCTGCTACCCGAGCGCAGCGTCGCGGAAAACGTGTATCTGGGCCACGAACCGCTACGCCGCGGGCTCGTCGACCGCAAGGCGATGCTCGGCAAGACCGCGGCGCTGCTGGCCTCCATCGGGGAGAGCGCGTTGCCACCCGGAGCCCGGGTGGGGCAGCTCGGTGTGGCGCGGCAGCAGGTCGTCGAGATCGTCAAGGCGCTGGCGCTCGACGCGCGGCTGCTCATCATGGACGAGCCCACCGCGGCCCTCGCCGACCACGAGGTCGAGCAGCTGTACGCGCTCGTGCGGCGGCTGCAACGGCAGGGGATCGGCGTGCTGTACGTCTCGCACCGCCTCAAGGAGGTCTTCGACCTGGCCAGCCGGATCACCGTGCTCAAGGACGGCCGGAAAGTGACCACATTGGACAGCGCGGCCACCGGGCCCGACGAGCTGGTGCGGCACATGGTCGGCCGGGAGCTGTCCAGCTACTACCCCGACCGGGGGCGGCCGGACGAGCTCGGACCGGTCCGGCTCACCGTCCGCGGTGGAGGCAACCGGAAGCTGCGCGGCGTCGACCTGTCGTTGCGTCCCGGCGAGGTGGTCGGCGTCGGCGGACTCCAGGGCTCCGGGCGGTCGGCGCTGGCCCGCGCCCTGTTCGGCGCCGCGCCGTTCACCACCGGCGAGGTCACGCTCGACGGCGCGCCGGTACGGCTGCGCTCGCCCCGCGCCGCGATGCGCGCCGGCATCGCCTACATCACCGAGGACCGCAAGGGCGAGGGCATCGTCGCCGGCCAGTCGGTGCTCGACAACGCGCTCCTGGCCAGTCGCGCCGTCCTCCCCGCCCGGCCCAGCCGCGGCGCCCGCGCCGCCCGGGTCCGCGACCTGCTCGCCGCCGTCGACGTGCGCGCCGCCGGCGAGGACCAGGAGATCCGCTTCCTGTCCGGCGGCAACCAGCAGAAGGTCATGCTGGCCCGCTGGCTCGCCCTCGGCCCCAAGGTCCTGCTGTTCGACGAGCCGACCCGAGGCATCGACGTGGGCGCGAAGTCGGCCATCCACGACCTCGTCCGCCGCCTCGCCCGGGACGGCGCGGCCGTACTCATGATCTCGTCCGAGCTGCCGGAACTGCTCGGGATGAGCGACCGCGTCGTCGTCATGCGCGAGGGCCGGATCGCCGGCGAACTACCCGCCGGCGCCACCGAAGAGGACGTCCTCGCCCTCGCCCTCGGCACGGAGCGGGAGCCGGCCCGATGAGCACCGCGCTGCGCCTGCCGGCCAGGCGGACCGCGCCGGGCGTCTTCGTGGCCCTGGCCCTCACGCTGGCGATCGGCTGGCTTGTCGTCGCCATCGACGGCGGCCAGCTGTTCACCCAGCCGACAACGGTGAGCCTGTTGCACGTGGCCACCGCTCTCGGTCTCGTCGCCGTCGGCCAGACGCTGGTCATCATCGGCGGATCGCTGGACCTTTCCGTGGCCTACGTGGTCAGCCTCAGCACCCTCGTGGCGGCGCAGACCATGAACGGCGGCGACGGAGCGCTGCTGCCGGCGGTCGGCCTGACGCTCGTGGTCAGCGCCGGGATCGGGCTCCTCAACGGCGTGCTCGTCACCAAGGCGCGGATCAACGCGTTCATCGCCACCGTCGGCGTCGGGCTGCTGCTGAAGGGATACCTCGACAACGGCTACGACGGCCCGGCCGGCAAGACCGCGCCCGCCCTCGTGCAGAGCCTCGGGTACCAGCGCGTCGGGCCGGTGCCCGTGGCGTTTCTGCTGCTGCTCGCCGTCGCCGCCGCGGCCTGGTTCGCGCTCGCGCGCACCCGCTTCGGCCACCACCTGATCGCCGTCGGCGGTGACCCCGCGGTCGCCCGGCTCTCCGGTGTGCGCAACGACCGGGTGCTCGTCACCGCGCACGTGCTGTGCTCGCTCTGCGCCGGCCTCGCCGGGATCTACCTCGCCAGCCGGCTCGGCTCGGGTGCGCCGCGGGTCGGCACCGAGGGCCTGTACGACCTGGAGTCGATCGCCGCGGTGGTCCTCGGCGGCACGGCCCTGGCCGGCGGGCGCGGCGGCGTCGCCGGCACGGTCGGCGGCGTGCTGCTGCTGGCCAGCATCGACGCCATCTTCAACCAGCTCGAGGTGGACGCGTTCTTCAAACAGGTGATCCGTGGCGTGATCATCATCGCGGCCGTGGCCATCTACGCCCGCCGGGCCCTGCGGAAGGCGGCGTCCTAGCCATGCGGATCGCCGAGCTTCGCCCACCGCGCCTCCGCGCCGGCGGCGTCCTGCCGATCGTCGTGATCCTCGCGGTGCTGCTGGTCCTGATCGCCGTCCGGCAGCCCGACTTTCTCGCCCCGCCGTCGCTCATGTCGTTCCTCGGCCGCTCCGCGCCGATCATCGTGCTCGCCGCGGGGCAGTACTTCGTGATCGTCTCCGGCGAGTACGACCTCTCCGTCGGCTCGCTCGTCACCGCGCAGGTCGTCGTGGCCGCCCGGCTCATCGACAACGACCCCGCCCGCACCTGGCCGGTCGTCCTGCTGCTGCTCGCGTTCGGCGCCGCCGTCGGCCTCGTCAACGGCCTGGTCACCACCCGCCTCCGGGTGCCGTCCTTCATCACCACCCTCGGCATGTTCCTGATCCTCGTCGGCGCCGTGTACCTGTGGTCGGACGGCGCACCGAAGGGCGGGCTCTCCGAGGAGTTCCGGCGGTTCGGCCGGCGGGCGTTCGAAGACGTGCCCGGGTTGGGGCGCATACCGTATGCGCTGCTCGTCCTGCTGGCGGTGGCCGGGCTCGCCGCGCTGCTGACCCGCGCCGACTTCGGCCGGACGCTGGTCGCCGTCGGCGGCAACCCGCGGACCGCCGAGCTGAGCGGCGTGCGGGTCTGGCGCGCCAAGACCCTCGCGTTCGTCCTCAGTGGACTTTCGGCGGCGGTCGCCGCGATCCTGCTCGGCGGATTCAGCGGCGTCTCGTTCCAGGCCGGTGCCGGCCTCGAGTTCGGTGCGATCACCGCGGTGGTCCTCGGCGGCGTCGCGCTCGGCGGCGGTCGGGGCTCTGTCGCCGGCGCGATGCTCGGCGCGCTGACCCTCGAGACACTCTTCGCGCTCATGAACTTCTACGGCGTTTCCGGCGCCCTCAAGTCGACCGTCCAGGGCGCGATCATCCTGCTCGCCGTGGCGGTCTCGTCCGTGCGTTCCTCCTCCAGGTAAAGGGGACACAAGTGAGGCGTTCCATAGCGGTACTGGCGGTCGCCACCCTGCTGGCGCTCGCCGGCTGCGCCACCGACGAACCGGCACCGACCGCGTCCAGCACCGCCTCGGCGGCCGCCGGGTCGGGCACGGGGGAGCAGTCGAAGTTCTTCGTGCAGGCCGACTACGACAACGAGCTCGCACTGCTCGGCGCCACCGCCACCGGGCCGTCCGGCAAGCCGTGGGAGCAGGTGCTCAACCCGAAGATGGTGGAGACCGCGAAGTTCAAGAAGCCGGGGCCGTACAAGCTCTGCTTCTCCAACGCGGGTCTGAACAACCCGTGGCGGCAGGTCGGCTTCAAGACCATGCAGGCCGAGGTGGACACGCACCGGGGCCAGATCAAGGAGTTCGTGCACGTCGACGCCGAAGGCAAGGACCAGAAGCAGATCGCGGACATCAACGACCTGCTCGGCAAGGGCTGCCACGCGCTGATCGTCTCGCCGAACACGACCGCCACGCTCACCCCGGCCGTCGAGGCGGCGTGCCAGAAGGGTCTGCCGGTCATCGTGTTCGACCGCGGCGTCGACACCACCTGCCCGGTCACGTTCATCAACCCGATCGGCGGCTACGGCTTCGGCCACGTCGCCGCGGAGTTCGTCAGCCAGAAGATGAAGCCCGGCGGCAAGCTGCTCGCCCTGCGCATCCTGCCCGGCGTCGACGTACTGGAGACGCGCTGGTCCGCGGCGAAGGTCGCGTTCGACAAGGCGGGCGTCGACGTCGTCGGCGTCGAGTTCACCGACGGCGACCCGGCCAAGACCAAGAAGATCGTCGGCGACTACATCCAGCGGTACGGCACGATCGACGGTGTCTGGATGGACGCCGGCGCGGTCGCCGTCGCCGCCGTCGAGGCGTTCCAGGACGCGGGCGCGGCCGTGCCACCGATCAACGGCGAGGACCAGCTCGACTTCCTCAAGCTGTGGCAGGACAAGAAGCTCACCGCGATCGCACCCACCTACCCCACCTACCAGTGGCGCACCCCGATCATCGCCGCGCTGAAGATCCTCGGCGGCGAGCCGGTGTCCAACCCGTGGAAGCTACCGCAGCCGACGATCACCCAGGACAACCTAGGCGAGTACATCGACCCGGACATGCCGCCGCTGCACTACGCGATGTGCGGCTGCACCGACCTGCCCGGCTATCCGCAGCGCTGGAAGTAGGTGGCGTGCGCGCCATCGGTGTCAACCCGTGGGTGTGGGCCTCGCCGGTCGACGACGAGGCCCTCGCCGGCCTGATCCCGCGGATCGCCGCGTTCGGCTTCGACGCGGTCGAGCTGCCGCTGGAGCAGCCCGGCGACTGGGATCCCGCCCGCATCCGCGACCTGCTCGACTCGCACGGCCTCGCCGCGGCCGCCGTCTGCGCGGTCACGCCACCCGGACGGGACCTCGTGAACACCGCACCGGCCACTGTGGAGTCCACAGTGGCGTACCTGAAGACCTGTGTGGACAAGGCGGCCGCCGTCGGAGCACCGTGTGTCGGCGGCCCGGTCTACGCCGCGGTCGGCCGGACCTGGCGCATGACGGCGGCGGCCCGCACGGCCTGCTACACGGACTTTCGCCGCGCGCTCGCACCGGTGGCCGACCACGCGGGCGAGCGCGGTGTGAGCATCGGCGTCGAGGCGCTCAACCGCTACGAGACAAGCGTCGTCAACACCGTGGAGCAGACCCTCGACCTCGTCGACGGACTGCCCCCGAACGTCGGCATTATGATCGACACGTACCACATGAACATCGAGGAGGCCGACCCCTACGCCGCCCTCGTCACGGCCGGCCCCCGCGTCAAACACGTCCAGGTCAGTGGCACCCACCGCGGCGCGCCCGGCGCGGACCACTTCGACTGGCCCCGCTTCTTCGCCGCGCTGGCGGTGACCGGCTACGGGGGCGCCGTCTGCATCGAGTCGTTCACCGCACAGAACGAGACCATCGCGACCGCCGCGTCGATCTGGCGCCCGCTCGCACCGTCGCAGGACCTGCTCGCCCAGGAGGGCTTGGCATACCTGCGAACGGTCATCCGATGAATCGGCCACATCGGCACGCAAAAGCCCATCCGCCGCCCGGACGCGGCGACCGCCTCGTGGCCTCCTGCCTGGCGCCGAAGGAGGCGCAACCAACGGCGGACGGACGGGGCCTACGCGGATCGACGGGAGTCACTTGACATGAACGTAACGGGCGCTTAACGTGACGGCTGTCTGACGTCATACGTCATACCGCCGCTGTCTCTCCGGAGGTGATCCCCACGCCGCGCCCGGCACCGATCGTCGGATGGTTTCGCCGACCCGTCCGGTGATCGGTGCCGCATCACCCAATGCTAAACCGATTCTCCAGACGCCGGTGGACCGTCGCTCCGGCCGGGCGTCATCCGTATAGAGCCCTGCCGTATCGAGGACCGGCCGGCACCCCCACCGGACCGGTCCTGGTGAGCATTGGCGCAACCCCCACGCATAGGAGCACCCGTGTTCGCACCTTCGGCGCTGCGGAAGCAGCTACTGGCCGGCGTCGCCGTGGCGGGGTTGGCCGCCGTGGTCGGCGTCGTCGCCGCGCCCGCGCCCGCCGTGGCGGCTCCCACCACCCTTTACGCGTCCCCGTCCGGCAGCGGCACCGCCTGTTCCAGCGCCCAGCCCTGCTCCCTGGCGGGCGCGCAGGCCGCCGTCCGGGCGCTGAACGACGCCATGTCCGACGACATCGTGGTGCAGCTGGCCGACGGGGTGTACCGGCTGTCGGCACCGTTGCGGTTGACCGCGGAGGACTCCGGCACCAACGGCCGCACGGTCGTCTGGCAGGCGGCGCCCTCCGCGCGGCCGGTGATCAGCGGCGCCCGCGCGGTCACCGGGTGGACGCTGGCGGACGCGGGCCGAAACATCTGGCGGGCCAACGTCGGCACCGGGATCGACACCCGGCAGCTCTACGTCGACGGGGCCGTCGCCACCCGGGCGCGTACGCAGGTGAATCGGGCGGACTTCACCGCCTCCAGCACCGGGATGAGGTTTACCAACGGCGCCCTGAGCTACCTGAACAACCTGGCCAACCAGAACAGGGTCGAGATGGAGAGCGTCAACTCCTTCACCGACCGGTACTCGCCGGTGCAGAGCATCAGCGGCAACCTCATCACGATGCAGCAACCGGCCTGGAACAACAACAACTTCGGCTACGACACCTTCACCAGCCCGCACCGGGCCGGTCCGCTGTACCTGGCGAACGCGTACGAGTTCCTCGACTCGGCCGGCGAGTGGTACCTCAACCCCGGGACCGGCGTGCTGTCCTACATCCCGCGCGCGGGCCAGAACATGAGCACCGCGAGCGTGGAGCTGCCGGCGTTGCAGTCCTTGGTGAACATCGGGGGCACCTACGACGCGCCCGCGCACCACATCACGTTCACCGGGGTCACGTTCACCGGCACGAGCTGGCTGGGGCCCAGCAGCAACCAGGGCTACATCGACCAGCAGACCGGCGCGTACATCGCCGGAAACTGGAGCTGGCCGGGCTTCACCTCCTGCCACAACGGCTGCACGCAGTTCGAGGCGGCCCGTCCGAACTGGTTCCAGATGCCGGCCGCGGTGCAGATCTCCGCCGCCAACAACGTCACGTTCAGCGACTCCCAGTTCGTCAACCTGGGCCAGACGGCCATCGGCATCGGCAACGACGCCAACGCCCACGCCAGCGGCGTCGGCCTCGGGGCCAGCAACATCACGGTCACCCGGTCGGAGATCGCGCGCAGCTCCGGCGGCGGCATCGTGGTCGGCGGCGTGCGCGCGGACGCGCACCATCCCAGCGACCAGCGCATGGTCAACCGGGACATCACCGTCAGCAACAACCGCATCCACGACCTCGGTGCGGACTACCGGGGCATCGTCTCGGTCCTGAACACCTATGTCACCAACGCCACCGTCTCGCACAACGAGGTCTACAACATGCCGTACTCCGGCATCTCGCTGGGCTACGGCTGGGGCGCCAACGACGCGGGCGGCAACAACAACTACGCCAACCGCGGGCTGTACAACTACCAGCCGCGGTACACGACGCCGACCACGGCGTCCAACAACCGGCTCATCGGCAACTACGTGCACGACGTCATGCAACAGATGAACGACGGTGGATGCATCTACACGCTCTCCTGGAACCCGAGCGCGTTGATCAGCGACAACTACTGCCTGCGGACCAACGGCTACTTCGGGGTCTACTTCGACGAGGGCTCGCGCTACTACACCGTGCGAAACAACGTCTTCTCCAACACCGGCACCTGGGCCACCGCCAACTACTGGGGTGGCGAGAACATGGGGAACTGGACCGTCACCAACAACTGGTCGACCAACGGCAGTACCAACGTGACCAACGGCGATCGCGGCAACGTCGTCTCCGGCAACGTCACGGTGACCAACGGCAACTGGCCGTCGGGTGCCCAGGCCGTGATGGCCGCCGCCGGACCGGGCGGCAGCACCCCCACCCCGACGGGATCGCGGATCGTCGGGACGCCGTCCGGCCGGTGTGTCGACGTGACGGGCGGCGCGGCGACCAACGGCGCGCAGACCCAGCTGTGGGACTGCACCGGCGCGGCCGGCCAGACCTGGACCTACACGTCCGGCAAGCAGCTGACCGCCTTTGGCGGTACGAAGTGCCTGGACGCCAACGGGCAGGGCACCAGCAACGGCACCGCCGCCATTATCTGGGACTGCAACGGCCAGACCAACCAGCAGTGGAACGTCAACGCCAACGGCACCATCACCGGCGTCCACTCAGGACTGTGCCTGGACGCCAGCGGTACGGGCACCGCGAACGGCACCAGGATCCACCTTTGGGCCTGCCACGGCGGGACGAACCAGCAATGGACCCTCCGATGACATAGCACAACGGGAGCCGACGCGAGTGTGCCTCGCCAAGGGCAGATGGGCTGGTGCGAGCCGGCCCATCTGGCGAGGCACCGGCCCTGGCCTTCGGGCCGGGGAGACGACACCATCATGCTCGCCATCCGGGCCGGCGAGCTGCCCGTCAGGCGTGCGCGCCGCGACGAACTAGGAGAAACAGCAGTGAGACTCGTGTCGAGTCGTACCCGGAAACAGCGCCTGGCGATGGCCGCCGTCGCGGCGCTCGGATTGGGCGGCCTATCGGTGGTGCAGGCCTTGCCAGCCAGCGCCGCCGCCGGTTGCAGTGTGACGTATACGGTCGCCAGTCAGTGGAACAACGCTTTCCAGGGCAGCATCGCCGTCCGCAACGTGGGCGATGCGTGGACGTCGTGGACGCTCCAGTTCTCGTTCGCCAACGGCCAGCGAGTGACGCAGGGTTGGAACGGCCGGTTCACGCAGAGCGGCACCGCCGTGACGGTGGCCAACGAGGGATGGAACGGCAGCGTGCCCAACGGCGGCACGGTCAACCCGGGCTTCATCGCCAACTGGAGCGGCACGAACGGCGCGCCCACGTCGTTCTCGGTCAACGGCGTGGCGTGCACCGGTGTCCCGGTCACCACCCCGCCGACGACGCCACCCACCACTCCGCCCACCACGCCGCCGACGACACCGCCCACCACGCCGCCCACGTCCAACCCGACCACGGGTCCGCCCGGAGAGCGGGCGGACAACCCGTACGCGGGCGGTCGCGGCTACGTCAACCCGGAGTGGAAGGCCAAGGTCGAGGGTGTCTCGGGCGGTAGCCGGATCTCCAGCAACCCGACCGCGGTGTGGATCGACCGCATCGCGGCCATCGAAGGCAGCCCGAACAGCCAGTCCAACGGCCCCATGGGCGTCGAGGACCACCTGCTCGAAGCGGTCCGCCAGGGCGCCTCGTACATCCAGTTCGTGATCTACAACCTGCCCGGCCGGGACTGCTCGGCGCTGGCGTCCAACGGTGAGCTCGGCCCGACCGAGATCGACCGGTACAAGACGGCGTACATCGACCCGATCGCCGCGTACCAGAACGACGCGCGGTTCCGCAGCCTGCGGATCATCAACATCGTCGAGATCGACTCGCTGCCGAACCTGATCACGAATGTGTCGGGCCGTCCGTCGGCGAAGCCGATGTGCGACACGATGAAGACCAACGGCAACTACGTCAACGGCATCGCGTACGCGCTCCAGAAGTTCAGCGCGATCCCGAACGTGTACAACTACATCGACGTAGCCCACCACGGCTGGGTCGGCTGGGACGACAACTTCCGGCCCACCGCCCAGCTGATCGTCGACACCGTGCGGCGGTCGGGCAGCGTCAACAACGTCGCCGGCTTCATCAGCAACACGTCCAACTACTCGGCGCTGGTGGAGCCGTACATCACGGTGAACGACCAGACCCGCCCGTCGAAGTGGATCGACTGGAACCGGTACAACGACGAGACGAGCTACGTCCAGGCGTTCCGCCAGGAGCTGATCACCCAGGGCATGCCCTCGGGTATCGGCATGATCATCGACACCTCGCGCAACGGCTGGGGCGGCTCGGCCCGCCCGACCGGCCCGCGTACCACGGGCACGCTCGACGAGCAGATCAACGGCTCGCGGATCGACCGCCGTATCCACAAGGGCAACTGGTGCAACCAGAGCGGCGCCGGCCTCGGCGAGCGTCCGCGGGCCAACCCCGGCCCGGCTGGCATCGACGCCTACGTGTGGGTCAAGCCTCCGGGTGAGTCGGACGGTTCGAGCACCGAGATCCCGAACAACGAGGGCAAGGGCTTCGACCGCATGTGCGACCCGACCTATGAGGGCAACGACCTCAACGGCCACAACATGTCGGGTGCGCTGGCCGGCGCTCCGATCTCCGGCGCCTTCTTCCCGGCGCAGGTGACCCAGTTGATGCAGAACGCCTACCCACCCCTGTAGGTGATGAGCCGGCGGCGGGGCCTGCCACGCGCGGCACAGGCCCCGCCGCCCCAATCCGTATCTGGGCTATCGCCGCAGTCGGGTCGGCTCGTCCGGCCCGCTGCGGCGTACCACCCACGCTTCGGTGATGTGGGTGAACATCGCCTCCGCGGCGCCCTCGGGGTCGTGGGCGGCGATCAGCTCGTAGATGCGCCGGTGGCCGCGGTTGGAGGCGACGCACAGCGCGCGCTCGGTGCGACCCATGTAGCGGGCGGTGTTGAGCACCTGGCTTTCCAGCGCGCGGACGACGGCGCGGGCGAGGCGGTTTCCGGAGGCCTGCATGACGGTGTCGTGGAACGTCCGGTCGTGGTCATGGTAGGAGTCCGGATCGTCGACGAGCTCGTCCATCCGGTCGACCAGCGCGCGCAGCCGCTCGATGGCCTCGTCGTCGGCCACGCGGGCGGCGACGTTGGCCATGTCGGACTCCAGCACGCGGCGGGTGACGACGAGGTCGTCGAGGATGGCCAGGCTGTCGTCTTCCGCGATGGTGGCGCCCAGGACGAGCTCGTCGAGCATGTTCCACATCGCGGGTGGGGTGACCATGGTGCCGGTGCCCTGGCGGACCTGGACCAGACCCTTCTCTTGAAGAATCTTCACCGCCTCGCGGACTACGGTGCGGCTGACCGAGAAGGTCGCGCAGAGCACGGGCTCGGGCGGAAGCGGCGAGCCCGATGGGTGGACACCGCGGACGATCCGCTCCACCAGCTCCGCGGTGACCGCGGTGGCGAGGTTGGCCGGTCGCCGGGTCCAGCCGGGCGGCGCGGAGACGTCCGCGGCCGAGCGCGCTGCTGCCGTCATATCACCCTCCGTGGCCCGCGGCTACCGCGAGCACCGATTCACTATACGGCACTGTATTGACGTCATACGTCATACGAGTTACGTTCCCGTGTAATCCTCCGCCAACGGCCGGCCCCCGGCCACCTATGGAGAGTGAGCAGCAATGAAGCAGCGAGCACTGTGGTCGGCGGTCCTGGTTGCCGGGCTGGCCTTGGCCGGCTGCGGCAGCGCCTCGGAATCCAATTCGCCGTCCGGTGGATCGACCGGCAAGCTCGTCGTCTGGGACTGGAAGTCCGGTGACGCGACCGCGGCCTCATATATCGAAAAGGCGAAGGCCGACTTCGCCAAGAAGCACTCCGGCGTGACGGTCGAGTTCGTCGCGCAGCCGTTCGAGCAGTACTACACCCTGCTGGGTGGGGCCATCCAGGCCGGCAAGGGGCCCGACGTCATGCTGTTCAACGGCGGCGGGCAGATCCGCGACCGGGCGGACTCGCTCCTGCCGCTGGACGAGTACGTCGGCGCGGACAGGCAGCGGCTGGCCGGCTGGGACGCATTCGCCAAGGACAGCAAGACGTACGCCGCCCCGGTGACGCTTCAGGGGCACCCCATCTACTACAACAAGGCGCTCTACAAGCAGGCCGGGCTCGACCCCGAGCGGCCGGCCACCACCTGGGACGAGTTCGTGAGCAACTGCGCGGCCATCACGAAGGCGACCAAGGCCAAGTGCTTCGCGCAGGGCAACAAGGAAGGCATCGGCATCCAGTTCTTCCTGTCCGGCCTCGGCTCGGGGATCCTCACCGCGCAGGAGTACGACGACTGGATCGCCGGCAAGCGAAACTGGAACTCGCCCAACGTCAAGCGGGTCTTCTCGCTCTGGAAAGAGGTCAACGACAAGGGCCTCAACAACGAGGGCGCCAACTCGACGGCGATGTTCAACGACGCGTTCGCGGTATTCCAATCCGCCAAGGCTTCGCACGTCATCGGGTTGATGTCGGACATCGGGCACTGGAAGGACTTCGCCGAGTTCCTGGAGGCGGACAACGTCGGTGTCATGAAGTCGCCGGTCGTGACCGCCGGCACCACGCCGAGCGTTCCCTACGACGGCGGCATCGGCTACGCGGTCGCGAAATGGACCAAGGACCCGAAGGTCGCCGCCGACCTGGTGCGGTCGTTGACCTCGACCGACGCGCTCAAGGCGTTCTACGCCGACGCGGGCGCCATCGCCGCGGACACCACGATCGACGTGTCCAGCGCCGGCCCCGCCGTCGCCACGATCGTGTCGGAGACCAAGGCCGGTAAGCCGGCTCTCCACGTGGCCCTGTCTTCCAAGACGATCGAGCTGATGGGGCGGCTGTCCCAGCAGTTGATCAGTGGATCGGTCACGGTCGACAAGGCGGTGACTCAGCTCGCCGCGTCGGACAAGACGGGCTGATCTCGTGCCACTGGGTAGTTCGTCGTCGGTCCGCCCTGCCGCCGAAGCGGGGCGGGCCGCGGCGACGAAGGTCGAGCAGCCGGCGGCGCCCAGCCGCCGGCGGGCCCGGGACGGGCGGCGCGCCGAACGCCTCGCCCCGTACGTGCTTGTCGCACCGGCTGTCCTGATCATCGTCGTGCTGCGGCTGTGGCCCCTGCTGCTCGGTGTCAACTTCTCCTTCACCGGCGACGGTGAGCGCAACGGCACCACGGTCGGGCTCGACAACTACACCGACCTGCTCGGCGACCCGCTGTTTCGCACCGCGCTGCGCAACGTGGGGCTGCTGGTGCTGCTGCTCCCGGTCGCCGTCGCGATACCGGGACTGCTCGCCACCTTCATCTACCTGCGCGTGCCGGGACACCGGGTCTACCGCAGCGTCTACTTCTTCCCGGCCGTGCTCTCACCGGTGATCGTCGGCGCGATCTTCAACCTGCTGCTGGCCTTCGACGGCCCGCTCAACGCCGTGCTCGGCGGCATCGGCGTCGGCCCGGTGGACTGGCTGGGCAATCCGAACGTGGCCATCTTCGCCGTCGCCGGCGTGCACATCTGGGCCACGTTCGGCATGGCACTGGTCGTCTTCCTGGCCGGGTTCGCGACCCTGGACGCCGCGCTCCTGGACGCCGCGCGGGTCGACGGCGCATCGCTGCCGCAGACCATCTGGCACGTCATCATCCCTGGGCTGTCCCGCACCATCCAGTTCGTCTTCGTCACCACCATGATCGGGATGCTGACCTCCATGTTCGGGTTGCTCTACATCATGACCGGTGGTGGCCCGGAAGGCTCGACCTACTTGCCCGAGTTCTACATCTGGTTCCAGCAGGGACAGATGAACCGCCCGGCCCTCGCCTCGGCCGCGTCCACGGCTTTGTTCGTGATCATGCTGGTCGTCGGCCTGCTCCAGATCAGCGTGCTGCGCCGCGCGGGAAGGGAAAACTGATGTCGCGCATCCGGCTGGGCCGATGGTTCGTCGCGGTGCCGATGGCGCTCCTCGCCCTGGCCACGATCTACCCGCTGCTGTTCACCGCCAACGTCGCGATGAAGACCCGCCGCGAGTACATCCTCGACCGCTTTTCCCTGACCAGCACACTGCACTGGCAGAACATCACGACCGCGTGGAACAGCGCCGGCATGGCGCGGTACTTCCTCAACTCGCTCATCGTGGTGACCTGCGCCGTGGTGCTGCTACTGCTGCTCGGGTCGATGGCCGGGTTCGCGCTGAGCCAGTTGCGGTTTCGCGGCTCGTCCGCGCTGTTCCTGGTCTGCCTCGCGGCGCTGTTCATCCCTTTCCAGGTCATCATGGTGCCGCTGGCCAGGATCATGGCAGACATCGGTCTCATCGACACCTATCCGGGACTGATCCTCGCCTACGTCGCGCAGTGGCTGCCGTTCACCGTCTTTCTGATGACGAGCTACTACCGGGCGGTGCCAGCCGAAATCATCGACGCGGCCCGGATCGACGGAAACACCGTGTACGGCGTCTACCGGCGGATCATGCTGCCGATGGGCGTGCCGGCACTGCTGTCGGTGGGCATCCTCAACACGTTGTTCTGCTGGAACGACGTGCTCATCTCGCTGCTGATGATGCCGTCGGCCGAAAACCGCACGCTCATGGTGGGCGTCACCTCGCTGCGCGGCCAGTACTCCGACGACATCCCCACCTTCGCGGCCGGCGTCCTGATCGCCGCGGTGCCGGTGTTGGTGACCTACCTGTTCCTCCAGCGCCAGATTGCCGACGGCGTGACCGCCGGTGCGACGAAGGGCTGACATGCGGATCACCGGATACCGGACCCTGACGACGGCACAGCATTGGGGCCGGCCGGTCGGCGACGCCAACGGCGTCTACGCCGACGGCGTCATGACCGTGCCGATCATCCTGGTCGAGACCGACGAGGGGATCACCGGAGTCGGCCTGGGGTCGCACGTGGAGGCCGAAGCCATCTTCCAGGCCCTGGAGGGTCAGGACCCGCGCGCGGTGACGGCGCTCTACGACCGGATGCTGCGGCAGACCTTCAAGGCCGGCCACGCCGGCGTGGTGTTCGGCACGATCGGCGCCTTCGACACGGCGCTGTGGGACATCAAGGCGCAGGCCGCTGGCGAGCCGCTGTGGCGGCTGCTGGGCGGCCGGGACCGCCGGGTCAACGCCTACGCCTCCGGCCTCGACATCGGCCTGACCGACGAGGAGCTCGTCGCCACCTACGAGGTGTACGCGGAACACGGGCTCCGCGCCGCGAAGCTCAAAGGTGGCCTGGACATCGAGCGGGACCGGCATCGCCTGACGCTGGTGCGGCAGGTGCTGACCGAGGCCGCGCGCGGCATGCGGCCGGGGCTGATGCTGGACGCGAACGAGTCCTGGACCCGCAAGCAGGCGGTCCGCCACGTCTGCGAACTCGAACGCACCCTGGACCTGGCCTGGATCGAGGAGCCGGTCCGACGCTGGGACGCGGACGGGCTGGCCGCTGTCAGCCGCGGCGTGCGTACCTCGGTCGCCAGCGGCGAGAACCTGACCGGGCTGGAGCAGTTTCGGCCGCTGATCGCCGCCGGCGGCCTCGACATCGTCCAGACGGCCGCGGTCTGGGGCGTCACCCACTTCCTGCGGGTATCCGCGCTGGCGCACGCCCATGACCTGCCGGTCAGCCCGATCGGCAACACGCCCGTCGCCCTGCTGCACGCCGCGACCTCGGTGCCCAACCACATCGCCAGCGAACTCCAGGACCTGCGGTCGCCGATCGGCGTGACGATCGACCTCCAGGTGGAGGACGGCGCCTACATCCTCGGCGACTCGGCGGGCCTGGGCATCCGCGTCGACGAGGACACGATCGCCTCGGTGTACCAGCGGACCGCACCCGCACCCGCCGGACCGCACGTACGGCCCGAGCAGGCCGGCCGGCGGCTGCTCGCCGTCACCAGCCGCGCCGGCGCCGCGCACCAGCCGCATCCGGTGGACGTCCACTAGACCAGCCCGCACCCCGCGCCGCGCCGCGGCCCGGCAGGAAAGGAAGTCGCTGTGCGCCCCTCGTCGGCCCGAAGAGCAGTCGTGGCCTTGGCCGCGGTAGGAGTGTCCATTGTGTCTAGCCCCGCCGCGCAGGCGGCTCCCCCCGAACACGTCATCGTGGTCGCGCCGCCCGGCACCGCGAACGCCAGGGACAGCGGCCCGGGCACCTTCGCCCGCCCCCTCGCCACCCTGGGCGAGGCGCAACGGCGGGCGCGCCTCGAGGCGGCCAAAGGCAACCGCGACGTCACCGTCCATCTACAGAGCGGCACCTACCGGCTGACCGAGCCGCTGCGCTTCGACGCCGCCGACTCCGGACGCGGCGGCCGCATCGTGACCTGGCGGGGCGCGCGCGGCACGAGTGTCCTCAGTGGAGCACAGCCGGTCACCGGGTGGGAGCTCGACGACGCCGCGACGGGCGTCTACAAAGCACACGTCGGCGCCGGCTTCGACACCCGCCAGCTCTACGTGGACGGCGCCCTGGCGCAGCGCGCCCGGATCCCGCTCGCGCGCACCGACATCACGCTCAACGCCACCGGCTTCACGCTGAACAACCCCGACCTGGCGTACCTGGCCACGCTGCCGGACCAGCGGCGCATCGACTTCCAGGCGATGCAGTCCTTCACCAACCGGTTCGCGCCGGTGCAGAGCATCTCCGGCACGACCGTGGTCATGCAGCAGCCCGCGTGGGACAACAACACCTACGGGTACGACGCGCTCCAGTCCCCGTTCCGGACACCGACCTACTTCCTGCTGAACGCCAGGCGCTTCCTCGACGAGCCCGGCGAGTGGTACCTGGACCCGACGGCCGGGACGCTGTACTACAAGCCGCTGCCGGGGCAGGACATCCGGCAGGCGCGGGTCGAGCTGCCGCGGCTGGAGTCACTTGTCCAGGTGGGCGGCACCTACGACGCGCCGGCGCGCAACCTCCGGTTCGAAGGGCTGACGTTCACCGGCACTACCTGGCTGCACCCCAGCTCGCCCAACGGGTACGCCAACCAGCAGACCGGCGTGTTCATCACCGGTGTCCAGCCCGACCGGCCCGCCGACGCGTTCACCTCCTGCGCGGTCGGCTGCCGCGGGTTCGAAGGATCGCGCAACGGCTGGGCGCAGGCGCCCGCCGCCGTGCAGGTGTCCGCCGCACACGGCATCAGCTTCCACGACAACGCGTTCGTCAACCTCGGCTCGATCGGGCTCGGGATCGGCAACGACGCCAACGCCCACGCCACCGGCGTCGGGCTGGGCGCCCGCGACGTCTCGGTCGTCGGCAACACGTTCACCGCGAGCGCCGGCGGCGGCGTCGTGATCGGCGGCGTACGCCCCGACGCGCACCACCCCTCGGATCCCCGCATGGTCAACAGCGACATCCTCGTCAGCGACAACCGGCTCTACGCGTCGCTGCTGGAGTACCTCGACCAGGACCCGATCTTCGCCACCTACGTCACCCGGCTCACCATCGCGCACAACTACATCAGCGACGCGCCGTACACCGGCATCGGGCTCGGCTACGGATGGGGTGCCAACGACCCGGGCGGCAGCCCCGAGTACGTCAACCGCGGGCTGTACGACTTCCAGCCGATCTACCAGACGCCGACGACGCTGAGCGACGTGCGGATCGTCGGGAACTACGTGCGCAACGTCGTGCAGACCATGTTCGACGCCGGCTGCATCTACACCCTCTCGGCGATGCCGCGCAGCACCATCGAGGAAAACTTCTGCGAAAACAGCGGCCAGCTCGGCCTCTACTTCGACGAGGGCTCCCGATACCTGACCGCCAGCCGCAACGTGTTCGTCGACACCGCCGGACAGTGGGCGCACGCGAACAACCAGAACGGCAACCGCACCGGCGACCTCACCCTTGTCGACAACTACACCACCAACCCGGCCATCACCGGCATCGTCAACGGCAGCCGCGGCAACGTCACCCGCGGCAACGTCACCATGAGCGCCGCGAACCCGGCCATCGAGGCCAGCCGGATCATCTACAACGCCGGCCCGACCGGGAGATATCGGGGCCCGGCCGACCCCGAGCGCCCGCCGGTCGGCGCGGTGCTGTCGGCGGAGCCGGCCAGTCTCGGCGCGGGTGGCACCACCACCGTCACCGCCACGCTGGAGAACATCAGCGACAAAGCGGTGGCCGAGCTGACCGCCGCCATCGCGGTGCCGGAGGGCTGGCGGGCCGTCCGCACCGGACCCGCCCCGCGGCCACGCCTCGCCCCGGGTGCCTCGCAGACCGTCTCGTGGCAGGTCACCGCACCGGCGTCGGTCACCGTCCCGGTGGCCCGCGCGGCCGTCACCGCCACGGTGGACCTGCGGGCCGGCCAGACCGGGTACGAGCTGACCAGGACGGTGAACGTGGCGGCCATCAACCCGCTCACCTCACTGCCCGGCTACGGGTCGGTGCCGAGCCAGTTCGGTGAGGCCGGCGGCGCCTACGCGATCCTGACCGCCGGGACGGACATCTGGCAGGACGGCGGCGGTGCGTTCGACGAGTACGGCGCCATCTACCGCGACGGCGCGGTCGGCGCCTCGTCGACGGTGACGGCCCGGGTCACCGCGATGGACGGCACCAACCCGTGGGCCAAAGCCGGCGTGGCCATCCGCAACGACCTCACCGGCGCCGGGACGTCGCCCGGGTACGCGGTCGTCGTCGCCACGCCGGGCAACGGGGTGGCCTTCCAGTGGGACGCCGACGGCAACGGCTACCTCGACTCGTTCAGCGGCGCCGGCGGCGTGCGGGCGCCCGTGTGGGTGCGGCTGGTCCGCGCCGGCGACGAGGTCAGCGGCTACTACTCCAGCGACGGCAGCACGTGGACCAAGGTCGGTCCCACCGTCAACCTGGCCGGCGTCGCCGCGACCCAGGACGCCGGCCTGATCGCCACCTCGCACGCCGCCGGAGTGACCGGCCAGTTCAGCTTCAGCGACTTCACCGTCACCCCCTGAACACAACGGACTGCGGAGGGCATCGCGGCACCCGGTGCCCTCCGCGACCAATTTTGTCTACATAGGAGGGAGGCGCGATGGAGGCGGTCGTCTACCGCGGCGCCCGAAAGTTCGAGGTCGAGGACCGGGCCGCCGAACCGCCGGAGCCCGGCCAGCTGGCGATCGAGGTGGCCTACACCGGAATCTGCGGCACCGACCTGCACATCTACCACGGCGACATGGACGCCCGGGTCGGCCCGTCCGCGATCATCGGCCACGAGATGTCCGGACGCGTCGCCGCCATCGGCCAGGACGTGACCGGCTGGTCCGTCGGCGAGCCCGTCACCGTCATGCCGACCCGGTCCTGCGGCCGGTGTGCCGCGTGCCAGCGCGGCAACTCCCACGTCTGCCACGCCATGAACTTCCTCGGCATCGACTCGCCCGGCGCCATGCAGTCCATCTGGAACGTCCCGGCGGATCTGGTACTGGCGCTTCCCGACGCTCTGCCGCTACACGACGCGGCACTCGTCGAGCCGGTCGCGGTCGCGGTGCACGACGTGCGGCGCTCGGGTCTCGGCGCGGACGACTACGCCGTCGTGGTCGGTGGCGGACCGGTGGGTGTGCTCATCGCCCTGGTGGCCCAACACGCCGGCGCGAAGGTGGTGCTCGTCGAGCCCAACCCGTTCCGGCGTTCGGTGGCCCGACAGGTCGGCCTCGAAGCCGTCGACCCCCAGATGGTCGACGCGGTCGCGCTGGTGAACGAACGCACCGGCGGCGCGGGCGCCGACGTCGCGTTCGAGGTGTCCGGCTCCGCCGCCGGCGTGGAGACGGCGGTCGACGTCCTGACCACCCGGGGCCGGCTCGTCCTGGTCGGGATCCACACCCAGCCCCGTCCGGTCAACCTGCACCGGTTCTTCTGGCGCGAGCTGGAACTGTTCGGCGCTCGCCTCTACCAGCGCGACGACGTGGCCGAAGCGATCCGGCTGGTCGCCGCCGGGGCGATCCCGACCACGCAGCTCATCTCGGGGACCATGCCCGTCCACGCCGTCGAGGCCGCCTTCGCCGTTCTCGAACGCGGCGGCGGGGTCATGAAGGTCCTCCTGGACTGGCGGGGAACCGCGCGATGAGCGCGCTCTTCGACCTGACCGGACGCACCGCCGTCGTGACCGGTGCCCGCCGCGGGATCGGACTGGCGATGGCCGCGGCGCTGGCGGACGCCGGCGCCGACATCATCGGCGTATCGGCCCACCTCGAACCCAGCGGCAGCGCGGTCGAGCAGCGGGTGCTGGCGGCCGGACGGCGGTTCACCGCCCTGCGCGCCGACCTGGCCGACCGGACGGCCGTGCACCGGCTCGCCGCGAACCTCAACACCCGCGGACCGATCGACATCCTCGTGAACAACGGCGGCACGATCGCCCGCCAGCCGGCGGCCGACCACTCCGACGAGATGTGGGACCAGGTCATGGAGGTCAACCTGAGCAGCCAGTTCGTGCTCAGCCGGGAGATCGGCCGCGGCATGGTCAGCCGAGGGCACGGCAAGATCATCTTCACGGCGTCGCTACTGAGCTTCCAGGGCGGCATCAACGTTCCGGGCTACACCGCCTCCAAGTCCGGCGTCGCCGGGCTCACCAAGGCCCTCGCGAACGAGTGGGCGGCGCACGGTGTCAACGTCAACGCCATCGCGCCGGGCTACATCGACACCGACAACACCCAGGCGTTGCGCGCCGACCCGCGGCGCAACCAGGCGATCCTCGACCGCGTCCCGGCCGGTCGCTGGGGACGGCCCGACGACATCGCCGGAGCCACCGTGTTCCTGGCCTCCCCGGCGTCGGACTACGTCAACGGCGCCGTCCTGCCCGTCGACGGCGGCTGGCTGGGACGCTGATGAACGGTCACCCGTACGCACCCGCCGGCCTCGTGGACGCCCACCACCACCTGTGGAACCGTGCCCGCCACCCGCAGCACTGGATCGACCCGTACACGATGGCCGCGATCGACGCCGACTTCGAACCGTCCGACCTGGCCCCGCTCGCCGCGGCCGCGGGCGTCTCGCAGACCGTCGTCGTGCAGTCGATCAGCTCCGAAGCGGAGACGGTGGACCTGCTGAGCGTCGCCGCGGGCAGCGACCTGATCCGGGGCGTCGTCGGCTGGGTGGACCTCACCGCAGCGGACGTCGCAGACCGCATCGACCGGTTGCGGGCGGGTACCGGCGGCGACCGGCTGGTCGGCATCCGCCACCTCGTCCAGGGCGAGCCCGATCCGGCCTTCCTCGACCGCGCGGACATCCGCCGGGGAATCGGCGCCGTCGGCGCGGCGGGCCTCGTGTTCGACCTGGTCATCCGCCAGCACCAGATCCCCGCCGCGATCCGCCTGGCGGCCGCGCTGCCGCACGTGCGGTTCGTCCTGGACCATCTCGGCAAACCGGCAGTGGCCGGCGGCGACATGTTCGAGTGGGCCCGCGACATGTGGACGCTGGCGCGGCAGCCGAACGTGTCGGCCAAACTCTCCGGCCTGGCCACCGAGGCCGGCTGGGCGTCCTGGACACCGGCGGACCTGAAACCCGCGGTGGCGCACGCGTTGGACGTGTTCGGGCCCGATCGGCTGATGTTCGGTTCGGACTGGCCGGTGTGCCTGCTCGCCACCACGTACCAGCGGTGGATCGACACCCTGTCCGAGCTGCTCGTCGAGTGCGACGAGCGGCAACACGACGCGATCTGGCGGCGGACCGCGCGGCGGGTCTACCGGCTGGAGTCCTCGTGAACGCCAGGGCGCCGCGGCGCGGGCCGGCGGGCCTCGTCGAGACGTCGCCGGCGGCGCGGAGCGTGTGATGCCGGCCAGCCGGGTCGACGAGACGAGCCTGGTCGTCGCCGCGCAGGCGGGGGACCGGCGGGCACTCGACGAGCTCGTCACCGCCTACCTGCCGCTGGTGTACACCATCGTGCGCCGGGCGCTGGGCGGGCTCGCGGACGTCGACGACGTCGTGCAGGAGACCATGCTGCGCGCCCTGCGGGAGCTGCGCACGCTGCGTACCCCGGAGAGCTTCCGGCCCTGGCTGGCGACGATCGCGACCCGCCAGATCAGCACCCACCTCCACCGGCGGCAGGCCGACGCGCGGCGGACGGCCCCCCTGGACGAGGTGATCGACCTGCCGGACGCCGACGCGGAGAGCCTGGCACTGACGCACGTGGAGCTGTCGAGCCACCGCAGGCAGGCGGTCCGCGCCAGCCGATGGCTCGACCCCGACGACCGGGCCCTGCTGTCGCTGTGGTGGCTGGAAACCGCCGGCCAGCTCACCAGGGCCGAGCTCGCGGCGGCGTCGGGGACGAGCGCGGCGCACGCCGGTGTGCGTGTCCAGCGGATGCGCCAGCAGCTCGAGCTGAGCCGGTCACTTGTCGCGGCGCTGGAAGCCCACCCGCGGTGCGCGCAGCTGACCGCTGTCGTGGAGGACTGGAACGGCGTGCCGGGTCCACTGTGGCGCAAACGCATCACGCGGCATACCCGGTCATGTCCGGTCTGCACCCGCGCCGCCGGCGAACTGGTGCCCCTGGAGCGGCTCGTCGCGGGCCTGGCGCTGCTTTCCGTCCCCGTGGCGCTGTCGGCCGCGGTGCTCCTCAAGAGCGCGGTCACCGCCGGTGTCAAAGCGGGGTTTCTCGGCCAGCTCGCCCAGGCGGCGGGGGCGCACCCCGTCGCGACGGCGGTGATGGCCGGCACGCTGGTCGCCGGCGCCGCCGTGACGACGGCCACCTGGTCGGCACCCGCGCCACCGGGCCGGCAGGCGTTCGGGGCGCCGACATCGGCTTCCGCTCCGCGGCCGGTGGGGTCGGCCCCCGCGGTGGCGCCGGCGCCGTCGACTTCCGAGCGGGTCGCTCCGTCCTCGACGCGCGCGAACCCGACCGTGGCAAGCCCTTCGGGCACGCCGCCGTTCACGTCGGGCCGCGCCACGCTGGAGTCGGTCAACGCGGTAGGGCTTTTCGTCACGACCGGCAACGACCTCGGGGTCCTGGAGCGGGCCGACGCGGCCGCCTCCCGGCAACGCGCGACGTTCGAGGTGGTACACGGTCTGGCGGATCCCGGCTGCGTCTCGCTTCGCGTCCCGGACGGCCGTTACCTGCGCCATTCGTCCTGGCGGCTGCGGCTGAGCGCGGACGACGGCACCGAGCTGTTTCGCGGCGACGCGACGTTTTGTGTGCGCGCGGGCTCCGTCCCCGGTTCGGTGTCGCTGGAGTCGTCCAACTACCCCGGTGCTTTTCTGCGCCACCGCGGCACCGAGCTGTGGGTGGATCCCTCCGACGGCAGCGCGGCGTTTCGCGCCGACGCGTCCTTCCGGCCCCGGCCGCCGTCGGCGGGGTAGCCGCCCGCGACCGTCCGGCACCGGTGCCGATAACAGAAACGCGCGGCGCTTTTATGCGCTCGCCGGTTCTAATCGGTATCGAAAATGTGTTATCGGTGGGGACTGTCGAAAGTCCGGTCGCGCATCGACGTTTCCCTCTTGAACGCTTTGAAACAATCTGGCAATCTCACACGCATCGATGCGTTGCGTGTTCATCCACTTCCGCTCGACCCGGGCGAAGTCCAAAGGGAATAGCGATGTTAGCGCTAACGCCGCGAAGCGACCGACTTTGAAAGGTACTGACGATGAGCGAGCTCCTCCACGCGGGCCGTCCGCGACGGCGACGGCGGACCAAAGTGATACTGCCACTGGCGCTGGCCTCGTTGCTGGCCACCGGATTGGCGTTCGTGTCCACCGGGACCGCCAACGCGGGCACCACGCTCGGTGCCTCGGCGGCCGAGAAAGGCCGCTACTACGGCGCCGCCGTCGGGACGTACAAGTTCAACGACGGCACCTACATGTCCGTGCTCAACCGCGAGTTCAACAGTCTCGTCGCGGAGAACGAGATGAAGTGGGACGCGACCGAGCCGCAGCGTGGAGGGTTCAACTACGGCGCCGGCGACCGCATCGTCAGCCACGCCCGGGCCAACGGGATGAGCGTGCGCGGCCACACCCTGCTGTGGCACGCGCAGCAGCCCGGATGGGCTCAGAACCTGTCCGGCGGCGACCTGCGCAACGCCGCCATCAACCACGTCACCCAGGTGGCCACCCACTTCCGGGGGCAGATCCACTCGTGGGACGTGGTCAACGAGGCGTTCGCCGACGGCGGCAGCGGCGGCCGGCGAGACTCCAACCTCCAGCGCACCGGCAACGACTGGATCGAGGCGGCGTTCCGTGCCGCCCGCGCCGCCGACCCGGGCGCGAAGCTCTGCTACAACGACTACAACACCGACGGCGTCAACGCGAAGTCGACCGGGATCTACAACATGGTCCGCGACTTCAAGGCCCGCGGCGTGCCGATCGACTGCGTCGGCTTCCAGTCGCACCTGGGCACCTCGATCCCCGGTGACTACCAGGCCAACCTCCAGCGCTTCGCCGACCTCGGCGTCGACGTGCAGATCACCGAGCTCGACGTGACCCAGGGCGGCAACCAGGCGAACATCTACGCCACCGTCACCCGGGCCTGCCTGGCGGTCTCCCGGTGTACCGGCATCACGGTGTGGGGTGTGCGGGACTGCGACTCCTGGCGCGGCTCCGACAACGCCCTGCTGTTCGACTGCGCGGGCAACAAGAAGGCCGCGTACAACGCCGTCCTCGACACGCTCAACGGCGGGACCAACCCGAACCCGACGACCCCGAACCCGACCGGAAACCGGCTGCGCAACGAAGGATCCGGCCGGTGCCTGGACGTCAACGGCGCCAGCTCGGCCAACGGCGGACAGATGATCATCTGGGACTGCCACAGCAACGCGAACCAGCAGTTCACCCAGAACGGGCGGGCGCTGCAAGTGATGGGCAAGTGCCTGGACGTCCCCGCCAACGCCGGCAACGGCACCCGGGTGCAGATCTGGGACTGTAGCGGCGCCACGAACCAGCAGTGGGTCCTCAACGGCAACGGCACGATCAGCAACGCCCAGAGCGGCTTGTGCCTGGACGTCAACGGCGCAGCGACCGCCAATGGCTCAGCGGTGATCGTGTGGAGCTGCCACGGCGGCGCCAACCAACGCTGGGCGAGAGCCTGAAGACGAACGAGTGTCGGTAATTCCACCTGCTCACCGGGGGACGCGGAGGGCCGGCGCGGAGAGGGCAAACTCCGCGCCGGCCCAGCGGCTATCGCAACGGTCTGGGTTTGATCGAAAAGGAGTGAAGCCATGTCGGATGTGTCGGCGCGCACCGTGAGGTGGCGTCGTGTGTTGGCCGCCGCGGCCGCCGCGGTGGTCGTGGGTGGTGCGCTGGTCACGGTCGTCGCCACGTCGGCGTCTGCGGCCACAGTGGACACCACGGCCTGGTACGTGCTGGTAAACCGAAACAGCGGTAAGGCCGTGGACGTCAACGGCGCCGCTACCACCGACGGTGCGCGGATCATTCAGTGGTCGCGTCATGACCAAGCCAACCAGCAGTGGCAGTTCGTGGACAGTGGTGGCGGCTACTACCGGATCAGGTCGCGACACTCGGGCAAGGTGCTGGACGTCTCCAACGTCTCCACCGCGGACGGTGCCGCGATCGTGCAATGGTCCGACCACAACGGGGCGAACCAGCAGTTTCGGCTGGCCGACTCGGACGGCGGCTACGTCCGGTTGATCAACCGGAACAGCAACAAGGCGGTCGAGGTGCAGGGTGCCGCGACCAACGACGGCGGCAACGTGGTGCAGTACACCGACGTGGGTGGCAGCAACCAGCAGTGGCAACTCGTCCGCATCGGCGGGACGCCGACCACCCCGCCGACGTCGCCGCCACCGACCGGCACGTGCTCACTTCCGTCGAGGTACAGCTGGTCGTCGACGGGTCCGTTGGCGAACCCGAAGTCGGGGTGGGTGTCGTTGAAGGACTTCACCTATGCTCCGTACAACGGGCGGCATCTTGTCTACGCGACCACGCACGATTTCGGTACGTCGTGGGGTTCGATGAACTTCAGTCTCTTCTCCGACTGGTCGCAGATGGCCTCGGCGAGCCAGAACACGATGTCGTCGGGCACCGTCGCGCCGTCGCTGTTCTACTTCGCCCCCAGAAACATCTGGGTGCTGGCCTACCAGTGGGGTGGGACCGCGTTCTCCTACCGCACGTCCAGCGATCCGACCAATCCGAATGGCTGGTCGTCGCAGCAGGTGCTGTCCACGGCGAGCATCTCCAACTCCAACACCGGGCCGATCGACCAGGCGCTGATCGGTGACAGCAGCAACATGTACCTGTTCTTCGCCGGCGACAACGGCCGGATCTACCGGGCCAGCATGCCGATCGGGAACTTCCCGGGCAGTTTCGGCAACCAGGCTACGGTGATCATGACGGACAGTACCAACAACCTGTTCGAGGCGGTCCAGGTTTACAAGATCCAGGGGCAGAACCTGTATCTGATGATCGTCGAGGCGATCGGTGCGCAGGGCCGTTACTTCCGTTCGTTCACCTCGACAAGTCTGGGTGGGACGTGGACGCCGCAGGCGGCCAGTGAGAGCAACCCGTTCGCGGGTAAGGCCAACAGCGGCGCGACGTGGACCAACGACATCAGTCACGGCGAGCTGATCCGTAGCAACGCCGACCAGACGATGACCGTCGACCCGTGCAACCTGCAACTGCTCTACCAGGGTCGTTCGCCCAGCTCCGACGGCACCGAATACGGCCTGCTGCCCTACCGACCCGGTCTTTTGACCCTGCAACGCTAAACACTTACCGACGGCGGGCTCGGCCTTGCGCCGAGCCCGCCTCGCTCTGGTCCGGCTCCACCGTGATGCCCCATGGAAAGGAACGGCTATGCCCCGCCCCCACCTCCGGCGCCACCTCGCCCGCGCCTTGGCTGTTGTTGCCGCGGTGCCCGTCGCGGTGCTCGGCGGTGCGTCGCCGGCTCCGGCCGACACCTCCCAGTTTCGAGGTGTCAACTGGGCCCGACTGGGTGACAACTTCCACGGCGGTCCACTGGTGCTGTACGGACTGAGTAGCTCCGACAGCTACGCGACGGTCGTGGCCAAGGCCAACGCGATCTACACCGGCTTTCAGAACAACCTCGACGCCAACACCGTCCGGTTGCCGATCAACACGTACACCGTCGGTACGAACTGGTGGAACGCGTACACCGGTGCGATCGACGCGGCCACGGACAAGGGTTTCAAGGTCGTGCTGTCCTATTGGGACGACGGGGTGGCCGCCAGCGGCGGCCGCATCGTCAACCCGACCGCGTTCGACACGATGTGGAACACCGTGGTCGCAAGGTACGGCACCAACAACCTTGTCTACTTCGAGCCGATGAACGAGCCGGGCGGGCACAGCGCCAGCGACTGGGCGAACGTGGTCAGCAACTGGATCAGCGCGCGCCCGTCGATCCCACGAAACCGGATCTTCGTCAGCGGCGCCGGCCTGAACACCGACATCAAGTCGATGTGCGCCGACCGCCGCCTCGACGGGACCTTCCTGTCGCTGCACCACTACACGTTCTTCAGCGGTGCCAAGAACTACGACCAGTGGGTGGCCTTCCTGCGGGACGCGATCGGCTCCTGCGCCGACCGCACCGTGATCGACGAGTTCGGCGCACCGATGGACACCGGACTCGACTACAACGACGCCGCCAGCGGCGACAACTTCGTGCGCTACTTCCGCGCGACCACCACGATCCTGCGCGAGCTTCGGATGGGCTCGATCTACTGGCCGGGTCTCGGCGGCAAGGTGACCGCCGGCCAGGCCGACGACTGGTACGCCATGCAGAAGCTGCACGGCACCGGTGCCAACCTCACGCTCAGCACCCCCAACGCCAGCGGTCTCGAACGGCTCAAGTACGGCTGGGGCCTGGGCGACGGCGGTGGCGATCCGGCCCCGGCCAAACTGCTGCGCAACGTCGGCACCGCGCGCTGCCTGGACATCCCCGGTGCCACCACCACCAACACCCAGGTCCAGGTGTCCACCTGCGGTAGCACGGCCGCGCAGCGGTGGACGCCGACGACCGGAGGACAGCTCACCGCGCTCGGCGGCCAGAAGTGCCTGGACGCCTACAACCGGGGGACCGCGAACGGCACGGTGGTCGGCACGTACGCCTGCAACGGCGGCGACAACCAGCGATGGACGATCGGCGCCGACGGCACCGTCCGGAGTGTCCAATCAGGCCTTTGCCTGGACGTGAACACCAGCACCTTCAAGGTCCAGCTCTGGACCTGCTGGGGCGGTGACAACCAGAAATGGCAGGTGTCGAACGCCGCGGTGGCATAGCTCAGGGTCCGTCCGGATTTTCGCGATGGTGGGCGCGCAGCCAGTTCTCGGTGGTGGTGATGTGCATCAGGGCGGCCGCCTGCGCCTGGATGGCGTCGCCCGCCGCCAGCGCCATGTAGATCGCCTCGTGTTCGCGAAGGGTGCGGTCGGCGGCGTCCGCGTCGACAAGGCCGCGCCACACCCGTGCCCGCAAGGTCCGGCTGGAGATCCCTTCCAGGACCGTCGACAGGGTCTCGTTGCCGGTGGCGGCGACCACCGCGCGGTGGAAGGCGGCGTCGTGCTGGTTGAGCAGCTCGACGTCGTCGGCCGCGGCGCGCATCGCCTCCAGGTGGCCCTTTACCTCGGCGAGCTGCCGGGGTGAGATGCGGGTGGCGGCCAGGCCGGTGGCGGCGCTCTCGAACAGGCGGCGCACCTCGGTGAGCTCGAGCATCGTCTCGCCGCGCAGCAGCTCGACCGCGCCGCTGATGCCTTCGAGGAGGACGCGTGGCTCGAGGCTGGTGACGAAGGTGCCGTTGCCCCGCCGGACCTCCAGCACCCTGGCGGCCACCAACGCGCGCACGGCCTCGCGCATGATGTTTCGTCCGACGCCCAGCTCCGAGGCGAGCTGCTGCTCCGGGGGCAGCTTCGAGCCCGGCGGGAGCTCACCGGACTGGATCATCTCCCGGAGGCGTGTCATCGCCTTGTCGGTCAGCGACATTCGTGGGTCCTTCGGACTGGGCCCCGCACGTTAGCAGCCAGCTGGACGGGGTGAGGTACGCGGTCCAAACGCTAGCAGGTGATCCCATGTCTCGGCACCTTACGTATCGTAGCGATCACCCATTGATGAGCTTGCTGATACGAAATCCCAGCTAGATCGCCTGTCTCTAGACGTACGCCTTGCCGGCGGCTATAAAGACATCCCATGGCGCACGGTGGATTAATCGTCGCGGTGGACGCGATCGACGTCCGGTTCCCGACCTCCCGCGAGTTGGACGGGTCGGATGCGATGAACCCGGAGCCGGACTACTCCGCCGCGTACGTGGCGATCCGGACGAGCGGCGGCGAGGAGGGGTTCGGGCTCGCGTTCACGGTCGGGCGCGGCAACGACGTCCAGGTCGCCGCGATCCGTGCGCTGGCGCCGCTGGTGGTGGGGCTGCCGGTCGCCGACGTCCTGGGCGACCTGCGCGGGTTCTCCGAGCGGCTGACCGGTGACAGCCAGCTGCGCTGGCTCGGTCCACACAAAGGCGCCATCCACATGGCCGCCGGCGCGATCGTGAACGCGGCCTGGGACCTGTACGCCCGGCGGGAGGGCAAGCCGTTGTGGCGGTTGCTGGCCGAGATGCCGCCAGCCCAACTCGTCGGCCTCGTCGACTTCCGGTACCTGCGCGACGCGCTCACCCCGGAGGAGGCGCTGGACATCCTTCGCCGGGCGGCACCCGGGCGGGAGCAGCGGCAGAAGGAGCTGCTCGCGCGCGGCTACCCGGCGTACACGACCACGCCCGGCTGGCTGGGCTACACCGACGAGAAGCTGGTCCGGTTGGCCAGGGAGGCGGTGGCCGACGGGTTCGGCTTGATAAAGCTCAAGGTCGGCGCCGACAACGACGTCGACATCCGGCGGGTGGCCCTGGCCCGGGAGGCGGTGGGTGCCGGCACCCGGATCGCGATCGACGCCAACCAGGCGTGGGGCGTCGAGCAGGCGATCGCCTGGCTGAGGTCACTGGCACCGTACGACCCGTACTGGATCGAGGAGCCGACCTCACCCGACGACATCCTCGGCCACGCCGCCATCCGCCGAGCCGTGATGCCGATCAAGGTGGCCACCGGCGAGCACTGCCACAACCAGGTCATGTTCAAGCAACTGCTCCAAGCCGGCGCGATCGACGTCCTGCAACTGGACGCCACGCGTGTCGCCGGTGTGAACGAGAACATCGCGATCCTCCTCCTGGCCGCCAAGTTCGGCGTGCCGGTCTGCCCGCACGCCGGGGGTGTCGGCCTGTGCGAGATGGTGCAGCACCTGGCGATGTTCGACTACGTGGCGGTCAGCGGCAGCACCGAAGGCCGGGTCATCGAGTACGTCGACCACCTGCACCAGCACTTCGCCGATCCGGTCGTCATCCGGGAGGGGCACTACGTGGCGCCCGAGGCTCCCGGCATCGGAGCGCGGATGCACCCGGAGTCGGTCGCCGCGTACACGTTTCCCGACGGTCCGCAGTGGAGTCATGTCCGGGCACCTTCCACATAGGAGTATCAATGAACCTGAGAGGCATCGCCGCGACAGCAGCAGTCCTGACGTCCGCCGCCGCGTTGCTCAGCGCATGCGGCGGCGACGATTCGACGAGCGGGGACGGTGGCACCAAACCGGTGGTCGTCGGCGTCGACTACCCGCGGTCGGACACCGACTTCTGGAACTCGTACATCAAGTACACGCCCCAGTTCGCCGGCGAGCTCGGGCTCGACCTGAAGACCACCAACTCGCAGAACGACGTGGCGAAGCTGACCTCCAACGTGCAGTCGTTCATCAGCCAGGGCGTCAAGGGCATCGCGATGGCACCGCAGGACACCGCCGCGATCGCCCCGGCGTTGCAGTCGCTCGCCGCCAAGAAGATCCCGGTCGTGACCATCGACACCCGGCCCGACTCCGGTGAGGTCTTCATGGTGGTGCGCGCCGACAACCGCGCCTACGGCGAGAAGGCCTGCCAGTTCCTCGGCACCAAGCTCAAGGGAGCCGGCAAGGTCGTGATGCTCCAGGGCGACCTGGCCTCGATCAACGGCCGCGACCGCACCGAGGCGTTCAACGACTGCATGAAGAAGAACTACCCCGGCATCACGGTCTTCGGGGAGGCGACCAACTGGGACGGCGCGCTCGCCTCGCAGAAGCTCCAGATCCGCCTCACCGAGCACCCGGACATCAAGGGCGTCTACATGCAGTCGAGCTTCGCCCTGGCCGGCACGCTCCAACTGCTCAAGCAGCGCGGTCTGCTCACCGCGCCGGACGACCCGAAGCACGTCTTCGTGGTCTCCAACGACGGCATCCCCAAGGAGCTCCAGGACATCGCCGCCGGCAACATCGACGCCACCGTCTCCCAGCCCGCCGACCTCTACGCCAAGTACGCCCTCTTCTACGTCAAGGCGGCCATCGAGGGCAAGACCTTCCAGCCCGGCCCCACCGACCACGACAGCACGATCATCCAGGTGCGCGACGGGGTGCTCGAGGACCAGCTCTCCGCCCCGCTGGTCACCGCGGACGGCGGCAGCTACGGCGGCGTGACGAGCCTCAAGCCGGATGACAAGTCCCTGTGGGGCAACAACATCGGCTGATCGGCGAGGGAGAAGACACCGAGATGAACGACAGCGACGGCGGGCGGGTCCGTGCGGATCCGCCCGCCGTGGAGGCCATCGACATCACCAAGCGGTACGGCTCGACCGTGGCACTCGACCAGGCGCACATCCGTGTGCTGCCGGGGGAGACACACGCCCTCGTCGGCCGCAACGGCGCCGGCAAGTCCACTCTCGTGTCGATCCTGACCGGACTCCAGGCGCCCGACACCGGGCAGGTCCTCTTCGCCGGCGCGGCGGCACCCCGGCTGTCCGACCGGGACGCGTGGCGGCGACACGTGGCCTGCGTCTACCAGAAGTCCACCATCATCCCGCAGCTGACCGTGGCCGAAAACCTGATGCTCAACCGGTACGACCGGGGCCGTAGCGGGCTGATCAGCTGGCGCTCGCTGCGCCAGCGCGCGCGGGATCTGCTGGCCGTCTGGTCGGTCGATGTGGACGTCGACGCCAAGGCAAAGGACCTGAGCGTCGAGCAGCGCCAGTTCGTGGAGATCGCTCGGGCGCTGTCGTTCGGCGCCAGGTTCATCATCCTCGACGAACCGACCGCGCAGCTCGACGCCGCCGCGATCGCCCGGCTCTTCGGCCACATCCGCGACCTGCAAACGCAGGGCGTCACCTTCCTGTTCATCAGCCACCACCTACAGGAGGTCTACGAGATCTGCGACATGGTGACGGTCTTCCGCGACGCCCGGCACGTGGTCACCGCGCCGGTCGCCGACCTCCCGCGCGGCGAGCTGGTCGCCGCGATGACCGGCGAGGCCACCGCGCTCGACGTTCCCCGCTCGCGCACCGCGCCGGCGGGCGAGGCGGGCGTGGTCCTGGACGTGGCCGGACTGCGGCTGGACGGCCTGTTCGAGGACATCACGTTCCAGGTGGGTGCCGGAGAGATCGTCGGGTTGGCGGGCGCCGGCGGCAGCGGCAAGACCGAGGTGGCCGAGGCCATCGTCGGGCTCCGTGCCCCGGACGCCGGCGCGATCATCGTCGACGGCCGCACGCCACGTGCCGGCCATGTCGGCGCCGCGCTCGCCTGTGGTGTCGGCTTCGTGCCCCAGGACCGCCATCATCAAGGCCTGGTAGCGGGCATGTCGGTCGCGGACAACACCACCATGACCATCCCGGAACGGCTCGGGACGGCCGGATTCCTCAGCACCCGCCGCCGCGACGCCATCGCCGGCACGCTGATCGACGCCCTGGCCATCAAGACCCCGGGGCCGGACCTGCCGGTCTCCGGACTCTCCGGCGGCAACCAGCAGAAGGTCGTCATGGCTCGCGCCCTCGCCAACGACCCCAAGGTGCTCGTGCTCATCACGCCCACCGCGGGCGTGGACGTGCGGTCCAAGGAGTTCCTCCTCGACAAGATCGACGAGGTGGCGACCGCCGGCACCGGCGCGATCGTCGCCTCCGACGAGCTCGACGACCTACGTATCTGCGATCGCGTCCTGGTGATGTTCCAGGGCCGGATCGTCGCCGAAATGCCAAGCGGCTGGCGCGACCACGACCTCGTGGCCGCGATGGAAGGACTGACCGTCGATGCCTAAGACCATGACCGCGGCGAGCGCCGCCGACGGCTCCGCGGTGGCCGCCGGACCGCCACCTCGCCGGCCGGTCGGAAAGCTCGCCATCGCGCGACTCCGGGACCTGGCCCTGGTGCCGGCGATCGCACTCATCGCCGTCGTCGGTCAGATCGTCAACCCGGTCTTCCTCCAGCCCGACAACCTCATCAACATCGCCCAGACCATGTCGGAGATCGCGCTGCTCGTGCTGGCGCAGACCGTCGTCCTGGTCGCCGGCAAGATGGACCTGTCACTGGAATCCACGTTCGGCCTCGCCCCAGGAGTCGCGGCCTGGATGACCGTCGCGGTCGGCGCCGGGCACGGCACCGGCCTGCTGCCGGGCGCCTGGGCCATCCCGATCACGCTGGCCGTGGGCGCCCTCGTCGGCGTCGCCAACGCCGCGCTGATCGTCCGGTTCGGACTCCACGGGTTCATCGTGACGCTCGGCATGCTCATCGTCCTACGTGGACTGCTGACCGGGATCTCCGGCGGCCAGACGTTCTTCAACCTGCCCGAGTCGATGATGTACCTGGGCACCGCGGTATGGCTCGGTGTCCCCGCGTCGATCTGGATCTGCGTCGTCCTGTTCGCCGGCGGCATCGTGCTGCTCGGCTACACCGGCTTCGGCCGCTCCCTGTACGCGATCGGCGGCAACGTCGACGCGGCGAAGGCGGCCGGCATCCGCACCGACCGCGTGCTGTGGATCGCCTTGACCGGCGCCAGCGTCCTCGCCGCGCTCGGCGGTCTGATGCTCTCCGGCCGGCTCGCCTCCGTCGCCGCCTCCCAAGGCAACGGCGCCATCTTCACCGTCTTCGCCGCCGCCGTCATCGGGGGCGTCAGCCTCAACGGCGGCAGGGGCACCATGTTCGGCGCCTTCACCGGCATCCTGCTGCTCTTCATGATCCAAAACGTGCTGACCCTGGCCGGCGTACCGGCACAGTGGATCGGCGCGCTCAACGGAGCCATCATCCTCATCGCCCTGGTCGTCTCCCGCATCACCGGCGGCAAAGCCCAGGAATAGGCGCCCCGTGCCGGGGACGGCGGTGACCGCCGTCCCCGGCCTGTGTGGTCGGTCAGTTGCGAAGGCTCCACTGCTGGTTCGCGCCGCCGTTGCAGGACCAAAGGATGATCCTCGTACCGTTGGCGGAAGCGGCGCCGTTGGCGTCCATGCACAGTCCGGATTGGACGTTCGTGACGGTGCCGTTGGCGTTGAGGTTCCACTGCTGGTTGAGCCCGCCGTGGCAGTCCCAGATGATGACGGCGGTGCCGTTGGCCGTCCCGGAGCCGGACGCGTCCAGGCACTTGTTGCCGTACACGGTCAGCTGCTTGGTGGCGGTGTGTGTCCACCGCTGGTTCGTGCCCGCGGCGCAGTCCCACAGCTGCATCTGAGTGCCGTTGGCGGTGGCGGAGTTGGGCACGTCGACGCAGCGGCCGGACTGGCCGCCCACGAGTTGGCCGCCCTGCTGGCTGCCGCCGCTCTGCTGCCTGACGATCGACTTGGACTCGGCGGATCGGTTGCCCTGGGCGTCGAGGACGTAGAGCCGGTACTCGCCCTGCGTCGTCGGTACGGCGATGGACGTGGCCGTGCCGCTCGCCCTCGTCATCGTCGGGCCGGCGGCGAAGGTGGTGGTGCCGGCGGGAGCCAACCAGATCGTCCTGCTCGCGTCGCCGGTGCTACGGACCGGAATCGACGCGCTGGCGCCGCTGACAAACGTGCTGGCCGGCAGCACGTAGTCCGGCACGGAAAGGTTGCTCGGCGGGATGACGTCGCGGAACGCGTCCTCCAGCCCCGAGCTCACCGCGATGGCGTATGCCGCCGCCGGCCAGACGTAGTCGGAGGAGACGAGGATGTCGTGGATGGTGCTGTTCGGCAGGTTCTTGTTGGAGACCTTGTTGATGGGCCCGTAGATCTGCGTGATGCTCAGGTCGTGCTTGCGCCCGAAGTCGTCGGAGTTGATGAGCCAGGTGACGTTCTTGTCCACGCTCAGCACGTTGTCGCGGAAGGTCATGTACGCCGAGCCCTCGTCCGGGTGAAGTCCGTACTTGTGGCCGGCCGGGACGCCTTGGAGATAGTTGCTGTGCACCGTGGTCCCGGGCTGGCTGCCCAGCGTGTAGATCGGGGCGGTGTCGCTGAGGCGTTGCACCGTGTCGATGATGTGGTTGTGGCTGATGGTGTTGTTTCTCGCCGTCGTGGTCGGCCTGTTGGGCGCGATCGAGCCGGACGACCCGTCGAAGTTCCACCAGCCCCAGCCGAGCGTGATGCCCGACCACGGCGTCTTCTCGATCCGGTTGCGCTGGATCGTGAGTGTGTCGGCGAAGTACGCCGAGATGGGGCTGTGCCCGTTGAACAGCACGGCGCTGTCGTAGAGGTAGTTGTTCTTGATCTCGATGTTCTTCGGCAGCCCTTCGACCTGAGCCGGGTACTTCTCGCGGTTGGTGGCCGTGTGGTCTCCGATGTAGACGTGCTGCGGATGACCCACGGTGATCGCCGATCCGGCGATGTCGTTGGTGAAGTTTCCGATCAGCTGGGTGCCCTGCACGTCGTTGACCATGTTTATGCCGTCGGCGCCGGTGTGCTGGATCCGGTTGCGCTGGAAGACCAGCCCGTCGGCGTTTTCGACCTGGATGATGCCGGGGGTGACGTCGACGTTCCGGTAGTAGTAGACGTGGAAGTTGCCCTTCGCGTACGCGAGAGCGCCGAGGTTGCCCTGCTGCGCCTGCTTGAACGCGGAGCCGGCTACGTTGAACAGGTTCCAGTCGGAGTGCTGCACCGTCAGGCCCGACACCGTGATGTTGCGGGCGTGGCCGCTCGTCGAGGTGCCGGCGATCTTTAGCACGGTCGACACGTTGTTCGGCGCGACGACCGCCGCGGTCGCCATGTTTTCCGCGCTGGCCTTGTAGTAGTACAGCGTCCGGCTGGTCTTGTCGAAGTAGAACTCGCCCGGCGTGTCCAGGAACTCGTAGGCGTTCATGACCTTGTGGCTGCCGCCGACCTGGGCGTTGCCGTTGAAGGCGCCCTGGGCGATGGCCGCGCCCGGTTGCTGGAACAGCGCTACCCGGCTGGCGCCGTCGGCTGTGGTCGTCACCTGGCGGACTCCCACGATGGCCGTGGTCCAGGTGGTACCCGTTTCGATCTCGATGTCGTCCTGGTTGCGGGGGATGGCGGGAAAGTCGGAGAGGCTGTATCTGGCGCCTTCGCACTGCGATCCGGACTCCCAGGCCCACGCGGCTTGGCCGGCCGTGACGTTGTACGTCCCGTGGCAGCCCGCCGAGTTGATCGTCTTCGAGGCCATAAACGCCCGCTTGCCGTTGACGTAGAGCGTGCGCAGCTTGTTGGCGCGGTCGAGCGGTGCCTTCCAGATGTTGCCGCTGTGCTGGGTCCATCCGGTCACCGGGACGCCGCCGTCGAGGACCGGCGTCTCGTTGGCGTGGGCGGCGTACACCACCCGGTAGCCGTTGGTGCCGGAGTCACTTGGCCCGAGCTCGATCGTGCTGCTGACCGGATACGTCCCGCCGCGAAGATACACCTGGATGTCGCCGGTCATGTTCGCGTTGATCGTGCGGACGGCGTCTCGCGCGCGTTGCAGGGTCTTGAACGGCGACGCCATCGTGCCCGCGTTGGTGTCGTTGCCGTCCGGAGCGACGTAGTAGGTCGCCTGGACCGCGGCCGAGGCGGGCGTTTGGTGGGTCGCCGTGGCCGTCAAGGCGACGGCGGCGAGCACCGCGACCGCCACCAGCGACCGTGCAGCGGTGGAAACGGCTGCGTTCACGTACGGTTCCTTTCACTTCTGCGCGGCCGGGTGGATGTTTGCGAGGGGTTAGACAGCGACGAGTTGCCACTGCTGGTTGGTGCCGCCGGCGGCGGCCCACTGGATCACTTGAGCGCCGTCGTCGAGCGATCCGCCGGACACGTCGGCGACGTGTCCACTGCGGACGTTGACCAGGCGGTGGTAGCCGTCGCCGGTAGCGACAAGCCGCCACCACTGGTGGGTGCCGGCGGTGTCGGACCACTGGTCGAGCTGGGTGCCCTGTGCGGTCGAGCCGCCGGGGCTTTCGAGCACCTTGCCGCTGCCGCGGCTGACCAGCCTGAACGACTGGTCGGCGTTGGGCTCCAAGCGCCATTGCTGGTTGGTGGCGCCGGTCCACGACCACTGGATTATCTTGGCGCCGTTGGCGGTGGAGGCGCCGGAGACGTCGAGTACCTTTCCGCTGCGCCGGTTTACCAGGCGGTGATAGCCGGCGGGCAGTTGCCGGTCGGGCAGCTCCACGGTGATCTGCGCCTGTTGCCCAGCGGTCAGCGAAACCACGCGGGCGTGCGCGCCCAGCGGGGAGGAGGCGACCGTCGCGGTGGTGGAGATGGAGGTCATCCCGCGGCGGCTGATGAGCGTGATGTTCTGGGTGATCGCCGAGGTGAGCGCCACGCTCGCGGTGCGGGCGGTCAGGTCCCAGGTGAGGTTGTCGACGCGGACCCGGTTGCGGCCGAGTACGCCGGTGATGCCGCCCTTGGCGAGTTGGTCGGGCAGGGCGGGCAGCAGCTCGATGATGCCGGGTCTGGTGTTGACGAGTGCTTCGCCGAGCACGCCCGGCAGCGCGTTGGCCGCGTCGGCGTTGTAGATGTCGAGGTTGGGGTTGTGTGAGGTCATCAGTGACCTGAAGACCATGTCGTTGCCGAGGATCTTGCGAAGGTTGCCGTAGACGAGGTTGCCGTCCTTCAGCCGGGCGGCCGCCAGGGCCCGGTGCAGGCTGCCGTGTGCGGAGACGTTCTCGTCGCCGCGCAGCGCCAGCGCCCGCAGCGAGGCGGCGACGAGAGCGGGCTCGTCCTCCGGATTGATCTCGTGCAACGGCCAGACCCCGTACAAATGGTGGACGTGGCGGTGGTTGTAGCGGTCGGTCAGCCCGGGCCAGGACCATTCGGCGAGGGCACCGTCACCGTTGACGGTGTAGGGCGGCAGCTTGCCCAGAAGCGCGGTCCAGCGTTGGACGCCTTGGCCGCTGCCCTGTTCGAGGCCGAGGGCGTTGGCGGCGTCGATGGCGGCCTGCAGGGCGTGCTTGCCGGCCTGGATGTCGCCGGTGGCGTTGACGGCCAGATGGACGCCGGTGCTGGCCGGTGAGTTCTCCATCGAGAACGACGGCACGAACACCACGTCGCCGCTCGAGTCGGTGCGGGTAAGGAAGTCCTCGTAGAACAACGCCAGCTCCATCAGGGCGGGGCCGAGCTTGTCCCTGAGGAAGGCCTGGTCGCCGGTGACCTGGTAGTACTCCAGCAGCGGGTAGACCAGCCAGTCGGCGCCACCGGTCCAGCAGTGGCCCGGAAAGCCTCCGTCGAAGTGCAGCATGTGGCCGTACTCGCCGTCGGTGCGGGACGGGGCGAGGAAACCGCGGGCGCCGTACAGGTTTCGCGCGTTGGTGCGCCAATGGGCGAGCTGGCCCAGGATCAGGTCGAAGTAGCCCCGCATGGCGTCCGTGAGGTCGAGGATGTTGCCGCCGGCGACCTGGAGGTTGACGTTGGCGTCGGTGGTGAAGTCGTCGGCCCAGGCGGCGTTCCACGACCCGGTCCAGATTCCCGTCAGCCGCGGCGGCAGGACCCCGCTGGAGCTGATGAACAGATAGCGGCCGGAGTCGTACAGCCGCTCCAACAGGGCGACGTCGATGACGTTGCGGTTGGCGTTCTGCCGGGCGATCAGTTCGCCGGTCGGCAGCTGCCGGTCGGCGGCGGAGACGTTCAGGTCGAGGCGGGAACGGTCGTACATGGCGGAATGCACCGTGACGTGCCGGCCACGCAGCCAGGAGTAGTCGGCACTCAGCGCGGCCAGCGTGGCGTGCAGTGGTTTGGCGTCCCAGGCGGTGGAGGACTCGTACCGGTCGAGCTTGGTCAGCAGCACGAGCTTGGCCGCGCCGGCGACGACGATTGTCGTTCCGTTCGCGGTGGCCGTGCCTCCGGTCGGCACGACCCGGGTGACACCCTCGTAGCCAAACGCACCCTGTCCGGACGGGTACGTGCCGCGCAGGTTCAGGTAGCCCGAACCGTTGTCGACCGCGGCGAGGGCGGCGAAACGGACCGAGCCGGGGACGCCGCTGAGCGCCGGGTTGACGCTCAGCGTGGCGGCGATCGTCCGGCCCGGCGCGGGGGTGAGTTCGTGGACGATCACCTTGTCGGCCCGGGAGACGAAGGCGCGCCGGGTCCAGGTGCCGCTGGCGTCGGTCCAGGCGGTGATGACCTCGCCGGTACGGAAGTCGGTGATCCGGACGTAGTCGTTGACGGTGGTCACGCCCGGGGTGCTGATTTGCACTTCGTAACCGGGGTGGAAGGTCTGGGTCCAGCGCAAGCTCCAGCCGGAGGTGAAGTCGCTCCTCGCGCCGTTGTAGTCACCGGCCAGCGCCTTGTCGCGGACACCGGCGAGCCGGCCCGAGATGACCGGCGGGGACACGTTTCGGGTGCCGTTGGGCAGGACGAAGCGATGGTGGCTGAAGATCACCTTCTCTAGCGCCGGCGCACCGTAGAGCACCGCGCCGTATTCGCCGTTGCCGCTCAGGAAACCGTGAGTCCAGTCCGTCGCGGGGGCGGTGTCGTAGATGCCCCGGTCGGGGAGCGTGACCTGAGGAGGGACCGCGGCGGCGGCCGGTCGGGCCGCCATCGCCGAGGGCAGGGCGGCGGCGCCGGCGGTCAGCGCCGCGGCCGTGACGAATCGCCTACGGCCCATCGGTAGATCCATCGAGCTCCTTGCCGAGGTCGTGACGTTTGACGAAAGGCGTGCTCGTAGGTGGTCGTCGATGTTAGCGCTCACATTGTAGGTCTTGATCCGGGTGAACGCGAGGCAATCATCAGATCAATGTTGGGCCTGTTCGCCATCCAGGCCGCACTGCCACGGAAACGTTGACATTCATCAGATCATTGGCCTACTGTCCGCACTGACAGCCCTCGATGGAAGGCATGGTGGCTGAGCCGGCGCCGTGCGCACCGGGCGATCGTGGGCAGGGTCGTCGGGCGAGAGCGTGCCGCGTGGCGTCGATCCCATACCTGCGTATGCGTCACATCGGGCCGGATACGCCGACCGCGTGCCGGCCACACTCCCGAGGGAGCGCCGTGAGAAAGACACTTTCGTTCCTCCACGCCGCGACATTCAAGCGCGCCCTGGCGGCGGCCGTCGGTTTGCTGTGTGTCGGGGTGCTGTCCGCCGTGGCGTTGCCCGCCCGGGCGGACAACCCGATCGTGCAGACCATCTACACGGCCGACCCGGCGCCCTTGGTGCACAACGGCCGCGTCTACCTGTACACCGGTCACGACGAGGACGGGTCGACGTACTTCACCATGCGGGAGTGGCGGGTGTGGTCGTCGGCCGACATGGTGAACTGGACCGACCACGGCTCGCCGATGAGCCTTTCCACGTTCGCGTGGGCGTCGGCGGACGCGTGGGCGGGACACACGATCCAGCGCAACGGCAAGTTCTACTGGTACGTGCCGGTGAAGCAGCGGTCCAACGGCTCCATGGCGATCGGGGTCGGCGTTTCGGACAGCCCGACCGGGCCGTTTCGGGACGCGATCGGTCGACCGTTGGTGGGCAACGGCGAGATCGATCCGAACGTGTTCATCGACGACGACGGCCAGGCCTACTTGTACTGGGGCAATCCGCGGCTGTGGTACGTGCGGCTGAACAGCGACATGATCTCGTACTCCGGCGCGCCGACGCAGATCCCGTTGACCACGGCCGGCTTCGGTGCCAGGTCGGGCAACCCCAGCCGGCCGACGCTGTACGAGGAGGGGCCGTGGGTCTACAAGCGCGGCGGCCTCTACTACATGATTTTCGCGGCCGAGTGCTGCGGTGAGTTCATCGCCTACTCCACCGCCCCCGGCCCGACCGGTCCGTGGACCTACCGCGGGACGATCATGCCGCGCCAGGGCAGCAGCTTTACCAACCACCCCGGGATCGTGGACTTCAACGGCGGCTCGTACTTCTTCTACCACAACGGCGCCCTGCCCGGCGGTGGCGGATACACCCGCTCGGTGGCCGTCGAGAAGTTCACCTACAACGCCAACGGCACCATCCCCACCATCAACATGACCACCGCCGGTCCGCCGCAGATCGGCACGTTGAACCCGTACGTGCGGCAGGAAGCCGAGACGATCGCCTGGGAAGCCGGTGTGGAGACCGAACCGGCCAGCGAAGGCGGGATGAACGTCGCCCACATCAGCAACGGCGACTACATCAAGGTCAAGGGCGTGGCGTTCGGCAGCGGCGCCACGTCGTTCAACGCCCGGGTCGCCTCCGCCACCAGCGGCGGCCGCATCGAGCTGCGCCTGGACGGCACAAGCGGTCCGGTCGTGGGCACCTGCGGCGTGTCGGGGACGGGCGGCTGGCAGACCTGGACCACAGTCACCTGCCCGGTCGGCGGCGCCACCGGCACCCACGATCTCTACCTGCGCTTCACCGGCGGCGGTGGCGACCTGTTCAACCTCAACTGGTGGCAGTTCAACACGGGCGACCCGACCACCCCGCCCCCGACGACGCCGCCTCCCTCCAGCCCGCCGCCGAGCGGTGCGTGCGCCGCGACCTACCGCACCACCAGCTCGTGGTCCGGCGGGTTCCAGGGCGACGTCACGGTGACCGCCGGATCCTCCGCCATCGACGGCTGGACGGTGCGCTGGACTCTCGCCAGTGGACAGACGATCAGCCAGGTCTGGAACGGAACTCTCACCACCAGTGGCTCCACCGCGACCGTTCGAAATGTCGCCTGGAACGGCTCGCTCGGCGAGGGAGCCTCGACGTCGTTCGGCTTCACCGCCGGCGGTACGTCATCGATGCCCTCACTCACCTGCACCAGCCCTTGACGATCGCGCCGCGGGAGAAATCACCATGTCTGAAGTGACTCGAAGGAAGCTTCTCGGGGTCGGGGCGGCCGGTGCCGGTGCCGCGCTGTTGCCGGCGGGTTGGTCGGCGGTGGCGAAGGCCGACTCGGTGGCGCCGCCGCAGGTGTTGGCCGCCAACGACCTGGCGCTCTGGTACGACGAGTCGGCGGGAACGGATTGGTTGCGGGCGTTGCCGATCGGTAACGGCCGGCTAGGCGCCATGGTGTTCGGCAACGTCGACACCGAACGCCTTCAGCTCAACGAGGACACCGTGTGGGCCGGTGGCCCGTACGACTCGGCCAACACCCGTGGCGCGGCCAATCTGGCGGAGATTCGGCGGCGGGTGTTCGCCGATCAGTGGACGCAGGCGCAGGATCTGATCAACCAGACGATGCTGGGCAGCCCGGTGGGGCAGTTGGCCTACCAGCCGGTCGGAAACCTGCGGCTGGCCTTCGGCAGCGCCAGCGGCGCGTCGCAGTACAACCGGACCCTCGACCTGACCACCGCCACAGCTATCACCACGTATGTGTTGAACGGGGTGCGGTTTCAGCGGGAGGTGTTCGCCAGTGCGCCGGATCAGGTGATCGTGGTCCGGTTGACCGCGGATCGGGCCAACGCGATCACGTTCACCGCGACGTTCGACAGTCCACAGCGGACCACCGTATCGAGCCCTGATGGTGCGACGATCGGCCTGGACGGGGTCTCCGGAAGCATGGAGGGCATCACCGGGCAGGTCCGTTTCCTGGCCCTGGCCAATGCCGTCGCGACCGGCGGCACGGTCACCAGCTCCGGTGGCACCCTGCGGGTGAACGGCGCCACGAGCGTCACCGTGCTGGTGTCGATCGGTTCCAGTTATGTCAACTACCGCACCGTCAACGGTGACTACCAGGGCATCGCCCGCGGTCGGTTGAACGCGGCCCGCACGGTCGCCTTCGACCAGTTGCGTAGCCGGCATGTGGCGGACTACCAGGCCCTGTTCGGCCGGGTGTCGATCGACCTGGGGCGGACCGCCGCGGCGGACCAGACCACGGATGTGCGGATCGCCCAGCACGCCAGCAGCAACGATCCGCAGTTTTCGGCGTTGCTGTTCCAGTACGGCCGCTACCTGCTGATCTGCTCGTCCCGGCCGGGCAGCCAACCAGCCAATCTCCAGGGCATCTGGAACGACCAGATGGCGCCGTCGTGGGACTCGAAGTACACGATCAACGCGAACCTGCCGATGAACTACTGGCCGGCCGACAGCACCAACCTGGCCGAGTGCTACCTGCCGGTCTTCGACATGATCAAAGACTTGACGGTGACCGGTGCCCGGGTCGCGCAAGCCCAGTACGGGGCCGGTGGTTGGGTCACCCACCACAACACCGACGCCTGGCGCGGCGCCTCGGTCGTCGACGGTGCGGTGTGGGGGATGTGGCAGACCGGCGGTGCCTGGCTGGCCACGATGATCTGGGACCACTACCTGTTCACCGGCGACGTCGAGTTCCTGCGCGCGAACTACCCGGCGATGAAAGGCGCGGCGCAGTTCTTCCTCGACACGCTCGTCGCCCACCCCACGCTCGGCTACCTGGTCACCAACCCGTCGAACTCGCCGGAGCTGCCGCACCACAGCAACGCCAGCGTGTGTGCCGGGCCGACGATGGACAACCAGATCCTGCGTGACCTGTTCAACGGCTGTGCCCGAGCGGCGGAGATCCTTGGCGTGGACGCGACTTTCCGCACTCAGGTGTTGACCGCCCGGGATCGGTTGCCACCGACCCGGGTCGGGTCGCGGGGCAATATCCAGGAGTGGCTGGCCGACTGGGTGGAGACCGAACGCACCCACCGGCACGTCTCGCACCTGTACGGGTTGCATCCCAGTAACCAGATCACCAGGCGAGGGACGCCGCAGCTGCACACCGCCGCCCGGCAGACCCTGGAGCTGCGTGGCGACGACGGCACCGGCTGGTCGCTGGCCTGGAAAATCAACTACTGGGCCCGGCTGGAGGACGCCGCCCGTGCGCACAAGCTCCTGCGTGACCTGGTGCGCACCGATCGGCTGGCGCCGAACATGTTCGACCTGCACCCGCCTTTCCAGATCGACGGCAACTTCGGCGCCACCTCCGGCATCGCCGAGATGCTCCTGCACAGCCACAACAACGAGCTGCACCTGCTGCCCGCCCTGCCCTCCGCCTGGCCCACCGGCAGCGTCAGCGGCCTCCGCGGGCGCGGCGGATACACCGTCGGCATGGCGTGGACCAGTGGCCAGGCCGACGAGCTCGTCGTCCGGGCCGACCGCGACGGCACCGTCAAACTGCGTGCGCGGCTGTTCACCGGCAGCTTCACCCTCGTCGACGCCACCGACGGCACCACACCGGCCACCACGCGACCCGAGACCGACGTCGTCCAGCTCGCCGTCCGGGCGGGACACACCTACCGGGCGGCGCGGCCGGGCGTGACACCGTCACCGACCTTGAGCGCCACCGCGTCGGTGAGCCCGACTGCCTCGATATCCCCGACCACGAGCCCGCCCAGCTCGCCCCCGCCCTCCGGCGCACGGGCGGTGTACGCCGTGAAGGGCTCCTGGCAGGGCGGCTTCCAGGGCGAGGTGACCGTGACCGCCGGCTCGGTGCCCATCCAGGGCTGGACCGTCTCCTGGACGTTCCCCAGTGGACAGGTCATCAACCAGATCTGGAGCGGTACGCACACGCAGAGCGGCGCGAACGTGACCGTGTCCAATGTGGCCTACAACGGCGCGCTCCCCGCCGGTGGCTCCACCACGTTCGGGTTCGTCGCCTCCACGAGCGGGGCGAACAACCCTCCGACCAACGTCACCTGTACGACCACATGAAGGAGGTGCGGTCGGTCCTTGATGGACGATGAGCACGAACGGTGGTACGCCGATCCGGTGCCGCGATCCGAGCCGGACAAAGGTGGGCGGCCGCGATCGATCATGCGGGACGTGGCGCTGGCTGCCGGCGTTTCCAACCAGACGGTGTCCCGGGTGTTGAACAAGCGTCCCGGCGTGGGGGAGGGGACCCGGCAGCGGGTGCTGGCGGCCATGCGACAACTCAACTATCGGCGCAACCTCGCCGCCCGCGCGCTTGTCACGCGCCGCTCCGGGATCCTGGGTGTGCTGGGAGTCGAGACCACCCTCTTCGGCCCGTCCTCGATGCTGTACGGGATCGAGGAGGCCGCCCGCGCGGCGGGCTACCTGGTCACCGTCGCGAACGTACACGCCATCGACCGGCGGTCCATATTGGAGGCCGTCGACCGCCTCTGCCAGCACGTGGTCGAGGGGATCATCGCGATCGCGCCGAAGCCCGCGCTGACGGACGCCCTCCTGCTCGTGCCACCAGGTCTACCCACGGTCGGCGTGGGCGGCGGCATCAGCGGCACCACGCCCACGGTGCGCATCGACAACGTGGCCGGCGCCCGCCTCGCCACCCAGCACCTGCTCGATCTCGGTCACACCACCGTCCATCATGTCGCGGGCCCGTCCGACTGGCCCGAGGCCCGCGAGCGCATCTCGGGATGGCGCAGCACGCTCCTCACGGCCGAGGCGCCGATACCCGCCATCTGGCCCGGCGAGTGGAGCGCCAGGTCCGGGTACGAGCGAGGCCTGGCGCTCGCCCACGATCCGTCCGTAACCGCCATCTTCTGCGGCAGCGACCAGATCGCGCTCGGCGTACTCCGCGCATTACAGGAGGCCGGCCGGCGGGTGCCGAGAGACGTCAGCGTCGTCGGCTTCGACGACACTCCGGACTCGGGCTACTTCCTGCCTCCCCTGACGACGGTCCACCAGGACTTCGCCGAGCTCGGCCGGCGCAGCCTCGCGGTCCTGCTCGACTGGATCGACCGGAGCGGGGAGCTGCCCGTGGAACACGCGCGGCTGCCACCCGACCTGGTGGTGCGGGCGAGCACCGCCGGCCTTCGACGCACCGGCACCTAGTCTTTGGGCGGCGCCGCTTCGTCGTCGGACAGCCCGGACAGGGCTTCCTCCACGCCGATCAGGTGGTTGGCCATCCGGATCCGGGCCCGTTCCGGGTCGCGCGCGGCCAGCGCCTTCCAGATCGCCAGATGTTCCTCGTGGGTGCGCTGGTCGGCACCCTCCTCGTGCAGGCTCCGCCACAGCCGTGCGCGCACCGTGCGGCCGGCGAACGCCTCGACGAGGCCGACCAGTACCGGATTGCCGGTGTGGGCGGCGATGATGCGGTGGAACTTGATGTCTATCTCGATGACGCGCTCGTGGTCGTGTGGCACCTCGCCGGCGATCCGGACCGCCTCGTCGAGCAATGCCCGGGCCTCGGCCAAGGCCGCGTCGGTGATCCTTGTGGCGGCCAACCTGGCCGCTTCGCACTCGAGCAGGCGGCGGACCGCGTGGAGGTGGCGGGCGTTGCCGCGCCCTTCGAGGTCGACGACGAAGCCCATCGGGGCGAGCAGCTTCGTCACATCCAGGTTGGTGATGTACGTGCCGTCGCCCTGCCGCGTGTCGACGACGCCGAGGATCGACAGGGCGGAGATCCCTTCCCGGAGGGAGCCGCGCGAGACGCCGAGCGACTCGGCGAGGTCCTTCTCGACCGGCAGCCGGTCTCCGGGGCGAAACACCCCTTCGAGAATCATCCGCTTGATGCTGTTGATGACTTCGTCCGTGCGAGACATCGACGTCCACTTCTGCCTTGGTCTGGCGACGGTCAGCCTACCTGGCGGCCGGCCGGCGGCGGGTCGGCGGCGGGTCGGCGGCGAAGCGCCTCCGGGACGGGCAGTTCGAGTCGAGCCGCAGCCGCCGAAAGTTTCGGGTCCGAGCCGAAAGGGTCTATCGATCCGTCGATCCCTGGGGCCGCGGCGATCATTGACGGGATTCATGGTGCTGAGTATGGTCATACGTCATACGAGAATATGAATACCGGAAGTCTTCCGGAAACAGAGCCGCCGACGGGGGCATGGCTCTTCCTGAGCGGTCACTTCCGGCCGCCGCAGCTCACGACCATTGTCTGGAGGGCCGCGTGAAGCGCGTCGTCACCACCGCAGCTACCTTCGCCACAGCCGTGCTCCTGGTCGTCGGCTGTACGCCAGGATCCAACAGCGACTCCGGATCGTCCGACTCGAAGGCGTTCGAGTTCTGGTCGTTCACCCAGATCAACCAGAAGATCCAGGTCGATAGGTACAAGAAGAAGCACCCAGACGTGGACGTCAAGCTCACCGAGGTGGGTAGCACGACCGAGACGGCACAGGCACTCACCGCGGGGCTGGCCGGTGGCAAGGTGCCCGACCTCGTGCTGATCCAGGGTGACAACCTGCCGAAGTTCATGGAGTCCCCGGAAAACTTCGTGGACCTGGCCACGCTCGGCGCCGACAAGGTGAAGGGGGACTATCTCGACTGGGTGATCAAACAGTCGGTCACCGAGGACGGCAAGATCATCGGGATACCGACGGATGTCGGCGGCATGGCGATCGCGTACCGAACCGACCTGTTCAAGGCCGCAGGTCTGCCCACGGATCGGGAGCAGGTGTCCAAGCTGTGGCCGACCTGGGACGCGTTCACGGAGGTCGGCAAGCAGTACGTCAAGGCGACCGGCAAGCCGTTCATCGACAACATCCCGACGAGCGTCTTCTTCCAGGCGGTCAACCAGGGTTCGGAGCGCTACTACGACGCCAACCGCAATCTGTCCTACGACAAGAACCCACAGGTCAAGGCCGCGTTCGACCAGACCCTGAAGATCCACGCGGCGGGCATCTCCGCCAAGCAACAGTCGTGGACGGAAGGCTGGACCGCGGGCATGACCAAGGGTGACTTCGCGGCCATGTCCGCGCCGTCGTGGATGCTCAACGCGATCCGTACCAATGCCCCGAAAACATCCGGTAAGTGGGATATCGCCGCTATTCCCGGCGGCTCGGGAAACTGGGGCGGCAGCTATCTCGCCATCCCCAAGCGGGCGAAGAACCCGCAGGCAGCCTGGAACTACATCGCCGAAATGCAGTCGCCGGCCGGCCAGCTCGAGCACTTCCTGGTGCAGGGGGCATTGCCGACGACGCCGTCGGTCTACTCGGACCCGCAGCTCGTCGGGAGGACCGAGCCGTTCTTCTCCAACGCACCGATCGGCAAGATCTACACCGACTCCGTCTTGAATATCAAGCCGTTCTACATCGGTGTGGATGACGCCGCCATCGGCACCGAGCTGCTCAACGCCGTCACCAGCGTCGAGCAGGGCAAGCTCGCCCCGGACAAGGCGTGGAGCACCGCGCTGGCCAACGTCAAGAACGCCATCCGCGGCTGAATGGACGACGACGTGACGGCGGCCGGCGCCCAGCCGGCCGCCACGTCCGGAAGGTGACCGCTTGACCACCACGCTCAGCCCAGCCACGGCCCCGAAGGGCACTGCCCGGCCGACCCGCTACCGCCACATCCAGATGGGCGTGCGCGAGCGAGTGGCGCCGTACGCGTACATCGCGCCGTTCTTCCTGCTCTTCTTCATCTTCGGGCTGTTCCCGCTGCTGTTCACGTTCTACGTCTCCCTGTTCGACTGGGATCCCATCGGCGAGCATCGCTATGTGGGGCTGGCCAACTTCTCCCAGCTCCTCGACGATCCGCGGTTCTGGGGCGCGCTGCGCAACACGTTCAGCATCTGGGTGCTGTCGACGGTGCCGCAGTTGCTGCTCGCGCTCGGCATGGCGCACGTGCTCAACCACGTACGGCTGCGGGCGGCCACCTTGTTTCGGATGTCGGTGCTGGTTCCCTACGTCACCTCCGTGGCGGCGACGACCATCATCTTCGCCCAGCTCTTCGACCGCGACTACGGCATGCTCAACTGGTTCCTCGGGTTGCTCGGTTTCGAGCACATCGACTTCACCGCGTCGGTGTGGGGCAGCCACATCATGGTCGCCACGATGGTTGCCTGGCGGTGGACCGGATACAACACCTTGCTGTATCTCGCCTCGCTTCAGTCGGTGCCCCGCGATCTGTACGAGGCCGCCGCCGTGGACGGCGCCAACAGCTGGAAGCAGTTTCGCCACATCACCATCCCCGCGCTGCGGCCGATCATCGTGTTCACCGTCGTCACGTCGACGATCGGCGGGCTGCAGATCTTCACCGAGCCGCTGCTGCTCAGCCCGGTAAATCAAGAGACCTGTGGAGCGGCACGGCAGTGCCAGACCCTCACCCTGTTCCTCTACGAGCAGGCTTTCACCCGGTTCCACTTCGGTTACGGCGCTGCCATCGGCGTCGCGCTCTTCGTCGTGGTCGTGATCATCGCCGCGATCAACTATCTGCTGGTCACCCGCATTCGCTCGGAGCGTCCATGAACACCGCATCCTCCACCACCGGGCGGGCAAAGCGCGGTCGGCGCAAGATCAACCGGCTCCCCGTCGCCGTGTACGCGGCGCTCTGCGCCATGGTGTTCCTCAGCGTGTTTCCGCTCTACTGGATGTTCGTGGTGGCCACGACGGACTCGGCCACCGCGCACAGCCTTCCACCGCACATCGTGCCCGGCGGCAACTTCCTGCACCTGGCGCGCCTGGTCTTCGACATCGTGCCGTTCGTGCAAGCGCTCCTCAACAGCCTCTTCATCTCCACCGCGATCGGTGTGGGCCAGGCGGTGCTGTGCGCGCTGGCCGGCTTCGCCTTCGCCAAGCTGCACTTCCCCGGCCGCAACACGCTGTTCCTCATCGTCGTGCTGACCATGACCGTGCCGGCCCAGCTCTCCATCGTCCCGCAGTACCTGATCATGTCGCAGCTCAACTGGGTGGACACCCTGCAGGCGGTGATCGTCCCCGGGCTGGCGAGCGCGTTCGGCATCTTCTGGATGCGTCAGCACATCGCCAGCACCATCGACGACGAGCTGATGCACGCCGCCCGCGTGGACGGCGCGACCACCTGGCAGATCTTCTGGCGTATCGCCTTCCCACTGGTCCGCCCGGCGGCGTTCGTCCTGGGACTGTTCGGGTTCGTCACCGCCTGGAACGACTTCCTGTGGCCGTTCATCGTGCTGAAGTCACCGGACAGATACACCGTCCAGATCGCCATCAAGGCGCTTCAGAGCAGCCGGGACATCGACCTGGGCCTGGCCATGTCCGGCTCGTTCCTGGCCACGCTGCCGCTGCTGGTGCTGTTCGTCTTCGTCGGCCGCCGCCTGGTGCAGGGGATCATGGAAGGCGCGTTCAAGGGCTGACGGCGAGCTCCCGGAGTCAGGGGGCGCTGCCTCCGTGGCCTCAAAACCTTGGGCCGAAAGAAGATTCGAGCTACCGCGATGTCCGTCGTGGTCCAGACCGCTGCTCCCGCGGCCTCACCCGTCCGCTGTTGGTCGCGCACCAGTTGCTGTCGAGCTGCCCCGTTCGTGCGCCCAGGTGGCGGCCGCGTGCGTGGTTGCGGTTGGTTCGGCGCCTCCGGCGCGGGCCTCGGGCTCCGGCGGGGCCGTCCCCGGCTTGTTTGCTTTGTCGGTGGGTGGTTGCGGTGGGAGCCGTGCCGTATGCCGTCGTATGCGCTGCGCGGCCGGGCCAAGCAGTGCCGCAGGACGCGGGTGCGTCGGGCTTGCCGCGCGGGCCCGGCAGCGGAGGCCGGGGGTTTCGGCGAGCGCCAGCTCGCCGCCGGCCGGAGCGGTGCCCGCGGGAGCATGCGGTCCGCAACTGGCGCGGACGTGGGCAGATCAAGCTTTAGATCGTGCCTGGGTCCGGTGTGACGAGGCCGTTCTTGTAGGCCAGGACGACGAGTTGGGCGCGGTCGCGGGCGCCGACCTTCGACATGGCTCGCTGGATGTGGGTGCGCACGGTGAGCACGCTGAGGTGGAGCTCCCGGGCGATCTCGTCGTTCGACTTGCCGTCGGCCGCAAGCTTCATGGCCTCCAGCTCGCGGTTGGTCAGTTCGCGGATCCCCGGCGTGGTGGGCGGCAGGGCGGCGGTGCCGGGTGGTGGGGTGGCGAGGAACTGGGCGATGAGGGCCTTGGTGGCGCCGGGGGAGAGCAGGCTTTCACCGGCGGCGACGACGCGGATGGCTTCGAGTAGGGCGTCGGTGGTGACGTACTTGCCGAGGAAGCCGCTGGCGCCGGCGCGGAGGGCGCGGGCGACGTGCTCGTCGTTTTCGAAGGTGGTGAGGATGAGTACCCGGGTGCCGGCCAGAGCGGGGTCGGCGCAGATGGTCTCGGTGGCGGTCAGTCCGTCCGTGCCGGGCATCCGCACGTCCATCACGATGACGTCGGGGTGGTGTCTGCGGGCGAGGTCGACGGCCTGGGCGCCGTCGGCGGCCTCGGCGACGACTTCGAGGTCGTCGCACGAGTCGATCAGCAGCTGGAACGTCCCGCGCAGCAGCGCCTGGTCGTCGGCGAGCAGGACGCGGATCGTCACGGCGCGGCCTGGGGTGCGGGCGCGTGCGGATGCAGCGGCAGGGCGGTGACGACCTCGAAGGCGGCGTCGCCGCTGTCGCTGACCCGCAGGTCGCCGCCGACCGCGTGGGCGCGTTCGCGCATCCCGATGATGCCGTAGCCGGGGGAGCCGCGCCTTGGTTGGTCGTCGGCGCGCCGGTCGTTGGTCACCGTGATGGTGAGCTTGGTGCCGCTGTACCGAAGGCACACCGAGGCGGTCGCCGACGCGGAGTACTTGGTGGCGTTGGTCAGCGCCTCCTGGATGATGCGGTAGGCGGTCAGATCCACCCCGGGCGGCAGATCCCGGGGCTCTCCCTCGACGGCGACGTCGACCGCCAGGCCCGCGGATCGGCACGACTCCAGCAGGGTGGGGAGTTGGGCGAGCCCCGGCGCGGGTTCGAGGGTGTCCGCGCCGGCGCCGGTCTTGCGCAGGACGCCGACGGTGTCGCGCAGCTCGAGCATGACCGAGGAGGTGGTGGCTTTGAGGTCGGTAAGGATCTTCTTGGTGAGCTGCGGATTGGACTCCAGCAGGTGGGCGGCCGTGCCGGCCTGGGCGTTGGCCACGGCCATGTGGTGTGCCACGACGTCGTGCAGGTCGCGCGCGATGCGCATCCGCTCCTCGGTGACCCGCAGCCGCGCCTCCTCCTCGCGGGTCCGCTCGGCGTGCTCGGCGCGGGCCTGTACGGCCTCGAGCCAGGCGTGTCGCAGCCGGCTCCGGCTGCCCATCGCCAGCGGCAGCAACAGCCACAGCGCGGGCCCGATCGCGCGCAGCGCCACCATCTTGTCGAGGGTGACGCCTACGGCGGCGGCGACCACGAGCGTGGTCGCGACGCCGCCGTAGGCCCAGGTCGTCCGGGAGTCGGTCGCGGCGGCCAGCCAGTACAGCGCGACCATCAGCGGGGCGAGCAGGAGCGGGGAGAGGACAAAACCGAGTCCGCCCGTGACGACGGCGCAGACGGTGGCCACCACGACCGTGATCCGCGGGCGCTCGCGTGCCTTGAAGAGCGCCAGGCAGGCGATCCCCGTCGCCACCTCGGCGATCCAGACACCCTGCGGACGGCTCTCGCCCGGCCCGAAGAGGTTTGCCCCGATCACCGCGCCACCGAGCAGGGCGACCACGATGACCACGTCGGTCAGCCGCGGGTACCGCTCGACGTACTCCTCCAGGCTGGCCATGGTGCTCCTCCTGTGCGCCGCTGTGCTGGCGTCAATTGTTTCCCGAACGGACCAGCTCGCGGTCCGGCGCGCCCAGCGGATCGCGGCTCAGGCTCGCGCCCTCGACGTCGACCCTCGGCAGGATCCTGTCAAGCCAACCCGGCAGCCACCAGGCGCGGCGGTCGAGGAGCGCCATGACCGCCGGGACGATGGCCATCCGGACCACGAACGCGTCCAGGAACACCGCGGCGGCGAGGCTGAAGCCGATCATCTTGATGAAGGCGTCGTGCTCGGCGATGAACCCGGCGAAGACGGCCATCATGATCAGAGCGGCCGCGACGACGACACGCGCGCTGTGCCGGAAACCGGCTTCGATCGCCCCGCGCGGCTTTTCGCCCTGGACGTAGTCCTCGCGCATCCGCGACACGAGGAACACCTGGTAGTCCATGGCCAGCCCGAACACGATCCCGATCATGAAGATCGGCACCGCGCTCATGATCGGACCGGTCTGCTCGACCCCCAGCAGGCCGGCGGCGAACCCCTCCTGGAACACCAGCACCATCGCCCCCAGCGCGGCCACCGCCGACAGCAGGAAACCGAGAGCCGCCTTGACCGGGATCAGGATCGAGCGGAACACCAGCAGCAACAGCAACACGGCGAGCCCGACCACCGTGGCCAGGTAGGGCAGCAGCGCGTCCTGGAGCTTGCCGGCCAGGTCGATGTTGACCGCCGTCGTCCCGGTGACCTTGAACGTCGCACCCGTACCGCCGGTGAGCTCGGCTCGCGCGTCGCGCAGGTCGCGGACCAGGTCCTTGGTCGCCTCGTCGGTGGGGCTGGTGGAGGGGACGACCTGGAAGAGCGCGGTGTCCTTGGCGTCGTTGAAGATCGGTGGGGAGACCGACACCACCCCGCTCGTCCCGGCCATCCCGCCGGCGATGGACTCGACCGCCTTCTCCCGGTCGGCCGCGCCCTTGGCATCGACCACGATCATCAGTGGGCCGTTGAAGCCGGGGCCGAACGCCTTGGCCAGCGCGTCGTAGGCCCGACGCTGCGTCGTCGAGGTCGGCCTGGACTCGTCCCCCGGCATACCCAGCTCCAGCGACGCGGCGGGGATCGCGAGCGCGCCGAGCAACGCCACACCCAGGCCCAGGACGGCGATCGGCCGGCGAAGCACAAGCCGCGCCCACCGGGTGCCGCCGCGACCCGGAGCCTTGTCGCCGGCGGCCACCTGACCGCGGCGGGCGGAGCGGGACAGCACCTTGTCGGGCACGAACCCGAGCACCGCCGGTACCAGGGTCAGCGCGACAAGGACGGCCACCACCACCGCGGCGACCGCGGCCAGCCCCATCTTGGTCAGCATCGGGATGCCGATCACCGCCATGCCGGCCAGCGCGATCACCACGGTCAGGCCGGCGAACGCCACGGCGGAGCCGGCGGTGCCCACCGCGAGGGAGACCGCGTCGATGGCGGAAAGGCCGCGGGCCCGCTCCTCGCGGTATCGGGAGACCACGAACAGGGCGTAGTCGATCCCCACGGCGAGACCCAGCATCAGCGCCATCGTGCCGGTGGTGGCGGACAGGCCGAGCGCGTTGCCGACCGCGAGGATCGACATCATGCTCACCGCGACCCCGAGCAGCGCGGTCAGCAGCGGCAGCCCCGCTGCGACAAGCGAGCCGAACGTGATCAGCAGGATCACCGCGGCGAGACCGATGGCGATGATCTCCGCGACGCCACCACCGCCACCGGGCTCCATCGCGCTGCCGCCGGCCTCGACGGTCAGCCCCGCCTTCCTCGCGGCATCGGCGGCGGCTTCGATCTCCGCGACGCTGGCGTCGGTGACCGCGCTGGCCTTCACGGCGAACCTGATGCTCGCGTACGCCGCCGATCCGTCGCCGCTGACCGCGCCGGCCTGGAACGGGTCGTCCACCATGGCGACCTGACCGCCGCCGGCGAGCTGCCGGACGGCCGACTCGATCGCCGACTTGTACGGCGCCGAGGTCACCGTCGCGCCCGCCGGGGCCACGAACACGACGGTCGCGTCGCCGGCGTCGGCGGTGAGGCCGGGGAACCGCTGCCGCATCAGGTCGAAGGCGGTCTGCGACTCGATGCCCGGCACCGAGAAGTCGTCGTCGGGCGCTGCCGCCGCCGTCAGGCCGGCGAAGAGAGTGCCGGCCAGGATGGCCAGCCACACGAGCACCACCGGGCCGCGGCGCCTGAAAGCGAACCGGCCGAGCCGAGCCAATAACGTTGCCACAGGACGTCTCCATCTGAAGTGTCGGAAGACATCACGATCTCCGTGACGACCCGTGCCTGTCGTCCTGCGGCTGATGGCAGCTGACTACTGAATCGGAACCCCCACCCGTAGGGGGTGTACCGCGATCGCAGTACGCCGGAGTGTCTGCGGCTGGACGATGCCGCCGCCCGATCTTGCGACGAATCTTGAGCCACATCGAGTGAGACAGCTGGAGGGTGGCACATGATCGAGGTGAACGAGCTCAGCAAACGGTACGGCGAGAAGCTCGCGGTCGACTCGTTGAGCTTCGCCGTACGGCCGGGCGTGGTCACCGGCTTTCTCGGCCCCAACGGGGCGGGCAAGTCGACGACGATGCGTGTGATCATGGGCCTGGACCGGCCCACGGCGGGTCAGGTGCGGGTCAACGGCCGCCAGTACGCGCAGCTGAAGGCGCCGCTGCGGGAGATCGGGGCGCTGCTGGAGGCGAAGGCGATCCACCCGGGGCGCTCGGCGTACCACCATCTGCTGGCCCTGGCGGCGAGCAACGGCATCGGCAAGAGCCGGGTGCTCGACGTCATCGACATGGTCGGGCTGACCGACGTGGCCCGCAAGCGGGCCGGCGGCTTCTCGCTCGGCATGGGGCAGCGGCTGGGCATCGCCTCGGCGCTGCTCGGCGACCCGCGGATCGTCATGCTGGACGAGCCGGTCAACGGGCTGGACCCCGAGGGCGTGCTGTGGATCCGCAACCTGCTCAAGAGCCTGGCCGGGCAGGGCCGGACGGTCTTCGTCTCCTCACACCTGATGAGCGAGATGGCGCTGATCGCCGAGGACCTCATCGTGATCGGCCGGGGGCGGCTGCTGTCCGCCGGGCCGATCGCCGACTTCATCGGCCAAGCGTCCAGCCGCAGCGTCCGGGTGCGTTCGCCGCAGGCCGCGAGCCTGCGCGGCGTGCTGCTGGGCGACGGCGTCACGGTCACCAACGCTGAACCAGGCGTCCTTGAGGTCACCGGGCTGGACGCCGCGGAGATCGGTGAGCGCGCGGCCGCCGCCGGCGTGGTCCTGCACGAGCTGTCGCCGCGGGAGGCCTCGCTGGAGGAGGCGTTCATGGAGCTCACCCGCGACTCCGTCGAGTACCACGCCAGCACCGACGCGCTGGCCAGCGCCGGAAGGACGAACTGATGACCACCACCGACCTGCGGGTCACACCGCCGCGGGTAGTCCGCATGGAGTGGATCAAGTTCTGGTCGCTGCGTTCCACGATCTACACGTTGGCGATCACGGCGCTGCTCACGATCGGGATCGGGACGCTCATCACCAGCGTCATCAGCGCCGCGGACGACGGTCCCGGCCAGGACGACTTCAGCGACCCGGCCGCGATCAGCCTCAACGGGGTGATGCTCGCCGCGCTCTCCATCGCGGCACTGGGCGTGCTCATGAGCACCAGCGAGTACGCCTCCGGGATGATCCGGGCAACGCTGGCGGCGGTACCGGCCCGCCTGCCGGTGCTGTGGGCCAAGGCGATCGTCTTCGCCGCGGTGAGCTTCGTGCTGATGTTCGCCACGTCGATGGTGGCTTTCCTGGCCGGCCAGGCGATCCTCTCCTCCCGCGGCTTCGACAGCGTCACGCTCGCCGATCCCGGGGTGTTCCGCGCGGTCGTCGGCGCGGCGGTCTACCTGACCGGTGCCGGGCTGATCGGTCTGGCCGTGGGCGCGCTGCTGCGCAACACCGCCGGCGCGATCACGACCGTGGTCGGCGCGCTGTTCGTGGCGCCCATTCTCATCCAGCTCCTGCCGGCCAGCTGGAACGACGCCATCTCGCCCTACCTGCCCTCGAACGCCGCCGGGTCGTTCATGGCCGTGGAGGCGGCAAGCCCGTCGCTGTCGGCCTGGCCCGGGTTGGCGGTCTTCGCCGGCTACGTGGTGGTACTCCTGGCCGGCGCCGCCGTCCTGCTCCGGCGCCGCGACGCGTGACAGTACGGTGAACACATGATCGGCCTGGCGTGGCTGCGGCGGTTGAACCGCAAGCACCCACACCTGCTCGACGCCGCCCTCGCCACCCTGGTGGCGGGGGTTGGCGCGCTGCCGTTCGTGCTCGGCTTCGGCCCCGACGACCGCCAGCCGACCGGCGCCGACGCGGTGGCCGCGGTGTTCGCGTTCGTACTCCTGCTGGCCCGGCGCCGGGCGCCGCTGGCCGTGCTGGCGCTCGCGATCCTCGGTGAGATCGCGGTCACCGCCGCGTCCGGCGACCGGACGCCGATACTCGAGGTCACCGCGATCATCGCGGTCTACACCGTCACCCGGACCGCCAGCCGGCGGGTCGCGCTCGTCGCCGCGCTCGTCGCCGCCGTCAGCCTGTACGCGATCAACGCCGTCACGATCGGTTCGCTCACCGACCCCGAGAGCCTGGGTGCGATCGCCTGGACCGGCATGGCGGCCGCCATCGGCGGCACCGTCCGCACCTGGCGCGACTACCTCGCCGCGACCGAGGAGCGGGCGATCCGTGCGGAGGCGACCAAGGAGGAGGAGGCCCGCCGCCGGGTCGCCGAGGAGCGACTGCGCATCGCCCGGGAGCTGCACGACGTGATCGCGCACCACATCGCCTTGATCAACATCCAGGCCGGTGTTGCCAGCCACGTCCTGCGCAGCCAGCCCGACCAGGCCGACGAGGCGCTCGGCCACATCCGTGAGGCCGGCCGCACGGTCCTGGACGAGCTGGGCTCCCTGCTGTACGTGCTGCGCCAGTCCGGGGACGAGGCGCAACCCACCGAGCCCGTCCCGGGCCTTTCCCGCCTCGGGCACCTCGTGGAGTCGCTGACCGCCGCCGGGCTGCGGGTCCAGCACCGGCAGGCCGGCCAGCCGCGGCCGGTGCCGATCGCCGTCGACATCGCCGCGTACCGGATCATCCAGGAAGGGCTGACCAACGCCCAGAAACACGGCGCGGGCGGGGCCCGGCTGCTGGTCGACTACCGGCCGGACGCGCTGCGCATCGAGATTCGCAACGCCGTGAGCAGCCGCCCGTCCGCGGCCGCCGGCACCGGAAACGGGCTGACCGGCATGCGCGAACGCGCCCACGCCGTCGGTGGCACCCTGGACGCCGGGCTCGACCCGGACGGCACCTTCCGCCTCGAGGCCCGGCTGCCCCTGCCCGACCTGCCGACCGACGGCCACGTCGCCGTGATGGAGACCGCCGGATGACCATCCGCGTCCTGCTCGCCGACGACCAGGCCCTCATCCGGGCCGGCTTCCGCATGCTGATCCAGAACGCGCCCGACCTCGACGTCGTGGGCGAGGCGACGAACGGGCACGAGGCGGTGCGGCTGGCCCGCGAAACCCGCGCCGACGTCATCCTGATGGACATCCGCATGCCCGACCTGGACGGCCTCGCCGCGACCCGGGCCATCACCGCCGACGACGCCCTGGCCGGGGTACGGGTGCTGATCCTGACCACGTTCGAGGCCGACGAGTACGTCTTCCAAGCCCTGCGCGGCGGGGCCAGCGGCTTTCTCGGCAAAGGTGTCGAGCCGGCCGACCTGCTCGACGCGATCCGGGTCGTCGCCGGCGGCGAGGCGCTGCTGTCGCCGAAAGCCACCAAAGCCCTCATCGCCCGGTACCTCGCCAGCCCTGAACCCACCACCGGCGCCGCACCCGCCGAGCTGGCCGCCCTGACCGAACGCGAGCGCGAGGTGCTCACCCTCGTCGCCGCCGGACTCTCCAACGACGCCATCGCCGAACGCCTCTACGTCTCCCCGCTGACCGCGAAGACGCACGTCAACCGGATCATGGCCAAGCTGGGCGCGCGCGACCGCGCCCAGCTCGTCGTCCTGGCCTACCAGACGGGCTTCGCCCGCTCCGGTCCTTCGTGACCGCGGCTCCTCAGCGCCCGCCGGCCTCGTCCACACCCGGCAAACCTGACGGCGCGTCACCGGATGAGCTGGCGCGCGACCGGCCAGGCGCCGCCCGACCAGTTGGAGACCACGGTCCAGGTGGTGGCGGTGTCCGGGTCGTGGACAGAGCGGAACGACACCCCGGCGTCGTGGCCGTCGAGCTGCACGCGCCCGTCCGGCCGCAGCCAGAAGCCGAGCCCGTACCCGAAATCCTTGTGGGCCCGTTCGGTGCGCGGGCGGACCAGGTCGGCCACGGACGCCGGTGACACGATCGCGCCGGCGAACAGCGCGCGCCAGAACGTGCTGATGTCCGCCACCGTGCTGTACGCCCCGCCGTCGCCGTTGCCTCGTACCGGTAGGTGCAGCACGTTGCTGCGCAAGCCGTCGGCGTACAGGTAGCCGGTAGCGGTGTTCGGCGGCAGCTCGTCGGAGCGCGGGTAGGCGGTGTCGGCCATGCCGCCCGGACCGAACACCCGCGCGGCGACCACGTCGTGGAAGGGCATGCCGCTCACGCGTTCGAGGACGAGAGCGAGCACCAGGTATCCGCTGTTGCAGTACTTGAACCGCTCGCCGGCCGGAAACACCGTGGGACGGCCGTCGAGCATGGGCAGGAACGCTTCGGTGCGGTCCAGGCGGTGCACCGGCTCGCTCAGGACGTAGTCGGTGAGCTCGAAGTCGCCGTCCTCGTCGAGGTAGTCGCCGATGCCCGACCGGTGCGCCAGCAACTGCTCGACGGTGACGTCGGCGGCGACGAGCGGCAGGTCCACGCCCAGAATCGACCGGGCGGTCGTGTCCAGCCGCAGGTCGCCCGACTCGATCAGGCTCGCGACGGCGACCGCGACGAAACCCTTGGAACCGCTGGCGAGCGCGAAGCGGGTGTCGTCCCGGTTTGGCACCCCGTACGCCCGGTTGGCCAGACCGTAGGCCCGCCGCGACGACGGCCCGCCGGCGCGGTCCACCGAGATCACGCCGCTGAAATCCGCCGGAACCGTCAGACCGTCCACGCCACGCAGCTTAGGCCTCGGCAATCTTGGCGATCTTCAGACCGCCGGCCGCTTCGTACCTAGCGTGGAAGGTAGCCGCGCGAACCAGGCTGCCGCGCGGATGGGTTGTGGAGGAACCATGACTGCGATGACCCGAAACGAGACGCCCTTGGCGATCGAGGGTGGCGGTGTGGAACTGCGTATGCGCGAGGTCGGCGGCGACCTGACCGTCGCGTTCGTCCGGCTCCCGCAGGGCACCGACATGACGCCGGCCGTCAAAGGGCTGCCCGATGACATGTGTCAATGCCCGCACTGGGGATACCTGTTCAAGGGCCGGCTGCGGATGCGGACGAAAGAAGGAGACCAGATCTACGAGGAGGGGCAGGCGTTCTACTGGCCCCCCGGTCACGTGCCGGAGGCCCTCGAGGATTGCGAGTACGTGGACTTCTCGCCGACCGAAGAGTTCAAGAAGGTGATCGACCACGTCAAGTCCCAGATGGGCTGACCGGCCACTCAGGCGCAGGGTGGGCGCTCGTATCCTTCCGGGGTGGGAAATGATCTTCTGCGGGAGTTCGTCGAGGCCGATCGGGAACGCCGCCTCGACGTACGGCATCGTGGTCCATCGGGAGGGTGTGCCGGATGCCGTACATCGGTTTCGGTCGGACGACCGGGTACGCCGTGATCAGCCCGCGCCGCCGCGCCGCGGTCACCGTCACCGCACACTCCGAGCGCGACAACGACCTCCTCGACGCGATCCACGAGCTTGTCCTGGACCGCCTCTGAGCGGTCGCGTCCGCCTCCGAGGGCCCGCGATAATGGGCGGCCATGCGGCGGGTTCTGTTGTACACGGTGCTCGTGGTCTTTGTGGGTGCCTGCGGCCTTGGCGAGGCGCTGACCGACTACGGCGAGTCGGTGGTCCTGAAGCCGGCCGACGTGGTGGGCACCTGGCAGAGCGGCGCGTCGCGGACGATCACCTTCGCCGAGGACGGCAGGTTTTCCGCGGCCGACCTCCCGCGCGAGGCGTTCGCGTCCATGGTGCCCGACGGTTTCGACCCCGCGCGCGACCGGCTCGACGGCAGCGGTACCTGGGAGATCGAGACGGTCCGCGAGGCGGCGTCCGGTGTGACGATGCGCTTCGAGGAGTTCGGCGGCAGGCAGACGCAGGGCGACGGGCCGGAGCTGACCGCGAAGCGCCGGGAAGGTGTCGTATACCTGGTGTACTACTACGTGGGCGACGACGGAAACAGCTGGACCGCCTACCACAAGCCGTGACCGCCGAGCCCGAGGTGCGGCGGCGCCCGGCGGAAAATCGGTTCCGATCGTCGGGGCGTCTGGCGTAGACACGACGGATGGGTGAGGTGCGGCTGTCGGGCGGTCACACCACGGGCGCCGTGCTGATCGGCGATGTGGTCCACAAGCCTGCCGCGCCGTCGACGGCGACGGTGCACGCGCTGCTGCGACACCTGGAGGGTGTCGGGTTCGACGGCGCTCCGCGGGCGCTCGGCTTCGACGACCAGGGCCGGGAGATGGTCACCTATCTGCCCGGCGACACGGTCGGTGAAGGGATTCCGTGGCCGCGGTGGGTCTCCGCGGAGTCGATCCTGGTCCAGGTCGGTCGCTGGCTGCGGCGGCTGCACGACGCGACGGCGAGCTTCGTGCCGCCGGCGGGGGAGCGGTGGTTCATCGGTGAGGCGGTGCGGCCGGGCCTGATCGTCGGCCATCAGGACGCCGCGCCGTACAACGCGGTGGTGGACGGTGACCGGCTGGTCGGCTTCTGCGACTGGGGTGCGGCGGGCCCGTCCTCACGGGAGTTCGATCTGGCGCTGTCCGCGTTGTGGTGGGTGCCGCTGTGCCCGCCGGAGGCGGTCGAGCCGCTGGGCTTCCACGACTTCGCAGGCCGGTCCCGACGCCTGCATCTGTTGCTGGACGCGTACGGGTACCAGGGAGACCGGGCGGCGTTCGGAGCGGTGATCGTGCGGCGGGCCCGCCGTCAAGCCGCGGCGATCCGCCGGATGGCCGACGAAGGGGACCAGGCTGCGGCCAGACTGTTGTTTGTCGCGCGCTATTTCGAGTCGGCCGCCACGGACCTCGAGGCGTTGCCGCACACGTTCTGGACGCACTGTTAGGAAATGTAATGCAGGATCACGTTGTGTACGTGGTGGGCCTTCTGCGCGCCGCGAAACTCCACCTCGTACGTGTGGGTGCCCACGTTGATCGCGATGGAGCCGGTGGAGAAGAACTCGCCGCCCCATGACTTGTTGCTCACGACGCTCACGCTCGTGACCTTCTGGTACGGGATGCTGGTGATCGCGACGCGTTTGCCCACGAACGATTTGTCCTGGATGATGACGCGCCGCGTGGTGAGGCCGATGAAGCCGGTGCCGGCACCGATCGCGTCGTAGACGGCGATGACCTCCTCGCCGTCGAGGAGGCCGCTCCGGATCTGGCGTAGCTGCTCACGTCGGTCGTGGATCACCTGTGCCATGACCTCGACGGTAGCGTCACGGCGCGACCAGCCCCGGGCGCGGCCGCGCCTTTCTGGATACCGCAGGCGCCGGCTCGGTTCCTTGTCGTCTGGCTGTCCCTTGTCTACGGTGCGGTGATGATTTCGCGACTGCTGGCGGTGACCTTCGACGCGCACGACCCGGCTCGGCTGGCGGAGTTCTGGGCCGGCATGCTCGGCCGGGAGGTCGTCGAGGACGCCGGTGGTGCGCTCCTGCCCGGCGACGACACCCAGCTCGGCCTCCGGTTCGTCCCGAGCCGCGGTGAGAACGCCGGGCCGAACCGTATGCATCTCCACCTGACCAGCGACACCGACGCCGACCAGCAGGACAAGGTGGCGGCGGCGCTGGGGCTCGGCGGCGCCCACCTCGATGTCGGACAGCTCCCCGAGGAGGGCCACGTCGTGCTGGCCGATCCCGAGGGCAACGAGTTCTGCGTGATCGAAGCGGGCAACGCCTTCCTCGCCGGGTGCGGGCTGCTCGGTGAGCTGGCCTGCGACGGCACCCGGCAGGTCGGCCTGTTCTGGAGCGAGGCGCTGGGCTGGCCCCTGGTGTGGGACCAGGACCAGGAGACCGCGATCCAGTCACCGCACGGCGGCACCAAGGTCGCGTGGGGAGGCCCGCCCGTGGCCCCGAAGGTCGGGAAAAACCGGCAGTGCTTCGACCTCGTCGCAGGCGGTGACGACCAGCAGGCCGAGGTCGACCGCTTGGTGTCGCTGGGGGCCACCCGCCTCCCAGCCGGTCCGGACGGCGCCGTGTGGCTGGCCGATCCCGACGGTAACGAGTTCTCGGTGCGGGTGAGATGACCACCGCGAGCGATGAGTCCGCCTGGCGGATCGCGTCTTACCCGACATGACTCGAATCATCGCGGACATCTCGGTCTCCCTCGACGGCTTCGTCACCGGGCCCGACCCGGGCCCGGACAACGGTCTGGGTACCGGGGGTGAGGCGCTGCACACCTGGGCGTTCTCCGACGACCCCGACGATCGCCGGGTCCTGCGCGAGGCGACGGCCCGTTCGGGCGCGGTCGTCCTCGGCCGGCGGCTCTTCGATGTGGTCGACGGGCCGGGCGGCTGGGACGACGAGGTCGGCTACGGCGCCGGCGAGGTCGGCAAGCCCGCGTTCGTCGTCGTGACGAGCGCGCCGCCGGAGTCGGTGCGGCTCACCAACCTCGACTGGACGTTCGTCACCACCGGTCTGTCCGACGCCATCGGTGTGGCGCGCCGGCGTGCGGAGGAGGCGTCGTCGGCCAGCGGCCAGGACCTCGACGTCGTCCTGATGGGCGGTGGCGCCGTCATCGGCTCGGCGATCGCGGCTGGACTTGTCGACGTGCTGACGCTGCACCTCGCGCCCGTCGTGCTGGGGGCCGGGACGCCGCTGTTCACCGGCGGCGCGCCGCGCACGCTGGTGCGGCGGAGCGTTACCGCCACCACGACGGCGACCCACCTCACGTACGACGTCGTCTGAGCCGGGATCCGCGCCGGCGAAGCCGCCGGCACGTCGAGACCATCGACGTGCCGGCGCCGTGGAGCGAGACGGCTCAGAACTGGGCGTGGGTCATCGTGTACCAGGTCGGAACGATCGTGGTCAGCACCATTACCACGAGCACCGCGAGCGACGTGAGCACGCGCCGGGTCGTGGGCGGCGCCGGCGCGATGGGCCGGTGGCCAGACCGTCCCACCGCGATGAACGCGGCGACCGCTCCCAGGACGAGGTTCGCCGGCACCAGCGCGTACTCGCCGCGCGTGATGTGGAAGCCGGCGGCCAGGACCATCGTCAGCGCCAGACCGGCGGCGGCGAGCGGAGCCAGCTTCGGCTTGACCCTGGTGATGGCCGGCAGGATCAGGCCGATGCCGCCGAGCACCTCGCAGACCCCGATGAGGACGATGAGCGGCTGCGGCACCGCGGCGTACCAGGCGGCGGCCCGAGGCGCTTCCGCGTACAGGACCGCGTCGTAGAGCAGTACCTTGCCGAAGCCGCTGCCGGCGAAGAAGAAGCCCCAGAGGATCTGGAGCGCCCAGAGTACGCCGTTGAGGGTCAACCGCAGCTCACGCCGCTGGTTCTCGACGGCGACGGGGTTCACGCTGACATCCGCGAGCGAGTGCATGGCTTGTCTCCTAACGAGTGGCTGATGAGATCAGCTTCTCGTCGGGCGGCGCGGATCCACATCCGTGTTCACCACGGAACCGGCCACTGAACCGCAGTGGGGGAATGCGTACGGACGCGGCGGAGTTGACGCCAGGTAGTTGAAGCATCAAACACCTCTCGGTGGAGGTCACCATGGGTTCTCTGACGATGCGCGCGTACCTGCCCTCCATCCGGCTGTGGGGCGTGACCACGGCAGCCGCCGGTCGGCGGCGTCCCGCGCTGTCCAAGGGCGAGCGGGTGCTGTTGAGCGAGCGCGACGCCGGGACCAGGCGGCGGGTGGTCGCCACCGCCGGCGCGGTCCACTACCAGGACCTCGATCGCGGGTTCGCGGCCTGGCACCGGCTCGGCTGGGACGAGGTCGAGCGGGCCGACTGGGACGCCGACCGCGGCGAGCTCCACCTGGTAAGCCTGGCGGCGGCGCCCGACCTGGTGCTGCGCTCGCCGGGCGCCCGCCGGCTGCTCGACCTCGCGCGCGAGCGGATCAGGGCGACCACGCTCGTGCGGGTCGGGTGGCTGACGGCGCGGCGGCCGGCCGGCGGTGAAGGCGAGGTGCGCTGGGTGGTGCGGCCCGGGCCCGGGGTCGAGCTGACCGACGCGGAGATCGCGGAGGCCATCCAGACCGTGCGGGTCCAGGCCGGTCTTTAGCGCGGTGGCCACCAACGCTCACCCGAGCCGGCGAAGCCGGCCGACGCACTAGAGAGCTTTCGGAGTCGGGGTTGCTCTGGCCTCTGGATCCCTCTTTGGACAAAAGATGTGAGCTACCGCGATGCCCGTCGTGGTCCGTGCCGTTGCTCCCGCGGCCTCACCCGTCCGCCGCTGGTCACGCTTACCCCGGCGGCTGCGCCGGGCCCTTGCGCCGTTTAGTCGACAGCCTTCCCGACGGACCAGCCGCAGCCGGTCCGTGAAGGCTTCCACCAGTCGTGTCCTCACTAGGGCTTGCCGCGCGGGCGTGGCAGCGGAGGGCGGGGGTTTCGGCGAGTGCTGCGAGCCGCCGGCCGCAGCGGTCTCCGGCGGGAGCGGCGGTCCGCGGCTGACGCGAATCCGGGATACCCGTTTCGAGCGGTCCTCAAGGCTCTGGAGACCTTTCGGGGTCAGGGTGGCTTCGGCCCTATTTAGACAGAGGTTTGAGCTACGGCGATGTGCGTCGTGGTCCGTGCCGTTGCTCCCGCGGCCTCACCCGTCCGCTGTTGGTCGCGCCGGTGGTCGACGTTTGTCCACAATGTCTATTCCCGGATCGGCGATCCGGAAAGCAACAGGGGTTTCGTCGCGGCGGGTAACCGCTGCGGCGGTGTGCGCGGCGCGACGTTCGAGATCTAGGAGAGTTGGGGCGCTATTTCAGCCCTAAGTCTCCTAGATCTCGAGTCTGGCCCCCTTTGGGTGGCTACCCTGCGTCAGGATCGCGGGAGGTAGGGCTCGCGAAGACCCCGGCGGGGCTTGTCTCGCGGAGCTGGCAGTGGACGGCCGGGGGTTTCGGTGAAAGGTCTTTAGTTACAGCCGTTCGCCGGTGGTGGCGTGGAAAGCGTGGTGTGAGCCGACGCGAGGCTTGACGTAGACGACCTCGCCCATCTGCGGTGCCCGTCGCGGCTCGACCCGGACCACGAACCGCTCGTCGTGTCCCTCGAGCGCCACGGTGCCGTATACGTATGCATCCGAGCCGAGCTCCTCGACGAGCTCCACCTTGATCGGCATGCCGCCGTCGTCGGCGCCGACCAGCTCGGTGTGTTCCGGCCGGAACCCGACCCGCACGTGCGCGGCCCCGTCGGCGCGGGCGGCGGCGACCTGCTCGGCGGTCAGCGGCACCACCATGCCGCCGAACACGCCACCTTCGTCGGTCAGCGGCACCGCCTTGATGTTCATGGCCGGCGAGCCGATGAACCCGGCGACGAACACGTTGACCGGCCGGTCGTACAGCGCCCGCGGGGTGTCGACCTGCTGGAGCACGCCGCCGTCCAGCACAGCCACCCGGTGTCCCATGGTCATCGCCTCGACCTGGTCGTGCGTGACGTACACAGTGGTGATGCCGAGGTCGGCTTGGAGCGTCGCGATCTGCGTGCGGGTCTGCACGCGCAGCTTGGCGTCCAAGTTGGACAGTGGCTCGTCCATCAGGAAGACCTGCGGCTGCCGCACGATCGCTCGTCCCATCGCCACCCGCTGGCGCTGGCCGCCGGAGAGCGCCTTGGGCTTGCGGTCCAGGTACTCCTCCAGCTGGAGCAGCGCCGCGGCCTTCTTCACCCGCTCCGCGATCTCGTGCTTGGGCGTGTGGCGGAGCTTGAGCGCGAACGCCATGTTCTCGTACACCGTCATGTGCGGGTAGAGGGCGTAGTTCTGGAACACCATGGCGATGTCCCGATCTTTGGGTGGCAGGTTGGTGACGTCGCGGTCGTCGATGAAGATGGCGCCCTCGTCGACGTCTTCCAGCCCGGCGAGCATCCGGAGCGCGGTCGACTTGCCGGAGCCGGACGGACCCACCAGCACAAGAAACTCGCCATCCGCGATGTCCAGGTCGAGCGCGTCGACGGCCGGCCGGGTGGTGCCCGGGTACACCCGGGTGGCCTTTTCGAACCTGACGGTAGCCATGGTCGTGGCCCCTTCCGTCCATTGAAGTTGACGTATCAACTACGCCGATCCGAGCCTACGCCCGGCGGATCATGTGGCGCGGCGTGAGATAGGCGACATGCGGGCGCGGACGACGGTCCGCCCGCGCGCGGAGCTCGGGAAGCGGTCGAGCCGGGCGCGCACCTCCTCGGCGTCCACGTCGGCGCCGAACAGCTCGGTACCCGGTTCGAATCGGACGCCCGCGGAAAGCGGGCCGGCGACGACCGGGTCGAAGCCGAACCTGTCGACGAGGTCGGCGACCGTGGCGAGGTCGTCCGGGTCGTCGCCGGCGATCGCGACGGCCACGCGCCCCGGCTGTCCCGCGGGGCGGGCCTTGTCCTCGACGTCGTGGTAGCCGACGTGGTTGAACGCCTTGACCACGCGTGCGCCGCGCAGGAACGCCTGGACCGTCTCGCTCGACGAGGTACGCGGGTCGGTGAGGTCGTCGCGGATGCCGTCGACCTCCCACCAGTAGTTCATGGCGTCGAGGACGAGCTTGCCGCGCAACGCCTCCACGGGAAGGCCCCGGTACTTGCCGAGCGGCAGAGCGAGCACGACGATGTCCGCGCGCGCCGCGGCGTCGGCGGCCGTGGTGGCGACCGCGCCGGGCGTGAGCACCTCGACGGTGAGGGCGATCTTCGCCGGGTCGCCGGAGCCGGCTACCAGCACCCGGTAGCCGGCCGCCAGCGCGAGCCTGGCCAACACCGTGCCCATCTTGCCGGCGCCGAGGATGCCGATGGTCGTCACGTCATCCGCCAAGGATGTCGCGGACCATCGGGATCACCTTGCCGCCGTAGAGCTCGACGGCGCGCATGCGGGCGCCGGCCGGCTGCGTTCCCGCGGTGTAGATGAGGTCGAACCGGCCGACGCCGAGATCCTTGACGGTGCGGGCGATCCTGCGGGCCACGGTGTCGGGCGATCCTATGTAGAGGGAGCCGTGCTCGACGTCCGCGTCGAACTCCTCGCGGCGGACCGGCGGCCAGCCGCGCAGGCGTCCGATGCGGTCGCGGATGACCCGGTAGCGCGGCCAGAACACCTCCTTGGCCTCCTCGTCGGTGTCGGCGACGAAGCCGGGGGAGTGCATGCCGACCGGGTGCGCGGTGGTGCCGAACTGCTCGGCGGCGCGCCGGTACAGGTCGACGTATCCGGCGAAGCGCTTGGGCGGGCCACCGATGATGGCGAGCATGAGCGGCAGTCCATAGTGGGCGGTGCGGATGACCGACTGCGGCGAGCCGCCGACGCCCACCCACGTGCTCAGCCGCCCCGACTCCGTCTTGGGGAAGACGTCGGCGGCGTCGAGCGCGGGGCGCACGGTGCCGCTCCAGGTGACCGGCTTCTCGTCCAGCAGCTTCACGAAGAGCTCGATCTTCTCCTCGAACAGCTTGTCGTAGTCGCGCAGGTCGTACCCGAACAGCGGGAACGACTCGGTGAACGAGCCGCGCCCGAGGATGACCTCGGCGCGGCCACGGGACAGCGCGTCCACTGTGGCGAAGCGCTGGAACACCCGGACCGGGTCGTCCGAGCTGAGCACGGTGACGCCGGACGCGAGCCGGATCCGCTCGGTGCGGGTGGCGATCCCGGCCAGCACGGTCTCCGGGGTGGAGATCGAGTACTCCGGCCGGTGGTGCTCGCCCAGCGCGATGACGTCGACGCCGAGCTCGTCGGCCAGCACCGCCTCGTCGACGACCTGGCGGATCGCGGCGGCGTGCGACAGCAGGGTGCCGGCGTCGTCCTCCGGCACGTCGCCGAAGGTGTCGAGGCCGAACTCCAGGTCGGACATGAGAAGCTCCTCGCAAGTAGATGACACGTCAATTATGTATCATGTGGTTGACGCGTCAACAAGGAGGACCCATGGCGCAGGACACACCCCGCCGGAGGGGACGCCAGCTGCCGACGAAGGAGCAGCTGCGCGTCTGGCGAGAGTTCATCGAGACCGCCGAGACGCTGCGGTCGGAGATAGCGTCCCGGCTACAGAGCGAGACCTCGCTGTCGCCCGGCGACTACGCGGTGATGCTCGCGCTCAGCGAGGCGCCGGGCACGCGGATGCGCTCCTCCGACCTGGCGGCGGCCATCGGCTGGGAGCGCAGCCGCCTGTCCCACCACCTCGGCCGGATGGAGCGGCGCGGGCTCATCCGCCGCGAAGACTGCGTCACCGACAGCAGGGGAGCGGAGGTGGTGCTCAACCCGGCCGGCGGTGAGGCGTTCCGGGCCGCGACCTATCCGCATCTGCGCGCCGTTCGCGAGCTTTTCGTCGACGCGCTCACACCGGAGCAGCTCGCCGCCGCGGGTGAGGTCGCCACGGCGCTGCGAGTGGGTCTCGACTCAGCGCATTGACAGGCGTTAACACGAACGGTGAAACTGGGAGCGCTTCCAGCAAAGATCTTCAATGCGAGGAGACGGGATGAAGCGCTCCATCGCCGCCTTGGCGGCCGGCACGGTGGCGGTCGGGCTCGCGGCGGCCGTGCTGCCGAGCGCGTCCGCCGCGGCCGCGGGCTGCCGGGTGAACTACTCGGTGACCAGCCAGTGGCAGGGCGGGTTCCAGGGTGACGTCAAGATCACCAACCTCGGCGACCCGCTCGCCGGTTGGACGCTCGGCTTCGACTTCCCGGCCGCCGGTCAGCGGCTCACCCAGGGCTGGAACGCGACCTGGACCCAGTCCGGCGGCCACGTCACGGCCGCCAGCATGTCCTGGAACGGCAACCTGGCCACCAACGCGACGGTCTCGATCGGCTTCATCGGCGCCTGGACGTCCACCAACCCGCTCGCCACCGGCTTCACGGTCAACGGCGTGACCTGCAACGGCCCGGTCACCCCCACCGCCTCCGCGCCGACCTCGGCACCGCCGACGAGCGCGCCGCCGACGACCGCGCCTCCCACCGGCCTCGCCTCGGTGCACACGGCGGGCCGGGTCAAGGTGGCCGGCGACACCGCGCAGTTCAGTTGGCCGGGCGTCTACTTCGAGGGTCGGGTCCGCGGCACCGGTGTCGGCGTCGTGCTCAACGACCCCAACAGCGACTACGAGATCCAGGTCGACGGCGCGACCGCCGCGACGCTCGTGACCCCCGCCCAGGGCACCCATTGGGTCAACGGCCTCGGCAACACCGAACACTCCGTGCGCCTGGTCAAGCGCGGCGAGAGCCCGTGGGCCACCAGCGCGTTCGGCGGCTTCGTCGCGGCACCCGGCGGCGCGGTCCTGGCCAAGCCCGCCGCGCGTACCCGGCAGATCGAGTTCATCGGCGACTCGCACACGGCCGGCTACGGCAACATGTCGACCACCCGCGACTGCACCGGCGACCAGGTCAACCGCACCACCAACGCCGACCAGACCTTCGGCGCCATCACCGCCAAACGCCTCAACGCCGACTACCAGCTCAACGCCTTCTCCGGCCGCGGCATGGTCCGCAACTACAACGGCGGCGAACCGGGGACCAGCTACCGCACCTACTACGACCGCGCGCTGCTCGCCGTCGACGGCGACGTCTGGCCCGTGCCGGCCAGCTGGCGGCCACAGCTCGTCGTGGTAGGCCTCGGCATCAACGACTTCTCCACCGCCATCAACTCCGGCGAGCCGTGGACGCCGGACAGCCTGATCGCCGCGTACCGCACCGCGTACCACGGCTTCATCGACAAGCTACGGGCCCGGTACGGCGCCAACGCCGTGATCGTCGTGGTCTCCGCCTACATGAGCAACACCACCGCGTTCAGCGACGCCACCCAGCAGGTCGTCCGCGAGCGCAACACCCAGGGCGACAGCCGGGTGCGCCACTTCTCGTACGGCGAGTCCGGCCTGGACCTGCTCGGCTGCCACTGGCACCCGTCGCGCCAGGACCACCAGGTCATCGCCAACCAGCTCGGCACCTTCATCGCCACCCTCCCACTGACCTGGTGACCACCGCCGACGCGGATTGTCGCGTTGACGGGCCCGGCCGGCTGAGCGCAGCCGGCCGGGCCCTCCGCTTTCTCGCACGGTAGGCGGCGGCGTTCACAGGTTCGGCATGATTCGGTTTCGTGAACCTCCGCGCGGATGCTGAGAGTCTGTCCGTCCACTGAGGAGGAAGATCGGGATGTCGCGTCTCAGAAGGATGCAGCATCGTCGACGTGGACCTGGTCGGTCTGTTCGACACGTCGGAGGTCGTGATCACGTCGTCGCGAGGCCTCTACTGTGGACTCTAGGAAGACCCCGCGGCGGCGGGTCTTCGCCACCTGATCGTGGTCGCCCTCCCGAGTGCCGGCTCGCCGGTACGCGGGAGGGCGGTCACCCGTCGACGAGCGCTTGGGCCTGTTCTTCGACGAGCCCGTACTCGAGCTGGCGGGCGATCGCCAGGGCGCGCGAGGCGTGGTCGAGAGCCTCGTCGTGCCGGCCGAGCGCGCGGAACGCACCGGCGAGGCCGACGAGGGCCAGCGCCTCCGGGTGCCGGTCTCCGGTTTCGCGGGCGAGCGCCAGCGCCCGTTCGTGGTGTCGCGCCGCGTCGTCATGCCGGCCGGTGCGGTGGGCGAGGGCGCCGAGGGTGTTGAGGATCTCGGCTTCGATCCGGCGCTCGCCGAGCTCGCGGGTCAACGCCAGCGCGCTCTGGCCGAGCCGTGCCGCCTCGTCGACGGCGCCGACGTCGCACCGCACCGCGGCCAGGACGCGCAAGGTGGTCGCCTCGTTGGTGCGGTCGCCCAGCTCCTGGAAAAGCGGCAGTGCCTCGGTGAGGTACTCCATCGCCTCGTCGAGGCGGCCCTGGGCGTGCCGGATCTCGCCGAGGTAGCCGAGGTCGGTGGCCTCGCCGAGCCTCGATCCGATCGCGCGGTTGATGGTCAGCGCCGTGGCGCAGCACTCGCTCGCCCGCTCCAGCCGACCCATGTGCAGGTAGGCGCGTCCGAGATGGATCAGCGTGACCCCCTCGCCAAACCGCCACCCATTCGCGCGGCACAGCTTCAGACCCTGTTCGAGGTAGTCGACGGCGTCCCGCAGCCGCCCCGAGTCACGGTGCATGACGCCCAGCTGGCAGGTGGCGGCGGCCTCGCACTGCGCCCAACCGATCCGTTCGGCGAGGGCCAGCGCGGGCTCGTACAGCGCGATGGCCAGCTCGCGCCGGCCCTGCCGGTAGTGGGAGTCGCCGAGGCTGAGGTGCAGGGCGGCCTGGGCGCGCAGGTCGCCCTCCGCCTCGGCGGCGGTCAGCGCGGTCTTCGCCGCGTCCTGCCAGTCGACGATGTGCATGCCCAGCCAGAAGTAGCCGCGCAGCGCGTCGGCCAGCAGCCAGGCGCCGGACCGGGGCCCGTGCGCGGCGGCGTGCCGGATCGCGGCGACGAGGTTGGCGCGTTCGGCGTCCAGCCAGGCGAGCGCGGCGGCCTCGTCGGCCATGGCGGCCGGGGTCGGCACGTCGACGGCCGGCATCGGCAGCCGCATGCTCTGCCCGTACAGCATGCGTGCCGCGCTGTCGGCTCCGTTCAGGTACCAGTCGTGCAGGCGCCGCAGCGCCGCCTGGCGGTCGTGGCCGGAGTCTTCGGCGTGGGCGCGTTCGGCGGCGTAGTGGCGCAGCAGGTCGTGGCAGCTGTACCGGCCCAGGACCGGATGGTTGACGAGGTGGACGGCGACCAGACTGTCGAGCTGGCGGCGGGCCTGCGCCGTGTCGGTGCCGGCGAGCGCCGCCGCCGCCTCGACGGTGATGTCCGGCCCGGGAGCGAGCCCGAGCAGCCGGAACGCCCGCCGGGCGTCGGGGTGCAGCGTCCGGTACGACAGGTCGAAGGCGCGGCGTACCTCGGTCTGCTCGTCGCCGTCGACGTCCAGCGCGCTCAGCCGGTCGCCTTCACGCAGCGCGGTGACGTAGTCGGCGACGCTCGGCCACGGGTGGCAGATCAGGTTGGCGGCGGCCACCCGCAACGCCAGCGGCAAGTAGGAGCAGGTGCGGGCCAGCTCCTCGACGGCCGCCGGCTCGGCCGCCACCCGGTCCGGCCCGAGGACCGCGGCCAGGAGGGCGTGCGCCTCGTCCGGGCTGAGCACGTCGAGGGGCAGGCTTTCGGCGCCGTCACGGGCGAGCAGACCGGTCAGCCTGTCCCGGCTGGTGACCAGCACCAGGCAGCCGGGGCTGCCCGGCAGCAGCGGGCGGACCTGGTCGGCGTTGGCGGCGTTGTCGAGCACCACCAGCATCTGGCGGTCGGCCAGCAGCGACCGGTATCGGCCGGCCGCCGTCTGCACGTCGACCGGGATCTGCTCGGCCGGCTCGCCGAGTGAACGCAGCATGTGTGCCAGCGCCTCGATCGGGCGTACCGGCGCTTCGCCGGCGAAGCCGCGCAGGTTGAGGTACAGCTGCCCGTCGGGGAACCGGCCGCGGACCCGGTGGCCCCAGTGCACCGCGAGAGCGGTCTTGCCGACGCCGGCCGTGCCCGCGATGGCCGAGATGACCACCGTGCTCGCCGCTCGCCCCGGGTGTCCCGGCAGCAGCTCGTCGAGCGTGCGCAGGTGGTCGGCCCGTCCGGTGAAGCCGGGCACGTCGGCGGGCAGCTGTGCGGGGATCTCCGGTGCGGGGCCGTCGTCGCCGGCGGGGGTGGGCGTCTCGGACCGCGGCCACACCTCGGACTCGTTGCGCAGGATCGCGGTGTGCAGCCGCTGGAGCGGCGAGCCCGGGGTCAGGCCCAGCTCGTCCGCGAGCCGGACGCGCAGCCGGTCGTACGCCGCCAGGGCCTCGGACTGCCGGCCGGAGCCGTGCAGGGCGAGCATGAGCTGCCCGACCAGGCGCTCGCGGAGCGGGTGCGCGGCGACCAGCTCGGCGATCTCACCCACCAGCTCCCGAGCCCTGCCGAGGCCGAGCTCCAGGTCGAAGCACTCTTCGACGGCGGTGAGCCGCTGCTCCTCCAGGCGCAGCACGACCGCGTCGATCGCCGGCCCGGAAAGGCCGGACAGGGCGGGCCCGCGCCACAGCCGCAACGCGGATCTCAGCTTCGCGGCCGCCGCCGTGGACTCCGCCCGGCCGGCCTGGTCGAGAGCTTCGGCCACGAGGTCGGTGAAGACCTGGGCGTCCAGCTCGCCGGGGCGCGGCACGATCCGGTATCCGCGACCGTCGCTGACGATGGTGGAATCCCGTGCGCCGCCGCCGGACAGCGCGCGGCGCAGCGCCGATACGTCGTTTTGGATCTGGCGTCGAGCGGTCGCCGGCGGGTCGTCATCCCAGACCGCGTCCACCAGGCGCTCCAGCGGGATCACCTGGCCGGCGTTGGCTAGCAGTAGCGCCAGGACCGTCGCCTGTCGCCGGCCGGTCGGGACGATCGAGCGATCGCCATCCACCACTTTCACCGGCCCCAGGATGAGAAACCTCACCTCGCCTCCCCGTCGTCCCCCGGCCACGATACCGGCTCGGGCAAGGAGGTATTGACGGTTAACTTTATTTAGTGTTCTCTCTGTGTGAGAGCGCTCTCTTGTCCTGGGGGTCCGGATGTTCGTACGCCGCGCCGCAACGCTCGCCATCCTCGTGGCGGCCGCCAGTCTCACCGCCGTCGCCGGTCCGACCGGCACCGGAGGCGCCACCGCGGTGACCCCGCCACCGGGTCCGATCGCCGCGCCGCCAATGGGCTGGAACAGCTGGAACCGGTTCGGCTGCGACATCGACGAAAACCTGATCAAGGCCACCGCCGACGCGCTGGTCAGCAGCGGGCTGCGCGAGGCCGGCTACACCTACGTCAACATCGACGACTGCTGGATGGCCAGCACCCGCGACGCGCAGGGGCGCCTCCAGCCACATCCGACCCGCTTTCCGGGCGGCATCAAGGCGCTCGCCGACTACGTGCACGCGCGCGGGCTCAAGCTCGGCATCTACGAGTCGGCCGGCACGGCCACCTGCCAGGGTCTGCCGGGCAGCCTCGACCACGAGACCGTCGACGCGCAGACCTTCGCCTCCTGGGAGGTCGACTACCTCAAGTACGACAACTGCAACCACCAGAACAGGCCCGACGCCGAACGCTACCGGGCCATGGGCGAGGCGCTGCGGGCCACCGGACGCTCCATTGTGTACAGCATCTGCAATTGGGGCCTCGCCGACCCGTGGCTGTTCGGCCCGACGGTCGGCGGGGTGGCCTGGCGCACGACCGGCGACATCAGCGACTCGTGGGGCAGCGTGACCTCGATCCTCGACCAGCAGGCGGGGCTCGAAGTGTTCGCCCGCAAGGGTTTCTACAACGACCCCGACATGCTCGAGGTGGGCAACGGCGGCATGACGCAGGCGGAGTACACGGCGCACTTCTCGCTGTGGGCGCTGCTCTCCTCGCCGATGCTGCTCGGCAACGACCTGCGTTCGATGTCCGCGAGCACACTTTCCATCGTGGCCAACCGCGACGTGCTGGCGGTCAACCAGGACTGGGGTGGCTCGCAAGGGCGCCGGGTGGCCGACTTCGGCGAGACCGAGGTGTGGGCCAAGCCGATGAGCGACGGGTCAGCCGCCGTGGTGCTGTTCAACCGGACCGGCGCGCCGGCCACGGTCGCGACGACGGCGGCCGGCGTCGGGATCGGCGGTTCCAGCCAGTACACGGTGAAGGACCTGTGGTCGAAGGCCACGTCGACCTCGGCCGGCGCCATCTCGGCGACGGTGCCCGCGCACGGCGTGGTGATGTACCGGGTGACCCGCGCCGGCTCGCTGGCCGCGCCGCCGGCGTCCGGCACGCTCCAGGTCGGCGACATGAGCTGGCTCGCGTCGTCGAACGGGTGGGGTCCGGTCGAGCGCGACCGGTCCAACGGGGAGCAGGGCGCGGGCGACGGCGGCCCGATCAGCGTCGGCGGCACGACGTTCGCCAAGGGGATCGGAGCCCACGCCGACTCCGCCGTCCACGTCTTCCTGGGCCGTGCGTGCCGCACCTTCAGCACGCGGGTCGGTGTCGACGCCGAGAGCGGCGGCAACGGCTCGGTGCGCTTCGCCGTCTACGGCGACGGGCGGCTGCTCGGACACACCGTCGTGAAGGGCGGGGGACAGGCGCCGACGACACTCGCGGTCTCCACCGGCGGCTATCTGGCCCTGGAGTTACGCGCGACCGACGCGCGCGACAGCATCGACTACGACCATGCCGACTGGGGCAGCCCGACGCTCGTCTGCGGCGGTTCGGGCGCCGGCTCGTTCGCCTCCGACCGCGCCTGGTCGTCGTCCACGAACGGTTGGGGCAGTGCCGAGCGCGACCAGTCCAACGGCGAGCAGCTCACCTCCGACGGCGGCGTGCAGGCGGTCAACGGCGCCTTCTATCCAAAGGGCATCGGCGTACACGCCGCCGCCGACCTGGCGATCGGGGTGGCCGGGTGCAGCCGCTTCACCGCGGTGGCCGGCATCGACGCGGAGACCGCCGGCCGGGGCAGTGCCGTGTTCTCCCTGGTGGCCGACGGCACGACCGTCTACACGAGCCCGACCGTGACCGCGGCGTCGCCGGTCCTCGTCGACGTCGACGTCGCGGGCCGCACGACGCTGCGCCTTGTCGTGGCCGACGCGGGCGACGGCAAGGACTACGACCACGCCGACTGGGCGGACGCCCGCCTGCTCTGCTGACGGCCGTCCACCCAGGACCGGGTGCTCAGTCGTGGTCGCGCAGCCAGTGCCGGATGTCCTTCAGCACGGCCGCGTCGGGCTCGCCGTACGCGCCGTTGAACTTGGACGTCACGTTCATGGCGTGGCCGACCCCCGGGTACGTGATGACCGTGTGGTCGGTGCGCCCGGCCTTGGCGATGGCCGCGTCCGCGATCAGCGCCGAACGCGCCGGGGTCTGCACGTCGTTCTCACCGTTGAGCAGCAGCGTGGGTCCGTCGAACCTGGGCAGGTCCTCGGACACGTCGGAGAACCGGTCGATGTCGACGAGGTAGGCGGCGATGTCCGGCGGGATGCCCGTCGCGTTCGGATAGTTGTCGATGCCGCTCTTCTTACGCAGGATCGGGCCGACCTCCGCGTCGATGGCGAGCCTACCGTCCCGGTTGCGGTCGGCGCCGCGGGTGAGCACCTCGCGGTAGAGCGTGACGACCTCGTCCGGCTGCCCGACGAGACCGTCGGTGGACTCCCTGTCGGTGAGCTGCCCGTCGCCGTCGACGTCGAACTCCTCGTGCAGCTGGGCGAGCTGGCGGCCGAAGAGCTGATAGGTGATCAGCTCGCGGATGTTGGAGCCGACCACGCCCATCGCGACCACCGCGGCCGGCTCGGGGATGCCGGCGGCCGCCGGGTTCGCGGCGAGGTTGCTGGCGACCTGCGTGCCCTCGCTGTGTCCGAGCAGGACGATCCGCGCGGGGTCCACCTTGGACAGCGTGGTGGCGAAGCGCACGACCGACGCCGCGTCACGCAGGATCTGCTCGTACGGCTTCGGCGGGTTGAGCTGTGCCTCGTCGTCGGACAGCACCGGCCCGACGTCGGTGACGCCGCGCTTGTTGAAGCGCAGGACGGCGTACCCTTCGCGGTTGGCGGCCTGGGCGACCGGCACGAAGATCGAGCCCGCCCCTTCCGGCAGCGTCTCGTTCATGTCGTTGTCGCCGCTGCCGTGCAGCAGCACCACCAGCGGCAGGCGGCCACCCGAGCCGCGCGGGTAGGTCAGCTCGCCCTTCGACGTCCAGCCCTTCTCCATGCGGATCGACACGGGTTCGCGGACGATGCCGGCCCAGCCCGACGCGGCGCCGGCCGGCGTCTGGGCCTGTGCGACCGGGACGCCCACGCCGAGCAGCGCGGCGACGGCGGCCGCCACTCCGATGACGCGTACTTTCGACGACATTCCACTCTCCTCTATGGACGATTCCGGTAGTGGTGCACGGTCAGCGCGGTGACGCAGGCGAGCGTGACGACGCCGAAGGCGACGCCCGCGACCGGGCTCAGCCCGCTGGCCGAGGTGACCGCGTTGGCCGCGGCGCTGACGATGAGGAGCAGCCACAGCACGGGGCGCAGCAGCCCTCGGTCGCGGCGGTGCTCGGATGCGGGAGAGATGCGATACGGATCGTTCATGTGACTGACGCTAGGGACACACCGGGCCGGGGGACGATCCAGCCAGCACGCGGACCGGGGTATAGCAGGCTGTACTTCTCGGCCGGAAATCTCGCCTGGAGCGCGACCGGTGCCCTAAGGTCACTGGCCGGGAGGTGGGATGACGATCCGGCGCTATCTGCGGCACCGCGCGCACGTCTCCGTCGACGCCCTGGAGCATCTGGTCGGCGGGCTGGGCACGGCGCTGCTCGCGCTGGCCGCGCTGGTGGCGCTTGTCGCGGTCGCCGTCTCCTGCGCCGCGGGCGTCGGGCTTCTGCTGGCGCCGTCCGCGCTGCGGATGGTGCGGGCGATCGCCGACCGGGAGCGCGCCCGCCTGACCCGGTGGGGTCCGGAGGTGATCGGCCCGGCACCGGTGCCGGAGCGGCTGCGCGCCGCCCTGCGCGACGCGGGCGTGCGCCGTGAGCTCGGGTGGGTGGCCGTGCACGCCACGTGCGGGTTCGTCATCGGCCTGCTGGGCCTCGCGCTGCCGCTGTACGCGTTGCAGTTCCTCACGTTCCCGTTGTGGTACTGGCTGCTGCCGCCCGAGGCAGGTGGGCCGGGCATCGTGTACTGGCGGATCGACGGGCTGGTGGACGCGCTCGCGGTAGGGCTGATGGGCGTCGGGTGGCTGGCCGTCGTCGTCGGCCTCGGGCCGGGTTTGGCGCGGTTGCAGGCCTGGCCGGGGCGCCGCCTGCTGCCACCGTCCGCCGGCACCGACCTGTCGCTGCGGGTGGCGCAGCTGACCGCCACGCGCGCGGCGGCCCTCGACGCCCACGCCGCCGAGCTGCGCCGCATCGAGCGTTCCCTGCACGACGGCACCCAAAACCGGCTGGTGGCGGTCAACGTCCTGCTCGGCGCCGCCCGGCGGGCACTGGCTCGGGATCCGGCGGTCGCCGCGGACGTGCTGGAGCGGGCGCAGGACGCCGCCGAGCAGGCCCTCGCGGAGCTGCGCACCGTCGTGCGCGGCATCCTGCCGCCGGTCCTGGCCGACCGCGGGCTCGCCGCCGCCCTGACCGGCCTGGCCGGCGGCAGCGGCGTGCCCTGCCGGGTCGACGTCGACGTGACCGGCCGGTGTGCCGTCTCGGTCGAGGCCACCGCCTACTTCGTGGTGGCCGAGGCACTGTCCAACGTGGCCAAGCACAGCGGCGCCGCCACCGCCACCGTCACGGTGCGCCGCGCCGGCGACCGGCTGCTGCTGCGGGTGGACGACGACGGGCACGGCGGCGCCGCGGAGGCCGACGGCTCCGGGATCGCCGGCATCCGCCGGCGGGTCGAGGCGTACGACGGCCGCTTTTCGCTGACCAGCCCACCCGGTGGGCCGACGACTCTACAGGTGGAGCTGCCATGCGGATCGTGATCGCCGAAGACGATCCACTGCTGCGCGAGGGGTTGGCCCTGCTGCTGCGCGCCGAGTCGCTCGACGTGGTCGCCACCACGGATTCGCCCGGCGCGTTCCTGTCCGCCGTGGACGCCTACGCGCCGGACGTGGCCATCGTGGACGTCCGGATGCCGCCCACCCACACCGACGAGGGGATCGTCGCCGCCGTCGAGGCACGGCGCCGGCGCCCCGGCCTGGCCGTGCTCGTGCTGTCGGCGTACGTCGAGCAGACCTTCGCGACCGAGCTGCTCGCCGGCGGCGCGGCCCGGCTGGGCTACCTGCTGAAGGAACGCGTGGGCCGGGTCGACGAGTTTCTCACCGCGCTGCACCGGGTGGCCGGGGGCGGCACCGCGGTCGACCCCGAGGTGGTCGGCCAGCTGCTGTCGCGCAGCCGCCCCGACAGCACGCTGAGCCGGCTGAGCCCGCGCGAGCGCGACGTGCTCGCGCTGATGGCCGAAGGGCTCGGCAACACCGCCATCGCCGAGCGCCTGTTCGTCACCGAAGGCGCCGTGCACAAGCACATCCGCAGCATCTTCGCCAAGCTCGACCTGGCGCCGGACGACCGCGCCGACCGGCGGGTCACGGCCGTGCTGCGCTACCTGGAGGAAACGCAGACCTGAGGGAAAAATTTGGGCTACCGCGATTTGCGTCGTGGTCCAGGCCGTTGCTCCCGCGGCGTCGCCCGTTCGCCGCTGGTCACGCTCACCCCGGCGGCTGCGCCGGGCCTTGCGGCCGGGGTAGGTAGGTGCGCGCGGGATGCGTTTGCTCTGCTTCCCTGGAGGGAGGTAGTGCCTGCTATACCATCGCTGGCCCGTAGGCTGCATGGCTGTCCGTCCACAGTCGCCATAGCGTTTTCCGTGTGCTGTCAACCAGTGAATACACGGAAAGGCGAGACACGATGTCCGTCTACATGGAACAGCCCGCGGTGCGGGTCGAAGGGCTCACCCGCACCTACGCTGCCGGCGACCAGACGGTGACCGCGCTGGCCGGCGTCGACGCGACGTTCGCGCGTGGCACGTTCACCGCGGTGATGGGGCCGTCCGGCTCCGGCAAGAGCACGCTGCTCCAGGCGGCCGCCGGACTCGACCGCCCGACGGCCGGCCGGGCCTGGATCGGCGACACCGAGCTTTCCCGGCTCTCCGAGACCGCGCTGACGAAGCTGCGGCGCGACCGGATCGGCTTCGTCTTCCAGGCGTACAACTTCATCAACGCGCTCACCGTCGAGGAGAACATCGTGCTGCCGATGCGGCTGTCCGGTGCCCGCCCCGACCGGCGGTGGCTGGCGCACGTCGTCGAGCGGGTGGGGCTGGGCGCACGGTTGCGGCACCGGCCGGCGCAGCTTTCCGGCGGTCAGCAGCAGCGGGTGGCGATCGCCCGGGCGCTGGCCATGCGACCCGACGTCATCTTCGCCGACGAGCCGACCGGCGCCCTCGACACCGGGACGGCGGCGGAGGTGCTCGCCCTGCTGCGGGCGATCGTGGACGAGCACGCGCAGACCGTCGTGATGGTCACCCACGACCCGGTCGCCGCCTCGTACGCCGACCGGGTGGTGGTCCTCGCGGACGGACGGATCGTGGCCGACATGCCGCAGCCCGGCGCCGACCGCATCGCGGAGCACCTGGCGTCGCTGGGCCGCGCCGGACGGGTGGGCTGAGCGGTGACCGCCCTGGCCCTTCGCATGCTGCGCCACCGTGCCGGCAGCGTCGCCGCCACGCTGGTCGCCCTCGCCGCTGGCGTCATGATCCTGATGAGCATGGGCACGCTGACCGAGTCCGGGCTGCTGTTCCGGCCGCAGCCCCAGCGGTACGCGGCCGCCGACATCGTCGTGGCGCACCGCGACATTACCTTCACCAGCAAGACTTTCGACGGCGAGACCGAGCGCACGACGGTGGCGCTGCCCGAGGGCGGCACCGTCCCGGACACGCTGGCGGACCAGATCCGCCAGCTCCCGGGCGTCACCGCCGCCGTCGCGGACACCTCGATCCCGGTGGTACCGCTGGCGGCCGCGTCCGTGCCGGTCACGGGCCACGGGTGGAGCAGCGCCGCCCTGACGCCCTACCGGCTGCTGGCCGGGGTGGCGCCACGCGCCGACGGCGAGGTCGTGCTCGACGCGCGGGCGGCCGGCGCACTCCACTCTGGACAGCAGGTCGACCTGCTGGTCGGCGGCAGCCCACGGCGATACCGGATCAGCGGGATCGCCCAGGGGAGCGGGCCCGCCGCGGTGTTCTTCACCGACGACCATGCCGCGGCGCTCAACCCGCACCCCGGACGCGTCGACGCCGTCGGCCTCATCGCCGTCGACCGGGCCGCGCTCACCCCGGCGGTGGAACGGCTGGCCGAGGCCGCCGGAGCGAAGGTGTACACCGGCGCCGACCGCGGGCTGGCCGAGCGGTCGGACAGCGCGGACGCCCAGGAGTTGCTGGTCATCGTCGGCGCGTCGTTCGGCGGGTACGTCGCGATGCTCATCCTCGCCGTCGTCGCCGGCACGATCGGCCTGTCCGTCCGGCACCGGCGCCGCGACCTCGCACTGCTGCGCGCCATCGCCGCGACGCCCGGCCAGGTACGCCGGATGATCATGGCGGAGGCGGCGCTGCTGAGCGGCGTCGCCGCGGTGCTGGGCGTACCGGCCGGTGCCGTCGCCAGCCACTGGCTGCACGGCGAGCTCGTCGCGCGGGGGTTCGTCCCCGAGGCGTTCCCGATGGCCAGCGGTGTGCTGTCCGGCGTCGCGGCGGTCGTCGCCACGACGCTCGTCGCGGTGCTCTCGGCGCTGATCGCCGCGCGCCGGGTGACCGCCATCCGCCCCACCGAGGCCCTCGGTGAGGTGGCCGTCGAGCCGGCTCGCAGCGGCCGGGTTCGCCTCGGCTTCGGGGTGGCGGCGCTGGTCGGCGCGACGTCGTCCAGCGCGTTCACGGTCGGCACGAGCGGGCAGGCCGCGCTGGCCGGCGCGATCGGCATGCTGTACCTGTTCGTCACCGCGGTCGCGCTGCTGGCGCCGTGGATCAACCGGGCGGCGGCCCGGCTGCTGGCCCCGGTGCTGCGCCGGGTCTGGGGCGCCAGCGGCTACCTCGCCTCGGCCAACCTGCGGGCCAACGCCCAGGGCATGGCCACCGTCCTGACCGCGCTGGTGCTGGCCGTCGGGTTCGGCGGCTCGGTGTGGTTTCTCCAGGACAACCTGGAACGGCAGACGGTCGCGCAGAGCCGCGACGGGACACTCGCCGAGCACGCGCTGGTCTCCGCGGCCGGGTTGCCCGCCACCGCGGCCGACCAGGCCAGGCAGATCCAGGGTGTGCGGGCCGCGACCCCCGTTCGCCGTACCAGTGTGATCGTGAAGGTCTTCGACGGGGCGGAGTCGGTCGCGGCCCGCGCGATCGACCCGGACGGCGCCGCCGCGACCATGGATCTCGACGTGACCGCGGGCAGCCTGGCCGACCTGAGGGGCGCGACCATCGCGGTGTCGTCGGTCCGCGCCTCGGGACAGGGCTGGGAGCTCGGCGAACATGTCGACGTGTGGCTCGGCGACGGCACCCCGGCCACGCTGCGGGTCGCCGCGATCTACCGGCGCGGGCTGGGCTTCGGCGACATCCTCCTCGACCGGGAGACCGTCGCCGGGCACACGTCCCGAAACCTCGACGACGAGATCCTGATCCGGGCCGACGCCGGCGCCCCACTCGCCGACCTGGCCGCCCGCTACCCGACCAGCAGGGTGGTCCCCGCCGCCGACCTCACCGGCCGGCTCGCCGAGGACCTGGCGATCAGCGCCTGGCTCAACAAGCTGCTGATCGGCGTCATGGTCGGCTACGCCGCCCTGGCGGCCGCGAACACCATGGTCGTCGCCGCGCTGGCCCGCCGCCGCGAGCTGGCCGTGCTCCGCCTCGCCGGCGTCACCCGCCGCCAGATCAAGAACATGGTCCACGCCGAACAGAGCGGCCTGCTCGGCGTCGCGCTGGCCATCGGCGCGGCGATCGCCGCCGTGACCCTGGCCGCGGTCGTGAACGCGCTGACCGGCGACCCGATCCCGTACGTGCCGCCGCTCGGCTGGGCGGCCGTGCTCGGCGGGGCGTCGCTGCTCGCCCTGACCACGACGGTGCTCCCGATCGGCCGGCTGCTCCGCGCCTCACCGATCGAGAACATCGGACTGCGGGAGTAGCAGGTGGGGGCGTCCCGGCCTTCCGCTGAGCCGATCGCCGGTCTCCCGCTCGGCCTCGGTGAGTCGCCGCCACTCCGACGGGCTGTGCCCGTACCGCCGCTTGAACGCGCGCGAGAACGTCGAGTGGTCGGAGAACCCGCACCTCCGACCGATCGCGGCGATCGACACGCGCGCGTTCGCGGGGTCGGTCAGCTCGCCCGCGGCCCGGCCGAGCCGCTCGGTCCTGATCCAATCGCCGAGCGAGACGTCCATCCGGGCGAGCACCGCGTAGAGGTACCGCTTCGAGATGCCGAAGTGCGCGGCGATCGTGTCGGCGCTCAGCTCCGGGTCTCCCGCGGCGGCCCGCAGATGCAGCATGATCCGCATGCCGATCGTCTGGCCGAGATGACCACCGCGTTCGCCGCCCGCGCTGGTCAGCAAGGCGCGGAGCAGCTCGATCGTCGGGTACGCGAGCGAGGCCGCCTCCGCCTCCGAGAGCGGGGGAAGCGTGGCCAGCTCGGCCAGGTAGGTGGCGACCATCTGCCCGAGCGGGCTGCCACCGATGTCGCGCACCATCACACCGCGCAGGAACAGGTAGGGCAGACCCAGCTCCTCCATGGTCACGGTGACCGACCGGGCCCGGACCGGCACGTCCGCCTGGAGCCGGAGCGGGTCCCGGCTCCAGTACGCCACCATGGACCCGGATCGCCGGCGGTCCAGGCGGTCGTTCTGCTCGATCGTGTACGGCCCGGAGGAGAGCGTCACGACCAGCCGGGGTGTGGGGTCGCGCCGCGCGAGCTTCGCGGACCGGAAGCCCTGGAAGTTGTCGAGCGTGGTCTCGGTGACGTTGACCCCGCCGAAGTAGCGGTCAAGGTGCTCGAAGCTGACCGCGCGGCCAGGGTCGGCCGGCCGCGCCCGGAACGCCACCGAGCAGTGGCGGGCCGCCTCGTCGAGGATGTCGACGCGGGAGGAGGGGTCCTCGCCGCTCAAACTGAAGTAACGCACCCCGCGGCCCTCCGGTTGCCAGTACGGGAAGGGTAACCCGGCTTACGCCGGTTTCCACGCCCTGGCGTTCTTCTCGCCTTTGCTCTGCTCCCCTATGGGAGGCGGCTGGGCGGTGACCACTATGGGGAAGCAGAGCAAAGGCGCCCGCGCGCAGCTACCTCGCCGGACCCACCTGGGCCGGCGCGGCCGGTGGGGTGCGCGTGACCAGCGGCGGAGGGGCGAGGCCGCGGGAGCGACGGTCTGGACCACGACGGACGTCGCGGCAGCTCAAGTCTATTGTGGAATGATTCGCGGACCGGGACGACCCAGGCCGGCATGGCGGGATGGGAGCTGGCGTCACTCGCGGGCGTGAACGTGTACGTCGTATGTGCGCAGGCGGCCGCACATGCCGAAGCGGCGGGTCTCGCTGGGCGGCGCCTGGAGCAATGCGGCGCCGCGCAAATGGCTGGCGTCGCCGCGTTCGAGCGCGTCGAGTACCGCGGCGGTGTGGCTCGTCTCCCGCGCGACGGTCCGTTCCCAGGTGCGGCGCCAGCCGGCCACGCGGGGCCGGACGAGGGCGGCCGCGGCGTCGTAGAAGCGTTCGAGTGGTTTCGGGTCACCGGCTCGCAGGCTGTGCGCGAGCTGGTGGAAGCCCTCGACCGCGAGGTCGCGCCGGCGGCGCGCAGCCGCGTCGAGGTCCGCCTCCGCCGCCCCGTCGGGCAGCGTCGCGTGCTTCCGATAGCGGTCCGGGTCGGCGACGATGTCGGTCGGGAACGTCATGACGGCGTCGCCGGCCTCGGGGAGGCCGGCGTTGGCCATCACCACGACCACGCGGAGGCCGCCGTCGTTGACCGCGCGGTGGATGGTGCCGGGCGTGAACCACACGGTGCTGCCCGCTTCGAGCGGGGTCTCGCGCGACCCGCCGAGGTCGAGGGTGTGCAGGGCGCCGCGGCCCTCGATGACGACGTAGGCCTCGGTCGAGGCGGTGTGCAGGTGCGGCGTGCCGCCGGCCAGCCCGTCGGGGCAGGTGCTGGTGTAGACGTCGAGGCGGGTGACGGAGGTGCCGCCGGGGAAGGCGCGGGTCACGGCGACACCACCACCGACCGGCCGAGCTTCGCGAGCCGGGCCGTCCCCTCGTCGCCGTGGTCGCCGGCCGACACGACGACCGCGTACCGGAACCGGAGCGTGTCGCGGTCGGGCAGGGCCAGCTCCTCGCTGAAGAACGGAGCGGGGCACAGGCAGGCGAACTCCTCGGTGCGGGTGAACCACTGCGGCGGGTGCCGCGGGTTGGCGGTGTCGTCGACCATGACGATCGTCGACCACCGCCCGGTCCCGTCGTGCCGGCCGCGGAAGGCGAACCACTCGGCGCGCACGCCGCGCAGGTCGTTGCCGCTGCCGGTGCCGCTCGGCGCCTGCACGGTGCCGCCGGTGAACGACCTCGGCCCGCGCCAGAACAGGCCGCCGTACCCGGCGTTGGGCCGCCCTTTCGTCGTCGGCGATCCGATGTGGAGGGTGGCGCCGGAGACGTTCGTCATCGCGGTCTCGAAGGTCAGGACCCAGGCGGTCTCGTCGACGAGCGTGGCGGTCAGGGCGCGCTCTTCCTCGACGACCGGCGCGCCGGCCTGGGAGGTCCAGTCGAGCCGGTGCCCGATCCGCGCCTGGCCGTCCTGGGTGGACAGTGCGGTGAGCTCGCGGTGCGTGGCGCTGCCGTTGTTGTCCCGCTGCACGTAGGAGCTGCCGTGCACGTAGGTGGGACCGCCCCAGAAGTTGTGCTCGCCGACGTGGGGGAGCGACCAGGCGATGCCCTTGTGCCACACGTGGTCGTGCGGGCGAAACAGGCTGACCTCGTCGCCGGCGAGCGTGCGGATCGGGTGCAGGTAGGGCTTGGGTGACTCCAGGACCGGCGTGTCCGGCCGGTAGACGTAGGTGAACAGGTCGACGCCGCCGGCGGTGACGGTGATCGACTCGTCGACGACGTGGGTCACTTTCACGGGGCGCTGGTTTCCTTCCAGGGTGCGCCGGTGCCGTCCATCCGCGCGGCGAACGGGTGGTCCGGACCGATCTGTCCACTGCGGACGCGCTGCCCGGTGAACGCGGACGCGTAGAGCGCGGCGACGAACTCCATCGTCGGCCGGGTGTCGGACACGGTGACCGGTGGCGCCTCGCCCCGGTCGAGGGCGTCGAACACCGCGGCCAGCTGGGCGGAATGCCCGCTCGGCACGTTGTCGGCCGGCGCGTTCCACCCGGTCAGGAGGGTGGCCTGCCCGGGTGCCGGGGTGAAGGTCCAGTCCCGGTCGTCGTACCCGTAGAGGTGCTCGACCTCGACGGTGGCGTGCTCGTAGTCGAAGCGCAGGGCCGACGTCTGCCGCGGCGAGATGACCGAGTTGACGACCGAGGCCACCGCGCCGTTGTCGAAGGTGACCAGGGCCATCGACAGGTCTTCGGTGTCGGTGGGCCGGGCCTGGCGGGCGGCCACCGCGGTGACCTCCCGCCACGGCCCGAGCACCGACAGCAGCAGGTCGAACTGGTGGATCCCGTGGCCCATCGTGGGCCCGCCGCCCTCGGACTCCCACGTGCCGCGCCAGGGTGCGGCGAAGTACTCGTCGTCCCGGTACCACTGGGTGGCGCAGGTGGCCAGCAGCGGCCGGCCGAGGTCGCCGGCGGCGGCCATCCGCCGGAGGCGTACGGCCGCGGAGCCGAAGCGGTGCTGGAACACGGTGGCCACGTGGCCACCGGAGTCCGCCTCGGCCGCGGCGAGCGTGTCGAACTCGGCGAGCGAGAGCGTGGGCGGCTTCTCCACCAGCACCGTGGCGCCGGCCCGCAGGCACCGCAGGGCCAGCGGGGCGTGCTGCTCCGGTGGCGTGCACAGGTGCACCAGGTCCAACTCGTGCGCGTCGAGCAGCTCGGCGACGCCGTCGTAGGTGTGCGGCACGTCCCAGCGTTCCGCGAAGGTCTTGGCCCGGGTCAGGTCGACGTCGGCGACGGCGACCAGATCGGCCCGGCCCGGCAGGCGTCGCAGGGCTTCCGCGTGGATGGTGGCGATCGCTCCGGTGCCGACGATCGCGGCCCGGTACCTGCGCTCAGACATCATGCGGCATCAATCTACGCCTCCCGTAGCGGTGCGCCGACGATACCGCGGAGGGCTTGACGGGCGGGGATAACCGTTACATAGTGGATAACGGTTATCTGGCTAACGGTTATCCGGAGGGTCGATGCGGCAGGAAGTGGTGCTCGCCATGCTGGCCAAGGAGCCCTCGCATGGCTACGAGCTGCGCGCGCGGCTGCGCGACGCGCTCGGCCCGCTCGGCGACACGATGAACGCCGGGCAGATCTACGTCACGCTGACCCGGCTGGAAAAGGCCGGCCTGCTGGCGGTCGAAAGGTCCGCCGACGGAGGCGACCAGTCGGATCGCAAGGTGTACGCGCTCACCGCCGACGGCCAGCAGCGGGTCGCCGAGTGGATCGCCGAGGTGAGCTGGCCACGCCCCGACCTCGCCGAGTTCCACCTCAAGCTGATCGCGGCCGCGTCGGCCGGGCTGGCCGACCCGCTCACCGTCGTCGACACCCAGCGCCGCGAGCTGCTGCGCCGGCTGCGTGACGCCCAGCGCGCCGCCATGGCCGAGCCGCACCGTTCGGACGCGGCGCTGTTGCTGGAGGGCGTCGTGCTCCGGCTCCAGGCCGACCTGCGCTGGCTCGAGGCGTGCGAGCACAACTGGACCCACCGAAGGAGCGGATCGTGAGCGACGTGCTTCGTGCCCGCGGGCTGCTGAAGCATTACGGCAGGGGCGATGGTCTGGTGCGCGCCGTCGACGGCGTCGATCTCGACGTCCGTAGGGGCGAGACCGTCGCGGTGATGGGGCCCAGCGGCTGCGGAAAGTCCACATTGCTGCATCTGCTCGGCGGCCTCGACCGGCCCTCGGGTGGCGAGGTGTCGCTCGACGGCCGCCGCATCGACGACATCAGCGAGCGGGCCCTGGCCCGGATGCGACGCACCGCCGTCGGGTTCGTCTTCCAGTCCTTCCACCTGATGGAGGAGCTCACCGCCGTCGAAAACGTCGAGCTGTCCGCTCTGCTGGCCGGGCGCTCGCCGCGAGCCGCGAGGCGGCGTGCCGAGGAGCTGCTGGAGCGGGTCGGGCTCGCCGACCGCGCGCGTTTCCTGCCTTCCGCGCTCTCCGGCGGCCAGCGGCAGCGGGTCGCGGTCGCCCGTGCGTTGAGCAACGAGCCGCTCGTCGTGCTCGCCGACGAGCCGACCGGAAACCTCGACAGCGCCGCCACACTCGACGTGCTCCAGCTCTTCGAGAGCCTGCACGGATCCGGTCAGACGCTGGTCATCGTCACCCACGACGCGCGGATCGCGGCCACCGCCGACCGGCTGATCACGATGCGCGACGGCGCGTTCGTCGACGAGACAAGGCTGACCGGCGGCACCACCGGGCGGCTCGGCGCCCTCGTCGGTCTGGAGGACTGACGGCTATGGGCCGCATCCTCCTCGTGGGCCGCCTCGCCCTGCGCGACCTCCGGCGGCGCCGCACCGAGGCCGTGCTCCTGCTGCTGGCCGTCATGGCGGCCACGACGACGCTGACGCTCGGGCTCGTGCTGCGCGACGCCGCCAGCGATCCGTACCAGAGCACCCGCGAGGCCACCAACGGCCCCGACGTCGTCGCCAGCGTCGCCCGGGCCGGCGGCCTTTCCGACCTGGACGCACTGGCCACCGCTCCCGGCGTCACCGACCACAGTGGACCGTTCCCGGTCACGCACGCGCGGCTTCAGGTATCCGGCCGGACATCCGACGTCCAGGTCGTCGGGCGCGACACCGCCACCGCGCCGGTCGACCAGCCCGAGGTGGTAAACGGCCGGTGGGTGAGCGATGGCGGCGTGGTGCTCGAGGCCGCCTTCGCCAGCGCGCTCGACGTGCGGGTCGGCGATCCGGTCACTGTGGACGGCCGGTCGTTCGAGGTGGTCGGCGTCGCGGTCACCGCCGCCATGCCGCCCTATCCAAAGAGCTCCTGCTACTTCCCCTGCCTCAACGGTGCCGTGCCCGCCGGCGAGGCCGTGCCCGCCGGGCTGCTGCACAACCCCGGCCTGGTCTGGCTCACCCAGGCGGATGTGCGGAGCCTCACGCCGGATCCAGCCTCCCTGGGGTACGTGATGCCCCTGAAGCTGGCCGACCCCGACGCCGCCCAGACGTTCGTCGACACGCACACCGGCGACCGCGCCGGCACGACACCCATGCGCTCCTGGCAGGAGATCGTCGAAGACGCCACCGAGGTGGCCCGAGACTCCCAGATCCTCCTGCTGATCGGCGCCTGGCTGCTCGGCCTGCTCGCCGTGGCAAGCCTTTCCGTCCTCGTCGGAGGCCGGATGGCCGACCAGACAAGGCGCGTCGGGCTCCTCAAGGCGGTCGGTGGCACACCGGGCCTCGTCGCCGCCGTGCTGCTCGCGGAGTACATCCTCGTGGCCCTCGTCGCCGCCGCGGCCGGGCTGGTGGTCGGATGGCTGGCCGCGCCTCTGCTCGCCGAGTCGAGCGCCGGCCTCGTCGGCGGTGCGGGCACACCGCCGATGAACCTGTCGACCATCGGTCTCGTCGCCGCCGTGGCGGTGGCCGTCGCGGTGGTGGCGACCGCCGTGCCGGCCCTGCGCGCCGCCCGCTCCAGCACCGTCGACGCGCTGGCCGACTCGCCCCGCCCACCCCGCCGCGTCGGCTGGCTGATCGCGGTCTCGGCGCGCCTGCCCGTGCCGCTGCTGCTCGCCTCCCGGGTCGCCGCCCGCCGCCCACGACGGGTCGTGCTGGGTGTGGCCAGCATCGCGGTTACGGTCAGCGGGATCTACGTCCTGCTCGTACTCGACGCTTTCCTCGACACCCAAGCGGCCGCCGGCGGATACGGCGAGGCCCAGCTGGCGGTGCTGCGCCACGTGATCCTCGTCTGGATGGTCATCCTGCTCTCCCTGGCGGCGGTCAACGCCGTCGTCGTCACCTGGGCGACCGTGCTCGACAACAGGCGTTCGTCGGCGCTGGCGCGCGCGCTCGGCGCCACCCCGCGCGAGGTGAGCGTGGCGCTGGCGGCCGCGCAGGTGCTCCCCGCACTAGCCGGCGCCATCCTCGGCGTCTTCCCGGGCGGCTACGCGCTCTTCGCCGCCATCAACGCGATCACCGGCGGCGAGCGCGCCAGGGCCACGCTTCCGTCGTCCTGGCAGCTGCTCGCCCTGGTGGTGGCGACGGTGCTCGTGGTGGCGGCGCTCACCGCCGTCCCCGCCGGCCTCGGCGGCCGCCGTCCCGTGTCCGACACCCTCCGCGGCGCGTCCACCTGACTCGCCGCGGCCGACCCCCGACCGCGCGGTGCGGTGGCCGGCAAGGTTGGATGGACAGATGACGTCGACTACCGCACCCACCGTCACCCTTCCGCACGGCGCCGAGATGCCGCGCCTGGGATTGGGCACCTGGCCGATGGACGACGCCGCCGCCGAGACGACGGTGGCCGCCGCGATCGAGCTGGGCTACCGGCTCGTCGACACCGCGGAAAACTACGGCAACGAGCGCGGCGTCGGGCGCGGGCTGAAGGCCTCGGGTGTGCCGCGCGAGGAGCTGTTCGTCACGACCAAGTTCAACAAGCGGTGGCACGGCGTGGAGCTGGCCGCCGAGGCGTTCGAACGCGGCGCCGACCGGCTCGGGCTGGAGTACATCGACCTGCTGCTCATCCACTGGCCCAACCCTCAGCAGGACCGATACGTCGAGGCTTTCCAAGGCCTGGTCCGGCTGCTGGAGGCCGGCCGCCTGCGCGCGATCGGCACGTCGAACTTCAAGCCCGCCCACCTGGACCGGGTCATCGCCGAGACCGGTGTCGTGCCGGACGTCAACCAGATCCAGCTGAGCCCGACCGTGACCCGCGAGTCGGCCCGCGCCTACCACACCCAGCACGGGATCGTCACCCAGTCGTGGTCGCCGATCGGCGGTTCGAGCAACGACGTGCTGCGCGAGCCGGTCGTGGTCGACGTCGCCGAGCGCCACGGCCGCACGCCGGCACAGGTCGTGCTCCGCTGGCACATGGAGCTGGGCCTGACGACCATCCCCAAGTCCAGCGACCCGGAGCGGCTCGCGCAAAACCTCGACATCTTCGACTTCACGCTCTCCACCGACGAGGTGGCCGCCATCTCCGCGCTCGACCAGGGCGACGCCGCCGGCGCCGACTCCGACGCCTTCGGACACTGACGCCGGCCGGTCGGCGTAGAGAGCTTTCGGGGTCGCCGACCGTTTCTTCGAGGCATATTTGCCCACGTTCGCGTCAGCTGCGGACCGTATGCTCCCGCGGGCACCGTTCCCGGCCGGCGGCTCGCAGCGCTCGCCGAAATCCCCGGCCGTCCACTGCCAGGTCCGCGCGACAAGCCCCGACGGGTCTTCGCGGGGCCTACCTGCGCCATCCTGACGCGGCGTAACCCGGTCAAGTGGACGAGACTTCGAGATCTAGGAGACCTAGGGTTGAAATAGCGCCCTAACTCTCCTAGATCTCGGATCTCACGCGGCTCACACCGCCGCGCGGGTACTCGCGGCGACGAAACCTGTGTTGTTTTCAGGATCGCCGATCCGGGAGCAGGCATTGTGGACAGACGTCGACCACCGGCTGGCGCGAGCTCGATCCGCCCCCGCCGGTTGCGCGCAGGGGTGAGCGCGACCAGCGGCGGACGGGTGAGGCCGCGGGAAACGCACCCCAAGAAAACGCTCCGCCGCGCTCCACGTTTCCCCGGGGCCCCGCGCAGCGGTCTGGACCACGACGACGTCGCGGTAGCTCAAACCTCTGTCTAAATAGGGCGGACCTGGCGAGTGGTGGGGTTCAGCCGAGCCAGAAGGCGCAGTTGTGCTCGGCCGCGAGGGACGTGGTCACCTTGCTCGCTCCGCCGGTGCGGAGCCGCATGACGTTCTGGCCGGAGCCGTACACCGGCCACTGTGGAGCGCCGCGGAAGTTGGGGTCGCCGCGGTGCGCGAAGGCGCTCCTGCTGTGCGGTCAGCGGCCGTTCGCCGAGCGTGAAGTCGAACATGTACGCGAGCTCGGCGCTGTGCCCGTTGGACACTTTTCCGACCTGGTGCTGCCGGTCATGATGGGGACCGCGTTCCAGCTCCCGCCGGCATACGCCTCCGCGAACGACTTCGGTAGGGACGCTCCGCCCACCTTGGACGCGCCATCGGCGACGGGAGTGGACGGATGGGCACGCCCACGGGGAATGGGTGCGCGGAAACCGCGGTGGAGCCGAACGGGAGAGGTGGGGCGAGAGCGTGCTGGCTGGCGACGGTTCAGGCGAGTACGCCGGGCGGAAACCCGGGTGGAACGGTCGCGGCGCCGGCGCCTTCGCTGGCCGGCCGAGGCGGGGGAAGACTTTGTTGTGGCCGAGAACATATCCCCTACCTGGCGGTTGTGCAGTACACGCCAACTCAGCCGTAACGCGGGTCCTCCGCACGCGCCAGCGCGACCGCCCCGAGCAGCTCGGCCCGGTCACCGAGCGTCCCGACGCGCAGCCCCACGAACTCCGCCACGTCGCCGGGGGTGTGCCGGTCGATCATCTCGCGGATGCCCTCCAGCATCGGCTCCGCCGCCGGGCCGAGCATCCCGTCGAGCACGATCGCCTCCGGGCTCAGCATCACGCAGAGGTCGGCCAGGACCCGCCCGATCCGGCGGCCCGCGTCGGTCATGACGCGCCGCGTACCCCGTTCGCCGGCGGCCAGGAGGGCCTGGATGTCCTCGAGGGTGACCGGCGTCGGGTAGGCCGTGCTGAGGAACCCGTGGATCTGGCTGCTGTTGGTGACCGCGAGGCAGCCGCGGCTCCCGCAGGCGCACCATGCCCCGTCGTCGACCACCTGCACGTGGGCGAGCTCGCCGGCCAGCCCGCGAGCGCCGCGGTGCAGCCGCCCGCCGAGGACGAGCCCGGCGCCGAGCCCCTCGACCACCCGGACGAAGACGACGTCGGTCAGGCCCTGGCCCGCGCCACGGGTCAGCTCGCCCAGCGCCGCGAGGTTGGCGTAGTTTTCCGCGACCACCGGCACGCCCAGCCGCTGCCGGACGGCCGGCACCGGATCGGAGCGCAGCCAGCCATAGGTCCGCGCCAGCTCCGGGACGGCCGCGCGGACCGCGTCGGGGACGCGCCCGACCACCACACCCACACCCGGCTGGTACGCGCCGGGAATGCCGACCACGGCACGGTCCGCCTGCCCGTGGCCGAGGCCGGCGTCGGACAGCGCCTGCTCGACCATTTCCAGCCCGCGCCCGATGATCTTCGACTCCTCGCGCGGACCCTCGATGGGGCTGTGTCGGACGGCCGCCACGGTCCCGTCCCAGCCGACGACCGCGGCCCGGATCGCGGCGTGGCTCAGCGCCAGCACGGCGACCATCCCGCCGGACCCGGCGAGCGCGACCGCGCCGGCGGGCCGACCGCGCCCGCGGCCCGGTGCGGCCTCGGCCGGCTGCTCGACCAGCGCACCGCGGCGCAGCAGCCGCGCGACGATCCCGGTCACCGTGGTCTTCGGTAGCCCGGTCGCCGCGCTCAGCTCTGCCCGGCTGGCGACGACGCCGCCGGCGAGCGCGGCGAGGACGAGCCGCTCGCCAGCGCTGGTGGGGTGGGTCACCTGTGCATAGTAGGGCCAATTTCCAACGAGAATCGTCCCAAAAGCGATCGTTGACGCCGGACGACCATGCCAATAGCGCCCCTCGTGGCTCAAATTATAAACGGGATGAGCCAAATAGGTGACCTCGGCGGCCGAGCCGGGGACCTCTCAGCGGCCGTCGGATCCGTGGCCAGGCCAGCCACGAGACCGGAGACCGGCCGGCACCTGCGGTGCTGAAGGGTTTTCCGCGGTACGCCGCCGGGGTATTGGGAGCGGGTCCACATATCCCCTACCCCCGCGGAGCCAGAGATGTTGGTACTGGGTTTGATCCTCACGCTGGTCGGATGGCTGACCGGCATCGGCATCCTTACGACGATCGGCATCATCCTGCTCGTGGTCGGAGCCGTCCTCATGCTGCTCGGCTCGGTCAACCGCCCCGTGCTCGGCCGCCGCTACTGGTATTAGCCGCCGGGTGCGTGACTCGCGAGTGACGGACGGGCGGGCTGCGGTGTGGGGGCAGCCCGGCTCGTCGGGTTCGAGATCGATAGCCGGCTTTGGGCGCGACGGGGCGGGGCATTAGGCTGCCCCCAGCCCTCCAGCCCGCGTCCACAGGGGAGTCGCGATCGTGACCGAGCCTTCGTACCCTGACCCCACCGTCATGAGCCACGCTCGGGCATACGACTACGTCCTAGGTGGAAAGGACAACTTCGAGGTCGACCGCCAAGCCGCGCAGGCCGTCATCGACCTCGCGCCGGACCTCCCCGCGCTGGGCCGGGCGCAGCGACGGTTTCTGCTCAGGGTCGTGCAGATGTGCGCCAAGGAAGGCATCGACCAGTTTCTCGACATCGGCACCGGCATCCCGACCGCGCCCAACGTGCACGGCACCGCCCGCGCCATCAATCCGGACGCCCGTGTGGTCTATGTGGACAACGACCGGACCGTGTTCGTGCACAACAACGCCCTGCTGGCCACAGTGGAGGGCGTCGTCTCCATCCAGGAGGACGTCCGCGAGCCGCAGCGGATCTTCGACGACCCCAAGGTGCGGTCGCTGATCGACTTCGACAAGCCGATGCTGCTGCTCTTCATCGGCCTGTTTCACCTGGTCGGCGACCAAGACCACCCGGCCGCGCTGATCGCCCGCTTCCGCGACCGCATGGCGCCCGGCAGCTACATGTGCCTGTCCCAGTTCTGCACCGACGGCAGCGACCCGGCCGCCAAGGCCAAGCTCGAAGAGATCTCGGTCAACTCCCCGGCACCGATGTGCTTCCGCCGCCGCGACGAGATCCTGCCCTTCTTCGACGGCTTCGAGATGCTGCCGCCCGGCCTCGTGGACGTCCAGGACTGGTGGCCGGACGAGGACCAGCCACCGACCGCCCTCAAGGTCGCCGCCGCCGTGGGCAAGAAGGTCTAGCGCGCCCTTTCGGAGTCGAGGTGGCCGGGCTGAGTTCCTTTTAGGACAAAGATGTGAGCTACCGCGACGTCCGTCGTGGTCCAGACCGCTGCTCCCGCGGCCTCACCCGTCCGGACGTGGGAAAAGCCGCCTTGAAGCAACGCCTCGACGGGCGGCGACCCTGACCCCGAAGGCCTCTAGGAGACCTTTCGTTATCGAGGTTGGCTCTGTCCACAATGCCTTGATCGGCGTCGATCTTTGCGGCCGGTGAACGGATCGTGGACGTTTACTGCCCCTCCAGGGGCAGTTGTGTACCACGATCGCCAGCGTCACCTGCCCTCGTTACCTCGATCAAGGGAAACCTGTCGCGAGGGGGGCTTGTCTCGCGGAGCTGGCAGTGGACGGGCGGGGGTTTCGGCGAGCGCTGCGAGCCGCCGGCCGGGAGCGGTGCCCGCGGGAGCGTACGGTCTCCAGCTGACGCGGACGGGGGAAAATCTGCCTGAATGCCGCCACGCCATAGCGACGGGGTCAGACCGTGGAGGTTGAGACGCGGGAGTGGCGGGCGGACTGGGGTCGGCTGGCTCAGTGGGGCCAGCCGGGGACGTTCAGGTGGATCTGGTAGACGCCGAAGTTGCCCCAGGTGCCCGAGGTGACGAAGAGGGTGCGGCCGTCCGCGCCGCCGAATGCCGCGTTGGTGGTGTTGGTGCCGGCGGAGATGGTGCCCAGCGCCCTGCCGTCGGGGGCGAAGACGTGTACCTTGCCGTCCGAATAGGACGCCCAGTAGAGGTTGCCCGCGCAGTCGATGGTCGCCCCGTCCGGGCCGCTCATGCTGGCGAACTCGGTGCGCGGTCCGGTGCTGCCGTCCGGGAGCACCGGGTACTTGTAGATTTTGCCGGCGCTGTTGCCGCCGACGTAGAGCGTGTTGCCGTCCGGCGCGAGCACGACGCCGTTCGGTTGGGCGATCGTGTCGTCGACGAGGGACACCACGCCGCCGCTGACCCGGTACACGCCGGTGCGGCCGGCCATCTCGTCCGGCCGGTTGCCGCGCTGGAAGTTCGGGTCGGTGAAGTAGACGGTGCCGTCGCCGCGGACGGTCAGGTCGTTGGGGGAGTTGAACCTGCGGCCCTGGAACGTCTGCGCCACCGTGCCGCGGGTGCCGTCGGCCAGGTTGTAGGAGGAGACGCTCCGCTGGTCGTGCGTCGCGGCGAGGACGTGCGTGCCGTCCGTGCCGAGCGCGAGCCCGTTGCTGCCGCCGCTGGCCACGAACACGTCGAACCGGTCCGGCGGCGTCAGCGCCCTAATGACGGACGGCTGCACGCCCTCAGGCCCGGCCGCCGGCTGCATGTCCGACACCAGCAGCCGGCCCTGGTCCGCGATCCAGACCGGACCCTCCAGGAAGTTGAACCGGCCCGGCACCCGGACGGCGGACACGCTCGGCGACGGCAGCGGGTCGCCGTAGACGTCACCCGGCACGCACGCGGCCGGCTGGTTTTCGGCGCCCGCGGCGCCCGCCGTGAGCAGCGAAGCCGTCACCGTCACCACGCCAGCCAGCGCGAAGAGCACCTGTCGCCGCGTCATGCTCACTCCGTTCAGACGAGTAGACCATCAATGTACATCGATGGAGCGGAAGAGGTGGGGTGGGCGCGCCGGGGGCAGCCGGAGGTCGAAATATCTGGGATGCCGGGGATCCGACAGTGACCTCGCCCCTAAAAGATCTCTAGAGTCTGCTGGCATGGTGGACGAACCGGTAAAGGCCAGCAGGTGGGCTTTTCGCCTGGTGGCGTGGGGCGGAGCCGTGGTCGGGCTGGTGCTTGTCGTGGCCGCCGTCGCGGTCGACGACCCGCCGCTGTGGTGGTGGCTCGTCGGCGTGCCGCTCGCGCTCGTCTGCGGGCTGTGGACGGCCATGTGGGCCAGGTTCCGGTTGCGTCACCGTACGCCCGAGGCCCGGCGGCGCGCGCTGGCGGAGCTGGCGGCGAAGCAGGAGGCCGTCGCGGAGCCGGTCGAGCGGTCCCGCCTCGCGTACCGGGCCACCAAGCACAAGAAGGCCGTCCTGCGGTCGGGCGGCGAGGCCACCGCCGTCGTGCGGTTTCTGGCCGACGGCGGGCGGGCCAACCAGTTCCGGCAGCTCGTGTACATGGAGTTGGAGGTCAGCCGTCCGGGCCAGGAGTCCTACGTCGTGAAGACGGGTGAGTTCCTGACCGCCGCGTCGGCCGGATCCGTCGCGCCCGGCCGGGTGCTCCAGGTGAAGGTGGACGAGCGGGATCCGCAGCGGGTGGCCGTCGACTGGGAGCGGTCGCTGCGGCTGGTCGACTGACGTGGGCGCGTTCGAAGCGGCGCCGATCGACACCGAGCGGCTCGTCCTGACGCCGCTGCGCCCGGCGGACGCCGACGCGATGGTCGACGTGCTCGGCGACGTGCGACTCCACGAGTTCATCGGCGGGCAGCCGGCCGGCCGCGCGGATCTGCGCCGGCGCTACGAGCGGCTCGCCGCCGGCTCGGGAGACCCGGACCAGGTCTGGCTCAACTGGATCGTGCGCCGCGGCACCGACGACCAACCGGTCGGCACGGTGCAGGCCACCGTGACCCGCGACGGCGACCGGTGGTCGGCCGCGATCGCCTGGGTCGTCGGCACGCGCTGGCAGGGACAGGGCTTCGCCACCGAGGCCGCGCGGGCGATGGTGGCGTGGCTGCGCGAGCGCGGCGCGGACGTCATCACCGCCAACATCCATCGCGACCACCACGCCTCCGCGGCCGTCGCGGCCCGAGCCGGCCTCACCGCGACCACCGAGGAGGTCGACGGCGAACGGGTCTGGCGGGCCGAGGCGAAGTAGCGGTGCCCGCCGCGGCCACGGCGGGCACCTCCCCCGTGGAACTACTCCCAGACCGGCTTGGTCTTCCGGATGGCCTCCGCGCGCCGCTTCGCGGCCTCGGTCAGGGCCCCGCCGCCGGCGGCGGCCAGCGCGCCCGGTACCACGGCCGGGTTGACCGATCCGGAGCTGATCACGAAGCCGACCACGTCGAGGATCACATGAGTCAGCTGGCTGGTGAAGACCGAGATGCCGGTGTGCACCTCGTTCCCCTCGTTCGCGCCGGTGGCGGTGAGCACGAGGTTGGTGAGGTTCTGGTTGGGGGAGTAGTTGAGGCTCGAGGCCCGAGGGGGTCCGTGGAGGTATGCGAACACGCTCAGGTAACCGGCCACGGTCTGGCCGGTCACCGTGGCGTTGAGGAACACCGCGTCAGGGAACGACGCGAGGTCGTTGAGGTTGACGTCCATGATCTGGTTTTTCGGGAGCCGGCCGGCGCTGTCCAGGACCGACGGGTTGACGATCCGCCACCGCAGGTCGGCGTTGCGGGTGTCCACCACGCGCGTCGGGACGATCGGCACGGTGGTGTTGGCGGCGAGGGTGGACTCCGCCCGTGCGGGCGTCGCGACCACCGCACCCGCGACGCCGGCGCCCGCCACGCCCGCGGCCAGCGTGCCGGCGCGCCGCAACAGCCGCCGGCGGTCAGTGTGCCTTTCAAGGTCTGCCATCTTTCCAGGTCAGCATCGGCCAGGGTTGTCTGGTAGCGGGTACCTGCGGTAAACAACGGCAATAAATCGGGCATAAAGGGGGATGAGTGCCGCGACCGGAGCGCGCCGTGGATCCGGACGACGGTCCGGTGCAGGCGCTGGCGGCTGAGCTGCGTGACCTGCGGCGGCAGGCGGGAAATCCGGGCTACCGGGAGCTGGCCGGGCGGGCCGGTTACTCGGTGGCGGCGCTGGCGAACGCCGCCGGCGGGCGCCGGCTGCCCAGCCTGGCGGTGACGCTGGCCTTCGTACGGGCGTGCGGCGGCGACCCGGTCGCCTGGGAGCGGCGGTGGCGCGAGGCGGCCACGGCCACGGCGCCGGCGGACGCGCCGTACCGGGGCCTCGTGGCGTACGACGTCGCGGACGCCGACCGGTTCTTCGGCCGGCAGCGGCTGGTGGCGCGCATCGTGGAGATGCTCGCCGAGCACCGGTTCCTGGCGGTGGTCGGTGTGTCCGGCAGCGGCAAGTCGTCGCTGCTGCGCGCCGGGCTGGTGCCGGCGCTGGCCGCCGCCGCGCCGGTGGTGACGACGCCCGGCCTGGCGCTGCTGACGCCGCCCGCCGAGGACGGCCTGCTCGTCGTGGACCAGTTCGAGGAGCTGTTCACCCTCTGCCCGGACGCCGCCGAGCGCGCCGCGTTCGTGACCGAGCTGGCGGCCGTGGCGGAGCGGGCGCGGGTCGTGATCGGGATACGCGCGGACTTCTACGGCCGCTGCACCGAACTGCCCACGCTGGCGCGCCTGCTCGCCGGGGCGACCGTACCGGTGGGCCCGCTGGAGGACGACGAGCTGCGGGAGGCGGTCACCGAGCCGGCGCGGCGAGCCGGCGGCAGCGTGGAGCGGGCGCTGGTGACCAAGCTGCTCGCCGACGCGGCCGGCCAGCCGGGCGCCCTGCCGCTGGTGTCCCACGCGCTGCTGGAGACGTGGCGGCAGCGCCGCGGCGACGTGCTCACCCTGGCCGGGTACGAGGCGACGGGCGGCGTCGCCGGTGCCATCGCGCAGACCGCCGAGGCGGTGTACCAAGGGTTCGAGCCGGTGCGGCGGGAGACGGCCGAGCGGCTGCTGACCCGGCTCGTGGCGCTCGGCGACGGGGTGGAGGACACGCGCCGAAGGGTCGACCGCGCCGAGCTGGACCTACCGGACGCCGACGCGGTGCTGCGCCAGCTGGCCGACGCCCGGCTGGTCGTGCTCGGGCGCGACACCGTCGAGATCGCCCACGAGGCGCTGATCCGGGCGTGGCCGCGGCTGCACGGCTGGCTCCACGCCGACCGCGAGGCGCTGCGCCTGCACCGGCAGCTGACCGACGCCAGCGACATCTGGCGCTCGCACGACATGGACACCGGCGCCCTCTACCGGGGGCAGCGGCTCGCCGCCTGGGACGACCGCGACCTGCACCGGCTCAACGGCGTGGAGCGCGACTTCCTGGCCGCCAGCCGGGCCCGCCGGGCCTGGGAGCAGCGCGCCGGCCGCCGCCGCGTCCGGCTCGCCGTGGCGGGTCTCGCGGCCGCCGTGGCCGTGGTGAGCGTGCTGGCCGCCACCGCGATGGTGCAGGCCGGCCGCGCCCGCGACGAGCGCGACCTGGCCTACTCCCGCCAGTTGGTGGCCGAGGCGCGCACCCAGCTCCAGGTCGACCCGCGGCGCGGCCTGGAGCTGGCCCGCCAGGCGTACGAGGCGCGGCCGTCCGAGGAGGCCGAGGCGGTGCTGCGCCAGGCGGTCCTCGTGGACCGGACGCACGCGGCGCTGACCGTCTCGCCGGGCGGGTTCGCACCCGTGGCGGTCAGCCGCGACGGCACGCGCCTGGCCGTCGGCACGTCGCCGGTCGCGGTGTGGGACCTGGCGCGCGGCACCCGGACGGCGGAGCTGACCGGCGGGTCGGTGCTCGCGCTGGCGTTCAGCCCGGACGGCCGGCACCTCGCGGCGGGTGCGAAGGACGGCCAGGTGCGGATGTGGGACCTATCCGCCGGCACCGGCCCGGTCACCGTCGGCGCGCAGACCGGCGCCGCGGAGAGCGTGGCGTTCAGCCCCGACGGCCGCCGCGTGGCCACCGGCGGCGTGGACGGCACCGTAAGGATCTGGGCCGTCGCGGGGCGCGCCGCACCGGCCGTCCTCACCGGACACCGGGGGCGGGTGCGCGCCGTCGCGTTCAGCCCGGACGGCGAGCGGGTCGCCAGCGGCGGCGACGACGGCGTCCTGTTGATAAGGGGCGTGACCGGTCACCCGCCCCCGGTCCTGCTCGACGGCCACGGCGGCGCGGTGTGGAGCGTGGCGTTCAGCCCGGACGGGCGGCAGGTGGTCAGCGGGCACAACGATGGTGGCGCACGCGTCTGGCACGCCGGCCAGCCCACGGTGTTTCGCACCTCGACCCGGCTCGTTCGCGGCGTCGCATTCAGCCCGGACGGGCAGCGGATCGCCACCACCGCCAGTGGGGGAGCCATCCACCTGTGGGATCAGGCGGGCGTGGGTCGTCCCCTCGAACTGCGCGGCCACACCCACAGCGCGCTCTCCGTGAGCTTCACGCCGGACGGGCGCCGGCTGGTGACGGCCGCCGCCGACGGCACCGCCCGGGTCTGGGACACCGGCGGGTGGGCCAACCCCGCGATCCTCCGGATACCGGGAACGGTCGTGCGCGACGTGGCGCTCAGCCCGGACGGCCGCCGCGTGGCGACCGCCGCCGCGGACGGCACGGTCCGTGTCTGGGACACAAAGGACACCCGTGAACCCGCCGTGCTGAGCGGCCACCGCGGGCGGGTGCTCGGCGTCGTGTTCCACCCGGACGGCACCCGCCTCGCGACCGGCGGCGACGACGGCACCCTCCGGATCTGGGACCTCACCCGCATGCGGCAGGCGGCCGTCATCTCGAGTGGGGGCCCGGTGCGACCGATCGGGCTCGACACCGTCGGGTGGTTGGCCGCGACCACAGTGGACGCTCGCAACGACCTCGACACCCAGCTGCGCGTGTGGAACTCCACCACCGGTTCGCCGGTCGCCACGTACGACGTCGACGGGTACGGGGTCGGGTCCGGCACGTTCCGCGTCGCGCTGGCCAAGCAGGACGGCACCGTCGAGATCGTCGACACCGCGGGCGGCCGGATCGTCCTTCGTGGACACCAGGGGCCGGTCTACGGCATCGCGTTCAGCCCGGACGGTCGGCGCCTGGCCACCGCGAGCCAGGATGGCACCATCCGCGTGTGGAACGCGGACGGCACCACCGCGTTTACCCTTCCCGGCCATCCCGGCGGCGCCAGGACGGTACGTTACTCCGGCGACGGCCGATGGCTGGTCAGCACCGGCACCGACGAGACCCTCCGGATCTGGAAGGCCACCACGCCCACCGAGCCGATCGTCTTCGACAGCTTCGGGCCGCCGGTCGTCTCCGCCGCCTTCGACCGCGACGCGTCGCGGGTGGTCACCCTCCATGCCGACGGCACGGCACGCGTGTGGTCGTGCGACGTGTGCGGCACTAACCCCTTTGGTACTTCTCCCACCAGGTGAAGGCCACCCGGTACGCCGACGGGGTGTCGTCCGCGGCGTGGCTGGCCAGACCGTTTCTGCCGAAGTAGTAGTCGTGGGTCTGGTTGCGGGCGGCCTGTGCCATGTCCGGGTCGGAGACGGCGGCGGCGTGGATGTGGTAGGGCCAGTCTCCCTGGGACGGGTTGCGCAGCCAGGCGGCGAAGCCGACCGTGCGCAGCGCGCGCACCGTCTCCCAGCGCTGGGTCGTGGTCAGGCTCGTCACCGAGATGTCGACGACTCCGCCGCCGTCGTGGGTGCCGGCGGAGCTGGGGTTGGAGGACGTGTACGAGCCCTGGGAGAGCGTCAGGCTCCAGGAGAGCATGCCGTCGGCGGCGGCGAGCATGTTGCGGGTGCGGGTGTTCACCCGCCGACCGCCGTACGTGTCGGTGCGTGAGCCGGTGGACACCGGCCTGGAGACGGTGAACCTGCCCTCGCCGAGCCGGGTCAGGGACGTAGGTCCGGGGATGCCGTTGGCGTCGAGGCCCGAGTAGCCGAGCGACCGCTGCCACGCGGCGTAGGCGGAGACGGTCGACGTGCCGAAGTGCCCGTCGACGGCGCCGGAGGCGAGCAGGCCCTTGGCGTTCAGGGCGCGCTCCACCTCGATGACGTGGGTGGAGGCCCCGGGAGTGAGGCCGGTGTCGGCCTTGGGTGGGTCGACCTGAGCGGCGAGGAGGACCAGCTCCATGTCGACGGCTGGCAGCGCGAGCGCCTCCGTGGAGAGCAGCGAACTCGCGCCCGCGGCGGCCGCCGTGACCACCGCACCACGCGAGAGGACCCATCGTCTTGTCCGACCGGTCATGCCCAGCTCCATTCCATTCACCAACGCGGATGAACGGAATCTACAGGCTAGATCGCGGGCTTGGCAAAAACTTTCATCGAACCCTAAGAGTCGCACGGACCTCGCCGGCGGGACGCAGCGTGACCATCGGCGCGAGGCGCACCCGCTCGTCGAGCGCCTCGACGCGGTAGCGCGCGAGCAGCGCCCGCAGCAGGATCGTCCCTTCGAGCATCGCGAAGTGCTCGCCGATGCAGCTGCGCGGCCCGCCGCCGAACGGGAAGTACGCGTAACGCGGCCGCTCGTGCTGGCCGGTGAACCGGCTCGGATCGAAGCGCTCCGGGTCGGGCCAGAACTCCGGGTGCCGGTGCGTGACGTACGCCGAGAGCATCACCCGGGTGCCGGCCGGCACGTGGTAGCCGGCGATCGTGGCGTCGACGTCGGCGAGGCGCTCGGTGGTGTACGCCGGCGGGTACAGCCGCATGCCCTCCAGCAGCGCCGCCCGCGCCAGCTCGGCGTCACCGCCCGCGACCCGCGCCTGTAGCTCGGGCTGCCGCCCCAGCTCCTGGAGGGTGAACGTCAGCGCGCCCGCCGTCGTCTCGTGCCCGGCCAGCAGAAACACCAGCACCTGGTCGCGTATCTCCTCAGTGGACAGTGGCTGCCCGGTCTCCGGATCGGTGGCGGAGTGCAACCGGCTGAGCATGTCGTCGCCCGCGCCGCGCTCGGCGTGGCGGGCGATGATGCCGTCGACGATCGCGTACTGCGCCGCGCGCTCCCGGCTGATCCGGCGGGCCCGCGGGGTCGGCCAGGCCAGCGGCGCCCGGACGATCTGGAGGGTCCGCGCCAGGGCGAGGTCGCTCAACACCGGCATGAGCCGCTGCATCCGCGGCACGGCCTCGTCGACGTCGTGGCCGAACAGGGCCCGGCTGACCACCCGCAGCGCGTACCGCTGCATCAGCTCGTGCAGGTCCACAGTGGCGCCGTCCGCGACCGGGGACGTGTCGGCGATGCGCGCCGCCTCCTCGGTCATCAGCTCGGCGTAGCCGGCGACGCGGCGCGGCGTGAACAGCGGCTGTAGCGTGCGTCGCTGGCGCAGCCACACCTCGCCGTCGCTGGTCAGCAGCCCGGTGCCGATCAGCTCGGTGAGCACCTGGAACGCCGTCGTGCGGCGGCTGTAGAGCCGCGGCGTGGTGAACACCTCGTGGATGCTGTCCGGGTGGTGCGCCATGACCACGCGCTGGGTGAGCGGTCCCCATCTCGGCCCGAAGCGGTAGGCGACGACGTCGCCGTAGCGACCGAAGCCGGCCAGCATCGTGCCCAACATGTCGCGCCTGAACGCCGGCGCCATGCCCAGCACCGGGTGCCCGGTAGGCCCCGGTGCCGTGGACCGCACCATCTGCTGCGTCGCCACGTGATCACCCACAGCCCCGCGTTGGTCGCCCTCGGTCAGCTTGCCACGCGCTCAGTCGGGGAGAAAGGGCGAAGTTTCCGGCTCAGAGAAGCTTGCGGGCCTCGGTGGCTAGGCGTGGCAGCGGGTCGCCGGGGTGGCGGAAGCGGTGCAGGGCCGCGCGGCCGCCGGGGGCGCGCAGCCGGCCGACGAGCGTGGACGGCAGGGCGATCGTGTAGAGGAAGCCGCTGTCGTCGAAGCCTTCCACCAGCCAGGAGACCCACGGCAGCTGGAAGGTCGTGGCCGGGCTGAAGGCGGCCGGGCGCTGGCCCTCGAACGTGACGCCGTACGCGCCGAGCCGGCTCCAGTTGGAGATGGAGATGGCGCGGTTGGCGGGGTCGAAGCCGTTGGGCACGCAGTCGCGCACGCGGGAGCGGCCGACCGTGTCGAGGAACGCGTGGTTGGACCGGTAGCTCAGGTGTGCGCGGGTGAAGTCGTCGACCGCGGCCCGGATGCCGGCCGCCAGCGCTCCCGGGCCGGTGTGCGGCGGCCAGGCGAGGCTGATCTCGCTCAGCAGGTTGCCGACGAGGCCGGGTGGCAGGTCGTAGCGGCGGCGCATGTCGACCGGCAGCGTGAGCGCGCGGGTCTGTGCGTCGCCGTCGAGGTGGCGGATCGTGCTCACGAGGTGGGCGCAGAGCGCGTCGTTTCTGGACAGCCGCTGGCCGGCGGCGGCGCTGAGCTCCGCGCGCATCCTGCCCACCTCCGCGTCGCCGAAGTAGGCCTGTACGGTGCGGCTGGACCTGGCGGCCAGCTCGACCTGGCCCCGCAGCTCGGCGGCTTCGGCGGGGTCCAGCAGGCGGAAGGCGGGGTGCCCGGAGTCTTCGGCCGGGAGCACCTTGTTCAGGTAGGCGTCGCGGTCTTCGACCACCTGTACGGGCGGCGGCGACATGCCCTCCACCGACGCGGACCAGGCGCGCATCAGCAGCATGAAGGTGGTGATGTCGCCGACCGCGTGGTGCCACGAGCAGCCCAGCGCGGTGCCGCCGCCGGCCATGCGGCTGACCTGCACGGTCAGCAGCGGCCGCTCGCCCAGCCCGGCGGCGGGCGCGTCGACGTGGGTGACGAAGCCCGACGCGGGCAGGGTCACCCGGCCGATCGCACTACTCAGTGGCTCGTCGACGTCGACGAACGTCATCGGTACGCCGGCGTCGTCGCAGACGATCTCCAGCGTCTCGTCCCGGGTGCGCAGGCGGCCGGCGAAGACGGGCAGGTGGGCGAGTGCGCGGGTGAGGCCGTCGGCCAGGCGGGTCTCGTCGAGGGTGCGCGCGAAGAAGAACACGACGGAGACCGGGAGGTCGGCCAGCATAGTGTCCATCAGGCCGCACCGGACGGCGGTGCCGGGGCTGTGGCCGGCACGGATCGTCCTGGTTTCACGGACTTGTGACCAGTCACCCATGCGCCACCCTCCTCTGTGGACAACGTACCGCCCCTCGTACCCGGCCCGCTCGAGGATGGCTAGGCTCTGGAGCGCCGCTGACCCGTGGTCGGAGCTGGTGGCCCTTCCCGGCACGCGGATCGGCGTAGCGGCGTACGTCGAGAGGCGTATCCGGCCCCCGTCCCGCCACGCGCGATGACGTAGGCGCTGCCGCGCCTCGGCGGACGACCCGGCGCCGCCCCGCCGGAAGCATCGGATCAGTCATCCACCAAGGGAGGATCCGATGACGGTTACCCTGACCAGGACCGGTGAGCGCGGCGCGCCGGCCCGCGTCCGGCCGGGCGTGCTCGGCCGGCTCGGTGGGCTGGCCTTCCGCCGGCGCGGGACCGTGCTGCTCGCCTGGCTCGCGGCACTCGTGATCGCCTTCGGGCTGTCGTCCGCGTTCGGCGGCGACTTCGCGGCCGACTACTCGGCGCCCGGCTCGGACTCCAAGCAGGCCCAGGACGTGCTGGCACAGCGGTTCCCCGCGCGTGCCGGCGACAGCGTCGACGTCGTGGTGCGCGCGGACGCCCCGGTGACCGACCCGGCGGTACGTGGTGCGGTGAGCGCGCTCCTCGACGACCTCGCCGGCCTGCCGCACGTGGCCGCCGTCGACGACCCGTACGCGTCACCGGGCGGCGTGTCGCAGGACGGCCGGACGCTGCTGGCCCGGCTCAACCTCGACGTGACAAACCCGGCGGACATGCCGGTCGCCGACACCGAACGCCTGCTCGGTGCGGCCGAGGCGGCCAGCCGGCCGGGGCTCGAGGTGACACTCGGCGGGCAGGCGGTCCAGCTGGCCGAGGGAAACGAGGTCGGCTCGGAGGGCATCGGCCTGCTGGTGGCGGCCGTCATCCTGCTGGTCATGTTCGGCACCGTGGTCGCCGCGGGGCTGCCGCTCGGCGTGGCGATCGCGGGGTTGGCGGTCAGCGGTGTCCTCACTGGACTCGTCGCCGCGCTGCTCGACGTACCCGACTGGGCGCCGGTGCTGGGCTCGATGCTGGGGATCGCGCTCGGCATCGACTACGCGCTGCTGATGGTGACGCGCTTCCGCGAGTGGCGCGCGGCGGGCCTGGACCCGGAGGCGGCCACGGTGGCCACAATGGACACCGCCGGCCGCGCGGTGCTCGTGGCCGGCGGCACGGTGATGGTGAGCATGCTCGGGTTGTTCGCGATGGGGCTGTCCTTCATGAGCGGGGCCGCCGCCGTCACGATGGTGGCCGTCTTCGTCGTGCTGGCCGCGGCCGTCACGCTCTTCCCGGCGCTGCTCGGCTACCTGGGCAAGTGGATCGACCGGCTCCGCCTGCCGATGGTGCGGCGGCGCACCGCATCGGCCCGCGGTGTGGGGTGGGGCCGGTTCGTGCGCCGGCACCGCGTGCTGGCGATGTTCGCCGGCGTGGCGGCGTTGCTCGCTCTGGCCACGCCGTTCCTCGGTGTCAACGTCGGCTTCCCGGACGCCGGCAACGACCCCGAGGGCACATCCAGCCGGCGGGCGTACGACGCGGTGGCCGAGGGCTTCGGTCCGGGCGCCAACGGGCCGCTGCTGCTTGTCGCCGACCCGGCCGTCGCGCCCCGCCTGGCCGCCGAGCTCGCCGGCACGGCGGGCGTCGCGGCGGTGTCGCCGGTGCAGCTCAACCCGGCCGGCGACGCGGCGGTACTGACCGTGGTGCCGACGACGGGACCGCAGGACGCCGCCACCAAGGACCTCGTACGCACCATCCGCGACCGCGTGATACCGGCCGCCACCGCCGGCACCGGCGCCGAGGCGCACGTGGGCGGGGTGACCGCGACCGCGATCGACACCAACACCGACATCGCCAATCGGCTGCCGCTGCTCATCGGCGGCGTGGTGCTGCTCTCGATGCTCCTGCTGATGCTCGCGTTCCGGAGCGTGGTGATACCGCTGACCGCGGCGGCGCTCAACCTGCTCTCGGTCGCGGCGGCGTACGGCGTCGTGGCCCTCGCGCTGGAGGGCGGCTGGCTCGGTCAGCTGATCGGCGTCGACACCGCTACGCCGCTCGCCGCCTTCGCACCGGTGCTGATGTTCGCGATCCTCTTCGGACTGTCCATGGACTACCAGGTGTTCCTGCTCAGCCGGATGCGCGAGTCATGGGTCCGCACCGGGGACAACGCCCGCGCGGTGACCCACGGCCTGGCCAGCACCAGCCGGGTGATCACCGCGGCGGCGGCCATCATGATCGCGGTGTTCGCCGCCTTCGTGCCCAGCTCCGACGTCGCGGTGAAGGTGCTCGGCTTCGGCATGGCGGTCGCCATCCTCATCGACGTGACCGTGGTGCGGATGCTGCTCGTGCCGGCCACCATGCACCTGCTCGGCCGGGCCAACTGGTGGCTGCCCGCGTCGCTGGAGCGGAGGCTGCCGCAGCTGCACGTCGAGGGCCCGCCCGAACAGGCTTGAGCCGGGTCGGGACTGGGTACGACCGGGGTATGGCGAGCGTCTCCGACCGTGCCGAGTCGTACTGGATGGATTCGACCGCGCCGACCGCGTACCCGCCGGTCGACGGCGACGTCGAGGTGGACGTCGCCGTCGTCGGCGGTGGGATCGCGGGCCTGTGCGCCGCGTGGGAGCTGGCCCGGGCCGGGCGGCGGGTGGCTGTGTTCGAGGCGGACCGGATCGTCGCCGGCACGACCGGGTACACCACCGCGAAGCTGACCGCCCAGCACGGCCTGATCTACGACCGGCTGCGCTCGTCGCTCGGCGCCGACACCGCCCGCTGGTACGCGCGCTCGCAGCTCGACGCGATCGAACGGGTCGCCGCCGTCGCGGCGGAACTGGGCATCGACTGCGACCTGGAGCGGCTGCCCGCCTTCACGTACGCCACCTCCGCGGACGGGGCCGAGCAGGTGCGCGCCGAGGTCGAGGCGGCCTCGGCGGCGGGGCTGCCGGCGTCGCTGGTGACCGAGACCGGGCTGCCGTTCGAGGTGGCGGCGGCGATCCGCGTGGAGGACCAGGCGCAGTTCCATCCGCGCCGCTACCTGCTGGCGCTGGCCGACGACCTGACCCACCAGGGTGGACAGATCTTCGAACGCACCCGGATCACCGACCTGGACGAGGGCGAGCCGTGCCGGCTGACCACCGAGTCAGGCGCCACCGTCAGCGCCCGCGACGTCGTGGTGGCCACCCACTATCCGATCTTCGACCGCGCCAGCCTCTTCACCCGGCTGGTGCCGCGCCGCGAGCTGGTGGTCGCGGCGCCCATCGCGGCCGCCGACGACCCCGCGGGCATGTATCTGACCACAGAGGACAACACCCGCTCGGTGCGCACCGCGCCCTACCGCGACGGTCAGCGGCTGCTGATCGTCACCGGCGAGCACTTCAAACCCGGCACGGAGGGGGTCGAGGATCGCTGGCACCGCCTGGCCACGTGGACGCGCGAAAGGTTCAAAGTGGACGCCCTCGCCTACCACTGGGCCGCGCAGGACAACACCACCCCCGACCGCGTGCCGTTCGTCGGACCGTTCCATCCCGGCGCCGACCACGTGTACGTGGCCACCGGCTTCAACGCCTGGGGCATGACCAGCGGCGTCATGGCGGGCCGGCTCCTCGCCGCGCTCATCGGCGGTGCCAAGCCGGAGTGGGCCGGCGTCTACGACCCCCGCCGGATCCACGTCAAGGCCGAGGCGGGCACGTTCCTCAAGGCCAACCTGGCCGTCGCCCGCCACTTCATCGGCGACCGCCTCCGTACGTCGCATGTGGACTCACCCGACGAGCTGGCCGCCGGGCAGGGCGCCGTCATCCGCCTGCACGGCGAACGGTGCGCCGTCTACCGTGACACCACCGGCACGCTGCACGCGGTCTCCGCCACCTGCACGCACCTGGGCTGCACGGTCGCCTTCAACGACGCGGAACGCAGCTGGGACTGCCCCTGCCACGGCTCCCGCTTCGACCCGGACGGCTCCGTGCTGCACGGCCCCGCCACCCAGCCGCTCCCCGAGCGCCCACTGTAGCGACCTTTCGGGGTCAGGGTCGCCGCTTGTCGTGGCGTTGCTTCGAGGCATATTTTGCCCACGTCCGCGTCAGCTGCGGACCGTATGCTCCCGCGGGCACCGCTCCCGGCCGGCGGCTCGCAGCGCTCGCCGAAATCCCCGGCCGTCCACTGCCGGGTCCGCGGGACAAGCCCGAGGGTGTTTCGCGCCGTCGCAGAGCCCTACCTTCGTGGTCCAGACCGCCGCTCGCGCGGCCTGACCGGTCCCGCCGCCGGCCCGCGCTCACGCCGAGCTGTCGAGCTGCCCCGTCTGTGCGCTAGGTCGACAGCCAATGAGCGTGGCACCCGGTCGCCCCACGCAGGCGGTGAAACACCGCGATCAGATCGCAAACCCACAGGGGCCACCAGGTACCAAGATCTGGCGGTGAGCCGCCGATCGAGGTCGTGGCCGCGCTTGATCCCTTCGGCCGATGGGCAGCGCGACCAGGAGACGTGAAGAATCCTCGGGCATGGATTCGATCCTGACCCAGGTGTTCCTGCCCGTCGCCCTCGGGATCGTCATGCTCGGGCTGGGGCTCGGCCTCGTCGTGGCCGACTTCCGGCGCGTCGTGGCGTTCCCCAAGGCGGTGCTCGTGGCGTTGGTCTGCCAGGTGGTGCTGCTCCCGGCGGTGTGCTTCGGTCTGGTGTTGGCGTTGGATCTGCCACCCGCGCTCGCGGTGGGCATGATGTTGCTGGCCGCCTCGCCCGGCGGCACGACCGCCAACCTCTACAGCCACCTCTTCGGCGGCAACGTGGCACTCAACGTCACCCTCACCGCGGTCAACTCAGTGCTCGCGGTCTTTACGCTGCCCCTCGTGGTCAACCTTTCCCTGGACTACTTCCTGTCGGGAACGGGCCAGGTCGGCCTCCAGTTCGACAAGGTGCTCCAGGTCTTCGCGATCGTGCTGGTGCCGGTCGGGCTGGGCATGCTCGTCAGGTCGCGCTGGCGTCAGTTCGCCGAGCGGATGCATCGCCCCGTGCGGATCCTGTCGGTCGCCGTGCTGGTGCTGGTGATCGCCGGCGCGATCTTCCAGGAGCGGGACAACCTGGCCGACTCCTTCGAGGCGGCCGGGGTGGCCGCCCTGGCGTTCAACCTGATCAGCCTCACCGTCGGCTATCTCGCGCCGCGACTGGCGAAGGTCGGCCGCGCCGAGTCGGTGGCGGCGGCCATGGAGGTCGGCATCCACAATGGAACGCTGGCCATCGTCATCGCGACGACGCTGCTCGACAGCACCGAGATCGCGATACCGGCGGCTGTCTACAGTCTCGTCATGTTCTTCACCGCGGCCGGATTCGGCTACCTGGTGCGTCCTCGAAGCGCCGAGGGCGGCGCGTCCGCGCGTCCCGCCGTCCAGGCCTCCGACCCGTCCGTATGACGGCGGCGGGGCTGGCCCGGTGAAGGGCCAGCCCCGATCCGCGTGGTGACCCGGTGTCAGCGGGCCAGGGCCTGGCCCTGCTTGTCGGTGAACTTGCCGACGATGATCATGATGAGGTCGATCAGGACCCAGATGCCCAGCCCGCCGAACGTCACGATCTGGAGGATGGCGGTGCCGACCTTGCCGACGTAGAAGCGGTGTGCGCCGAGCATGCCGAGGAAGAAGCAGAGCAGCAGGGCGACCAGCCAGGTCTTCTGCCCGGTAGCGCTTGTGGTCGTGGTGCTCACGGGTATCCCTTCGAGGAGTTATCACTTCTGGTGATGTAGCGGACGGGATACTAGCCACAACCGCGGCGGCGCGCTGCCCCGGGGCACGGGATCAGTCCTGAAACAGCTCCGGGACGATGTCGCGAGCGGCGCGGCGGGCCACCTCGACGGCGCCGTCGGGGGCGCCGCGAAGTGGCCATCGTGGACGGGTACCGGCGTCCGTCCAGCCGCCGACCGCGGCCAGAAAGCGGTCGAGGGCCGGATTGGACAGTCCGTCCGCTTGCAGCGGGGCGACGTGCGCGGCGAAGAACGCGTTGACGCGCCGCTCGATCTCCAGGCCGGCGGCCGGGCCCGCAACGCGGTCTCGTACCAGCGGACGGCACCGGCCGGCGACATCGCGGCCACATTGGAGTAACTGCCGTGCGCGCCGAGGGCCAGCCCCGAAGCGAGGGTGTGGCCGGGCACGAAGATGGCGCGGTCGGGCGCGGCGTCGCGCATGGCCCGAAACCAGTCGCGGTCACCGCCGGCCGTCTTGGTGCCCACAAGGCTCGGCACCGCGGCCGCGAGGCGGCTCAGCAGCGCCGGCGGCACCGGAGTCTTGGCGTGCGGCGGGTTGTACAGCACCAGCGGCACCGGGTCCGCCTCCTCGGCCACCCGCGTCAGAAACGCCACGGCCTCGTCGTCGTGGAGCCGCACCCAATCCGGCAGGATCACCTGGAAGGCGCCGGGCGCCAGGTGCTTGGCCCGGCGCACCCGGTCCAGGGTCGCCTGCGCGCCGGGGTGGCTCGCCCCGATCTGGAACGGCACCCCGCTGGCCGCGACAAGCTCGTTGATCCGGTCGTACTCGTCGCCGTCGAGCGTGTTGAACTCGCCCGCCGTCCCGTGCGCGTAGATGCCGTTCAACCCGGCCGCGGCCAGCCGGTCGAGCTGCTCACCCAGCCGGCCGAAGTCGATGGTGTCGTCGTCGCGCAGCGGCAGCAGCACGGTGCCCCAGACCCCGCGAAGGCCTCCGCCGGTGAGCGGTCTCATGATCGACATACTAACGTCGGCCGGCTCGACGCTCGGTTACTGGCCGCGGCTGGCCGGGTCTACGCGGGCCCAGCGGAGCAGGTCGGTCATCTTGAAGGTGCCGGGGGTCTGCGCCGGCAGCGTGGGGCGCCAGTTGGGCGGGGCGGCCCGCAGGTAGGAGCGGGAGTCGAGCTGTAGCAGGCCGATGAAGACCTCGCCGACGAGGCGGCCGCCGGTGGGGCCGAGCACGATGCCGTCGCCGATCAGCTCGGCCTCGGCGAGGATGTAATACCACAGTGGAGTGTTGCGTTCCAGGCCGAGTCCGTAGTGGGCCAGCTCGTCGAGGGTCAGCGCGCCCCAGCCCATGGTGTTCGCGACGCGCTGGCCGGAGGGCAGGCTCCAGGTGAGGTGGCGCAACAGGTTGCGCTGGGGGAGCGAGGTCGGTGGGTCGCCGCTGGCGATGGCGCCCAGCGGGAGGTTGAACAGGGGCGTGGAGATGGTGCGGTCGATGCGCTTGTTGGGCCGCACCTGCCCGTCGCCGAAGTTGAAGAACGTCTGCCAGCCGATGAACCGCCGCCGGGCCCGCCGGCCGCCGCGCAGGTCGACCGGGTCGGCCTGGCCTTCGCCGGCGGGGTCGAAGATGAAGCCGAAGAACGGGGTGCCGTCCGGGTTGCCGGCCAGGTTGACCCGGTACGAGGGACGGACCATGCTGTGGCCGAAGCGGTACGCGGCGCCCTGAAACTCGACCGGGATGAACGCCGGCCCCGGCTCGGGGCGGTAGAAGCGGCGGCCGTGGGCGAGGATGTCCTGGGTGATGCCGTGGCCGGCCACCTGGGGCAGAAACTCGTTCACGATGATCCACTGGTAATGCCAGGTGATGAGCTGGCGGGCCTGGTCAAACAGCTGGTTGGTCGGCACGCCCTGGCCGCGCAGCTGGTCGACGGCCCGGTTGTGCGACAGGATCATCGCCGCCTGGAGGCCGGAGATGATGACGTTCTCGTCGTTGCGCGGGTCGGCGATGATGGCCGTCCCGCTGGCGGTGCGTGGCACGTCCTCGAAGAGGCCGCCCGACTCGATGCGCAGCTTGACGCGGTCCGGCTGGTAGAGCGACGGGCTGGCGACCGGGCCGCCGCCGTAGACCGAGTCGAGGTCGAGCGCGGGGGTGCGGACGTTGGGCGTCGTCTCCGGCGGTGTCGGCACCGCCAGGCGCGACGTCGTGTCGAACGTCATGTCGTGGTCGAGAAACTGGCCGAGGAAGGTCGTTCCCGCGGTGTGGAAGGGGTTGTCGCGGTTTCGGGGGCTCAGCTCCGGGTTGGTGATCAGCCGGATCGGGCCCTCGTGCAGCGGGTCGCGGGCGTCCAGGGGACCGCCGGCCCGGCCGATGTCGGTGAGTGCCGCGCGGCTGCGGCTGTCGGCGGCGACGAACGGCGGCAGGCCGGGAAACATGCGCCCGAACCGGTCGGAGGGCGTGGCGGCCTCGGCGGCGCCGTGTCCGGCGAACGCCGGAGCGGCCGCGCCGGCCACCGCACCCGCCGCCGTCGCGCTGACGCCCGAGATGAATCTACGGCGAGAAACCTGATGTGGGGTGCCCATGGCTGACCATTCTTAGGCGCTCGGGCGGCCGAGGTCCCCACCCCCAAGGGATACCATTAGGAAACTTTCCTTTTAAAACAAGTGCGGCCGGTGGCAGTATCCTGTACCGATCGATCAGCATGAGGTTTCCGCTCCGCGGCCGCGGCGTCCCGGCCGGCCGAGCATCGTCGACGTGGCGCGGCTGGCGGGCGTCTCGCGGCAGACGGTCTCCAATGTGCTCAATGGGCGCGCGGCCTTCAGCCGCGAGACCGAGTCTCGTGTCGTGGCGGCGATGGAGGCGTTGGCCTACAAGCCGAGCCGCGCCGCGCAGACCATGCGCTCCCGCCGCACGCGCCAGCTCGGATACCACATGTCCGGTGCGCAGCTCGAGGTGGTGAGCGGCTTCACGCTGGGCTTCGTGCAGGCGCTGGTCAAGGCGGCGGCGCGGGAGGAGCACCAGATCGTGGTGTTCACCCACCACGGCGACGACCCCGCCCCGGCCTTTCGCGACCTGATCGCCCGCCGCGGTGTCGACGCCTTCGTGCTGGACGAGTCCAGTGTGGACGACTCGCGCGTGCGCCTCCTCGCGGAGGAGGGGATCCCGTTCGCGTGCTTCGGGCGCACCGCGCCAGGCCTGCCGCAGCAATGGGTCGATGTGGACAACGTCGCCGGCATGCTTCAGCTCGTCGACCACCTCGTGGCGGCGGGACACCGCGACTACGCCTACGTGGGCGCCGGCGGCGACGAGTACTGGAAGGGCGAGCGCCTCGACGGCCTCCGCCTGGGGCTGGCGAGGCACGGGCTCGGCATCGGCGCGGACCGGGTGTTTCGGGGCAGCGACGACGAGATCCGCGGCTGGGTCCGCGCCCTGTTTCGCCGCCAGCGGCCGACCGCGATCGTGACCAGCAGCGACGCCGTCGCCGTCGTGGTGGTCAACTCCTGCCAGGCCGCCGGGCTGCGGGTCGGCCAGGACATCGCGGTCACCGGCTTCGACGGCGGTGCGGTCGGGCTGCTGACCGAGCCGGTGCTGACCAGCGTGCGGATCCCGGTCGAGCGGATCGCCCGCGAGCTCGTCGCCCGCTGCCTGGCGGAGATCGCCTCGGGCCCCACCGGCCGTCCCGGCCTGATCGTCCCCACCGAGCTCACGGTCGGCGGCAGCGCCTGAGGGGGATCGTGGCACCAGCACCACGACCCCCCAATGGCGTGACTACGCGCGGGACCAGCGTTGGTTGGCTCCGGTGTGGCAGCTCCACACGATCACGCCGGTGCCGTTGGCCGTGCTGGCGCCGTTGACGTCCAGGCACAGTCCATTTTGGGCATTGCTGATCGTGCCGTTGCTGTTGAAGGTCCATCGCTGGTTCGCGCCGCCGTTGCAGTCCCAGATCTGGGCCCGGGTGCCGGAGGTGGCGTTGCTGGGCGTCTCCAGGCACTTGCCGAGCACCTGCAACGCCTGCCCGTTCTGGGTGAACTGCTGGTTGGCTGCGGTGTGGCAGTCCCAGATCAGCATCTGCGTGCCGTTGGCGGACCCGCCCAGGTTGACGTCCAGGCAGCGGCCCGAGGCCTCGCCGCGCAGCCGGAAGGTCGTCGGCGGGTTCGTGGTGCCGCCGCCGCTGACCCGGTAGACGGCGGTGCCGTGCGCGGGCACGCTGGCCGAGATCGCGCCGGTGCTGCTCGACGTGGCGCCGGTCCACAGGTCGCGCAGGGTGAACGACGAGCCGCTCTTGCCGATCGCGGCCGCGGTGGTCGAGACCGTGGTGGTCGAGCCCCCCTGGTTGAACAGCGCCACCGCCACGTCCCCGTTGGCCAGCCGCTTGGCGAGCACGCGGCGGGTGCCGTCGTTGGACACCTGAGTCGCTTGCAGCCCGAGGGAGTCCTGGTTGACCGCGATGAGGTCGGCGTTGTTGAGGATGGCGAGCGTGGCCGCGCTGGAGCCGCGGACGTCGTTGCCGGCGATGAGCGGTGACGCCATGATGGCCCACAGCGCGAAGTGGGACCGCTGCTCGGTGTCGGTCAGGCCGCTGCGGCCGACCTCCATCATGTCCGGGTCGTTGAAGCCGCCGGGCGCGGCGTAGGAGGCCAGCGGCACGTTGACGTTGACGATGTTCTGGATGCCCATCGGGTAGCCGTTGGTCTGGCCGGTGTTCCACGCGTTGGTGATGTCCTCGGTGGTGCGCCACATGTTCGCGACGTCGCTCCAGTTGCGCAGCGGCCCGGTCTTCTCGTGGATGCTGTTGGGGTTGATGCTGTACACGATCGGCCGTCCGGTGGCGGCCAGCGCGTCACGCATCTTGGCGAACGTCGCGACCTGGTCGTTGATGGTGCCGTTGGGGGAGCACCAGTCGTACTTCAGGAAGTCGACGCCCCACGCGGCGAACTGGCGGGCGTCCTGCGCCTCGTGGCCCTGGCTGCCGGTGGCGCCCGGGTAGCTGCCGAAGTACTGCGCGCAGGTCTTGTCGACCGGCACCTGGTAGATGCCGAACTTGAGCCCCTTGCTGTGGATGTAGTCGCCGAGCGCCTTCATGCCGGAAGGGAAGCGCGAGGGGTCGCCCTGTAGGTTGCCCGCCGAGTCGCGGTTGGGGTTGAACCAGCAGTCGTCGACGACCACGTACTGGTAGCCGCGGTCACGCATCCCGGTGCTCACGATGGCGTCGGCCATCTGCCGGATCAGGCCTTCGCTGATGTTGCACCCGAAGGTGTTCCACGAGTTCCAGCCCATCGGTGGGGTGCGCGCCACCCCGTTGTCGAGCGCCTGCGCCGGAGCGCTCGGGCCCCCCACGACGGCGGCGCCGACCGCGACGACCAGGGCGGCCACCGCCGAGATGGCGGCATATCGAGACCTCATGTGTGCTCCTCGGGTTGAACGTTCAACACGCGAGCATCATTTTGACGTCCCTCGATCTGTTGGTCAAGGCGACGGCACCGAGCGGGTGGCCGGCGGCCACCCCGGTGACGGCGGTGAGGAACGGTCCTAGCGGACCGGCCTCAGCCACGGGTTCAGGCTGAGCCGGTCGAAGCCGATCGGGCGGAGCCTGTCGTAGGTGGCGGCGTCGAGCCGCACCATTCCGACGGCGACCCGGGCGTCGCCGGCGTCGTCGTCGCCGGTCATGACGGAGTGGATGGTCGACCGCCGGTCGCCCATCACGTCGGCCGCGGCCCACCTGACCCGGTCCAGCGTGGCGAGGGTGTTTCGCGCGGCCACGACGCAGACGTTTCCGTCGTAGAGCCGGGCCAACTCCGCCTGGACCGTCGCCGGATCCTCGCCCACGACGCCGACGACTATCACCATGGTCGATGCGGGAGCACCGGCGGGATGCGTGATGTCGAGTCCGGAGAAGCGATCGCGGTGGCGGCTGACGAACTGCCCGAGCCGGTCCGAGTTCGCGCGGTCTCCGGTGCGCCAGCCCCCGGACGGTGGCTGGCACGCCGCCGGTGTGGGGCGCCGCGGCGGCTTGTTCTCCGGGAGCTCCGCCCACTGCTCGGTCACCGCCAACGTGCCGGCGCGGTAGACACCCCGCAGGCGTGCCCATCCGCTGAGCCGGCCCTCGGCGCCGACCTTCCGGTTGGCCAGCCGGTCGAGGTCGACACCCGTCGCGGTGAGTGCGAACGGGCATGGCGCCGGCAGCGCCCGCACCGGCAGCGCCCGCACGGCGGGCGGGCAGAACCGGACTGGCTTCCCCTCGTCGACCTCGACCTCGCCCGCCGCCTCCACCACGTCGCCGTCCCGGACTACCAGCGTGGCCGGATCGGGCCTGCCGGTGGGCGCCGCGGTGGTCGACCCCGGGACCTGCTCGGGCCCGCCGGCCGCCTCGGGCCAGAGCGCCATGCTGCCGACGATGGTCGCCGCGACCGCCGCGGCCACCACCCCGACCGTGAGGAACCGCGCCGCGCGCGGCCGCCACAGCGACGTCCGCTCGGTGGCCCACCGGGCCTGGTCCGGCTCGGGCGGGGGCGGCTGCGCGGCCTGCCAGCGCTCCGCCGCGTCGGTGAGGATCTGGTCGACGTCCTCGTTCACCGGTGCCTCCTCATCCCGTCACCGCCAGCAGCACCCGCAGCCGGGCCCGGGCGTCGAAGAGCGTCGACTTCACCGTGCCCGGCGAGCAGCGCATCAACGCGGCGGTCTCGGCCACGGTCAGCCCGACGAAGTACACGCAGTCGATCGCGAGCCGCTGCCGGGCGGTCAGCTGCGCCAGCGCGCGTTCCAGGTCGACCTGCCCGGTGTTGGCCTCGACCTTCGTCCCGCGCAGCGAGGCGAGCGCGGCCGCGATCCGGCCGACCGAGTCCGCCCGCCGCCGCGCCTTCGCCGCCTGGTCCGCGGTGATCGCGAGGAGCCAGGTCGCCGGCGAACCCCGGTCTGGACGGTAGCTGCGCCGCTTCGTCCAGGCCCGCGCCAGCGCCTCCTGCACCACGTCGTCCCGATCGGCCCGCGGCGCGAGGCGCGCCGCCAACCGGGCCATCGCCGGCAGGTGCGGCCGCACCCACTCGGTGAACTCACCCGCGTCGGCCGGCTGGTCGGCTGCCAACCGGGCAATCGGGATCGGCGGTCTCATACCCCGGTATACCCCGGCACCCCACGCCCCGGTTGGGTCCGGCCCGCCGGCGGCTTCGGCGTGCGCGGCGTCAAGGGCCCGATTCGAGAGATGTGAGCTACCGCGATGTCCGTCGTGGTCCAGACCGCTGCTCCCGCCGGCCTCACCCGTCCGCTGTTGCTTGCGGCTCACCCTCGCGTTTGGTCGCGGTCACGCTTTGCCTGTGCGGATGCGCGGCCCGCGGTCCGGGATGTTTGTCCACGATGCCTGTCGCCGACCAGGCGGCGGGAGCCTTGAAGCAGGAGCTTCGTAGCCCTGAGTAACCGTCGCCGCCGTACACGCGGCCCAAGATTCGGGATCTAGGGGGATCTCGGAGAGTTAGGGCGCTATTTCAACCCTAACTCTCCTAGATCTTGACGTTTCTCAACCGAGCCCGCCGACGCTGCGTCACAGACGGTGGCCGGCGAGGCCGGCCCAGCCTGTGCGGGCGGGAAATCCATGGGGGGCCGTGGGCGCTTGCCGGTCCTGTCACCCGCGCGCCCCGGAATGTCCAGGTCAGCCCCTTGATCGACTTAGGGTGGGTGGCATTGGGTCCGGACCGCTGCTCCCGCGGCCTCACCCTCCGCGGGTTCGCAAATCCAATCCGGCCCATGGGCCCGGCGCGACCACCGATATGGCCCCGCGACGGGCCGGAGGCCGCAAAGGGTGACCGTGACCGGCAGCGGACGGGTGAGGCCGCGGGAGCAGCGGTCGGGACCACGGCGGACGTCGCGGTAGCCCAAATCTCGATGAATCGGGTTTCGGGCCGAGAAGGTGGAGCTGCCATCGACGGCCGCTAGTATGCAGGCGATGAGCGACGCGGTCAGCGACTGGGCGGTCGAGTCCGTCGAGCTGCCGGGCCAGCCCGGATCGATCGCCGCGGCCGGGCCGGGCGGGCCGGTCTACGCCGTCACCGGCGGTGCCGAGGGCACGCGCCTGTGTGCGGTCGACCTGGCGGGCCGGCTGCTCTGGGCGCGTCCGGTCGACGGCCACCGCGGCCCGCGGGTCGCCGATGACGGCGGGGTCTGGGTCGGCGGCGGCGCGGTGCTCGAGGAGACACTTCCGGGCGGCGAGTCGGGCCGCCGGTTCACTCTCGACGGTGGGCACAGCGACCGTGCCATCGACGCGTTCGTGCTGCTCGCCGGCGGCGCGCTCGTCGTGTGGGGGAGCAACGCCCCGGGGGCCGCGCCCGCCCGGCTGGAGCTGCTCGACGACCGCGGCCGCCGCCGCTGGGTCACCGACCTGCCGGCGCCCGACATGGCGTACCCGGGGATCACCGAGGTGGGCGTGGCCACCGGCTGGCAGCCCCGCCCGATATCCGCGTACAAGGCCGAGACGTTCCGCACGACCCGGTGGGAGCCGGTGCTGGTCAGCGGTGACCGGGTGCTGGCCACGTTCTTCGAGGTCGCCGGCGGGCTGGGCGTCAGCTTCTGCGTCGACCTGCACACCGGCCGTCTACTGTGGAGCACCGCGCCGGCGCCGTCCGGTGACCGCGCCATCGCCGGGAGCGGGCGCTTCCTGGTCGGGGAGCAGGGATACGGCGCGTTCGGCACGCGGCTGCTCGACGGCGACGGCGCGGTCGTGGCCGAGTGGCCGAGCCACGGGCGGGCGCTGGTCGGCACCGACGGCGTGATCCGCGTCGTAGAGCTGGAAAACAGCACGCCTTCGCGGTGCCGCCTCCGGCTGCTGCATCCCGACGGCACGATGACCGACGGCCCGGTCCTGCCCGGCTACTACACCGTCGGGCCGGTGCTGGCCGCCGACGGCCGCGTCGCTTTCCTCCGCGACGGGCGCCTCCAGTCGGCGGCGCCGGACCTGACCGTCACCACCCACCTCGCTCTGCCGGGGCGCGGCGGCGTCGACGGCATGCTCCTGCTCGACGGTGGCCTGCTCGCGTTCGTCACCCGCGACGACCGCCCGGCGGCGACCGGTTCGGCCGTCCTGTCGATCGCCCGCTCCGACCTGCCCGGCCCCGCCACCGGCCCCTGGACGGGCGCCGAGGGCGGCCTGCGCGCCAACCCTGTCACCTCGTGAGGAGACCACAATGGACCGACTCACGCGCCTGGTCCTCGGCACCATCGCCGGATCGCTCGTGCTCCTGATCGGATACGGCGGCGCGCAGGCGGGCCGCCCGCCGGTGCGGCAGGCGGTCGCCACGCCGGGCACCGTCGCGGAGTACCCGTCGATGACCGCGCTGCGCAAGGTGGAGCAGGAGGGGGTCGCGTTCGATCTAACGTGGACGGTCACCGACTCGCCGCTCGTCGTGGTCGCGCCGCACGGCGGGTCGATCGAGCCGCGCACCAGTGAGATCGCGAGTGCGATCGCGGGCAGCGAGCACACCCAGTGCCAGTTCAAGGGCAAGCTGCCCGCGGGGCAGAACTATCCGCGGCTGCATGTGACGAGCGAGCACTGGGACGTCGAGGAGTGCCTGATCCTGATCGGACAGCGGACCCACGCGCTGTCGGTACACGGCACGTCCAAGGCGGGCAGCGTCGTCTACATCGGAGGACGGGACACCGAGACCGGCGTCGCGCTCGCCACCGCGTTGCGGGCGGCCGGTTTCACGGTCGTGCGGCCCGCGCCGGCCGACATCGCCGGCACGTCGCCGGACAACTTCGTCAACAAGGACGCCGACGGGGCCGGCGTGCAGCTGGAGCTGACCTACGGCCTGCGCACCGAGCTGTTTCCGGCGAAGGACGGCCCGGCCTCGGCGCGCGGGCAGCAGTTCGTCGACGCCGTGCGCGCCGTGTACGCCTAGGCACCGAAAACTTTTCGGCGCAGAGGTCCAGTCGCTCGGGTGGCAATGCCCCTGCTCAGATTGGCGTCCCAAGGTCAACTGTTGACATGGACGTAACACACTGCCACCATTCCCGAAAAGGTTTTCGGAGACCGGGCATCCGTCGCGCGGAAGGACCTTCATTGGACGAGGTCAGATTCAACCGACGTCAACTTCTTCAGGCATCCGCTCTCGGCGCGGGAGCGGTGGCCGGCACTAGCATGTTGGGGGTGTCCGCCGCCGAGGCGGCGCCCGCCGCGGGCGCGGCGTTCGCGCTGGCCGCCGATCCCGGTCCGGGCGGCACCGCGCCGGTCCGCCCTTTCTCGCTGGCGCAGGTGCGGCTCGGCAGCGGTCTGCTCCAGGAAAAGCGTGACCGCGTCAAGAACTTCCTCCGGTCCTACGACGAGCGCCGCTTCCTGGTCCTGTTCAACAACCAGGCCGGCCGGCCCAACCCGGCGGGCGTGTCGGTGCCGGGCGGCTGGGAAGACGGCGGGCTACTGAGCGGTCACTGGGCCGGCCACTACATGACGGCGCTCGCGCAGGCGTACGCCGACCAGGGCGAGGCCGTCTTCAAGGGCAAGCTCGACTGGATGGTCACCGAGCTCGCCGCCTGCCAGGCCGCGATCACCGCCCGGATGGACGGCGGCGGGCCGGGCGGTGAGGAGCCGCCGGAGCCGGTGATCGAGCGGGTGCCGGGCCGCTACGGCAGCGCGCTGCGCCTCAACGGGCCGAGCAAGGCGCAGTACGTGACGCTGCCCCAGGAGGCGATCAACCAGCTCACCGACTTCACGATCGCGACCTGGGTCAACCTGGCGTCCACGCAGAGCTGGACCCGGTTGTTCGACTTCGGACAGAACACCACGGTCAACATGTTCCTCACCCCGCGGGCCGGCGTGACCGGCAACGTGCCCCGCTTCGCCATCACCGTCGGCGGATCGGGCCAGGAGCAGCGGATCAACGGCACCGCCGCGCTGCCGACCAACCAGTGGGTGCACCTGGCCGTCACGCTGTCGCAGACCACCGGCACGCTGTGGGTCGACGGTCAGCCGGTGGGCACCAACACGAGCATGACGCTCAACCCGTCGAGCCTGGGCAACCCGGGCAACCGGTGGATCGGGCGGTCGCAGTACGGCGACCCGTTCCTCGACGCGACCATCGACGAGTTTCACATCTTCGACCGGGCGCTCAGTCAGCAGGAGCTGCTGTCCATGCAGGACTCCCCGGCGGGCAGCACCACCGGCGGGAGCATCGCCTGGTACCGGTTCGACGAAGAGGGCGGCACCACCCTCAAGGACGCCTCGCCCAACGGCCGCGACGGCGGCGTCGTGGCGGCCCGCGAGGGCGGGGCGGCCGACTGGGTGCCGACCCACCCCGGATACGTCGGCGCGATCCCGGAAGACGCGGTGCTGCGGCTCGGCCCGCCGCGCTGGGCGGTCTACGGCGGCAACGCGGACACCAACACGTGGGCGCCCTGGTACACCCAGCACAAGATCATGCGCGGCCTGCTCGACGCCTACTACCACACCGGCAACACGCTGGCCCGCGACGTCGTCGTCAAGATGGCCGACTGGGCCCACCTCGCGCTGACTGTCGGCGACAAGAACCACCCCGACTACACCGGCCCCATCACCCGCGACAACCTCAACTACATGTGGGACCTCTACATCGCCGGCGAGTTCGGCGGTGCCAACGAGGTCTTCCCCGAGATCTACGCGCTCACCGGCGAGGCGAAGCACCTGGAGACCGCCAAGTGCTTCGACAACCGGGAGTCGCTCTTCGGCGCCTGCGTGGAAAACCGCGACATCCTCGTGGTCACCCCGCAAAACCGGCCCGGCCGGCGCCGCCCCGAGCGCCTGCACGCCAACACGCACGTGCCGCAGTTCATCGGCTACATGCGCATCTTCGAGCACACCGGCGACCAGGAGTACCTCGCGGCCGCCAAGAACTTCTACGGCATGGTCGTTCCACATCGGATGTTCGCCAGCGGCGGGACGGGCGGCAACTACCCGGGCTCCAACAACAACGTCGAGCTGTTCCAAAACCGCGACAACATCGCCAACGCGATCGCGCAGGGCGGCGCGGAGACGTGCACGACGTACAACCTGCTCAAGCTGGCGCGCGAGCTCTTCCTGCACGAGCACGACCCGGCGTACATGGACTACTACGAGCGTGGCCTGCTCAACATGATCACCGGGTCGCGGGCGGACACCACGAGCACCAGCGACCCGCAGCTCACCTACTTCCAGCCGCTGACGCCCGGCACCGCCCGCAGCTACGGCAACACCGGCACCTGCTGCGGCGGCACCGGCCTGGAAAACCACACCAAGTACCAGGAGACGATCTACCTCAAGTCGGCCGACGGCAGCACGCTGTGGGTCAACCTCTACGCGCCGTCGACGCTCACCTGGGCCGAAAAGGGCTTCACGGTGACCCAGCAGACGTCGTACCCCCGGGAGGACCGCACGAAGCTGACGATCGACGGCGACGGGCCGCTCGACATCAAGCTGCGCGTGCCGGGCTGGGTGGAGAAGGGCTTTTCGGTCACGGTCAACGGCGTCGCGCAGGCCGTCGACGCCGAGCCGGGCACCTACCTGACGCTGAGCCGCACCTGGGAGGCCGGCGACACTATCGAGGTCCGGATGCCGTTCAGCATCAGGATCGAGCGGGCGCTCGACCGCCCCGACACCCAGGCCGTCTTCTGGGGGCCGGTGCTGCTCCAGATCGTCGGAAACCCGGGCGGCGGCAACTTCCGCGAGCTGACCCTCTACCGCCACCTCAAGCGCGACGGCGACTACTCCCGGGCGGCGGTCACGCTCGCGAGCACCACGGCGGCGGGCGACCCGGTCTTCACGGCGCAGGGGTTCACCGTGCGGCCGTACTACATCAGCGACACGCAACCCGTCTCGTCGTACTTCCGGCGGGTCGAGCCGGCGATCGTGTTCGGCTCCATCGACACCGGCGTGCCCAACCGCAAGCGCGACGACGGCCTGCCACGCTACGACGTACCAGTGACGGGCATCCCGTCGCCCGGCACCGACGGTCCGACGTTCCTCGACCTGGTGTGGGACCACGCGCCGTTCGCCACCCACGGTGCCTTCGTCGCGGCGGTCACCCACACCGCCGAGGCGTTCGTGGCGGCGGGTGTCTTCACCGCGGCCGAGAAGGACCTCGTCGTCTCCCGCGCCGCCCAGGCGGACCGGGAGCTCCGGCCGCCGGCGACGTGGGCCGTCGAGGTACAGGTCCGCACGCAGGTCATCGGCGGCAACACCTACCTGTCGGTCAGCGTGCGCAACGCCGACGACGTGCCACTCACCATCGAGATCGCCACCCCCTACGGCTCGCGGACGGTGCCCGACGTCGCCCCGGGCAAATCCGCCTACCAGTCGTTCAACACCCGGCGCGCGACGGTGCCGGCCGGCACCGTGACCGTCAAGGCCACCGGCACGGTCGACGGCGCACCGTCGACAATGGAGGTCGACGCGCCGTACGGAGCCTGACACTCCCCTCTGGTGGCGCCCGGTGTACTGCCGGGCGCCACCGCTTCGCATAGCGGCGGCTCCACTCCGGCCTTGCGTGCTTGTGGCCGCTCCGCTGGCTCGCGGTGCGCGCTTCCGCGGCCCGCGGCGCTAGCATCGGGTCCCATGATCGTATGGATCAACGGCACCCATGGCGCGGGTAAGACGACAACCAGTGCCCTCGTGCAGCGACTGATCCCGGACTCACGGGTGTTCGACGCCGAGAAGGTCGGCGAGACACTCATGGACATCACGCCTGGACTACCCCGGACGGACAACTTCCAGCACTGGCCACCGTGGCGCCAACTCGTCGTCGATACCGCCCGCCGCGTACTCGACTACGCCGGCGGCACTCTGGTGATGCCCATGACGGTCCTGGTCGAGCAGTACTGGCGCGAGATCAGCGCGGGCCTCGACGAACATGCCATCCCGGTAAGGCACTTCGTCCTCCACGCCGACCAAGACACCCTTCGCAGGCGCATCGAGGGAGAACATCCCGTCCCCTCCGCGTTTCGCCTCAAATACCTTGAGCCCTACGCCGAGGCGGCCCGCACCTGGCTGCACCGCGAGGCCGAGGTCGTCGACACCACGCACCTCACGCCCGCCCAGGCCGCCCTGCGGATCGCGGAGGCCGTCGTCCGCTCGCCCAGATAGGCAAGCTCCGCCGTCGGGGCGGAGCAGCTCCACGACGGCCACGTCTGCCCTTCGTAGGGCGCCTGTCCGCTGGGAGCGCAAACGCGTCCGGCTCACGGAGGCCGGCCGGCGAGCGGTGGGTGAGGATCGGGGTATCCGTTCCGATCCAGGAGGTTCCTTTTGCTTATCGCGATCGTCGACTTCAAGACCGCGGCCACCGACCGCCCCACCGCCCTGGCCCAGCTCGACGGCGAGCGTGACGCCGTGCGCGCCATGCCGGGCAACGTCGCCTTCCGCGTCTACGCCTCACGCGACGACGAGACAGCGGTCACCATCGTGCACGAGTGGGACGACGAGGCGTCGTTCGCCGCTTACGTGGGCTCGGACGCGTTCAGGCGCTCGGGCGAGGCGATCCGACCGCTCATGGTCGGCGCACCGGTGAGCCGGCGTTTCCAGGCCGAGCTGCTGGAGACGGTGCGCTGACCGCCCCTACGATCGTTCGATGACTCGGGAGGCGTACAGCTTCGTGCGGACGTTTCCGCCGGAGCCCGCTCGCGAGCTACGCGTGGACCGCCACTATCTGCTCTGCGCCTCCGCCGGTGCCCTGCGGCTGGCGGCGGAGGGCCAGGCCTGGCTGCTGCCACCGGCCCGCGCCGCGCTGATCGAGGCGGGCCGCCCGATCCAGGTGAGCATCCCGCAACCGGTCACGACCGCGTCGGCGCTGTTCGACACCGGCTTCACGCCGGCGCCGCCGGCACCGCTCACCGTTTTCGATCTCAGCCCGCTGGCCCGCGCGCTGCTGACCGAGTGCGGCGCGTGGGGCCAGTCAGACGCCCCGCTGCCGGCCTATGGCAGGACGCTGTTCGCGGCGCTCGCCGCGGTCACTTGGCGGCTCGCCGAGCGGCCGAGCCCGGTCGTGGTGCCGTCGGGGCGGTCGCCGGAGCTGCGCCAGGCGTTGCGGATCACGGAGGAGCGCCTCGACGGCGAGGTCCGGTTCGAAGACGTGGCGGACGATGTCGGCCTCACGCCGCGGTCGCTGGCCCGGCGCTTCGAGGACGAGACCGGCATGACGTGGCGCGCGGTGCTGCGCCGTATGCGGGTGTTGCGCGCGATCGAGGAGCTGGCGGCGGGGGACACCCCGGTCACGAAGGTCGCGTTCTCGGTTGGTTACGGCTCGCTGTCGGCCTTCAACGCCGCGTTTCGCGAGCTGACGGGGCGCACACCCACGGAGTACCGGGCCAGCTTCCGCCCTTGACCGGGCCGCCGCCGTGCTGGAGTGTCGATCACTCGATTATCGATCCCGGCCAGTGGCGACCGATCGTCTTGACGACGGAGTCGATGTCCGCCTTGACTGACATCGTTATGGCCGTCAGTGATTCGACGTCTCGTTGTGACGTGAGTCGGACGTGGAGCAGGATCGTGCCTGTGACTCATGGCTCAGCGGGCGGAGGGCACGGGCGCGCGGAGTTTCGCGTACAGAGCCGCGGTTTCCGGGGCGGGCGCCGTGCCGAGGCCGGTGTCGAGCAGCTCGACGAGTTCCTGGTACTGCCGGATGGCGCGGGCCCGGTTGCCCAGGGCCACATGGCAGCGCATCAGGCCGCGGTGCGCGGCCTCCAGAAACGGGTCGTGCGCCACCAGCCGGGCGAAGGTCTCGGCCGCGTCCACGTACCGGCGGTCCTGGCCCTGAAGGCTGCCGAGGGTGAGCATCACCTGCTCGAAACGGCGGCGTAGCCGCTCGCGGCGGGCGTCGGCCCAGCCGCCCACGGCCAGGTCGACGAGGAAGTCGCCGGGGTAGCGGCCGGCCGCGGCGGTGAGTGCCGGGATGGTGCCGGCGGTCAGGGCCTGGTCCGCGGCCCGTTCGAACTCGTCGACGTCGTACCAGAGGCCGCCCGTGCGGTCGATGAGGTAGCCGCCGTCGACGAAGCGGACCCACCGGTGGTCACCGAGGGCGCGGCGCAGGTGCTTCATGCCGGTGTGGAAGCTGTTGCGCAGCTCCTTCGCGGAGGCGTCCGGCCACAGCGCGAGGCCGACCTCGGCCTTGGTGGCGCCGGGCCGGGTCAGCAGGTGGTAGAACAGCTCGCGCGGCTTGCCGTACGTCCAGTCTTCGCTCGACAGCGTGCGGCCGCCCACCTCGACGCGGGCCCGGCCGAGCGCGTGGACCCGCAGCCCGAAGGGCGCGGCCGGTGCCGTGCGGGCGGGGGCGCGCAGGAGCTCGTCGGCCGCCGCCACGGCCTCCGCGACCGCCTGGTCGAAGGGCATCGCCTGCCCGGCCACTGCGGCGGTCTCCACTATGGACGGTCCGCCGGCGGCCTCGATCGCGCGGCGCCGGCGTTCGTGGTCGTCGTGGTCGCACGGGGGTACCGGCGTGCCGATGGCGGCGCGCAGCTCCGTCGCCGCGGCGAACAGGCGTGCCGCCGTGCGAGCGTCCGGTCCGCGGGCCAGCTCGCCGGCCAGCTCCTCCAGCACGCTGGCGGTGCGGCACCGGTCGCCGAGCTCGTAGTGGGCGACGAGGCTGCCGCGCAGCAGGCGGACCGCCGTGGGATGGTCGGCTTCCGCGGCGGCGAGCAGACCCAGCTGCTCCATCGACCAGGCCGTGCCCTCGCGGGAGCCGAGCCGCTCGGAGAGGGCCAGGCTCTCCCGCAGCAGCAGCCGGGCCTTCGCGTGATCGCCTTGGCGGTAGGTGGTCGCGCCGAGGTCGACCAGCGCGCCGACGATGCCCTCGCCGTCGCCGAGGTCGCGAAAACCGCGCAGGGCCTCGCTGGTGAGCCGGTGGGCGCGCGCGTAGTCCGCCTCCAGCCAGGCCGTAAAGCCCAGCGACTTGAGCGAGCGGGCGACGCCGGCCGGGTCGTCCAGCCTCCGCCACGTCGCGAGGCACTCCTCGTGCCGGGCCCGCGCGGCCGCGTACTGTCCCTGCTCGCGGGCGATGCTGCCGAGCACCTGGAGCGCCGAGGCGACGACGCGTGGCTCCTCGGCCGGGTCGTAGAGGTCGAGTGCCCGCCGCAGGCGCGCCGCCGCGCGGTCGTACTCGCACAGCAGGAACTCGAGCATCCCCAGACCGAGCAGGGCCTTGGCCTGTACCGCCGGGGGTGTGCGGTCGTCGACCGCGGCGACGGCGGCCTGGAGCCACTCGTGCCCCTCGGCGTAGTTGCCGCGGACCCGGCAGTACCGGCCGAGGGCGGCGGCGAGGCGGACGCCGAGCGGCGGATCGTGCCGCCGGGCCCAGACCAGCGCCGCCCGCAGGTTGTCCTGATCGCGGTGCAGCCGGTCGAGCCAGAGAGCCTGGTCGTCGGTGGCGAGCAGCGCGTCGGCCCGCTCCGCGACCTGGAGGTACCAGGCCGCGTGCCGACCGGCGGCGCCGGGCCCGCCGGGGTCCAGCCGCTGCTCGGCGTACTGGCGGACGACGTCGAGCAGCCGGTAGCGCTCGTCGCCGCCCTCGCTGTGCACCTGTACCAGCGATTTCTCGACGAGCCGGGCGAGCAGCTCGAACGCCTGGCCGCGTTCGGCCGGGGCGGCGACCGCCTCGGCGGCCTGGGCGGTGAAGCCGCCGCGGAACACCGACAGCGTGGCGAACAGCGCCTGTTCCGGCGGGGGCAGCAGGTGGTAGCTCCAGTCGAGCGTCGCCCGCATGGTCTGGTGGCGCGGCGAGGCGTCCCGCACGCTCGTCACCAGGAGGCTGAACGCGTCGTCGAGCCGGTCGACGACCTGCTGGAGCGGCAGGACCCGCAGCCGGGCCGCGGCCAGCTCCAGCGCCAGCGGCATCCCGTCGAGCCCGCGGCAGAGCTGGGCGATCGTCCCGGCGTTGCGGTCGGTGACGTCGAACGTCGGGTGGACCAGGCGGGCGCGGTCCACGAACAGCTGCACCGCCTCGCTGCCGGCCAGGTCGGCCGCCGACACGGCCTCGCCGGCGGACGGCAGCGACAGCCCGCCGACCGCCCAGGTCGTCTCGCCCGCGACGGCGAGCGGCTCGCGGCTGGTGGCCAGCACGCGCAGTCCCGGACAGGCCCGGAGCAGGCGCCCGACCAGCCCGGCGGCCGCGTCGATCAGGTGCTCGCAGTTGTCGAGCACGAGCACGGCCGCGCGCTCCTGGAAGTGGCGGACCAGCGCGCGGTCCGGCGCGAGGTTCGGCGCGTCGCTCACACCGACGGCTGTCGCGACGGTCTGCGCCAGCAGCGCCGGTGCGTCGAGCTCGGCGAGCTCCACCCAGGACAGTCCCGGCTGGCTGGCGCGCAGCCGGTCACACACGGCGCGGGCCAGCCTTGTCTTGCCGCTGCCGCCCGGCCCGATCAGCGTCACCAGCCGGACCTCGTCCAGCAGCCGGGTCAGGGACGCGACCTCGTTGACCCGGCCGACGAAGCGGGTCAGCGGCGCGGCCGCGCCGTCGCTCACCGATGGCCGGTCTGCTTGCGTCTGGACGGGCACGATTCCTCTCACGCGCTCGGCGGCTGAGGGGCGTCCGCCCAGCATCGGCGCGGCCAGCGTCGGGGGTCAATGGATTTGTCGGTTTATCGCCGCTGCGTATCCACGGCCCTGACCAGCGTCTCCAGCGTTTCCCCCCGCGGCACCCCGCACCTCACCCAGCACCGCTGGCCGAGGCTTTACCGGCCTGGACAGTCCGGGCACGTCCAAACTTTCGGGGGGAACATCTCCATGCGACAGAACACCCGTGTACTCCGCCGGCGCATCCTCGGGCTGGCAGCCGCCACCGCCGCGGCCGCGTCGGTCGGGGTCGTGGCGCTGGCGCCGCCGGCGTCCGCCGCGGTGACCAAGATCGAGGGTACGGCCGCCGACGCCGCGGGTCTCGCGCCGACCGTCAACCTCTACCGCACCCTGCTCGGCGACCCCAACAACGGCAGCACCCTGGGCAGCCAGCCCGCCGGTCGCCGGGAGATCAACTGGGACGGCACGCCGGACGCGCAGTCGTCGCCCAACGCGCTGCCGCGGGACTTCTTCAACACGACAGTCCCGCGGGGTGCGGTCTTCGCCAGCGGCAACAACAAGTTCCAGGTCAGCGCGGACAGCGCCAACCCGACCAACACGCCGGTGCGCTTCGGGAACATCAACCCGCAGTACCCGAACATCTTCGGCACGTTCAGCCCGGAGCGGCTCTTCACTCCGGTGGGTACCAACCAGATGCGGATCAACTTCTTCCAGCCCGGCAGCACCTGGCCGGCGACGGTGAAGGGGTTCGGTGCGGTCTTCACCGACGTCGACCTGGCCAACAGCACGAAGATCGAGCTGTACGACCAGTGGGGCGGCCTGATCTGGTGGCAGAACGTGCCGAAGGGGCAGCAGGCCAACAAGAGCCTGTCGTTCCTCGGCGTGAAGACGGACGCCGACATCTACGAGGTCCGGATCACCACCGGCAACCGCCCGCTCGGCGCGAGCAACAACGACGGGGGTAGCTGGGACGTCGTCGTGATGGACGACTTCCTCTACGCGGAGCCGCAGCCGATCTAGGCAGCTCCCCGCGCCGGTGACGGCCCTCTCGCCCAAGCCGGCGAGGGGGCCGTCGCCCTTTGTGATGTCCGCGGTGGTCCAGACCGATCAACGATCGGGCGTGCGTCGTCGTCTTTTGTCCCGGGTCCGCGTCAGCGGCGGGCCGCCGCTCCCGCCGGAGACCGCGCGGGCCGGCGGCTCGCGGGGCGAGCCGAAATCCCCGGCCCGCGCTGCCAGCCCCGCGCGCCAAGCCCCAACGATCGTGGTACGCAACCGCCCCCATAGGGGCACCCAAATACCACGATCTGTCGCCGTAGCCTGGGCCCACGCCGTTAGCTAGCCTCGCGAGGGTGACGTTCTCGATCGTTGCCCGCTCCGACGACGGGCGGACGCACGGGGTGGCCGTGGCGAGCAAGTTCCTCGCGGTCGGCGCCGTCGTGCCGGCCGCCGAGGCCGAGGTCGGCGCGCTCGCCACCCAGGCGTACGCCAACCTCGCGTACCGCCCGCAAGGCCTCGCCCTGCTGCGCACCGGGGTGGCGGCCGCCGACGTGGTCGCCGGGCTCGTCGCCGCGGACCCGGGGCGGGCGCAGCGGCAGGTCGGGGTGGTCGGTGCCGAGGGGGACGGCGCGACCTTCACCGGCGGCGGATGCCACGACTGGGCGGGCGGTGCGGCCGGGCCCGGATGGGCGGCGCAGGGCAACATCCTCGTGGGCCCGGAGGTGGTCGACGCGATGCGGGACGCGTGGCTCGGCGCCGCCGCCGAGCCCTTCCCGGCCCGGCTCGTCGCCGCGCTGGGCGCCGGGGACCGGGCCGGCGGCGACCGGCGCGGGCGGCAGAGCGCCGCGCTGCTCGTGGTCACCAAGGGTGGCGGGTACGGCGGCGGCAGCGACGTCCTGATCGACCTGCGGGTCGACGACCACCCGGACCCGGTCGCGGAGTTGCGCCGGCTGCTCGACATCCACGGCCTGCTGTTCGGGCGGTCCGATCCGGCGGACCTGCTCGACCTCGACGGCCCGCTCGCCGAGGAGGTCGCCGCGCTGCTGGCCGCCACCGGCCACCCACCGGGCGGCGACGGCCTGGACGCCGCGCTCGCCGCGTGGGCCGGCGTGGAAAACCTGGAGGAGCGACTCGTGCCGGGCCGGATCGACCCGGTCGTGCTCTCGCACCTGCGGCTCGGCGCGGTGAGAGATCAAGCGCACGGCGCCGGTTGAGCGGGGCGCGGCCAGTAATCTTGGTCGCGTGGCGGATCTGGACGAGGCGGCAGCCGTCTTCACCAGCCTGCGGCCGCGCTTGTTCGGCATCGCGTACCGGATGCTCAGCAGCGTCGCCGAGGCCGAAGACGTCGTGCAGGACGTCTGGCTGCGGTGGCAGGCGACCGACCGTGACGCGGTGGTCAACCCGGCCGCGTTCCTGGCCACCACCACGACCCGGCTGGCCATCAACGCGCTCCAGTCGGCCCGCGTACGCCGCGAGACGTACATCGGCCCGTGGCTGCCCGAGCCGGTCGACACCAGCGCCGACCCCTACCTCGGCGCCGAGCGCGGGGAGGCCCTGGAGTTCGCCGCCCTGCTGCTGATGGAGCGGCTCACCCCCAACGAGCGCGCCGCCTACGTGCTGCGTGAGGCGTTCGACTACCCGTACGCCCAGATCGCCGACATCCTCCAGGCCACCGAGCCGGCGGTACGCCAGCTGGTCAGCCGGGCCCGCAAACACATGGCCGGCGAAAAGCGCGCCCCCGCCACGGCCGCGGCCCAACGGGAGTTGCTCACCTCGTTCGTCGAGGCCGCCCGCACCGGCGACATGAGCGGGTTGGAACGGCTGTTCGCGGCGGACGTGACGAGCTACTCGGACGGCGATGGCGCGGCGCGCGTGTCCCGGCGCCCGGTGGTCGGCGTCGGGCGGGTGGCGAAGTTCGTCACCGCCGTCGCGGGCTGGTTCTGGATCGGCGTCGATGTCGAGTGGGCGAGCACCAACGGGCAGACCTCCGCCGTGCTGCGCCGCGACGGCAAGGTGTTCGCGGTCCTCACCGTCAACGCGTCCGCCGACGGCATCGACCAGGTGATGTGGATGTTCAACCCGACCAAGATCGCGGGGGTGTCCCTGCCGGCCTGACCGCTCCCGTGTCACAAACCAGCGTGCTGTCCGGTCATAGCTGGTGACACGAGAGAAGTGAGGACGAGATGCGGACGATCCTGGTGGTCGGTGGCGGATACGCCGGCTTCTACACGGCGTGGAAGTTGGAGAAGAAGCTCCGGCGGGACGAGGCGCGGGTCATCGTGGTCGACCCGAGGCCCTACATGACCTACCAGCCTTTCCTCCCGGAGGTGCTGGCCGGGTCGGTCGAGGCCCGGCACGCCGCGGTGTCGCTGCGCCGCCACCTCCACAAGACCAAGCTCGTCACGGGTACCGTCGTGGCCGTCGACCACGCGCACCGGACCGCCACCGTGCGGCCGGCCGACGGTCCCGAGTTCGCGCTCGGCTACGACATCATCGTCGTCACCGCCGGCGCGGTCACCCGCAAGCTGGCCGTTCCCGGCGTGGCGGAGCAGGCGATCGGCATGAAGCACGTGGAGGAGGCGGTGGCGATCCGCGACCGGCTGCTGACCGCCTTCGACCGGGCCGCGACGCTCGAGCCGGGGCCGCTGCGCCGAAAGTTGCTCACCGTGACGTTCGTGGGCGGTGGTTTCTCCGGCGTCGAGGGCTTCGGCGAGCTGCTGTCCCTGGCGAGGTCGCTGCTGCGCAGGTACCCCGAGGTGGACCCGGCCGAGCTGCGGTTCCACCTGGTGGAGGCGCGGGACCGGATCCTTCCCGAGGTCACCGACGAGCCCGGCCGGTGGGTAGTGCGGTCGCTGGAGAAGCGCGGGGGACAGGTGCACCTCAACGCCCAGGTCGTCTCCGCGCGCGACGGCCACGTGGTGCTCTCGACCGGCGTGGAGTTCGACTCCGACCTGATCGTCTGGACCGTCGGCAACGCCGCCAACCCGATGGTGCGCAGCCACACCGACCTGCCCATCGACGAGCGCGGGATGCTGACGGTGCGGGCCGACCTGCGGGTCGGCACCGAGAGCGACCCGGTGCCGGACGCCTGGGGCGCGGGTGACGACGCGGCCGTGCCGGACCTGGCCGCGGGCCGGCCCGGCGTCGCCACGGTGCCGAACGCCCAGCACGCCGTGCGGCAGGGCAAGCTCCTGGCCAGAAACATCGTGGCCAGCCTCCGCGGGCGCAAGACCAAGCCTTACCTGCACCACAGCCTCGGCACGGTCGCCACGCTCGGCCTCGGCCGGGGCATCTTCCAGTACCGCCGCATCGTGATCAAGGGGCTGCCGGCCTGGCTGATGCACCGGGGGTACCACGTGCTGGCCGTGCCGAGCTGGGAGCGGAAGGTCCGGGTGCTGGCGATCTGGCTGACCGCCGCGGTGTTCGGCCGCGACATCGTCTCGCTGGCCGCGGTGCAGGAGCCGCGGGAGGCGTTCGTGACCGGTGGCGAAACGGAGCAGGGTGCCCGGCGCGAGTATGCGCGAGCCGCATGAGGATGTCGTGCGCGGGTTCGCCGATGCCTGCCGGGTAGGCGACGTCGTCGCGCTCCGGGCCGCCCTGGACGCCGCCGCCGTCGCCGTGTGCGACGGCGGCGGCGTGGTGCCCGCACCCCGGCGGCCGGTCCACGGCGCGGAGGAGGTGGCGCGGCTCGTCGCCGTGCTGCTGTGCGGGCGGCCGGGCACCGAGCTGACCGTCGAGTCCGTCAACGGCCGTGCCGGGCTGGCGCTCCGCCGCGCCGGACACGCCGTGGCGGTGGTCGCGGTCGAGCAGGTCGGCGCGCGTGTCGCTGTCCTCTGGATCACCCTCAACCCCACCAAGCTGCGGGGCTGGCACCGCCGTTGACTACGATCTGGACCTGGGCTTTTAGCCGAGATCCGCGACTGGATTGGACGTCATGGCCGGCCACGAAACGCTGCGCGCACTGCTCCTGGAGAGCATCCACCCCGACGCCGTCTCCCGGCTGCGTGCCGCGGGATGCGCCGTCGAGACAGTTTCCTCCGCCCTCGACGAGGAGGAGTTGATCGAGCGCGTGCGGGGCGTACACCTGCTGGGTGTGCGGTCCAAGACGCAGGTGACCGAGCGGGTCCTGGCGGCGAGCCCGCACCTGCTCGGGGTCGGCGCCTTCTGCATCGGCACCGACCAGATCGACCTCGCGGCGGCCGCGCGGTCCGGCATCGCGGTCTTCAACGCGCCGTTCTCCAACACCCGCAGCGTGGTGGAGCTGGCCCTCGCCGAGATCGTCATGCTCGCCCGCCGGGTGGTCGAGAAGAACAACTCCATGCACGAGGGTGTGTGGGACAAGGCCGCCACCGGCAGCCACGAGGTCCGCGGGCGGACGCTCGGCATCGTCGGGTACGGCAACATCGGCACCCAGCTGTCCGTGCTGGCGGAAAACCTCGGCATGCGGGTGTACTTCTACGACACCGCCGACAAGCTCGCGCTGGGCAACGCCAAGCGCTGCGACACGCTCGACGAGCTGCTGGAGGTGGCCGAGACGGTCACCCTGCACGTCGACGGCCGCCCCGGCAACAGCGGCTTCTTCGGCGAGGAGCAGTTCGCCAAGATGCGGCCGCGGAGCCTGTTCCTCAACCTGTCCCGCGGCTTCGTCATCGACTACCCGGCGCTGCGGCGACACCTCCAGAGCGGCCACATCGCGGGCGCGGCCGTCGACGTCTTCCCGGAGGAGCCGAAGGGTCGGGGCGACGAGTTCAAGTCGGAGCTGCGCGGCCTGCCCAACGTGATCCTCACCCCGCACATCGGCGGCTCGACCGAGGAGGCACAGGCCGACATCGGCGGGTTCGTGGCCAACAAGCTGGCCCAGTACGTCAGCGAGGGCAACACCACGCTGAGTGTCAACCTGCCGACCATCGCGCTGCCGCAGCAGCCGCGCACCCACCGCATCGCCCACGTGCACCGCAACACGCCGGGCGTGCTGGCGCAGGTCAACAGCATCCTGGCCGAGCACGCGGTCAACATCGAGGGTCAGCTGCTGGCCACCCGCGGCGAGCACGGCTACCTGCTGACCGACGTCGGCGTCGACTACTCCGAAGACGTGCTCACCCGGCTGCGCGAGATGGAGCAGACCATCCGCCTGCGAGTCCTCTCGTGAGCGACCTGGAGGACGAGCTGCGGGCGGTGGTCGGCCCGGCGCACGTGCTTGTCGACGGAGACCTGCGCGCGCCGTACGAGACGGACTGGACCCGACGCTTCACCGGCGGCGCCCGCTGCGTCGTGCGGCCGGCCAGCACCGCTGAGGTGGCGGCGGTGGTGCGCGCCTGCGCGGCCGCCGGCGCCCCGATCGTGGTGCAGGGCGGCAACACCGGCCTCGTCGGTGCGGGCGTACCGGCCGGCGGCGAAGTGCTGGTCAGCCTCACCCGGCTTAGCCAGCTGGACCCGGTGGACCCGGTCGAGGCCCAGGTGACGGCGGGCGCCGGCGTGACCCTGGAGAAGCTCCAAGGCCACGCGCGGGCCGCCGGGCTCGACTTCGGCGTCGACCTGGCCGCCCGCTCGGCCGCCACGGTTGGCGGCATGATCGCCACCAACGCGGGCGGCATCCGCGTGCTCCAGCACGGCAGCATGCGCGCCCAGGTCGCCGGCCTCGAGGCCGTGCTGGCCGACGGCACCGTGCTGACCAGGCTGACCGGGCTGGCCAAGGACAACACCGGCTACGACCTGACCCAGCTGCTGGCCGGCAGCGAGGGCACGCTCGCCATCGTGACGCGGGCGCGGCTCCGGCTGGTACCCCTGCTGCCGGCGCGGGCGGTGGCCCTCGTCGCGGTGGCCGGCACCGACGCGGCCCTGGATCTGCTCGCGGCCGCCCGGGCGCGACTGCCCAGCCTGTCGGCGGCCGAGATCTTCTACCCCGACGGCCTCGACCTGGTCCGCTCGTACGCCAAGCTGCCCGCCCCGTTCGCCGACGCCGCCGGCGCCTACGTGGTGCTGGAGTGCGCCGCCCGCACCGACCCGACCGACGACGTGCTGGAGATGCTCTCCACCTGCGAGGCCGTCGACGACGCCACGGTGGCGTCCGACCGCGCCGGCCTCGAACGGCTGTGGTCCTACCGCGAGTCGCACACCGAGGCGATCAGCACCGCCGGCGTGCCGACGAAGCTCGACGTGTGCGTCCCCCTGGGCGAGCTGTCCGCGCTGGTCGCCGAGCTGCCCGCCACGGTGGCGGCGGTCGCGCCCGCCGCCCGCGCGATCCTGTTCGGCCACCTCAACGAGGGCAACCTGCACGTCAACGTGCTCGACGCCGGAGAGCGCGCCGAGGAGGTCACCGACGCCGTGCTGCGCCTCGTGGCCGCGCACCGGGGCAGCATCAGCTCCGAGCACGGCGTGGGCCGGGCCAAGGCGCCCTGGCTCTCGCTCTCCCGAGCACCGGAGGAGATCGCCGCCATGCGCCGGATCAAGGCCGCCCTCGACCCGGCCGGCCTGCTCAACCCGGGCGTACTCCTCGACTAGGCAGGCCGCGGGAGCCGCGGGCGCGGTGCCGTTGCGGCGGGGCGGCACGGTGGGTGCCGCCCCGCCGCCCTACGTCAGCTGGCCGTACAGGTCAGCGTCGGCGCGGTGTTCGTGCCGTTCCAGGTGCCGTTGAACCCGAAACTCGTGCTCTGGCCGGCGTTCAACCGCCCGTTGTAGTTGGCGTTGGCGGCGGTTATCGCCGCGCCGCTCGCGGTCAGCGTCGCGTTCCACGAGCTGGTGATGCTCTGGCCGTTGGCCCAGGTCCACCGGACCGTCCAACCACTGATCGCGGCGCTGCCCGCGGTGACCGTCACGGTGGCGTTGAAGCCGCCGCTCCACTCACTGCTCTTGGCGTACGCCGCCGTGCACGCGCCGTTGCCCGGCGGCGGTGTCGTGACCGGCGGGGTGGTGACCGGCGGCGTGGTCACGGGCGGAGTCGTCACGGGCGGCGTGGTGCTGGTGCCGCCGCCGAAGGTGACGTCGCTGCACAGGTAGTACGGCTGGTCGAGGTGGCTCGCCTGCCAGATCGTGTAGACGACGTGCCGGCCGGTGCGGTTGCCCGCGTTGACCTGGGCCTGGTAGAGCCCGGTGGTCGGGTAGCTGCCGGTGCGCTGGATCAGGTCCAGGCTGCCCCAGGTGAGCGGCGTGCCCGGGTTGTAGCCCTGCTTGGTGATGTAGATCAGCAGGTAGTCGGCACCGTGCTTCGCCTGGTCCGTGATGGTCAGCGTGAAGTTGTTCGGTATCGGCTTGGCCACCCACTCGCCAACCGCGTCCAGCGAGGCGTACAGCCCGCCCTGGGTGCGGCCGCCGCTGCACAGCTGGCCGTCCGGCACCGCGGCCTGGTGGTTGCCGCCCACGCCCTCGCGGAACAGCCCGTTCCAGTTCCACATGGTGTTGGGGTTGGCCTGCCAGGCCTGGGCGCACATCGGGTCGGTCTGTGCCATGGTGGGGTTGAGGTGGTCGTCACCCCAGCGCTCCCAACATCCGTAGTTACGCGACGGCGGGTCGGTGGTGGAGCCGTGCGCCGAGGCCGGGTTGGCCTGGGCGATGACGATCATCGTGAACGCGGCCGCCACGATGGCGACCGCGCCGAGCGCGAGCTGTTTGGCCCGCTTCGAAGCCTGCATGAAACGCTCCAGCGTCGAGTGAGCGGGTAGGGGAAGACTGCCCGCGCCGGCTTGGCGGCTCCCGCGCCGATCGTACATATTCAATTCACATGTGTGAATGCTGGGGTGGTCCCGGCGCCCGCGGTGGACGCCGGGACCACCCGGGCCGGTCAGAGGGTGCCGAGCAGGGTCTTCATCTGCTGAATCTCGGCGGTCTGGTCAGCCTCGATCTTCTTCGCCAGGGCCTTGGCGTCCGGCTGTTGGCCCTGCTGTTGCTCAGCGGTGGCCATCGACAGTGCCCCCTCGTGGTGGCGGATCATCATGTCCAGAAACATCCGGTCGAACTCGCCGCCGCTGGCCTTCTCCAGACCGGCCATGTCGGCGTCGCTCATCATTCCCGCGTGGCTGCCTCCCATGTCGTGACCGCCTTCGGTGGTCGACGGCATCGGTGCGCCCCAGGTGGCCAACCACCCGGTCATCACGCTGATCTCCGGCGCCTGCGCCCCCGCGATCTTGGCGGCGAGCGCCTTCACCTGCTGGTTGGCCGCGCGGGTGCCGGCGAGTTCGGCCATCTCCACGGCCTGCTGGTGGTGCGGGATCATCCCCTGCGCGAACCGGACGTCCGCGTCGTTGTGTCCGGCCACGCCCGCCGACGCGCTGGCGTCGGCGCCCGGCTGCCGCTGGCCGGTGTGACCGCTCTCGCCGTCCGCGTCACCGCCGCAGGCGGCGGCGAACACGAGCAGGGCGGTCGCCGAGACGAGGCCGCCCGCGCGGCGAATGGCTGCGTTGTCACGCATAGTTGATCGACTCCTTGTAGGTCATCGTCGCGATGTCATGGGCAGCGGCCGACGACCGAGCACCCGATGTGGCGTGTCGGTGGTCGGCGGGGAGTCGGCTTATACGCGTAGCAGCGAGAGCTCTGCCAGACCCGGCGGCCCGCGACCGCTGCCGTCCCCGGCTTCGGACGCGGCCGTCCGCGCGCTCAGCAACGGCGGCTCGACCGGCGGCGCGGGCGCCACGGCCAGGGCCGGGATGCCATCGGGGCCGTTCGACCCCTGGTGGGGCTGGCATACCTGGCCCGGATGGCTGTGCGATGGATCGGGGCAGTCGTCGCCCTCCGCGTGCGGGCAGTGACCGGGTGCCACCAGCGCCGCGTGCGCCGCGGGCGCCGGCCGGGTGTGTGCGGCTGGCCCGCCGGCGAGCTGGTGCATCGCGACCAGCCCGGCCGCCACGGCGACGAGGACCACCCGTCGTGCCAGCGCTCTACCCACGTTTCTCTCTACGTCCCCGGCGCCGCGGCGGCTCAACCCGCGGCGGTGCTGACCGGGCCGGGCGGCGCCGGTGGCGGGATCGCGCCATGGCGCAACTCCGCCACGAGCGGACTATTCACGCGGTGGCCGGCGGCACGGTAGACCTCTGCCATGCCCCGCACGAAGATCCTCACCTGCCTCGTCGCGCTGACCCTCGCCGCGACGGGAAGCGCTGGAGGTGCGCCCGCCCAGGCGGCGCCGCGCACACCCGTGGGCCAGGCGACGACGGCCACCCACACCGTCACGCTGGTCACCGGCGACGTCGTCACCGTCACCACCCACGCGGGCGGTGAGCAGACCGCCGAGGTGGACCGGCCCGACGAGGCGACCGGCGGGGTGCACGTCCAGGAGAGCGGCGGCGACCTCTACGTCCTGCCCGACGAGGTGCTGCCGCTGCTCTCCGCCGACCGGCTGGACCGGCGGCTCTTCAACGTCACCGACCTCGTCGAGATGGGGTACGACGACGCGAAGACCGCGACCGTCCCGCTCATCGCCACGTTCGACCCCCGGAAGCGGGCCGCGACACCCGCCGGCGGCCGGGTGGTGCGCCAGCTGCCCAGCGTCGGCGGCGCCGCGCTCACCGCGGACAAGAAGCGGGCCCGCGACTTCTGGACCGCCGCGGCCGGCGGTGGCGGCATCACGAAGCTGTGGCTCGACGGCCGGGTCGAGGCGGCGCTGTCCGAGAGCGTGCCGCAGGTGGGCGCGCCGCAGGCGTGGGCGGCCGGGTACGACGGGACCGGCGTGACCGTGGCGGTGCTCGACACCGGCGTGGACGCCACCCACCCGGACCTGGCCGGCCAGGTCGGCGAGAAGGTCAGCTTCGTGCCGGGCGAGGACACCTCGGACGTCGACGGGCACGGCACCCACGTCGCCTCGACGATCGCCGGCACCGGCGCGGCGTCCGGTGGCGCGCTCAAGGGCGTGGCGCCCGGCGCCGACCTGATCGTCGGCAAGGTGCTCGGCAACGACGGCTACGGCGCGGACTCGTGGGTGCTGGCCGGCATGCAGTGGGCCGCCGAGTCCGGCGCCGACGTGGTCAGCATGAGCCTGGGCGACGCCGCTCCCACGGACGGCAGCGACCCGATGTCGGCCGCGGTGGACGCACTCTCCGCCAGGTACGGCACGCTCTTCGTCGTCGCGGCCGGCAACTCCGGGCCGGAGACGATCGGCGCGCCCGCCGCCGCCGCGAGCGCGCTCACCGTCGGCGCGGTCGACAAGCAGGACGCGCTGGCGTACTTCTCCAGCACCGGCCCCGTCTTCCGCACCGGCGCCGTCAAGCCGGACATCGCCGCGCCGGGCGTCGACATCAACGCCGCCCGCTCGCAGCAGATGCCCGAGGGCACCGGGATGTACCGGTCGATCAGCGGCACGTCGATGGCGACGCCGCACGTCTCTGGCGCGGCGGCGATCCTGGCGCAGCGGCACCCGGACTGGTCCGGCCAGCGCCTCAAGGACGCGCTGATGAGCACCGCGAAGGGCGTGGACCACACGCCGTACGAGGTGGGCGCCGGCCGGCTCGACGTGGCGGCCGCGGTCACCAGCGCGGTGACGGCGACCGGGTCCGTCTACTTCGGAGCGTTCGACTGGCCGCACGAGCCGGGCGACGGACCGGTGGCCAGGACGGTCACGTTCACCAACGACGGGGCGGCCGCGCGCACGCTGCGGCTGTCGGCCGCGGCGCCCTTCACCGCACCCGGCGAGGTGACCGTGCCGGCCGGGGGCGCCGTGGACGTCACCGTCACCGGCGACCCCACCGCGGCGGACCCGGGGCGCCACACCGGCTACCTCGCCGGCACCGACGCCGCCACCGGCGAGCCGGTCACGCGTACCGCCCTCGGTCTGGTCAAGGAAGACGAGCGCTACGACCTGACCGTCAAGCTCGTCGACCGGGACGGCCGGCCGGCCAAGGCGCGGGTGGTCCTCAACCGGGCCGGCGACTTCTGGCCCTCGGCCTACGACGTGGACGGCGCGCTGACCCTGCGGCTGCCGCCCGGCACGTACTCGGCGGCGTCCTATCTGGACGTTCGCGGCGAGCGGCCGGACGCGCTCGGCCTGGCGCTGCTCGTGGCGCCCGAGACCGTCCTGGATGGACCGGCGCAGGTGGTGCTGGACGCTCGCCGGGCCCGCCTGCTGGACACCGCCGCGCCCGGCCGCACCGAGGACCGCCAGGTCAAGCTCGACTTCTCCGTCGAGTACGCGGACGGCGGCGAGTTCCGGGACGCGTACATGATCCCGGTACGGTACGACGACCTCTACGTGCTGCCGACGAAGAAAGGCACCCGGTCGGCGTTCACACTGGCCACCCGCTGGCGCAAGGGCGAGCCGCCGCTGACCGTGAGCTGGTTCGGCGACACCACCGTGCAGCCCGGCTCCACGCTGACCGGCGGCTCGGGCCGGCACAAGGTGGTCTACGCGGGGACCGGCGCGGACTTCGCCGGCGTCGACGCGAAGGGCAAGATCGTCGTGGTCACCCGCAGCGACGCGGTCGGCCCGGAGGAGCGCGCCGCCAACGCGGTCGCCGCCGGTGCCGCGGTGCTGCTCGTCGTCAACGACGCTCCCGGCGTCCTCAGCGAGTACGTCGGCGAGCGGCCGATCCCGGTCGCCTCGGTGCACCGGGACGCGGGCGCCGCGCTTGTCGCCCTGGCCAAGACGGAGCGGCTGACCCTCGGCGTCACCCAGCGGCCGTACACCACGACGGTCTACGACCTGACCCGCAACTACGCGGGCGCGGTGCCGGACCGGCCCCTGACCTACGAGCCGAGCCATCGGGACCTGGCTCGGATCGACGCGCGCTACCACGCGGTCGAGGACGGCGAAGGGGCCGGCTTCCGGTACGACATGACGTTCACGCCGAGCGTCGGCTTCCGCGAGCGGGAGTGGTACGCCGGCACCCGCACCGAGTGGGTCACGCCCGACCAGGTCTGGCACGAGTCGCACCAGCAGGGCATCTGGACGGACACCTCGTACCACGACGCCTACCGCAAGGGCACCACGACGCGGCTGGACTGGTTCGCCCCGGCCACCCGCCCCGCCTTCAGCCGCACCTTCGGCGTCCAGAATGGACGGTACCGGGACTACCTGACGGTCAACGCGCAGGCGTGGAGCCCGTCCGGGGAGACGCTGGAGCACGGCGGCTACATGGAGTGGGGCGAGCTGCCGACGCACCTGAAGCTGTACCAGGGCGGCAAACTGCTGCACGAGAACACGCAAGGCGCCGACCTCCAGTGGGCGGAGGTGCCCGCCGGCACGCTGCCGTACCGCCTGGTGCTCGACGCGTCCCGCCCGGCCGAGCGGTGGCGGCTGTCGACGCGCACCCACACCGAGTGGGACTTCGTCTCCAGCTCCAACGACGCCGACGACTTCGTCCCGCTCGCGCTGCTCCAACTCGACTACCGGCTGGAGACCGACCTGCGCGGCGACGTGAAGGGCGGCACCACCCAGCGGATCGGCGTGACGGCGGGCCCGCAGCCCGGCGGCACCGGCACCGGCCGGGTCACCTCGCTGTCCCTCGACGTCTCGTACGACGACGGCGCCACGTGGCGGAAGGTCACCCTCCACAACGGAGTCGGCACCCTCAAGCCGCCGAAGCACGGCTACATCTCCCTGCGCGCGTCCGCGGCCACCGGCACTGGCTGGCGGATCAGTCAGGAGATCGTCCGGGCGTACGGGCTGCGATGAGGCCGTTCGACGGGTGGGCGGGCGCGCCGATGCTCGCCGCGCTGGGGCTGAGCCAGGAGGAGGAGTCCGCCTACCGCGCGCTGCTGGGCGTGCCCACCGCGACGGCCGCGGACCTCGGCGGGCCGGGTGCGGAGGCGGCGCTGGCCCGCCTTGTCGACCTCGGCCTGGCGATCCCCACCGGTGTCGACGCGTACGCCGCCGCGCCGCCCGCGATGGCGCTCGGCGCGCTGCTCGGCGCCCGCCGCGACGAGCTGCGGGCGGCCGAACGGGCCCTCGTCACGCTCGCCGAGGAGCATCGGGCGGCGGTGGCGGGGCGCAGCCTCGACGAGCTCATCGAGGTGGTCAGCGGCGTCGACGCCATCCGCCACCGGTTCCTCCAGGTGCAGGCGGCCGCCCGCACCCAGATCCGGACCTTCGTCACCGCACCGTTCGTGGCGGTGCCGCCCGGCGAGAACCCGGCCGAGGACGCGGCGGTTGGCCGCGGCGTACGGTTTCGCGTCGTCGCGGAACGCTCGGTGCTCGCCCAGCCCGGCGCGGTCGGCGAGACGGTGTCCTCGCTGCGCAACGGCGTCGAGGTACGCGTGGTCGACGCGCTGCCGATAAAGCTCGTGCTGGCCGACGACGACCTCGGCCTGGTGCCGCTGGCCGCCGAGCCCGGCGGCGAGCCGGGCGCGGTCCTGCTGCACCGCAGCGGCCTGCTTTCCGCACTGGACGCCCTTTTCGAGAACGTGTGGCGGCGCGCGTACCCGCTGGAGCCGACCGGCGACGGCCTCGCCGAACGGGACCGCGACGGGCCCAGCGAGCTCGACCGCAAAATCCTCGCGCTGCTGCTGGCCGGGCTCACCGACCAGGCCGTGGCGACCCAGCTCGACCTGTCGCTGCGCACACTCCAGCGGCGGGTGCGCCACCTGCTCGACCTCGCCGGCGTCGAGTCCCGCATGCAGCTCGGCTGGGTCGCCGCCCGAAACGGCTGGGCCTGATCGACCATCCTTTGCCCTTTACGGCTAAAAGAACCAGTTCAGGTCCCGGGTCGCGTCACCGGCGGACCGCCGCTCCCGCCGGAGACCGCGGAGGCCGGCGGCTCGCTGGCGCGAGCCGAAATCCCCGGCCTCCGCTGCCATCTCCGCGGTGCAAGCCCGATAGGCCAAGCGTCGCGGCAGCCGGCAATTGCCTTCAGCGGCCCCAGAGGCGCCAGGTCTGGTTGAGGGGGCTGCCTTGGCCGGCAGGGTTGCAGGTCCACTGGTGGACGCGGGCGTTCGCGGCGGTCGAGATGGCGCTGACGTCGACGCACTTGCCGCTGTGCCGGGCGACGAGCTGGTAGTCGTGGGCGTCGTTGCCGCCGTAGGTCACCTTCCGCAGGGTGAACTGCTGGTTGGTGCCGCTGCCGCAGGTCCACTGCTGCACCGCTGCACCGTCCGCTGTGGACGCGCCGTTGACGTCGAGGCACTTGCCGCTCTGCTGGTTGACGACGGTGTAGGTGTTGGCGACACCGGCGACCGGGCGGAAGTTCCACAGCTGCTGGTCGCCACCCTCGCAGTAGTACTGCTGCTGCTGGTTGCCGTCCGCGGTGCCGAGGTTGGTGTTGTCGAGGCACTGCTGGGAGTGCTGGGCGACCGCCACCGACTGGAAGCCGCCGTCCGAGGGCGGCAGCAGCGTGATGCTGAACGTGTCGTCGGCGTTGGAGTGCGGCAGGTTGACCGTGGTGGCGTTGCCCGACAGCGTCACGACCGTGTTGGCGATGGTGATCGGGCCCTGCACGGCGCCGCCGCCGTTGTACGGGATGCGCTGGGCGACGACGCGCACCTGGTTGTTCTGCACGATGCCGCTGGTGGTGTCGAGGCGCTGGAGGTTGACGGCGATGTTGCCGGTGGTGCCGCCACCGCCGACGAGCACCTTGGCCACGCCGGAAGCCTTGGTCGCGAAGGCGTCGTACGCGGTACTCGGCGTGACGGACGCGATCGTGCCGGTCTGTCCACCGTAGAACCGGTACGCCCACCACTCGCCCTTGGGCAGGTGCTGGCCGGCTGAGTTGCGGGTCAGGAGGTTGCCGAGGTCGTTGTGCAGGTTGTTGGTGCTGGCCCAGTTGGCGCGCAGCCCGTCGGCGCCGGCACGCTCGAGGCGGGCGATGTACCAGGAGCCGTCGCCGGGGTTCTGCTCGCTCGTGGAGCCGTACTCGTTGATCTGGTACGGGCGCGGGTGTGGGATGCCCCGGGAGTTCAATGTGGAGTTGGCCACGCCCACGTTCGCGACCGGGTCGCCGGGCAGGCTGTGCCAGCTGACGATGTCCGGCACGACGTTGTTGGCGCGGACGAAGTCGAGGTACTGCACCCACCAGCCGCCGGTCGACGGCACGCAGGCGCAGCTCGGTCCGACGATCAGGTGGCTGGGAAACTCGGCGCGCAGGCGCTGGTACGTGCGCCGCCACAGCTCGAAGTACTGCGCCTGCGGGCGGTTCCAAAATAGACCGAGGTTCGGCTCGTTCCAGATGTCCCACTGCACGGCGATCCCGGCGGCCCGCACGTCGCCGATCAGCCTGGTGAGGAAGGCGTCGTAGTCGCTCCAGTTGCCGTTGTCGCCGGGGAAGCGGGAGATCGGGTAGCCGTCGGCGCCCCACAGGTCGTGCGGGAGGATGACGAACTGCCCGCCGAGCGCGATGGTGCGGCGGGCCTGGGCGAGGGTCGAGTTCCAGCGCCGGTCGTACGTGCCGGCGACCCAGCCGCCGGGCTGGCCGAGCTGGGCGCCGCCGGCCCGCATGTAGCGGAACTTGACGTCGCGGTAGAAGTGGTCGGCGGGGCCGGAGGCGTTCTCGGTCATGCCGTAGATCCAGCCGGAGGCGCGGTACGTGGGGGAGCCGCCGGCCACGGAGAAGTTGACGGCGATGGACTCGTCCGCGGCCTGTGCGGGCGCGGCGTTGGTGAGGAGGGCGGCGGCGAGGGCGAGGGTCGTGAGGAGGGCACGTCGCATGGCGAACTCCAGGAGGGATCGCGGGACGAGCGGAGAACTGCTCGTCCCGGAGTGGGGGCGGTGGCTTACCTGGTGGGTGCCGGGCCGGTGCTCGCGCGCAGCGAGATCGGCGGGGTGAGCAGCAGGTGCCGGGGTGGTGCGTCGGGGGTGGCGATGCGTTCCAGCAGCAGGTCGACGGCGTGGTTGCCCATTTCGGTGGGCACGTCCGCCGCGGTCAGCGGCGGGCGGAAGTCCTCGGCCCAGTGCCGGGCTGCGACGCCCGCGATGGACATGTCCCGGGGGACGACGACGCGGGCGCGTTCCAGGGCGCGCTGTATGCCCGGCAGCGCGGCCTCGTTGATGGTGGCGATGGCGGTGACGTCGGGGTGTTCGTCGCGCAGCTGTTCGAGGCAGGCCTCGCCGCCGGCCGCGTCGTCGGCGCAGCAGAGGTCGACGCCGGTCAGTCCACGTTGGGCGATCGCCTCGGTGAACCCGGTCAGCGCGCGCTGTGCCGGTCCGTAGCCGGCGGCGACGAGCTCGGCGGAGCGGTTGACCAGAGCGATGTGGCGGTGGCCGAGGTCGGCGAGGTGGTGTACGCACCGGGCGATCAGGGTGGCGTAGTCGACGTCGACCCAGCACGTGCCGTGCGGGTGGGCGGTGTGGCCGATGGTGACGAACGGCAGGCCGGTCTGCTGTAGCCGGGTGACCCGCTCGTCCTCCAGGCGGATCTCCATCAGGATGACGCCGTCGACCCGCCGGCCGCTGACGATCCGTTCGAAAGAGCGGTCGTGGTCGCCGCCGGACGGGGATAGCAGCACGTCGAGGTCGACGCGGGCGGCGGCCTCGACCACGCTGGCGACGAAGCCGAGCTGCATGTCGGTGAGGCGCAGGCTGGCCGGGGGGATGACCAGGCCGAGGGTGCGGGTGCGCCCCTCCTTCAGGGCGCGGGCCGCGGCGTTGGGCCGGTAGTCAAGCTCGTCGATGACGGCCTGGATGCGCTGGCGGGTCTCTTCGGACACGACTCGCTTGCCGCTGAGCGCGTACGAGACGGTGCTGCGGGACACTCCGGCCCGCCGGGCGATCTCGCCGATGTTCATGGCGTACTCCTCACGACCAGCAGCTTAGAGCACGTAGCGAATCGGTTCGCTGCGGAGCGTACGGCCGATCGGCCGTGAGTGTCAACGGGCTCTTGACGGTCGCCTGACGGCAGGCCTATGTTCTGGCGAACCGATTCCGCGAACCGATTCGCTAGGGGCATCCATATGAAGACATGGCGCGGCCTGGGCGCCGCTCTGGTCGCCGTCGCCATCGCCGGTGGCGCGGTAGCCTGCTCATCCTCGGACGACGGCGACGGCTCGACCGGAGGATCCGGGGGCGGCACGTACGCCATCTGGGACCCGTACCCGCAGTTCAACGACGACTCCGCCTGGGTCAAGCTGCTCAAGAGCTGCGGCACCTCGGCCGGCGTGACCGTCGAGCGCACCGGCTACGACACCACCGACCTGACCAACAAGGCCCTGCTCGCCGCGCAGCAGGACAACTCGCCGGACGTACTGATCATCGACAACCCGGTGATCTCCACGCTCGCCGAGGCGGGCGCGCTCACCACCACGGAGGAGACGAAGCTCGACACGTCGGCGATGGAGCCCAACCTGCTCGGCGCTGGGCAGAGCGGCGGCAAGACCTACGGCGTCCCGATCGGCGCCAACACGCTCGCCCTGTACTACAACAAGGACCTGCTGGCCAAGGCGGGCGTGGACGTGGCGTCGGTCAAGGACTGGACGTCGCTGACCGTCGCGTTGGCGAAGGTGAAGGGGGCGGGGAAGAAAGGCATCACGTTCTCCGCGATCGGCACCGAGGAGGGCAGCTTCCAGTTCCTGCCGTGGTTCTGGGGCTCGGGCGCGCAGCTGACCGCGCTCGACTCGCCGCAGGCGGTCTCCGCGCTGACCCTGTGGACCGAGTGGCTGCGCAACGGATACGCGCCGAACTCGGTCATCAACAACACTCAGACCACCAGCTGGCAGGAGTTCGCCAGCGGCGACTACGCGTTCAGCGAGAACGGCACCTGGCAGCTGGCCAACGCCGAGAAGCTCGACTTCGAGTACGGCATCATCCCGATCCCGGCGAGCTCGGGCGGGACGGCGCCGGCGCCGACCGGCGGCGAGTTCGTCTCGATCCCGGTGCAGAGCAAGACGGACCGGTACGCCACCTCGCAGAAGCTGGTGTCCTGCCTGACCAACGCGGACAACCTGCTCACCACCGACACCACCCTGTCGTACATCGCCCCGGTCGCGGCCGTGCAGGACAAGCAGGTCGCCGCCGACGCGAAGCTGAAGGTCTGGGTCGAGGCGGTGAAGGCCGCCAAGGGCCGCACCGGTGACAACCTCGGCACCAAGTACCCGAAGATCTCCGAGCCACTGTGGACGGCGATGCAGGCCGCGCTCAGCGGCGCGAAGACGCCGCAGGAGGCACTGTCCGCCGCGCAGGCGACGGCTGCCGGTGCGACGAAGTAAGACCGGCGATTGGGCGGCGTGGGCGTTCCTGGCTCCGGTGGTCCTGTACCTCCTGGCCTTCTACGCCTACCCGCTCTATCGCAACGTGGAGCTGAGCCTGCGCGAGTACACGGTCCGCTCGTTCGTCCAAGGTGGAGCGCCGTTCGCCGGGCTGGACAACTACCGGAAGATCCTGGAAGACCCGACCTTCGGGCCCGCGCTGCTGCACACCGTCGTGTTCACGCTCGCGTCGCTGGCCTTCCAGTTCAGCATCGGCATGGCGCTCGCGGTCTTCTTCCACCAGCACTTCCCGCTGTCCCGCACACTGCGGGCGCTGTTCCTGGTGCCGTGGCTGCTGCCGCTGATCGTGTCGGCGTCCACCTGGTCGTGGATGCTCAACAGCGACGCCGGCGTGGTCAACGCCGCCCTCGGCGTGGTCGGCGTCGGCCCGGTCAACTGGCTCACCTCGCCGGACTGGTCGCTGGTCTCGGTGATCATCGCGAACATCTGGATCGGTATCCCGTTCAACCTCGTGGTGCTCTACAGCGGGCTCCAGGCCGTGCCGGCCACCCTGTACGAGGCGGCGTCACTGGACGGGGCGACCGGGTGGCAGCGGTTCTGGCGGATCACGTTTCCGCTGCTGCGCCCGGTGTCGGCGATCACCCTGCTGCTCGGGCTGATCTACACGCTCAAGGTCTTCGACATCATCTGGATCATGACCAGGGGCGGTCCCACCGACTCCTCGACGACGTTCGCGACCTGGTCGTACCGGCTCGGGTTCGGCAACCTGCTGCCCTCGTTCGGGCCTGGCGCGGCCGTCGGCAACCTGCTGATCGTCATGGCCCTGGTCTTCGGGCTGATCTACATCCGGATCCAGCGGAGGCAGCGGGCATGAAGCGTCTCCTCAGGACAGTCGTGGGGCTGGTGTTGACCGCGGTCATGCTGTTCCCGGTCTACTGGATGGTCAACGTGTCGTTCACCCGCGACCAGGACATGCGGGCCGATCCGCCACACCTGTTTCCGGTGAACGGCACGCTGGAGGGCTATCGGGCGGTACTGGACCAGCAGCTGCCGTACCTCGGCACCAGCCTGCTGGTCGGGCTCGGCACGGTGGCACTGACCGTGGCGCTGGCCGCGCCGGCCGGGTACGCGCTGGCCAAGCTCCGCCCGCCCGGCGGGGGAGCGCTCAGCTTCGTGCTGCTGATCGCGCAGATGATCCCCGGGATCATCATGGCGATGGGCTTCTACGCCATCTACCTCAACCTCGGCGTGCTCAACTCCGTCCCCGGCCTGATCCTGGCCGACTCGACGATCGCGGTGCCGTTCGGCGTGCTCATCTTCACCGCCTTCATGTCCGGGATACCGGAGGAGCTGATGCAGGCGGCCGTGGTCGACGGTGCCGGCCGGCTGCGCACCTTCTGGTCGGTGGTGCTGCCGGTCAGCCGCAACTCCGTCGTCACCGTGTCACTGTTCGCGTTCCTGTGGGCGTGGTCGGACTTCATCTTCGCGTCCACTCTGGACGGCGGCGGTGACCACCAGCCGATCACGCTCGGCATCTACCAGTACATCGGCAACAACAACCAGCAGTGGAACGCCATCATGGCCACCGCCGTGATCGCCTCCATCCCGGCCACCATCCTGCTCGTGCTCGCCCAGCGCTACGTCGCCGCGGGGGTGACGGCCGGTGCGGTCAAGGACTAAGAAAGTGAGCTGCCACCTATGTTCTCCATCCAGGACATCCCGTTCAGCTACCGCGGATCCTGGCTCGACCTCTCACCGGTGGTGGCCGAGAAGACGTACGCCGAAGATCTGCACCTCGTCTCGCACCAGACCGGCCTGCACGCCGTGCTGCGGTTCACGCCGTCCACGTCCGCGGAGGTGGTCGCCACGCCCGCGCTGCTGACCTGGCGGCACGACGGCGGCCGGGTCCAGCTCGCCTACGAGAGCCCGGACACGATCCGGCTGCGCGGCGACGGCCTCGGCATGCGGGTCGGGGCGGCCGCGGCCACGCTGACCCCGTTCAGCGGCACCTACCTCTATCGCGACCCGGTCGACGGCTCGCACGTCTTCACCTCGTACGAGACCGGCCGCCGCTACCGTCTCACGGTCCTCCTCGCCGGCTCGCCGGTGGCCTCCACCGGCATCGAGGCCCTGGGGGAGGCCGAGAGGTCCGTGACCCTGCCGGCGGACGAGCCGTGGGAGATTGTCGTCGAGGAGTACGAGGCGGCCCGGCGCCCGTACGCGGCGACGGTCCCCTTCGAGGAGGTGCACCGTGCGGCGGCGGCCGCGTTCGCCGGTTTCGTCGACGCGGTCGCACCGTGGCGCGGCCCCGAGACGCCCGCCGCCGAGCTGGCCGCGTACGTGCTGTGGTCGGCCACCGTCGACCCGGCCGGCTTCCTCGCCCGGCCCGCGGTGCTGATGTCCAAGCACTGGATGGACAAGGTCTGGAGCTGGGACCACTGTTTCAACGCCATCGCGCTCGCCGCCGGGGATCCGGAGCTGGCCTGGCACCAGTTCCAGCTCCCGTTCGACCACCAGGACGGCAGCGGCGCGCTGCCCGACTCGGTCACGCACTCGGAGATCCTCTACAACTACGTCAAGCCACCCATCCACGGCTGGGCCCTGCGGCACCTGCGGCGGCGGCTCGACCTGCCGGTGGACCGTGCGGCCCTGACCGAGACGTACGAGCGGCTGGCCCGGTGGACCGAGTTCTGGCTGGAAGCCCGCCGGGTGCCGGGCCACGAGCTGCCGCACTACCAGCACGGCAACGACAGCGGCTGGGATAACGCCACCACCTTCGACGGCGGCCGGGTCGTCGAGACCGCCGACCTCGCGGCCTTCCTGGTCATGCAGCTGCGCTGCCTGGCCGACCTGGCGATGGAGCTGGGTGAGCCCCGCGCCCGCCGCTGGTCCGCCGAGGCGGATCGGGTCCGTGCCGCGATGCTCGACCAGCTGTGGAACGGGGAACGCTTCGACGCCCGCAGCCCGGAGACGGGCCTCCGCCGGGCCAGCACGAGCCTCCTCGGCCTCATGCCGATCGCCCTCGGCGAAGGCCTGCCCGCGGACGTCAGCGCGGCGCTCGCCCGCCGGATCGAGACCCACCTGACCGCGCACGGCCTCGCCACCGAACCGGTCGACTCACCACACTACGCCGCCGACGGCTACTGGCGCGGTCCCATCTGGGCACCGTCCACAGTGCTCATCGAGGACGGGCTGCGCCGCGCCGGCCACACCGACCTCGCCGACGAGATCAGCCAGCGGTTTCGCGCCCTGTGCGAGAAGTCCGGCTTCGCGGAGAACTTCGACGCCGAGTCCGGCACCGGCCTGCGTGACCGTGCCTACACCTGGACCGCCAGCAGCTACCTCATCCTCGCCGCCGCCTCCGTACAGAGGGGTCCAACGACATGAATAGAAAGTTGGCCGCCGCGGCGCTCACCGTCGCCACCGTCCTCTTCGGACTCCAGGTGCCGGCGAACGCGGCCGGCGGCTCCCGCTACGCGCCGCACATCGACAAGATCGGCATTACGCCCTACGCCCAGTAGCAGAATCGGTTCGACGCTTCTAAATAGCCTAGGCCTGACGATATTGACGTCTGTCATCGTCAGGCCTAGGCTTTTTGCGAACCGATTCGACGGGAGTCATCTGTGAATATCGCATTCCGGCGGCGGTCCGTGCGCCGCCTACTGGCCGCCTCGCTGGCGATCGGGGCGCTTGCCGCCGCCGCCACCGTCGCCGCCTCCCCGACGGCGCAGGCCGCGGACGAGTCCATATCCGTCAACTTCGCCAACGCCGGCGGCGCACCGACCTACCGCGCCTCAGGCTGGATCTACGGCATGACCGAAAACGCGGCGGCGCCCGCCGACAACTTCTACCGGGAGGTGAAGTTCCGCTACATGCGCGCCGGCGGCGCCCAGCTGGACAGCCCGGGCGGCTGGGTGTCCGGCAAGTACGACCGCCGGTGGAACGCGACCCGCGCCCAGCTGCTGCGCACCCGCTCGCTGGGTGGCGAGTTCATCATCCTGCCGCACGACCTGTGGGGCGCCGACGGCTACCCGATCTCCCGCTTCCCCGGCGACAACGGCAACTGGGCGGACTACGACGCCTTCCTCACCCGGCTCATCAACGACGTGCGGGCGACCGGCGCGCCCGTGCAGTGGGACATCTGGAACGAGCCCAACCTCGGCCTGTTCTGGAACCGCCCGCAGTCGCAGTACTTCGAGCTGTGGCGTCGCACGTACCCGCGCATCCGCGCCGCGTTTCCCAGCCACCTGATCGTCGGGCCGAGCATCGCCGGCGTGCCGTCGACCGGCGGCTGGTGGGTCCAATACCTCGACTTCGTCAAGTCGACCAACACGATCCCGGACATCTTCAGCTGGCACGCGCTGCCGAGCGACCCGGTGGCCAACGTGGCGACGGCGAACTCCACACTGGACGCCCGCGGCATCCCGCACCCGCGGCCGTACCAGATCAACGAGTACGGCGCGTCCAACGAGCAGAACCCCGGTGACGGCGCCTGGTACATCGCCCGCCTGGAACGGGCCGGCGCCGACGGCCTGCGCGCCAACTGGGCCAGCGGCGGCAACCTGCACAACGACCTCGGCAACCTGCTGGTCCACAACTCCGCCGGCGTGCACCAGCCGAAGGGCGAGTGGTGGGCCTACCGCTTCTACGGTGGACAGACCGGCACGATCGCCTCGGTCACGCCCAGCGCCGCCTACGACGCGTTCGCCACCAAGACCGCGGGCAACGCGAAGATCCTGGTCGGCGGGGGCGGCACCACCGGCAACATCGCCGTCAACCTCCAGCGCCTGGACACCACGAGCGGCGTCGTGCAGGACAACCGGGTGCGCGTGGTCGCCGAACGCATCCCCTACAACGGCGGCGCCGCCGTGCCGGGCGGCCCGGTCGTCATCCAGGACACCGTCGTGACCCTCTCCAACAACGGCACCACGGTCAACCTGCCGCACACCGTCGCCGACGACGCCTTCACCATCACGCTGCTGCCACCGGGCAACACCACCCCACCGCCCACCACCCCCGCGACGACGCCACCGACGACCTCGCCGCCACCCAACCCCTCCGGCTGTACCGCGTCGGTGTCGCTGAACTCGTGGACCGGCGGCTTCGTCGCCACCGTCCGCGTGAGCGCCGGCTCGACCCCGCTCACCGGCTGGCGGGTCACGGCCGCCCTCCCGGCCGGCGCGTCGGTCACCAACACCTGGGGCGCCACTGCGTCCGCCAGCAGCGGCACCGTCCAGTTCGCCAACGTCAGCTGGAACGGCAGCGTCGCCGCCGGCCAGTCCGTGGAGTTCGGCTTCCAGGGCAGCGGCAGCGCCGCCGGCCTGACCCCCACCTGCACCACACCCTGACCACCCCGCCCGGGATGGGCGGCGCACCCACCGCCCATCCCGCGCGATCTAGAGCCTTTTCGGAGTCGAGGTGGCGGGGCGCTAAGTTCCTTTAGGACAAAGATATGAGCTACCGCGATGTCCGTCGTGGTCCAGACCGCCGCTCCCGCGGCCTCACCCGTCCGCCGCTGGTCGCGCTCACCCCTGTTGGGCCGCCGCGACGGTCGCTGTTCGTCCACAATGTCCGTTCCCGGATCGGCGCTCTGGGAAAGCTGCGGATTTTCGTCGCCGCCGGTAACCGCCGCGACGGGGTGAGCGGCGCGAGATTCGAGATCTCGGAGAGTTAGGGCGCTATTTCAACCCCACGTCTCCTAGATCTCGAAGTCTCGTCCCCTTTGGCTGGTGACGCTGCGTCAGGATGGCGGAGGTAGGCCCCGCGAAGGCCCCCTTCGGGGCTTGTCTCGCGGACCTGGCAGTGGACGGCCGGGGGTTTCGGCGAGCGCTGCGAGCCGCCGGCCGGGAGCGGTGCCCGCGGGAGCGTACGGTCTCCAGCTGACGCGGACGGGGGAAAATCTGCCGGGGCGCCGCCACGCGCGTAACCCCGACTCCGAAAGGGCTCTAGATTGTCGGGCGCGGTCATCCGCGCGGCCCATAGGTACTCGGGTCTGCGGGAAGTTGATCGTGGACAGTAGACTCCCGGCCCGTGGCATGGTTGCGCGGTAAAGAAGAGGCCGGTCCCCGGGTGCTGCGGGTCGACGGGCGCCGTTACTCGGCGATCGGCGCGGCGGTCCGGGACGCCCGGGACGGTGACGTCGTCGAGGTCGTCGGTGGCACCTACATCGAGCAGGTGGTCGTCGACAGGGCCATCGAGCTGCGGCCGGTCGAGGGCACGGGCACCGTGGGCCTGGCCAACAACGACGGGCCGCTTACCGTGCGCGCCAATGCCGCCGTGCGTGGCATCACGATCGCCGTCGGCGACGACGGGTGGGGCAACGCCCTGGTGGTTGAGGGTCCGGGTGTGTCCCCACTCGTCGAGGGGTGCCTGATCGGGTCGGGCAGCGCGGCCGCGGTCAAGGTCGCGGCGGGCGCCGCTCCCACATTCCGGGGCTGCCGGGTCGAGGGGTCCTACCGGGCGTTGGAGATCGAGGGCGCGGGCGGGCGGTACGAGGGGTGCGAGTTCGTCGAGTCCTCCTCCGACGCGGTCGTCGCGAGCCGTGGCGCCGCACCGGAGTTCGTCGGCTGCACCGTGTCGCAGCCTCGAAACAACGGGTTGCTGTCCTCTGACGCCGGGACGGTGGTGACCCTGCGTGACTGCCTGGTCGAGCAGGCCGCCGGCTACGGGATCGAGGTCACGGGAGGTGGCCGGGTCGTGCTCACGGGCACGACGCTGCGCGACATGGACCTGGTCGCCGTCTCGGTCAGCGACCGCGAGTCCAGCGTCGAGCTGACCAGCTGCACGATCAGCGGCGAGGGCGGCGACGGCCTGGACATCCGCGCCCATGCGGCGGCGACCCTGACCGACTGCACGATCACGGGCCTGGACTGGGCGGTCAAGACGCTCGGCCGGGGCGCGACCGCGACGGTCACCGGCGGGCGCATCGAGGATGTCGACTACGGCGCGGTCGACTGTGCGGACAAGTCGCGGGTGACGCTCACCGGTGTCGCGGTGCGTCGCGGGGCGGGGCACCTCATGGTGTCGGATCGGGCCACGCTCGTCGCCGAGGACGTGACGATCGAAGACGGCGACAACACGGGGTTCGAGGTGACCGGCGGGGAAGGCCGCTTCACCCGGTGCCGGGTCACCGGGCCCGAGCGGCCCGGCTTCTGGGTGGACGGCGGTCGCGCCTTCCTCGAAGGGTGCGAGGTCAGCGGCGGCCGCAGCTCGGGCTTCTACGTCGAAGGCGGCGACACGGTGCTGACCGGCTGCGTGGCGCACGACAACGCCGAGCAGGGCTTCCAGATCTACGCCGACGCCAAGCTGACCGCCTGCGCCTCGTACGCCAACGGCGAGCCGGACGACGTCGGGATCCAGGCGGGCGCGCCGGTGTCCGCCGACGTCGCCGTCCAGGTGGCGGACGACGAGGACGCGCCGCAGCCGTTCGACGAGATGGTCGACGGGCTCGAAGACGGCCTGGACGAGGTGCGTGCCCTGGTCGACCTCAAGCGCGACGCCGAACTGTCCGATCCGGACGCGCGGGTGGCCGCCGCGCGGCTGCTGGCCGAGATCGAGGACCGCGTCGAGGCGCTGCGCGACCTCGCGGCCACGGTGCCCGGCGCGCCCCTGACCGACCCGGCCGACAAGGCGAAGGCCCTCGCGGTGGTGGGCGAGATCCGCGAGCGCCACGACGCCCTGGAAGGGCTGCTGGAGGGCCGCCCGCTCCCTGGCGAACCGGCCACTGTGGACGAGCTGCTCGGCGAGCTTGAGCGGCTGATCGGGTTGGCCGCGGTCAAGGCCGAGGTGCGCACGCTCGTCGACATCATCGTCGTCGGGCAGCGCCGCAGCGCGGCCGGCCTCAAGACGCCGCCGCTCAGCCGCCACCTCGTCCTCACCGGCAACCCGGGCACGGGGAAGACCACGGTCGCCCGGCTGTACGGTCGGATCCTCGCGGCGCTGGGCCTGCTCGCCAAGGGGCACCTTGTCGAGGTGGCCCGGGTCGACCTCGTCGCCGAGCACGTCGGCGGCACGGCGGTGAAGACGAAGGCGGCGTTCGACAAGGCCCGTGGCGGCGTGCTGTTCATCGACGAGGCGTACGCGCTGTCCCCTGAGGACAGTGGCCGCGACTTCGGCCGGGAGGCCATCGACACGCTGGTGAAGCTGATGGAGGACCACCGTGACGAGGTGGTCGTCATCGCCGCGGGATACACCGGGGAGATGGCCCGGTTCACGGCCGCGAACCCGGGGCTGCGGTCGCGCTTCGGCCAGGTCATCGAGTTTCCGGACTACAGCCCGGAGGAGCTCGTGCGGATCACCGAGATGCAGGCGAACACGCACGACTACGCGCTGTCCGACGAGACCCGCAAGGACCTGCTCGGCTACTACTCGGCCATGAGCCGGGGCGAGGGCTTCGGCAACGGGCGTACGGCGCGGCGCACGTTCGAGATCATGGTGGCCGAGCACGCGAACCGTCTGGCCGGCGCGGCGACGCCGACCGCCGAAGACCTGACCACGCTCCGGCCCGAAGACCTGCCGGACGAGTGGACCGAGCGCTGAACGCGGCGGCGGGACCGGGCCGGTGCCCGGTCCCGCCGTTTCAGGGTCGGTTCAGAAGCGTGCTCCCACGTCCGCGCCGTTCGACGGGCGCAGGAACGTGGAGGACGGGATCGAGCCGTCCGCGTTGCGCGGCCCGGTGATGGTGCTCGGGTTGGTGTTGGCCAGCGACCAGGTGCCGCCGATGTCCCAGGAGTTGCCGCTGCCGCTGGAGTTGGACCCCAGGTTGACGTTGGTGCCGTTGGCCACGGCGAGGTTGTTGGTCAGCGTGCTGTCCGACCGGTCGAACAAGAAGCCGCCCGACGGGTGGTCCCACGCCGTGCACCGCTCGATCCGGTGCTGCCCCGGGTTGTTGTTGTCGATGAAGCCGCTGCGGGCGTTGTCCCACGCCATGCTGTTGCGCACGGTGTGGTTGCCGGCGACGCCGTTGCCGCCCAGCTTGAAGCCGTTGCCGTCACCGACGTAGTCCGGCAGGTTCCACCGGTTGAAGCCGTTGCCCCACGCCAGGCTGTTTTCGACCAGGATCGGCGAGGAGAACATCCACCAGTCGAGGCCGTCGTCGGAGTTGTTCCACAGGCGGGCGCCGCGCACCACGTTGCCGGTGCCGGAGCCTTCCTTGATGGCCAGGCCGTCGGCGCTCTCCCCGTTGCTGCGCGGGTCGAAGTTGCCGTACGAGTCGAGGTTGATGATCTGGTTGTTGTTCGACGTCAGGAAGAGGTGGAAGCCCGACTCGTAGTTGTCGCGGGTGACCAGGCGCTCGTAGTAGTTGTTGCTGGAGTCGAGGCCGAAGACGCCGTACGGTCCGTGGATGATCTCCAGGCCGATCAGCCGCCACCAGTCGCCCTCGATGTGGATGGCGCCGCGCTCGGGCCGGGGGATGGAGGAGTCGACCGCGCCGGGCGTGTACGGCATGTTCTCGCCGTCCAGGACGACGCGCTCGTTGTTGTAGTTGCGCATCGTGATGGGCTGGCTCGACGTGCCGTTCTTGAGGATCTGGATGTTCGTGCTCGGCGCGTACGTGCCGCCGCGGATGTAGATGGTCTGGCCGGGCTGGACCAGGTCGACCGCCCGCTGGATGGTCAGCAGCGGCGCCGCCAGCGTGCCGGCGTTGCCGTCGTTGCCGTTGGTCGCCACGTACAGCGCGCCGGTCGGCTGCGGGGTGCCGCCCACCTCGAAGTCGAGATAGTCCACATTGGGCAGACCGGCCGCGGCGGTCGGGTTGAGCCGGATGGTGTTGCTGCCCGCGTTGACCGAAACGGTGAGGGTCTTGGTGACCCACGTCGACCAGGCGCCGGTGCCCTCGAAGGACGGGCTCTGCACGGTCGTGCCGTTGACGAGCAGGTTGGCCGGGCGGGCGCCGGTGGTGCCGTTCGCGAACCGCACGCCCAGCGTCGCCGTGCCGGCACTGGCGGCGTTGACGGTGAACTGCGCGTACCCGGCGGTGGAGTTGGTGCCGTTGCAGAAGCCGCTACCGGAGTAGCCGGCCCAGTTGGAGTCGATGGTGCCGGAGCAGACGGCCGGGGAGGTCTCGGCCTCGTACCGCGTCGGTGCGGCGCTGGCCGCGGTCGGTGGCAGGACAAGCACCGCCGCGGCCACCAGGCCGGCGGAGGCGATCGTCGATTTCATGCGCATGGCTACGTCTCCGTGGGAGTGGGTTAGAGCGTTACCGGCCTGCCGCCGAACGTGACGATGAGGCGGCCGTCCGCGGCGAAGGACCAGCCGAGCGCGCCCGTGTACGAGGAGCAGCGGGACCCGTTCGAGCCGGCGTAGAACTGGTTGGAGCTGTCGCTGTTGCCGATGATCCGGTCGTTCGAACCGCTGTCGCACGACGTGTTGTTGCGGAAGACCGAGGTGCCGCCGTCGAAGTTGAAGTTGCGCTCGGTGTTGTCGACGCCGAGGTTGTTCGACATCGTGATGCTGCCGAGGTTGCGGTTGTACGTGAAGCCGTGCTTGCCGTTGCCCACGGCGATGGTGCGCCGCACGACGTGGTTGACCGCGATGTCCTCGCCGCCGAGCTTGAAGCCGTTGCGGTCGCCGTTGCCGGCCTGGCCGCCGTTGCTGAGCGTGCCGTTGTCGTACGCGATCGAGTCCTCGATGGTGACCGCGCCGATCGCGCCGGTGTCCGACTTGGTGTACAGGTCGTAGCCGTCGTCGATGTTGTTGTGCGACACCGTGTACCGGAACACGTTGCCGGAGCCGACCGTGAGCTTGGGCGCGAAGCCGTCCGCGTCCTCGCCGTCGGAGTCGGCGTTGTCGTGCGACTCGGCGCTCAGGATCAGGTTGTTGGCCGGCCACTGGTCGCGCGGCGTGTCCGACGCGATGCGGGAGAGCTGGAGCCCGCTGTCGCGGTTGAAGCGCGTCACCGTGCGCTCGATGATGTTGTTGCTGCCGCCGACGAAGATGCCGTTGTCGCCGGCGCGCTCGACGACCAGGCCGTAGACGCGCCAGTAGTTGCCGTTGACGGCGAGCCCGCGGGCGGCGGTGTCTTCGGCCTGCGCGGAGAAGTTGAGCACCGGCCGCTCACCGGGGTAGGCGGAGAGCGTCTTGCGGGCGCTGGCGGTGCCGTTGTTGCCCGGTGCGATGGTCACCGTCTGCGCGAGGTTGTACGTGCCGCCCCGTACGTAGATCGTGCCGCCCGCCGGGATGCGCGTGATCGCCGAGGCGAGCGTGGTCGGGCTGGCCTCGGTGCCGGGTGCGCTGGCGCTGCCGTTCGCCGAGACGTAGAGCGTGTTGCCCGACGGCGGCGGCGTGGTCGGGGGAGTGGTGGGCGGCGTCGTCGGCGGTGTGGTGGGCGGAGTGGTGCCCGGCGTCGTTGGGTTTACGCCTCCCGTGCACGCCACACCGTTGACGGCGAAGCTCGCCGGGACCGGGTTGCTGCTGTTGTTCCACGTGCCGTTGAATCCGAACGAGGTCGTGGCGTTGGTGGCGAGCGAGCCGTTCCAGGTCACGTTCGCCGCCTGCACGCTGCCGCCGCTCTGGGTGAAGGTGGCGTTCCAGCCCTGGCTGACGGTCTGCCCGGCCGCGAACGACCAGGTGACGGTCCACGAGGTGAGTGGGTCGCCGACGTTGGTGAGGCTGACGTTCGCGCTGAAGCCGCCGGGCCATTGCGAGCCCACCGAGTACGCGACCCGGCAACCGGGTGCCGCCTGGGCCGCGCCGGCGGTGACCACGACCGTGGCGGCCGCGAGCGCCGCCGCCGTGCCCGTGGAAATCCACAGCGCCGCACGGCGCCGTCTGTTGTGCATGGTGCTCTCCTTAGGTCTGGTGCGCCTCCGGCGCCGGTTGCCCTGGCCGGTGTGGAGGCGGGCCTTCTCCCGCCGGGACGCGCGTCGCGCCGCAGCCCGGCGGTACGGCGACCTGGTGTGGCGTCAGGCGGGAAAGCGCTTTCCAAGATACTGACATATGACCATATAGTCAATCGTCGGTATGTGCGCGAGTACTTGGTAGACGCCCCGGGACCTCCGCGGATAACAGAAACCGCGAAACTGTTCGTGGGTTTGCTCTACCGTTCGACGCCGGCGGCTCGGATCAGCGCCTCGATCGCCGCCCGGCTCGTGCGGCGGCGGGTGTACTCGTCCGCGCCGGACGCGCTGCCCATCGCGACCCGCGGGTTGCGGTGGCGGGCCGGGCTGTCCACAGTGGTACGTGCGGTGAAGTGCACCTCGCGCACCCCGGTCAGGTCGATCAGGCGCCGCACGTTGCCGGCCGTCACGCCGCCGCCCGGCATCACGACCAGGCGGTCCCCGGCGGCCGTGACAAGCTCGGCGATCAGCGCGGCGCCGTCGAGCGCGGTCGCCTCCTGGCCGGATGTCAGCAGCCGGTCGGCGCCGAGGTCGGCGACCGCGGCGAGCGCCTCGCGGGGACGCCGGGCCATGTCGAAGGCGCGGTGGAACGTCACCGACAGGCCGTCCACATCGGACAGCAGCTCCCGGCAGGCGGCCAGGTCCACGTCGCCGTCCGCGGTGAGCGCGCCGATGACGACGCCGTGCGCACCGGCCGCCGCGACGGCCTCGATGTCGCGGCGCATCGCCCGGATCTCGTGGCGGTCGTAGACGAAGTCGCCGCCGCGCGGGCGGACGAGCACGTTGACGTCGATGGTCGCGACGTCGAGGGCGGTGGCGATCGCGCCGGCGCTGGGGGTCACGCCACCCTCGGAGAGAGCGGCGCACAGTTCGACCCGGTGGGCGCCGGCCGCCTGTGCCGCGAGCACCCCGTCAGCGCTGTCGACACAGACCTCGAAACGCACCCGCACATGCTATGCGATCTTGGCGGCGGGCCGCGTGGGGCGGCGCGCCGCGTGGGGCCGCGCACCGTGCAGAGCAGCGGGCCGCGCAAGGCGGCGCGACGCGTGGGGCGGCGCGCCGCGTAAACCGGTGGTCGTCCTCATGGCGATCGGGCACGCTACCGGGTGATGGGGATGCTGGAGAGCATGGCGAGCCGGGTCGCGCAGGGTGCGACCGTCCAGTTTCGGCCGACCGGGTCGTCGATGGTGCCGCTGATCCACAGCCGACAGCTGGTAACGGTCGCGCCGGTCGACCCGGCCAAGCTCGCCGTCGGCGACATCGTGCTGGCCAAGGTCGCCGGGACGGTCTACCTGCATCTCGTCTCGGCCCTCGACGCCGGCGCGGGCCGCGTGCAGATCAGCAACAACCGCGGCCGGGTCAACGGCTGGACGACCTACGCCCGCGTGTACGGCATCTGCACCGCGGTCGACGGCGCCGCCCGACCCCGCCTCGACGGCAAGATCCGGGCCGGTCAGCCGTAGCTGAGGCCGTGTCCGAACGGATAGAGCGCGCCCGTCCCGTCCGCCCGCGGGATCGTGACCGGCAGCCGCCCGCGCGGGTTTACCTCGCCGAAGAGCACCCGTACCAACGCCTCGATCGAGCCGGCCGTGTAGCCGTAGGTCGCCAGGTAGGTGGGCACCGTGGTGAGGCGGGAGATGTCGTACGGGTTGCGCATCCCGGAGACCACCACCGGCTTGCCGGTCGCGAGCAGCGCCGCGACAAGGGCCTGCTGGGCGGCCGCGGACGCGGTGGGTAGCCCGGTTGTGGCGTCGACGTTCGCCGCGTTGTTGGTCGACACGACCACGAGGTCGGTGGCCGCGGCCGCCGCCACCGCCGCGTCGATCCTCGCCTGGGTCGGTGTCAGACCCGTCTCCACCACCGTGACGGTCTGGCCGCGGCGGCTGATGGCGGCCCCGATGGTCGCGGTCGTCGTCACGCCCCAACCCGTCACGAGAACGTCGCGCGGGTCCGGCGCGAGCGGCAGCAGGCCGGCGTCGTTCTTGACGAGGGTGGTCGTGCGGTCGGAGATGGCCTGCGCGTCGAGGAGGTGGTCGGGCGCGCCCACGACCTTCTCCGCGAGGGCGGCGTCGACGAACGGGTCGGCGAACAGGCCGCGCTTGGTCTTCAGCCGCAGGATCCGGCGCACCGAGTCGTCGAGCCGGCGCTTGGAGATCTCGCCGCTCCGCACGGCGTCGAGCACCGCGTTGTACGCGACGTCCATCTGCGGCGCGAGCACGAGCTGGTCGGCGCCGGCCTTGAACGCCTCGACCGGCGCCACCTCGGGCGGGTAGGTGCCCGTCGCCCCGCCCATGTCGAGCGCGTCGGTGACGATGAGCCCGTCGTAGCGCAGGTCGCCGCGGAGCAGCCCGGTGAGGATGGGCTTGGACATCGTCGCGGGCGCGCCGCTGGGGTCGATCGAGCGGAGCACCACGTGCGCCGTCATGATCGTGTCGACGCCGCGGCGGATGGCGGCCCGGAACGGCGGCAGGTCGATCGCCTTGAGCTGCGCGCGGGTGTGCGTCACCTCGGGCAGGCCGAAGTGACTGTCTACTGTGGTGTCACCGTGCCCCGGGAAGTGCTTCGCCACCGCGGCCACACCGCCGTCGTGGTAGCCGTCGACCTGCGCGGCGACAAGGTCGGCCACCAGGCCCGGGTCCTCGCCGACCGACCGCACGCCGATGACCGGGTTGGCCGGGTTGACGTTGACATCGGCCACCGGCGCGTAGTTTTGGTTGATGCCGACGGCGTCGAGCTCGGTGCCGATCACCTCGGCCGAGCGGCGCGCGTCGGCCCGCGACCGCCCGGCGCCGAGCGCCATGTTGCCCGGCATCGCGGTGGCCGGTGCGGAGAGCCGGGTGACGACCGCGCCGCCCTCCTGGTCGGTGGAGATCAGCAGCGGGATGCCCGTGCGCTGCCGCGTGGCGGCCGCCTGGAGCCCGTTGGACAGCGTGGCGATCTGCCGCGGGCTCTGGAGGTTGTCCGGGCCGCGGGCCGCGGTGAAGTAGATGACCCCGCCCGGCTGGTACTTGTCGATGACCTGCGCCGGCGTGCTCACGCCATACAGCCGCTGGTTGTTGGCGGCGGCGGCCGCGCTCACGGTGTCGGCGTCCTGCCCGAACACCTCGACCACGAAGAGCTGCCCGACCTTCTCCTCCAGGCTCATGTGCCGGATGAGCCGATCGACTGGCTTGCCCGTGGCGGCCGACGGCGAGGCGGCCGAGACCACCAGCACACCCACCGTGGCGGCGGCGACGCTGACCCGACTCCACATGCGGGCGACTTTACGCAACGTGTATAGCCGCGGTAAACATCGATTAGCCTGCTTTCTTTACACATATTTCTTGCCCGGGTCCGCGTCACCCGCGGACCGTCGCTCCCGCCGGAGACCGCTCCGTCCGGCGGCTCGCCAGGGCTCGCCGACTTCCCCGGCCTCCGCTGCCAGGTCCGCGGATCCAGCCCACCGCACCCGCCCGCCCTCCTCTCCCTCCCCAAGAGGGCAGCCCTCTTGGGGACGGGCCGGCGCTAGCGGGCGGCGGCTGCCATGCGGGCGGTGACCTCGTCGAGGATCTCCGGGCTGGTGGCGAGGTTGAAGCGGGCGAAGTCGGCGCCGGCGGCGCCGAACCGGCTGCCCCGCTCCAGCGCCACGCGGCCCTTGTCGAGAAACAGCTCGCACGCCTTGTCGCCGCCGCCGAGAGCGGTGCAGTCGAGCCAGGCCAGGTAGGTCGCCTCCGGTCGGCACCAGGAGAGCATCGGCAGCCGCTCGACCAGTAGCCGGCCGAGCAGGGTGCGCCGGTCGTCGAGCGTGGCGAGCAGTCGGTCGAGCCAGGCGACGCCCTCGGTGTACGCGGCCACCGACGCCAGCACGCCCAGGTGGCCGACCCGCGCGGAGGTCTCCGCCGGGAAGCGGTCGACCACGGCCGCCATCGCCGGCGCCGCGGTCACGACGGAGGCGCATTTGAGACCGGCGAGGTTCCACGCCTTGCTGGCGGAGACCACGCTGACCGCGACCTCCGCGGCGCCCGGCAGGGTGAGCAGCGGGGTGAACGCCGCGCCGGGCAGCGCGAGCGGCGCGTGGATCTCGTCGCTGACCACCGTGACGCCGTACGCGGTGGCGAGCCGCACCACCTCGGCCAGCTCGTCGGGGGCGTGCGCGCGGCCGACCGGGTTGTGCGGGTTGCACAGCACGAACGCCGCCGGGCCGGCCGCGAACGCGCGCTCCAGGGCGGGAAGGTCGAGCCGCCAACCGGCGGCCTCGCGGGCCAGCGGCACCTCCACGATGCGGCCGCCGGCCTCGGGCACCCAGTCGTAGAACGGCGGGTACACCGGTGGGCAGAACACGACGTCGTCGCCGGGACGGCGCAGCGCCCGCAGCACCTCCACGACACCGACTCCGACGTCGGCCACCGCGGTCACCGACGCCGGGTCGACCCGCCAGCCCCACCGGTCGGCGGCGAACCCGGCCAGCGCCTCGCCGAGCACCGGCTCGGCCACCGGATAGCCGGTGTCGCCGCAGTCGATCGCCTCGTGCAGGACGGCCGTGACCGGTGGCGCCAGCGCGAAGTCCATCTCGGCGACGAACAGCGGCACCACGTCCGGCGGGTATCGCAGCCACTTCTCGCTGCGCCGCTGGCGCAGTTCGGCCAGCGGCGCTACGGGCAAAAGATCCATGCCGCCTATGATCGCGTGCCGATCAACAGGCCCAAACACATTTCGTCGCTGGTGCCGTCGCCCCACACGACGTACCGGGGCGGCAGCTGCTTGAGCTGGGGCAGCATCTTGCGCAGGCCGGCGTCGTGGGTGCAGGTGACCCGCACGACGTCGCCCTTCTTCACCTCGACCGGGCTGGCCAGGGGCCGGATCGCCTGGTCGTCGAAGTTGTACTGGGGCACGTCGAGCAGGGTCTTCGCGCCGGCGGTACCCGGGTTGAGCTCCATCTTGATGGACCGGCCGAGCAGGTGCATATGCCCGGCGGTGGCGTGGATGGTGGCACCGGCCTCCATCGGGATGTCGCAGTGCTGGGTCGGCCCGGGCACCGGCTTGCCCTTGCTGCACCACTCGACGAGCTGCGCGGCGGTGGAGCCGACGTCTTCGCCGAAGCGGCGGGTCACGTCTTTGATCGCCTCGTCGCGGTCGCACAGCGGGCCGCTCTCCTGCGCGGTGCACGGCAGCTCGATCGGCGCCGGCACCTGGAGCGTGGCCAGCGGCGTCATCGGGCTGCTGCCGTCGGCGACGCGCAACCTGATGCTCGACTGGTCGGTGTCGCCGGTCTTCTCGTCGATCGCGAGCAGGTTGTAATGCACCTGCATGACCATCTGGCTGCCCGGCGGCATCTCGTAGCCCAGGCCCTCGTCCAGCAGCACCTCGTTGGCGCCGGGCGCCCAGTGGGCCACCCACGCGTCGTCGTCGACGCCGGAGTCGCCGAAGCACTGCCAGCCCTCGCCGGGCGTGCGTTTGTCGAGCTCGTTGGCCTCTCGCACGTGCTCCGGCGTGATCCGGAAGAAGATGGCGTGGTGCACGATGGCCGAGTTTTGCGGCAGGAACTGGCTGCCCGTCAGGTAGCTCTTCGTGGACAGTCCAGGATCGACGATGAAGCAGCGGTACTCGTCGGTGCCGCCGTTCGGCGCGGCTGGCGTGTACGGCCGCGGCATCTTCAGCGTCACGAAGCGCTCGCCGTCCCGCGCCGGCGCCGGCGGTGCAGGTGGCGAACCCGAGCCGTGCGTGCTGTGTGTCGTGTCAGCCGGAGCGGCCGGGGCGTCGCCCGCGTCGTCGCCGCACGCCGCACTCACCCCTAGCAGGGCCAGGCCCATCGCCGCCGCGACAACCCGCCCACCGATCCCCGTCACGCGCATCTCCCGTGCCTCCCCTGACATAGACGCCCGTACCGTCGATGATCGAGGAAGCAGGTGCTTGCTGTATATCCGGGTTCGCCCGGATTGAACCCCGAAGATCCGTCCGCCGGACCGTGCCCCTATGGCTGCCCGCAGGTACCACCGCTTCCCGAAGGGCGCCGGTACCGTGAGGTGATGAGGGGCGGACGCGCGGAGCACGCCCGCGACCGGCCCGTCGACGAGACGCCGGCGCCCGGGCCCGCCGCCCCGCCGGTGTCCTGGGTCAGCAACAGCGCCGTGGCCCGGCTCGTCGATCGCCCCGGCCCTCTTCCGGTGGGCACCGACCGTCAGGCCGAGCGGGCCACGCCCCCGCCGCCGGAGGCGAGCCGGCAGGCGGCGCCGCCGATCGTGCACACCGGTGGGGTGGCCGACCAGGCGGCGGCCGCGGTGGGTGCCCTGGCCTTCGCCTTCGGTCCGCATGTCGTGCTGTCGTCGGTCGTCGCCGGTGCCGCGCCGCCGCTTCGCAACCGGGTGCTCGCGCACGAGCTGCGGCACGTCCGCGCGCAGACCGCGGCCGGGTACGAGTGGATCGAGCGCTACGAGCCGATGGCGCTCAACTCGTCGATGACCGCCACGGCGGCGGAGAGCCTGCCGGACGAGGAGCTGCGAGCCGAGCTCGCCGCCGCCGACGCCGCACTGTCACGGCCCGACCTGGCCAACCGCGACACCGTACGAGCCAACCGGGACCTGCTGGAAACGCAGGCGATGGCGCGCGACCTGCCCCGGGACACCCCGACCCCCGGGCCGCGCCCGTACGCCACCGCCGGGATGGAGCTCACCGAGGACGCCCAGCACGTGCGGTACGTCCTGGAGACGCTGGTGACCACGCGCGGCACCGCCTACACCGAGCGCGTCGTCGACGACGTCGACCTGATGTCCACCACCTTCGGCAAGGCCCTGTACTGGATGGGCCAGGGTGCGTCCGCGGGCGCGTACCCGATGGGCGGGCAGCCGCAGATCCCGCCGGTGTTTCCGTCGCCCGCGTTGGCCCGGCTGGTGTCCCAGCAGTGGCAGATCCTCAAGGCGGAAAACGAGACGATCGTCAGGCAGGCGGAGCAGGTCGGCAAGGCGCTGATGCTCCAGGCGCTGGCCACGAGCCTCGCCCAGACCGAGCAGGAGAGCCAGCGGTACGGCTGGGTGTCCAACCGCCACTACACGCTGCGGGACACCCGGCAGGACCACCTCCAAGAGGAGCAGCGGCTCGGGCGGGCCGCGGCGGACCTGGTCGCCAAGCGTGACCGCCTTCTCCAGGTGGCGGGGGAGATCGGCGCGCTGGAGTCCCGGTTGAACACCGCCGAGTCCGACCCCATGCTCGCCGAAAACCTCGGTGCGCGGATCAGCGCGCTGCAAGCGCAACAGGCGCAGGCGCGGGCCGACCTCCTGAACGCCGAGCTGGCGCAGACCCAGCAGTTTCCGGTCCTGTCCGCGTACGTCTCCCGCAACGAGTGGGACGACCTGCGCGACCTGGCCGAGGATCCGACCGACTGGGAGTACGGCGTCCGGATCCGGGAAACCCTCGGCAACATCCTGGACGTGAAGGAGGCGCTGCTCGCGGGCGACACCTCGATCTGGAAACAGGACGCCATCGTCGGGCTCCTTCGCCAGCTCCAGTCCATCCCGCCCGGCTCGATGCGCGCCAGGCTGTTCGACGAGGCGATCGCCGCCGCGGACGACGACCCGTGGTGGAAGACGGCGCTCACCGTGGTCGGGATCGGGCTGTCGCTGCTCGCCGCCATCCCCACGGGAGGCCAGAGCCTGGTGGTCGCCGCGGCGATCCTGACCGCCGACGCGCTGGCGATCGGCATCGACATCTACCTGCTCAGCGAGGCGTGGTCGGAGTACCAGCTGGACAAGGCCGCGGCCGGATCCGACCTCGACATCGCGAAGGCGGTGTCCAGTGTGGAGCCCTCCGCCCTGTGGCTGGCGGTGCAGATCGTGGCGACCGGGGTGGGTGCGGCGGGGACGGCCCGCACCTTCCGCGCCGCCGTCGCGAGCCGCGCCGCGGCCCGCGCGGCGACCACGTCGGACGAACTGGCCGACGCCCTCAAGGCGCTCGACCAGCAGCTCGGCGACGCCGGACTGCCGGCGGCGGCCAGAGAGCGGGCGATCAGCGAGGCCATGCCGCCCGGGTACACCCCCGACGAGATGCTCCGCGCCGCCGAGGAAGCCGGCGTCCGCCTGTCCGCCGAGTCCGCGGCGCAGGCCGCGAGCCGCGTGTACCCCGGGATCCGCCCCGAGCTCGCGAACAGGGTGTCCAGCGCTCCGCTCGAGGGCAGTCCGGTCGGTACGACCGGGAAGGCGTGGACGCACCGCGCGGTGAAGGCCGACGAGATCAAGCCGATCGAAGACGCCGTCGACGGACCGGGCTGGCAGTTCCCCGAGCTGAAGGAGGGCGAGGTGCTCGTCTTCCCGTCCGGCTACCGGGTGTGGCGGGATCCGGGCAGCAAAGCCATCGTCGAGGAGATGGCGGTCTCGGAGTCCGTCACCGCCTCGCGGGCCGTCAGCCAGGGCGAGGACTCGATCCACGGCGCCACCGACATGGGGCCCGAGTTCGCCGCCGCGAAGACCGAGCGGGCACACGGGGCCGGCTCACCCGGTCTGGGCTTCGACGCACCGTACGGGGTGGTGCACGCCCCGTTCCTCGTCAACCAGCGCTACGAGAAGTCGCTGGAGGCGTGGCTGCCGAAGCTCCAGGCCAACGCCGCGCCCGGTGTCCAGTACGTCTACACCACCATGACCGTCAAGCGGGGCATGGCCCTCCAGGAGCGGGTCTACCGGGTCAGCGCGATCGCCGACGGGGAGATGCACGACCTGGTCGAGTTCACCGTGCGGATGGACCCCGCCAAGGGGGTGGGTGACGCGGCCGTGCAGGTGCCCACCGGGCCCGACGTGATCGCCTCCCAAGAGGTCCTCGACCGGTTCATCACCGTCGATCCGGGCGCCACCCTCGGCGAGGCGCTGGGCCGGCAGGTCCGCGCGAAGGGCGCGACGCTCCACAAGGGACTACTCGAGACCCGCAAGCGCCTCAAGACGCTCAAGGAGACGGTCCGGGACAAGCTCGAACCCCGACTCGTCGAAGGCGACGTCGCCTTCGCGGACGCGCTGGACGAGCTGACCGCGACGGTCGGACGACTGGAGGACCACTTCGCCGCCGAGGCCGTCGACACCGCGGCCCTGACCCGGGTCGACGAGATCCTGACGGCCTTCCGCGCCCGCACCAGCCGCCGGCTCCACCGGGTGACCGCCCAGGATCTCCAGGCCCTCACCGAAAGCCTCGAAGACGCCCTGCGCTAGCAGACCTTTCAGGGTCAGGGTCGCCGCCCGTCGTGGCGTGGCTTCGAGGCATATTTGCCCACGTCCGCGTCAGCTGCGGACCGTTTGCGCGGGGTCCCCGGGGAAACGTGGAGCGCAGCGGAGCGTTTTCTTGGGGTGCTTTCCCGCGGGCACCGTTCCCGGCCGGCGGCTCGCAGCGCTCGCCGAAATCCCCGGCCGTCCACTGCCGGGTCCGCGAGACAAGCCCGGAAGGGGGTCTTCGCGGACCCCCTTTCTCCCCGCCGGTTGCGCGCGGGGTGAGCGCGACCGGCGGCGGACGGGTGAGGCCGCGGGAGCAGCGGTCTGGACCACGACGGACGTCGCGGTAGCTCGAATCCTCTTCTGGTCAGGGATCCAGAGGCCGGGCTCACCGGGTGACGTCGAGCCAGACCAGGCGGTGGTCCGACGTCGGGAAGGGGAACGTGCCGGTCAGGCGGGACAGCGGGTCGCTGGCGACCGGCCAGAAGACTCCGCCGCCGCGGATCCGCAGCCCGCGCGACGGCAGCACGTAGTCGGCGCGCAGGTTGCCCGGCCCGGGCACGTCGGCGAAGTCGGCGGTGTCCTGCGCCGGGTCGCTCCGGTGCGTGGTGTTGGCGCCGCCCTGTAGCGCGCTGGCCTCGGCCGCCCCGCCGCTCGTCGGGACGAACGAGGCGTTGACCCGCGGGTTGTCGAGCAGCTGCTGGGCCGCGCCCGGCATGCTGTCGCCGTCACGCGGGTCGGAGTTCAGGTCGCCGGCGATGACGAACCGCGACCCCGGCCGCAGCCCGCCGCGGCGGCCCTTGTCGTCGTAGATGTAGCGGCCGTGGCCGGGCCGCACGTAGTCGGCCCAGAAGCGGATCTCGTCGAAGTTGCGGCGGCCGTTGCGGTCTTCGGCACCGTCGAAGACCGGCGGCGTGGGGTGGCTGACCAGGAAGTGCACGGTGCGCTTGCCGACCCGCACCGGCAGGTCCCAGTGGCTCTTCGAGGAGAGCCGGAAGACGGCTTGCTCCGCAGGGGAGTACCAGTCGGCGGGTCCGGCGGTGGCCGGGTCGTCCGGCAGCAGCGCGCCCGGCATGTCCTTCCACCGGAACGTCTGGAACGTCCGCACGTCGCGCGACTCGATCGGGTATCGCGAGTAGACGACCATCCCGAACTGGCCGGGGAACGCGCCGAAGCCGAGCGCGTCGTCGCCGTAGCCCGCCACGGCCGGGTCGGTGACCGCACGCCCGTCGTTGTTGAGGTCGAACCCGGACGCGACGCCGGTGTTGCTCGGCGCGATGAACCGGTACGGGTAGCGGATCGGGGTCGAGCCGTTGCGGCCGACGGACAGGTAGTTGTCCTGGAACAGCCGCGCGGCCTCCGGGTCGTAGTCGAACTCGTTGATCAGCAGCACGTCCGGCCGGATCCGCTGTATGACCTCGGCGACCGCGCCGGCCTGCGCGTTACCGGGGGTGGACAGGTCGGCCCGCAGCGCGCCCGCGGCGCCCCTGTTGAGCGAGGCGTTGAACGTCGCGAACCGCACCGAGTCACCCCGCCCGTGCGCGGACGCCTCCGCCGTGGCGATCGGCAGCGCGGCGACGACGAGGACGGCGGCGGTGGCCAGACGGACGGCGCGGGCACGGATCGACACGGCGTTCCCCCTTCTTCCCGGCCGGAGTCTAGCCAGACGAGGTGTCCTGGCTAGGGGAACAGCCGGTAAAAACGCCATGTCGCCGTCTCGATGGGGAGCACCTCGACGGAGTGGAAGCCGGCCTCCCCGGCGTAGCGGCGCAGGGTGGCGGTGCGCATCACGGCGCCGGTGGCCGCGGTCTCCGGGTCGCCCATGGCGCCGGGCAGGCAGGTGACCACGCTCCAGCCGTAGTGGTAGCGCTCCAGGTCGGGCGCGGGCGCGGTGAACTCGTCCGCGACCTTCTCGTCGATCATCACGACCGAGCCGCCGTCGGCGAGCATGGAGCGCACCGCCCGCAGGACGTCGACGGGGCGGGCCATGTCGTGGAAGCCCTCCAGGATCGTGACGAGGTCGTAGCGGCCGGACAGCGCGGGGGCGGCGGCGTCCGCGACGGAGAACGACACCCGGTCGGCCAGCCCTTCGGCGGCGGCGTTGCGCCCGGCGTCGGCGATCGCGGCCGCGTCGAGGTCGAAACCGTCCACTGTGACCAGTGGGTAGGCACGGGCGATGGCGATGCTCGACCATCCCATGCCGCACGCCAGGTCGGCCACGCGCGCCGGCGGTTGGGCGCGGAGCCGGCGGTCGACGTCCGCGATGGCGGGCAGCCACTCGGCGCCGAGGTGGGCGAGGTAGGTCGGGCGGTTGTCGGCGGCCCGCCCTTCGGGCTCCCAGGGCAGGCGCGGGGGAGCGCCGCCGGTCCGGAACGCCTCGACAAGGTCGGGCAGCGGGCGACCGCCGCGGACGATGTCGATGGCCCGGTGCGCGGCGAACCGCACGTCGTCGCGGTCGGCCAGCACCGGGACGTGCGCGGCCGGCAGGTGGTAGCGGCGGTCGAGCGGGCCGGCGGCGACGTCGTCGACCTCCAGCAGGCCGCTGGCGGCGTGGTGCTCCAGCCACTCCCGGATGTACCGCTCGGCGGTGCCGGTGCGGTCGGCGAGCTCGGTCGAGGTGGCCGGACCGCCCTCGTGCAGGGCCCGGTAGAGCCCCAGCCGGTCGCCGAGGTAGACGGTGTAGAGCTCGAGCGCGCCGAGCGCGTCGCGAAACAGCCGGTCGGCCAGCGCCTCTGTCGGATCATCCATAGAGGCATCCTGCCGGACGTCTAGTGGCTCCAGCCGGCCGATTGGGTGGTTGGCCGCTCCTCGGCGGGGCGTTGCACGGGGCGGTTTTCGTACTGGGTGGAGAGCACGACGTGCGAGTGCATCTCGCGGTGCTCGCCGAGCCGCTCCAGCAGCCCTTCGAGGTGGGACATGGACGCGACGCGCACCTTGAGCATCGAGCAGAAGCCGCCGCTCAGCTTGTGGATCTCGACGACCTCGGGAAAGTCGCCGGCGGTGGTGGTCTTGAGCAGGCAGCGCCCGTGCTCGCAGCGGAGCTGGACGAACGCGGTCAGCGGCAGCCCGGCCTTGGCCGGGTCGACGCGGGCCTGGTAGCCGGCGATCACGCCGGACTCTTCGAGCCGGCGGACGCGCTCGGCCACCGCGGGCGACGACATGTTTACCAGGCGGCCGAGCTGGTTGTAGGACAGGCGGCCGTCGCGCTGTAGCTCGGCGAGGATGCGCCAGTCGGTCTGGTCCAGCTCCTTCATGTGGAAAGCGTCCCGCGAATCCGCCTTCCAATCAAGAGGCGGCGGGGCCGCATGGGTGTCCACAGCCTCTGTAGGCGAACCATGGTCCTTCCTACCGTAAATCCATGACCGTAATCCTCTTCGTCGCCGCCGCGCTGATGAACGCCGCGCTGGCGACGGCCAGCCCGGTGAGCACGATCGTCGCGGCGGACCAGGTCGGCGGTGCCCTGGCCGCCCTGCCCAACACGGCGGCCATCCTCGGCACCGGCTTCGGCGCGATGCTGCTGACCCGGGCGCGCCGGCGCTGGGCCTGGCGGACGAGCCTCACCTGGGGCTACGCGGCCGCCGCCGCGGGTGGGTTGCTCGCCGTCCCCGCGGTGAGCGGCGGCCACGTCGTCGCGTTGTGCGCCGCCATGCTCCTGATCGGGCTCGGCAACGCGGCCGCGCTGCTGTCCCGCTACGCCGCCGCCGAGCACCAGCCGGCGGGCCGGCACGGCTTCGCGATCGGCGTCGTCGTGTGGGCGGGCGCGCTCGGCGCGGTGGGCGGGCCGCTGCTGCTCGGCTGGTTGGCTCTCGCGGACGCGTTCCTCTTCGCGGCGCTGGCCGCCACCCTCGCCGCCGCGGCGACGCTCGCGCTGCCGCGCGCACGGCCCGAGGAGACGAGGACCCGCGTGCCGCTGCGCGTGCTGACCCGTACCCCGACCGCCCGCTCGGCCCTGGCCGTGATGGCCACCGCCCAGGTCGTGATGGGCGGCCTCATGACCGCGGCACCGCTCGGCATGCACCAGCACCACGCCCCGCTCGGCTCGGTCGGCACCGCGCTGTCCGCGCACGCGCTGGGCATGTTCGCGCTGTCACCGCTGACCGGTTGGCTGCTCGACCGGTTCGGCGCCCGCCCGATCATGCTCGCCGGGCTCCTCACCATGCTTGTCGCGACCGTGCAGCTCACGATCGCGCCCGGCGACGAGGGCCTGCGCGTCGCGGCGCTCTTCCAGCTCGGGTACGGGTGGAACCTCTGCTTCGTCGGCGGCAGCGGCAGCCTCGCCGACGGCTTCGCGGCGGCGGACCGGTCCGGCGTGGAAGGCGCCGTCGACGCGGCCGTGTGGGGACTGGCCGCCGTGGCCGCCCTCAGCTCGACCGCCGCGTTCGCCGCCGGCGGGTACACGTTGCTCGGCGCCCTCGCGGCGGCCCTGCTGGTCACGGTGGCGTTGCCACTCCGGTCGGGGATGATCCGCGAATCGCGTACCGGATGATCGGCCGTATTCCTTCAGCCTTGTAGGCATTCAATACCGTCGGTGTCCTCGTGGACACTTTTCGCATGGCGAACACCCAGCGGCTCGTCGAGCGGCAGCAGCGGCGGCGCGCCATCGTCCTGCATCGGGCCATCGCCGCCTCCCACCAGCGGGCGCAACGGGCCCACACCGCCAGCCTCGCCGTGTCGGCGCTGGCCGCGAGCCTCGGCGTCGTCGCGCGGATCGTGCCCGAGGCGGCGCCGACGGTCGCCGTCTTCGGCGCGGTCTGGGTCGTGGTCTACGCGACGGCCGTCGCGCCGTGGGCCGCGCGACACCAGCGCACCAGCGCGACCCTCCAGGAGATGCTGGCCGAGGAGCTGTTCGACCTCCCGTGGAACCAGGTGGCGGTGGGCGACCCGGTGACCGAAGACGAGGTGAGCGAGCTCAGCCGGCAGTACCGCGGCGACGAAAACCGCTACCGGACGTACTACATCGTGGCCGACGTCCCACCGCCTTACGACACGTTGTTCTGCCTTGAGCAGGACCTGGCGTGGGCGTCGCGGGTCCGGCGGCGCTATGCGCGGCTGCTGCTGGCGCTCGCGGTGCTCTGGAGCGTCGCCGGGATCACCGTCGGCATCGTCGCCCAGCTGAGCATCACCGAGCTGATGAGCAACTGGTTCGTCCCGTCGCTCGGCCTCCTCCTCGTGTGCCTCGACAGCTACCGGTCGCAGATCACGAACACCCGGGAGCGGACCCGCGTGCACGCGCTCGTGACCGAGCACGCCAAGAAGCCGCTCGCGCCGGGTCCGGAGTGGACCGAGTTCGCCCGGCGGGTGCAGGATCTGCTTTTCCAGATGCGCCGCCAGCAGCCGCGCACGCCGAGGTGGTTCTTCCTTCGCTACCACGACCGTGACGAGGCGGACTTCCAGTACCGGAAGGAGCAGCTGGAGGCCCGCTTCACGCCCGCCGCACCGTGAGCCGCGGCCGATGGATCCGGCACAGCGTGACGCCGAGTTCGCGGAGGTCCGGGCCTTCGTCGACGACGACGCCGTCGCGAACGCGTTGCGGCGGTGGGCGGCCGGCCAGGACGGCTGGGTGCGCCTGCCGAGCTTCCGCTGGGAGGCGCGGGGCTACTCCGGCTCCCGCCTGATCGCGATCTGGCTGATGCTCGCCGGCAGCGAGCCGAACCCGCACGGCCAAAAGCTCATCGCCAAGGTGTTGCCGGCCGGGCCGTACAGCGGGGAGACGGGGCGGCACCGGCGGGCGCTGACGGACCCGGCGGCCCGAGACTTCGCCCGCCGTCGACTCGTCCAGCAGTACGGCACGCGTCAGCCGGTGGACGACGGCCGCCACATCATGTTCCAGGATCCCGCCGGGAGCCTGGACGGCGCGACGACTCTGGCGAAGGTCTCGGAGGAGTTTCGGGCGGAGGCGTGCGGGCACCTCACGCGCATCCTGATCGACGAGTGGAACGTGCCGCTCTGGCCCAACGCCAACGCGCCGTTCATCCTGGCAACGGTCGCGGACGAGTACCTCCGGATCGAGCTGCGCGATTCGCTCGTGAAGATCCGGGCCGTCGCCGAGGCGCTGTGGCCCGGCCTCGACGTGGGTGTGGCTCGCTGGATCGACATGGGCACCGGACTGATCCCCAACCCGATCCGGATGGCCGAGCCGGATTCCCAGCTGCACGACTTCCGCATGGAGTACCTGGCCGGCCGCGCACACGGCGACCTGCACCTCGACAACGCGCTGGTGCCGGTCGACCCACCCGAACCGCCGCTCTTCACGGCGATGAAGCTGATCGACCTCTCCGCCTTCTCCCTGGACGCGCCGCTGACCAGAGACATCGCGACGCTGACGATGTCGGTCGCGGCGAAGGAGCTCGAACGCGCGCCGGGCGACCCCGCGACACGCGAGAGCCTCCGCCGGTTCGTGCTCGACCCACGGGCGGACCGGCCGGCGGCGCTGAACATCTGGGTCGCCGACGCGCTGCGGGAGATCCACCGGGGCTGCGGGTCCATTTCGGACGGTGTGCGGCTGGAGTGGCGGCATCAGCGCCTGCTCTCACTCGCCGCCGCGGCGCTGGCGTACCTCACGTACGACAGCGTGGATCCGGCGGACAAGCGGTGGTTCTTCCAGGTCGCCGGGCACGCCGTCCGGGAGTTCCTCCGGCTGCGCGACGTCCCGGACGTGCCGCCCGGCGAGCGGGAGCCGCGCGTGACGCCGCCCGCCGTCGAGCCGAAGGCGCCGCCCGTGGTTGGCGCCGCGGCGAGCCCGACCGACATGCCGTCGCGCCCGGCGGTCGGTGCCGCGCTGCGGTACGTGGACGAGGTACCGGTCGTGATCGCGACCGGCTTCCGGGATCGCGACGTCGAGCTGAAACGCCTCGAGGACGCGGTCGCGGATACTACGAAGGGCCTGGTGGCGGTCGTCGGCGGGCCGGGCTCGGGCAAGACGGCGTTGATCTACCGGTTGCGGCAGCAGCTCGCCCGCGACAAGTCGCCCCACGCCGTCGACGGCTTCTTCTACCTGTCCGGCGCGGGATACCAGGACATCGGAGCCGGCGTGCTGCTCGACAAGCTGGCGGCGCTCGTCGAGGACCCGGAGGCACAGGCGCGCCTGCGGTTGCGGCTGAAAGATCCGGTGCCGTGGGTGGGCAAGCTCGACCACGTGATGTCGGCTCTGTCCGGCCAGCGGGTCGTCGTGATCCTCGACGACGCCGACGAACAGCTCGACCGCGACGGTGACCTGCGCGACCGGGAGTTGCGGGAGACGCTGCTCGGCCTGCTGCACGCCGAGCGGCCCGGGTTCCAGTTCGTCGTCGTGGCCAGGCAGCGTCCGGAGGCGTTGCTGCGCGCCCTGGGCAACCGGGCGGCCGAGGTCCCGCTCGGCGACGGGCTTCCCGCGCCGTTCGCGATGGACCTGTTGCGGTCGCTGGGCATCGCGGACGCGCCCGACGACCTGCTGCGCGCCGTGCACGACCTGACCGGCGGCGTACCGCGCGTGCTGGAGCTCTTCGCCGCGGTCTGCCGTAAGGCGCCGTCCGGGTCCGTGCGCGACCTCGTGTCCGAGCTGGATCGGCGGCTCCGCGAGGACCAGCAGCCTCCCGGTGAGGTGCTGTTCGAGCGGATCTACAAAGGACTGAGCGAGGTGGAGCGCGGGGTCGTGGAGGCGCTGGCCGTCTACGAACGTGCCGTCGAGCCGGCGGCCGTCGCCTATCTGCTGCGTCCCTATGGGCCGGTTCCGGACAGCCGCGCGGTCCTGGGCGACCTGCACCGGCGCGGTGTCGTGCGGCACGACGACGGCCAGTACTTCCTGCCGCCGGAGCCGGACCAGCGCCTGGTCCTGTCGACGATGCCGCCGGGCGAGCGCGTGCCGGCGCTGCGGCTACGCGCCGCCGACTACTTCGCACACACCTCGATCGGCCGGGTCACCGGCGTGGAGGACCTGCGGCCGCGGCTCGCCGAAGTGCACCTGCGGATCCGCGCCGGCGACTACGACCGCGCGCTCGACCTCATGACCGAGCTCGACGACGAGCACCTCATCCCGTCCGGCAACAGCGACGTGCTGATCCGGTGGCGCACGGAGCTCAAGCATCTGCTGACCGACCCGGACGACCAGGCGCACAACCTGTCGTACCTCGTCGCGGCCCGCCAGCAGCAGGAGGACTACGCGCTGGTGGTCGAGGAGCTGACCACCGCCATGCGGCTGAAGGGCCGGCTGAGCGGCGATCGGATCGTGCTGCGCCTTCAGCTCGCGAGCGCCTGGTACGACGAAGGCCGGATATCCCGCGCGCTGCACCTGTATCGGCGGACCGTACGGCAGTGCCGGCTGCGCCGGATGGGGGTCGAGGAGGTGGGCGCCCGGCTGAGCCTCGGCCTGTGCCTGGCCAAGATCGGCGAGTTCCCGGCGGCGCTGCGGCAGTACACCGAGGCTCAGCGCGCGATCGATCGACTGCCGGCCAGGGAGAGCGGACCGTTGCGGTCGTTGCTCTGCCTCGACCGGGCCCTCACGCACGCCCAGCTCGGCGAGTGGACCGAAGCGCTGGCCGCCGCGCGGGAAGGACGGTCGCTGGCGAACGCCGCCGGCGAGGTCCTCCGTGAAGGGCAGTGCCTGGACCAGGAGGCTGCGGCGTTCGTCGACGACTGCGATCCCGACCGGGCGGTCGCGCCGGCGGTCGCGGCGGCCGAGATCGGCATACAGACCCGGAACCCGAAGCTGACCCGGAGCGCGTACCTCAACCTCGCGTTGGCGTACGCGGTGCTGGAGCGGACGGACGACGCCGCCGCTGCGGTCAACGCCGCGAGTCGCCTGTACGCCGGCCCGCCGAGGGCGGTCGGCGCGCTGAGCCTCCAGGGCATCGTCGCGCTGCGGCAGGGAGACCCGGACCGGGCCTACGTCGCGTTCTCGCGGGCCTACGTCAGCGCCAGCTCGCGGCTCCGGCACGACGGCCGGGACTACGCCGTCCACGAGCAACACGGTCTGGCCCTGTGCGGCCTGGCACTCACCGACAACCCCGGCCACGCCGGCGCCGCGGTCGAGGCGGTCCGACTGGCCCGGGAGATCTCGGGCGGGCGGGCACGGGGCAGCATCAGCCGCATCCGGCTGATGCTGCGGCTGCTCGGCGACCCCGAGATCCTGGCCGGCGTCCGCCGGGCGAACGAAGGCCTAGCCGCCTGATTCCTTCGACAGCATGATCAGCACCAGGACGACGATCACAAGAACGATTAGAGGGCCCAGCGAGGAACCGCGACGCGGCTTGCGGGCCTTGCGCCGGATCCGGGGACGCCAAACGTCGCCACCGTCGTTGACCATCGCAGCCCTCCCGGCGAGGGAAACCGAGCCGACCGACGACATCGTGTGACAGTGACGCTACGTGGCGTCCATCGCGCCGGTCTATGACGCATGTCGTGGCAGGGAGCTGCCATGATGGTCGGATTCATGACCGAAGTCCGCACGTGACGGTGCGTTGTGTTGCCACCCGATCAGACGGCAGCGAGCATGTGCAGCGTTCGGCGTCGACTCCCTTGGGGGCATGAAGGTCATGTCGGTCCGGATCGCCATCGTCGATCCGCTACCGATGTTTCGCGGTGGGCTCAGCGACGTCCTGGAGCGCGCCGGCTTCGCCCACGACGCCCCCGACGACCTCGCGGCCTGGGTGCGCGCGGGTGCCGGTGACCTCGTCCTGCTGACCCTGCGCCACGCCGCGGACTGGACGTTGCTGGAAGAGACGTGCCAGTCCCGGTCGCGGGTGGCCGTCATCGCGGTGCTGGACGACCCAACCGTCCCGGCGTACCTTCGCGCCCTCAACGCCGGTGCGGTCGGTGCCGTGCCACGGCACGCGGCGGCGGACGAGATCCGTGAGGTGTGCGCGGCGGTGGCGGACGGCCGCACCGTACTGCCGATCGCCGTACTGCGGGCGTGTCTCGACCCGGGCCGGCGACAGCGCCGCGAGGTGCCCTTGGAGCGTGAGATCGAGTGGCTGCGGGAGCTCGCCCGCGGCGAGACGATGGCCCAGGTCGCGAGCCGGGCGGGCTACTCCGAGCGGATGATGTTTCGGATGCTGCGCGCCCTCTACGGGCGGCTCGACGTCGGCAACCGCACCGAGGCCATCATCTTCGCGCGCGACCAGGGATGGCTCTGACACCGCGTTAATGGCTTGTCGGCCGCCGCGCGGGTCGACCATCATGCGGCATGGACGTCGCCGACCGCCGTGAGCTCGCCCGCCGGGCGCTCGAAGGCTACGTGAGTGGTCCGACCGCCCCGATCGAGGCGACGGCCCGCGCCGTGGCGAAGCTCGGCGACGCCACCACCGCCGTACTCGTCGAGGGCATCAGCGACCAGATCGCGGTGGAGACGGCGGCGGCGCGCCGTGGCCGGGATCTGGAGGCGGAGCGGATCGTCGTCGTGCCGATCGGCGGGGCGCACGCGATCGGCCGATTCCTGACCGGCTTGCGTGCCGGGATGCGGCTCGCGGGCCTGTGCGACCTGCACGAGGAGGAGATCTTCCGGCGCGGGCTTCGCGACGTCGAGCACCTCGGTTTCCACGTCTGCGTCCAGGACCTCGAAGACGAGCTGATCCGGGCCGTGGGCACCGCGGACGTCGAGGAGCTGTTCGAGTCGCAGGGCGACCTGGGTTCGTTCCGCTCGTTGCAGAGCCAGCCCGCCTGGCGCGGCCGGGAGCTCGACGCGCAGATGCGGCGCTTCTTCGGCAGCGGCGCGCGGCGCAAGTCGCGCTACGCCCGCCTCCTCGTCGAGGCCGCGGTCGACCGGGATGCCTTGCCCCGCCCGCTCGACGCGCTGCTCGCCGCCGTCTGACCCGTGCCGTACAGGCGGTAGAAGAGGTCGACGGCGTCGGCGGCGCGCCCGTCGACGACTCGCGGGGTGCTGGCGCCAAGCAAGGCGGCGATCTGCGTGTCGCGGACGGCCAGGCCGAAGAGCACGCCGAACGCCTCGGCCGGGTCGGGGCAGGCGATCTCGCCGCGTCTCGTGGCCTCGGCGAGGACCGCCTCGAACAGCGGCCCGGTGGTCGCCCGGCCGTTGGCGTGCAGCACCTGGGCCAGCTCGGGATCGCCCGGCACGCCGGCGATCGCGGCGCGGTTGAGGGCCAGTGAGCGCTCGCCGGTCAGCAGGGCCAGCAGGGCGCGGACCGCCGCTTCCAGGGCCGGGCGCACCGGCCGCGCCGGTGGCGTGTCCAGGGCCGCGCGCAGCAGCTCGTTGGTGTCGGTCGACTGGCGCAGCACGAGCGCCGCCAGCAGGCCGCGCCGGCCGCCGAAGTGGGCGTAGATTGTCTCCTTCGACGCGTGCGCCTGCTCGGCGATCCGCCGGGTGGACAGCGCCGCGATGCCGTCCCGTTCGAGGATCCGCGCGGCCGCGTCCAGGATGGCCTGCCGCCGGGCCTCGCCGCGGGACTCTGCTGGTCGCGCTCGCTGGCCGCCCCGGGCGGCCGGCTCCGAGTCGAGCCCGTCCCCGCGCGTGGATCTCGGGGGCGTTCTCGGGGGTTCACCGGATGCCGTCATAGCCGAACCGTACCGTACGGTTCGGATATGCGGAAACAACTTGCCGTCACCTGGGTGGCCGTCGTCCTGCTCGGGCTGATCGCCGGCTTCTTCTACGCGTACGCCTGCTCGGTCATGGTCGGGCTCGCCGAGACCGACGACCGCACGTTCATCGCCACCATGCAGGCGATCAACGCCAACGTCCGCAACGCCGGCTTCGCCGTCAGCTTCTTCGGCGCGCTCGCGGTGACGGCGCTCGCGGCGTTGCTGGGCCTGCGACGGTGGCGCAGCCCGGCCACGATCCTGCTCGTCCTCGCCGCGGTCACTTACGGCGTCGGCGGCCTCGCCCTGACGATGGGCGTCAGCGTGCCACTCAACGAGGAGCTCGCCGCCGCCGGTGCACCCGACGCCATCGCCGACCCGGCCCGGGTACGCGCCGCGTACGAGGGACCGTGGGTGACCTGGAACCTGGTCCGCGCGATCGCCTCCACCGTCGCCCTCGGGCTCGCCGCCGCGGCGCTACACAAGCTCGGCCACCGAAAGGTGGAGGCGCGGGTTGTCGATGGCGGCGGCGAGGAGCGCGGCGGTCTCCGCGGCGCCGGGATGGCCCCGGGCCGCCCGGTGCAGCAGTGACCTTCTGGTGTGCGGCGGCGACGTCGATCAGCGGCGACCTCCGACGGCGCTCTCTTCGGGGGCGGGTTGGCGGCCGGTCAGGAGGGCCGTGAGCAGCAGTGCCAGGGCGGCGGCGGAGACGGCGCCGGACACCGCGCGCACCCACGCCGCGCGGTTGACGATGTCTTCTAGCTCTTCCGGGGCGGCGCCGGGCAAGGTGCCGGCGAGGTGGTCGATCCACAGGTAGGAGGCGACCTGGGCCACCGCCAGCACGACGAAGCCCGCCGTCGCCAGCAGGGCCGCGCGGCCGAGCCGGCGCCGCAGCAATACCGCCGCCGCCAGGCCGACCGCGCAGACGGCCGCCGTGGTGAGGGCGTGCAGGAGGGGTAGCTGATCGGTCATCGGGCTCTGCCCGCCATCGTCGCGGCACGGCGGCCCGCGAAGAGGGCCGAGGCGAGCAGCACCAGCCCGACCAGGTAGATCATCAGCAGCGCGACGCGCACCGGCTCGTCGAGGTCTCGGGCGAGTTGGAGGCCGGTGGGCATCGGGATCGAGCCGTCCTCGGGGGCGACGTTGACCGGCGCCCACTCGCGGGACAGCACCCAGTAGGTCCAGACGACCTCGCCGGCGGTGGCCAGCGCGAGCAGGCCGACACCGCCGAACGCCGGGGCAGCCGCCGCGCCGAGCCGGCGCCGGAATGCGATCAAGACGAACAGGCCGGCCACGAGCGCGACCGCCTCGGGCACCAGTGGAAGCACCAACCGGTACACGTCGAATTTCATGCCACACACGGTCTCACCCCGCACTCGCCTGTCCAAGGTGTCCATCGGCAGTTCGTCCGTTCACCGCGCGGGTGGCGTGCCGCGGCGTTAGCGTGGCCGGGAGCCGGACGCTTGGGGGTGTGAGCATCGAGGACTACCTGCTCGAAGCACGGCAGATGCAGGCGCTGTCGCTGGCGGTGCACATCCCGCTGGTCTGTTTCGGCATCGCGCTCCCCGCGCTGGTGCTCTTCTGCGAGTGGCGCTACCTGCGCACCGGCGACCGGCTGTACCGCACGCTCGCGCGGCGCTGGTCGAAGGTGATGCTGGGGCTGTTCGCCGTCGGTGTGGTGACCGGCACGATCCTCAGCTTCGAGCTCGGGCTGCTGTGGCCGGAGTTCATGGCCCGCTTCGCCAACGTGTTCGGGCTCGGGTTCACCCTCGAAGGGTTCTCGTTCTTCACCGAGGCGATCTTCATCGGCATCTACGTGTACGGGTGGGACCGGCTGGGGCCGCGCCTGCACTTCCTGTCCGGCATCCCGATCGCCCTCGCCGGGGTCGCCGGCTCGCTGTTCGTCATCGCGGTCAACGGCTGGATGAACCACCCCGAAGGCTTCACGCTCCGCGACGGCCGGGCGGTCGCCGCGGATCCGTGGGAGGCGCTGTTCGGCAACACGTTCTTCTGGCACGAGTTCGTCCACATGTACTTCGCCGGCTACATCGTCACCGGCTTCCTGCTCGCCACCCCGTACGCCTGGGGATGGCTGCGCGGGCGCCGCGACCGCTACCACCGCACCGCGCTGACCGTCGCGCTCTCCGCGGCCGCGGTCGCCGCGCCGCTCCAGGTGGTGATCGGCGACTGGGCGGCCCGCGAGGTGTCCCACCACCAGCCGGTGAAGCTGGCCGCCATGGAGGGGCTCGGCGAAACCAGGAGCGGCGCGCCGGTGCACGTCCTCGGCTGGTACAACGGCAACGAGGTGGTGTACGGCGTCGCGATCCCGCGGCTGCTGTCCCTGCTCGCGTACCACGACCCCGGCGCGACGGTGCAAGGGCTCGACGCCGTGCCGGTCGAGGACCAGCCGCCGGTCAACGTGGTGCGGTACTCGTTCCAGGTCATGGTGGGGATCGGCCTGCTGCTCGCGCTGATCAGCGCCGTCTACCTCTACGTCCGCCTCAGACGCCGGCGGCTGCCCAGGCCGCGCTGGTTCTACTGGGCCGTCGTGGCCGCCGGACCCTTGTCGGTGGTCGCGCTCATCGCCGGCTGGATCACCACCGAGGTCGGGCGGCAGCCCTGGATCGTGTACGGGGTGATGCGCACCTCCGAAGCGGTGACCGGCGCGTCCGGCATCCCCGTCGGATACGCCACGCTCGTCATCGTCTACATCGGACTCGCTGCCGGCGTCGGGTGGATGTTGCACCGGTTCAGCAAGGTGCCGCTGGAGGCTGACTGGGATGGCTGAGCTGCCCGCGGTGTTCATCCTCGCCGGCCTGGCCGCGTACACGGTGCTGGCCGGCGCCGACTTCGGGGCCGGGCTGTGGGGGCTGCTCGCCGGCGCCGGCCGGGCCAGCCCCTCCGCCACCCGCGACCACGCCCGCCACGCGATGGGACCGGTGTGGGAGGCCAACCACGTGTGGCTCGTCTTCGTGCTCGTGGTGTGCTGGACCGCGTACCCGGTCGCGTTCGGCTCGATCACGTCCACGCTCGCGGTGCCGCTGTTCATCGCCGCGGTCGGCATCATCCTGCGCGGCGCCTCGTACGCGCTGCGCGGCCAGCTCGAAGACGCCCCCGGCCGCCGCCCGATCGAAAACCTCTTCGCGGTCTCGTCGATCCTCACGCCGTTCGCGCTCGGCACCGTCGTGGGCGGCATCGCCTCCGGGCGGGTGCCGGTCGGCAACGCGGCGGGCGACCTGGTGACCAGCTGGCTCAACCCCACGTCGATCCTCGTCGGGGCCCTCGCCGTGGCCACCGGCGCGTACCTGGCCGCGGTCTACCTGGCCGCCGACGCGCACCGCCTCCGCGAAGGCACGCTCGAACGCGACTTTCGCGCCCGGGCACTTGTCTCCGGGCTCTGCGCCGGCGCGCTGGCGCTCGGCGGGCTCGTCGTCGTCCGGCAGGACGCGCCCGAGCTGTACCACGGCCTCACCCGCGGCGGCGGCGCCCTGATGGTCGCCATCTCGGTCGCGGCGGGGGTGGCCACGCTGGCGCTGGTCTGGCGCGCCCGCTTCGAGGCCGCCCGCGCCTCGGCCGCGCTCGCCGTCGCGGCCATCGTCGCCGGCTGGGCCTTCGCGCAGCGGCCCCGCTTCCTGCCCGGCCTCACCATCGAGCAGGCCGCCGCGAGCCGTTCCACATTGGAGGCCGTCGTCACCGCGGTGGCCGTGGGGGCGGTGGTGCTGGTGCCCTCGCTGATCCTGCTCTTCCGGCTCTTCCTCCGCGGCCACCTCGACCCCGCGGAGGCGGCGGCCGACCTTCCGGTGGCGCCGGTGCACGCGCCGCGGCGCCGGTTTCCGCTGGCCGCGTTCGCCGGTGTGACGGTGCTCGCCGGCCTCGCCATGACCCTGCTCGCCGAGCCGGGCTGGATCCTCGCCGCCGGGGTGGCCTGCCTGGTCGCCGGCGCGGTCGCCACCTTCGGACTGGCCACGGCGTGATGGACCGCGCCGGTGCGGAAGGAGCCCGCTAGGCGCGAAGCGGAAGCCCCGCCGCCGTGTAGATGTCGTCGATCAGCGCCATGGTGGCGACGGAGTCGGCCGGCGGCGTGAGGTTGGTCGGCTCGCCGCGCACGGCGGCGGCGAAGGCGCGCAACTGGTGCACGTACGTCGCCTCGCCCTGAAAACGCTCGCGGCGGCGCCGGCCCTCGACGGTCACCGTGAAGCGTGACCACATGTGCGGGGCGGCGAAGTTGACGACGGTCAGCGTGCCGCGCTCGCCGAAGACCTTGGCCGTGATGCGCAGCAGCCGCGCCGACCACATCGACGTACGCACCTGGGCCGTCGCCCCGCCGGGAAGGCTGAGCTCCGCGGTCATCGCGCGGTCGACGCGCGGGTCGCGCCGGAGAGTCACGGCTTTCGCGGCGGTGACCGCCGGCTGGCCCGGGGCGAGCAGGCGCAGGCAGTGGACGGCGTAGCAGCCGGCGTCCATGAGCGCGCCGCCGGCCAGCGCGAAGTCGTACCGGATGTCGGAGAAGCGGGGGAGTGGAAAGCACATCGCCGTCTCGACGCGCCGGACCGGACCCAGCTCACCACTGTGGACGATCTCGTGCATGCGCCGCGCGACCGGATGGTAGCGGTAGTGGAAAGCCTCCATCACCTCCACAGTGGACGAATCAGCGAGGGTCGCCACCTCGCGGGCCTGCGCGGCGTTGGAGGTGAACGGCTTTTCGCACAGCACGTGCTTGCCGGCCTCCATCGCGGCGAGTGTCCACTGTGCGTGCAGGCCGTTGGGGAGCGGGACGTAGACCGCGTCGAGCGAGGGATCCGCCACGAGGTCGGCGTAGGAGTCGTGCACGACGGGCACGCCGTGCCGCGCGGCGAACGCCTCGGCCCGGCCCCGATCCCGCGCCGCGACGGCGGCGACCTCGACGCCGTCGACCACACGCGCGGGCCTGACGAGCGCCGCCGGGGCGATGCGGGCGGCACCCAGCACACCTATCCTCACGGCGTGAGCCTACTGAATCCCTCCGCCGCCGGGCTCCTCCGCGACGCCCGTCGGATCGTGGTCTTCACCGGTGCGGGGATCTCGGCCGAGAGCGGCGTGCCCACGTTTCGCGACGACCTCACCGGGCTGTGGGCTCAGTTCGACGCGCAGCGGCTGGCCACCCCGGAGGCGTTCCACGCCGATCCCGACCTGGTCTGGGGCTGGTACGAGTGGCGGCGCGCACGGGTCCTCCACACCGAGCCCAACCCCGGACACCTGGCGGCCGCGGCGATCGAGGCCCGCGTCCCAGGCACCGTGGTCATCACCCAGAACGTCGACGACCTGCACGAGCGAGCCGGTTCGCGGGCCCCGGTCCACCTGCACGGCAGCCTGTTCGCGCCCCGGTGCGTCGCGGAGGCGGCCCACCCGGCACCCGTCCCCGAGCTGGCGGCCGGCGTCGGCGAGGGCCGCAGGATCCCACCGCCCCGCTGCGCCGACTGCGGGTGGCTGGTGCGTCCCGGCGTGGTCTGGTTCGGCGAGGCGCTGCCCGAGGCGGCGCTGACCGCGGCCGTCGACGCCGCCGTAGCCTGCGACCTGCTGCTGACGGTCGGCACCTCCGGCGTCGTCTACCCGGCCGCCGAGATCCCGCGCCTCGCGGCCCGCTCCGGCGCCACCGTGATCCAGGTGAACCCCGAGCCGACGCCCCTGGACCGCGTCTGCGAGGTCAACCTGCGCGGCCCCGCGGCCGAGATCCTTCCCGCGTTGGTCGCCGCCGCCTGGAAAGAGATTTGAGCTACCGCCGCTCCCGCATCGCCGTAGCCCAGATCGGGATGCTGACGCGCGGCCGGGAGTGAGGAAGGATCGAGGCGATATGGTGACTGTCCTTTACGACGACGCGCGTCGGCATCTGAGCCTCGACAGCTTGCAGGGGCTCTCGGTCGGTGACGCGCTGGGCGCGCAGTTCTTCATGGTCGGCCGGTCGCTCGCCGACCTGAAGGCGGGCCGACCGCCGGAGGGCGTGTGGGAGTGGACCGACGACACGCACATGGCCTGCTCCGTGGTGGCCGAGCTGCACGATCGCGGGCGCATCGACCAGGACGCGCTGGCGGAGGTGTTCGCGGATCGGTGCGAGCCCTACCGCGGTTACGGCGCCGGTGCGGTCGTCATCCTGCACGAGATCCGCGACGGCAGACCGTGGCGGGAGGCGGCGGGCTCGGCCTTCGGCGGCGAGGGCTCGTGTGGAAACGGTGCCGCGATGCGGGTTCCGCCGCTGGGTGCGTACTACGCCGACAAGCCGCGGCGGGCGGCGGAGGAGGCGATCCGGTCGGCGGAGGTGACGCACGCACATCCGGAGGGGATTCTGGGCGCGGTCGTGGTGGCGGCCGCCGCAGCGCACGCCGCGGCCGCCCGGCTGTCCGGTGTGCGGCCGGAGCCGGCCCGGTTCGTCGAGATGTTGACGCCGTTCCTCGTCGACGGCCAGGTGCGGCGCGGGGTCGCGCGGGCCGGGCGGCTGGTGGGCCATTCGGTCGCGGAGGCGGCGTACGAGTTGGGCAACGGGTCGCGGGTCACGGCGCAGGACACGGTGCCGTTCGCGGTGTGGGTGGCCGCCACGTTCCTGGATGACTACCCGGGCGCGGTGACGGCCTGCGTGGAGGCCGGGGGAGACGTGGACACCACCGCCGCGATCGCCGGCGGCATCGTGGCGGCACACACCGGCGTCGGCGATCGGCCGGGCGTGACCGGCGTGCCGCTCAGCTGGCTCGCCCAGCGCGAACCGCTGCCGGAGTGGAGTGTCGTACCCCCGGCGTAGGTTGCCCGGCGTGACCACCGACGTGCTCGACCTGACCGCGGATGCCGCCTCGCTCGCCGAGGCCGCCGGCCGGATCGCCCGGCTGATGCCCGCCCGGCCGTCGCAGCCCGCGCTCGCCGGCGTGCTGTTGGGCGCCGACCGGCAGGGGCTGCTGCTCACCGCCACCGACGGAGAGCTGACCGCGCGCGCCCGCGTGTCGGCCACCGTGCACGTGGAGGGCTCGGCGGTGGTGTCGCGGCGGGCGTTCGCCGAGACGCTGGCCGCGCTGGCCACGCCGGAGGTGCGGCTGAGCGTCGAGGGGTCGCGCCTCGCGGTGCGCACCGCCACCGCCCGTTTCGCGCTGCCCCGCGTCGGCGGCGAGTATCCGCCGTGTGCCGGCCTACCGCCCCTGGTCGGCGAGGTCAGCGGCGCCGACCTGCGCCAGGTGGCACCGCCGGTGGCCGGCGCGGCCTCGCGGGAGCACGCGCTGCCGATCTTCACGGGTGTGCGGCTGCGCTCCGACGGCACACGGATCGCGTTGCTGGCCACCGATCGCTACCGCATGGCCGCGGCGTCCGTGCCGTGGCGGCCGGCGGCCGAGGGTGCCCGGGTCGACGCGCTCGTGCCGGCGGTGGTGCTCGCCGAGATGGTCAAGCAGGCGGGTCGGGCCGAGCGGGTGGTGGTGCACGCCGACGCGCGGATGTTCGGGCTGGCGTGGGCGCAGGGCAGCGTCGTGGTGCCGAGCCTCGGCACGCCGTTTCCCGACGCGCAGCTCGACCGGCTGCTCGACATCGCCCCGGAGTGCACGATCGAGGTCGAGGCCGACGAGCTGGCCGGCGCGCTCGACCGGGCCGCGCCATACGGCGGCGAGCAGAGCCGCGTCGTGATCGAGGCCCGCGACGGCATCCTCGTCGTGCGGGCGAGCGACCCGCTGACCGGCGAGGCGGAGGAGACCGTGAAGGCGTCGGTGCGCGGCGACCATCTGACCCGCTCCTACCAGGCGCGGCTGCTGACCGACGCGCTGCGCCCGTTCGCCCGGCGCACGGTGTCGATGCGGGTGCAGGAGGGCATGCGGGCGACCGCGTTCACCGCCGCGCCCGATCTCGACCTGCGCTACCTGGTGGTCCCGATGCGCACCGCCGGCGAGGAGTGACGCCGACCCCACGACATGCGTTTGCGGCGCTCGCCGTCGCGGCCCTGCTCCACACGCGGAAACGGGACCAACCCGAAGGGCCGACCGGGACAAAGCGCGCAGGGTGAGGCCGCGTCCCGGAGGGCCGGGTGAGCCCTCCGGGACACGGCGCTCAGGATTCCTTTTCGAGCAGCTCGCGCAAGCCTTCGAGGGAGGCGATCTCCTCCTCGAACGACTTGCTCACCATCGGGCTCAGGAGGCGGGACACGCCGCTCGGCTGCCATGCCAGCTTCAGCGTCAGCGAGGTGCCGCCGTTCGCCGGGGTCAGCGTGTACTCGCCTTCGGTGCGGACGGAGCCGGTGGCCTTGAACGCGAGCCGCTTGCCCGGCTCGAACTTGGTCACCTCGTAGTCGGCCGGGATGCGGGTGCCGCCGGGGCCGCGGAGGCCCTGCTTGTAGCGGGCGCCGACGCCGTCGCCGGACACGTGCTTGATGTCGAGGACGTTGGGCCGCCACCGCATGTCGTTTTCGCCCTGGGCGAGGAACGCGAACACGGTGTCGGGGGACTGGTTGATCTGCACAGTCTTCTCTGCCGATGGCACGGGAACCCTCCGTGGGCGTCAGGGGACGATCGACATCTGCGCCATCATGCCGGCCGCGGAGTGGTCGATCATGTGGCAGTGGTAGACATAGCGACCAAGGTAGTCGCCGAATGTTGCCTGTATGCGAACCGTCTCGCCGGGCGCCACCGCGATCGTGTCCTTGTAGCCGGACTCGCCGGGCGACGGCGGCTGACCGTTTCGGTCGAGCACCCGAAACTGCACGAGGTGCGGGTGGAAGTTGTGCGGGATGCCGAACATGGTGTCGCCGTTCGTGATCGACCACACCTCGGTGGTACCCCGCTTGATCTCGGTGTCGACCCGGTTGGGGTCGAACGCCTGCCCGTTGATGACGAACTGGAACGTCTGCGGGTCGAGGCTGAGGGTGAAGGCGCGCTCGTTGGTCGCGGCCCGCGGGGACGCGATCGAGCTGAGCCGGTCGGGCACCCTGCTGCGGTCGGCGGCGGTGCGGGTGACGTCGAAGCGCAGCACCGGGCCGGCCTGGGCGTCCTGGAGGAGCACCTGGCTGCCGACCGGGAACTGGCTGAAGTCGACCACGACCTCCACCCGCTCGCCGGGCGACATCGCCCACCCGCGCACCGGCGTGGGCGCGGCCAGGAGACCACCGTCGCTGGCGATCTGCGCCACCTCGGTGTCGTTGCCGAGCCGCAGCGCGAACGTGCGCAGGTTGGAGCCGTTGAGGAAGCGGAGCCGGTACTTGCGCGCGGCGACCCGGAAGTAGGGCTGCGGCTTGCCGTTCGCGAGGATCGTGTTGCGGTTTTCGAAGTCGTCGGGCTCGAAGACGAGGCTCGCGTCGTCCGCGAACCGGGCGTCGCGCAGCATGATCGGGATGTCGTAGTCGCCGGACGGGAGCCGCAGCTCGGCCTGGGCCGGGTCCTCGATCAGGTAGAAGCCGGCGAGGCCGCGGTAGACGTGCTCCGCTTCCATGTGGTGCGCGTGGTCGTGGTACCAGAGGGTCGCCGCCCGCTGCTTGTTCGGGTAGTTGTAGACGCGGCTCCGGCCCGGCACGAGCACGTCTGTCGGAAACCCGTCACTGCTCGACGGCACGTGTCCACCGTGGAGGTGCGCCGCGGTCGGCATGTCGAGCTGGTTGGTGTGCACGACGACGGCCAGCCGGCCGGTACGCACCTTGAACGTCGGACCAGGGAACTTGCCGTCGTAGGTCATCACCTCGGTGCGCGTGCCCGGCAGGATCTCGACGCTGGTCCTACGGGTGGTGACGACGTAGAAGTCCGTATTGCCCACCGAGGCGACCGGCTGCTGTACCGCCGGGATCGGCATGCGGACGGTGAAGGGTGCGGCGGCGGCCGCCAGGTGGGCGCCCCTCGCCGTGTTCTGGTGTGCCGCGGCGCCGTGCCCGGCGTGTGGGCCGCCCGCCCGCGGCGGGGTTTCGCCGCGGGCGGCGGCGGCCGTCGCGGTCGTGACGAGGGCGGCCGCACCCGCGGTCGCCCCGACGGTGATGACGCTGCGTCTGCTCACCATGGATGGAGCTCCTAACCGGTCGAAGGTCAGGCGAACTGTCGCGGAGCGTCCTCGATGGACCGTCGAGAGCTGGTCGCGTCTGCCGGAGATGGTGGCTATTAGGGCCCATAGGGCCTAATTCCCATCGAACTTGCACCATGTTTCATTAAGTTCACCTCTCGTTCTGTGTCGATTACTAGAAGCCACGGTTCGATGCTTTCGGCGGCCTAAGACGGCGCCGTAGACTCATGCGAGTACTCGGTTGAGACAACTCTCGGGGGGCTGATCGGATCAGAGTGTTCCGGTTGCCGGGTTCCTGGTGCCGGAGCTGAGCGGCGGCGAGTGGAAGTGCGCGAAGAGCGAAAACCGGGGGGATCCAGAATGGACAAGCACAGCGACACGCTGCGGGACACGGCCGCGGACTATCTCTGGCACCGGCGCCAGCCGATACTGGCGGCGTACCGGTGCCGGTTCGACGCGGCCGGCCACGACCTGGTCGGCGACACCGGCCTCACCGACCGCTATGTCGCCCACGCCGACTCGATCATCCGCCAGGTCTGTGTCGACCTCCGCGACGCCCCGCCCGACCCGCTGGCGGTGGTCCCGCCCCCGTTACCCGAGGGCGCCGAGCTGCACCCGCGGGAGTGTTTCCGCGCGGTGTCCGCGCTCGCCGACCTGGTCCTGGCCGACCTCGACAGCCGTTCCGACCCCGCGCCGCTCATCGCGCTCGTCGCCGGCGCGCTGACCCGCGTCGTGCTGACCCGCCTGCTCGACGCGAGCACCCGCCACGCCTCCGCGTTGATGAACCAGGTGCGCGAGGCGCAGGTCGGCGAGCGTTCGGTCATCGCCCGCGAGCTGCACGACCGGCTCGGTCACAGCCTGAGCGCCGCCTACCGCAACCTCGAGGCGCACGAGCTCGCGATCGAGCGCCGCCACGAGGAGGTCGACCGGCGCGTGGTCACCGCCCGCCAGGCCCTGCACGACGCGGTCGGATACCTGCGCGCCCTCACCACCGACCTCCAGCTCGCCCAGCCGCTCGGCTCGCTGGACACCGCGCTGGCCAACTTCCTGTCCACTGTCGACGCCGGCGAGACCCGCGTCGACGTGGTGATCAACGGCGACGAGTCGTGGGTGCCGCCGCCGGCGCTCGACGAGGTGTTCCTGGTGGTCCGCGAGGCCATGCGCAACGCGCTGGCGCACGCCGGTGCCACCTCGATCCGCGCGGTCGTCGACATCGCGCCACACGAGCTGCGGGCCACCGTCGTCGACGACGGCGTCGGGTTCGACACGGCCCGCGTACGCGGGGTCGGCCTGCGCGCGATGGCCGAGCGGGCGGCCGCGCTGGGCGGGCGGCTCGCGCTGGGCAGCGCCGGCACCGGCGGCACGTCGGTGGAGCTCGTGGCGCCCCTGATGGTCAGCGAAGGGGCCACCCGGTGACCGCCGTCGCGCTCGAACCGACCCGCATCGTGCTCGTCGACGACCACGTGGTGGTCCGCGACGGCCTGCGCGAGATCCTCGACGCCCAGCGCGACCTCGCGGTGGTCGGCGAGGCCGGCGACAGCGGCGCCGCCGTGGCCGCCGTCCGCGACCGGCAGCCCGACATCGTGCTGCTCGACGTGCAGATCCCGGGCGACGAGGTGACCACCACCGTCCGCCGCATGCGGGCGGTCGCGCCGGCGAGCCGCGTGATCATCCTGAGCATGTACGACGGCCCCCAGCTGCTCCGCGAGCTGCTGGCCCTCGGCATCTGCGGCTACCTGCTGAAAAACTCGACCCGCCAGGAGCTGGTGGCCGCGATCCGCAACGCCCGGGCCGACGACGCCCCGGTGCTGCTCGCCGTCTCGCGGGAGAGCCTGACCCAGGTGCAGGGCCCAGTGGCCGGCGCCCTCTCCGGCCGGGAGCGTGAGGTGCTCCAGCTGGTCGGCCAGGCGATGAGCAACGCGCAGATCGCCGGCCGGCTCTCCCTCTCCGAGGCGACCGTCAAGCGGCACCTGCGAAACATCTTCACCAAGCTCGGCGCCGTCTCCCGCATCGACGCGGTCAACAAGGCCATCGCGGCGTCGCTCATCTCGCCGCGGGTGCCCGTCCATAGTGGATAGAGCAGGGATCGATTGGCCGTTCGTCGAGCTTGCCCGCACACGGGCACTCGTGTTGGACTATTCCCGTGAATAGTACTCGCCTATTCGTGCTCGGGGCGCTGGCACGGGGTGGCCCGATGCACGGTCACCAGATCCGCCGCGCGGCCCAGATCGACCGCACCGAGCTGTGGAGCGACGTCAAGCCTGGCTCGCTCTACGGCGCGCTGCACCGGATGCAGGTCGAGGGCGTCATCGAGGCGCTGCGCACCGAGCAGGAGGGCAACCGGCCGGCCCGGACGATCTACGCGATCACCGAGTCCGGCCGGGCCGAGCTGATCAGCCACCGCGACGAGGCGCTGCGCGACACGAGGCTGCGCCCCGACCCGGTCGACCTGGCCCTGCAAAACGCGATCGACCTGGGCGAGGACGCGCTACGTGCGATCCTCGCCCGGCGCCGCGAAGATCTCGCCGCCCAGCTCGCGTCCTGGCAAGAGCTGCGCAAGGAGGCCGCGCCACACCTGCGCGGCCTGGAGTGGACCGGCTTTCGCCACACCGAGCTGCGCCTGCGGGCCGAGCTGGCGTGGCACGACGAGCTGCTCGACCAGCTCCCCGAGCTGCTGGCCGACAAAGCCACCCCGATGACCGTCAGCCCAGACTGACCGCCGCTGCCTTCGCCCGTGTCGCCCGCGGACCGCACGCGCGGGTCCTGGCAGGTGATTCGAGGCAGATTTTCCCAGGTCCGCGTCAGCTGCGGACCGTATGCTCCCGCGGGCACCGTTCCCGGCCGGCGGCTCGCCAGGGCGAGCCGAAATCCCCGGCCGTCCACTGCCAGCTCCGCGGGACAAGCCCCCGGCCACCGCCGACATCCTGACGCACCGTCACCAACATCGGGGCGGTGACTCCCGGTGACTGCGCCACCGTCCGGCCTGGCGCCCATCGCCTCGGCAAGGGACATTGTGGACAAACGACCGCCGCCTGGGCGCACGAACGGGGCAGTCTCAAAAGAGCGCTTCGGGTCCGACCCCGTGCGGGGCCGGACCCGAAAACGCCCGCGGGCGGTCAGGATGTGGCTTCGGCCGCGGCGGGGGTGACTCGCCACTCCGGGGTGCTGGCGTCCGCCCAGGGCTGGTCGGGGCGGCGGGGGAGCAGGAAGACCAGCAGGAACGTCAGGATCACGCCCACCAGCACCGCGGCCACCGTCCACTGCACGGCGCGGTTGAAGTTCGTGGCCAGGGCCGACTCCGCCGCGGCCTCGAAGGCACCGCCGTCGGGCTGGGGGCAGCCGGGCGGGGTGGCGGTGGGGTCGGACGCCCGGGACTGTCGCACGAAGCAGTCGGTGAACGACGCGGTGGCGGCCTCGGCCTGTGCCGGCGGTGCCCCGGCCGCGACGAGCGACGTCTGGAGTTGCGGGGTGGCGTCGGCGGCCGCGTTCGGCGCGTAGGAGCCGAGCGCTCCGAAGAGGACGACGCCGGCCACGGCGACGCCGATCGCCTGCCCGAGCCGCTGGGCGCCGCCGAGCACGCCGCTCGCGGCGCCGGCGTCCTGCCAGGGCACGCCGGCGAGCACGATCTCGACGCTCGGCGCGATCACCAGGCCGGAGCCGAAGCCGGCGAAGAGGAGGGCGGGTAGCAGCTCGACGTCGGAGCCCCACCAGTGGATCGTGGCGATGATGCCCACCATGCCGACGATCACGATGCCGGCGCCGAGCAGCAGCACCGCGCGGCCCATGGCCTTGGCCACGTTGTCGGAGATGGCGGCGCCGACCAGCGTGCCGAACGAGTACGGCAGCAGGATGAGGCCGGCCATCAGCGCCGACTTCTCCAGGCCGATCTGAAGGTGCAGCGAGAGCGCGAAGAGCAGGCCGATGAACCCGGCGAAGTAGCAGAGGCTGATCGCCACGCCGGCGGTGAAGGAGCGGTGCGCGAACAGCCGCATGCTCACCAGCGGTACCCGGCCGCGCCTGGCCCGGCGCAGCTCCCAGACGGCGAACGCGACGAGCGCGGGGATCGCGGCGGCCATCGAGACGAACGTCCACGCCGGCCAGTCGAGCCGCTGTCCCTCGACCAGCGGGACCGCGAGCAGCAGGACGGCGGCCGAGACGAGCAGCATGCCGATGAGGTCCAGGCCGCCGCGCCGGCCCCGTGACTCGGGCACCAGCACCGCCGCGGCGATGAACGTGGCGATGCCGATCGGCACGTTGAGCAGGAAGACCGGCCGCCAGTCCCAGCCGTTGAGGTCCCAGGCGATCAGGAGGCCGCCGAGGAGCGGGCCGCTGGCGGTGGCGATGCCGCTGATCGCGCCGTAGATGCCGTACGCCTTGCCGGTCTCCTTCGCCGGGAACGTGGACTGGATGAGCGCCAGGATCGGCGGGTTGAGGACGCCGGCCATCATGCCCTGCACGGCCTGGAAGGCGATGAGCTGTCCGGGGCTGGTCGCGGAGGCGGACGCGGCGGAGGCGGCGGTGAAGCCGGCCACGCCGATGAGGAAGAGCTTGCGGTGGCCGTAGCGGTCGCCGAGCCGGCCGGCCGGGACCAGCAGCAGGCCGTACCCGAGCGCGTAGCCCGCGATGACCCACTCCATCGTCGTGTAGGTCGCCTCCAGGTCGCGCTGGATCGGCGCGATGGCTACATTGACGATCGTCGTAGCCATCAAGATCATGAACGCGCCGGCCAGGATGACGGCCAGGACCAGCCACCTGCGCGGATTTGGCGGTGCGGCGCCCTGATCGTCGGTCCAACTCTGTGTCATCGCGGGTCCTCCAGGAGATGGGGCGAGCCGTCTCTTCGACTACACGATGTCGCGTGCGATTAGTCAAGTACGGGTATTTACGTACCCTCGTGTACCGCACACGAAGAGGGCCCGGGTCATGATGCGACCCGGGCCCTCGACGCGGAACTGCCTTTCTACGACCAGGAGCCGTCGTCTTCCCAGGCCGGACCGTCGGTCGCCGGCCAGGCCAGGTCGAACGGGAAGTCGTTGGCGGCGAGCTCCAGCGTGCTCTCCAGTACCGCGTCGGTCATCCGGTCGACGTCGGCGTCGGTGTGCGCGCTGCCCGCGAACCACAGCGGCATGCCGAGCATGTAGATGTCGCGCTTGCGCAGCAGCAGGCTGAGCATGAACGTCGCCGGGTTGAGCTCCCGCGAGTACACCCGGTAGTCCGTGTAGGAGTCGGACGGCAGGAACTGGAAGCAGCCGACGTAGTCGCCGAAGCCCACCATCCGCAGCGGGATGCCGTGCTGGCTCCGGAACTCCGCCAGCCGGGCCTGCACGCGGTCGACCTTCGCCCGCAGCTCGGTGTAGTAGCCCGGCCCCTTCGACTGCTGGAGCCGCAGCGTCGCGATCGACGCCGCCACCGACAGGTAGTTGCCGGTGTGGCTGCCCTGGAGGCCGGTCTTCTGCCCGTAGTCGGTGAACGCCTGCCCGGACGTCTGGGTGTGGTCGAGGATGTCGGCCCGCCCGCCGATCGCGGAGAGCGGGAGCCCGAGCCCGCTGATCACCTTGCCGTACGTGGTCAGGTCGGTGGGGATGTCCCACTTCTGCGCCGCGCCGCCGAGCCCGGAACGGAACCCGGTCAGCACCTCGTCCAGGATGAACGGCACGCCGAGCCGCCGGGACGCGATCGCGACCTCGCGGATCATCGGGATCGTCGTCTCCTCGAAGGGGAACGAGGATGCGGCCGGCTCGGTGAGCACGCAGGCCAGCTCGTCCGCGTGCCGTTCGATCAGCGCGACGGCCTGCGCCGTGTCGTACGGAAGGATCAGCAGGTCGCGCGGCTCGGCCGGCAGGACGCCGGTGTACGCCGAGATCAGCGGCATGGTGCCGTCCGGGTTGATCTTCGGGAACGGCAGCGCCGGGTGCCCGTGGTACCACGGTGCCGTGTTGTGCACGGCGAGGTCGTGCGAGCCGTGCAGCGTGCCCTCGAACTTGGCGACCATCCGCCGCCCGGTGTGCGCGCGGCAGAGCCGGATCGCCCCCTGCGTCGCGCCGGTGCCCGAGTGCTGGAACACGAACTTCTCGTTGTGCGGCGTGATCTCGCGCAGCAGGTTGGCCAGCTCGAGCTCCAGCTCGCTGGTGTACCCGTTGCCGGTGCCCGTGGCGAGGCGCTCGCGGACGAACTCGACGACCGGCTCCGGGTTGTGGCCGTGCAGGGCCTGCGCGCCGTACCCCATGTGGCAGTCGAGGTAGGTGTTGCCGTCGATGTCGGTCAGGGTGGAGCCGCTCGCCGACTTCGTGATGATCGGAAACGGCGGTGCCTGGAACGGCCAGAAGACGTGCGCGGCCGCGTCCACCTCGCGCAGCTCCTCGACGTGCGCCGCCGACGCCTTCTGGCGGGCGCCGATCTCGCCGAACAGCTCGTAGACCCACTTCTGCTGCAACAGGTCCATGATTACTTCGAGCGCCGAGCGCTCCTGCTGGCTTGCGCCCATCGTCTCCCTTTCCGCATGGCTACCGTTTACCGGCGGAGCGTGCACCGCGTGGCTCGAAACCCAATGGAGGCCGGGTGCACCGCGGTGGTCTGGACCCGCGTTCGAGCGGCGCTCCAGAGCGGCGGTCCAGGCTCCCCGCCATGACGGAATATCGGGTCAATCTTTACGCTCTCACCGATACGATCACGCCGTGGGCGGTGCGGGCCGCGGCCACGCTCGGCCTCGCCGACCTGATCGCCGCCGGTACCAACACGCTCGACGAGCTCGCCGTCGCGGCCAAGGCCGACCCCGACGCGCTCTACCGGCTGATGCGTTACCTCGCGGTCCGCGGCGTCTTCAAAGAGGTCGGGCCGCGCGTGTACGCGCTGACCGAAGCGGCCGAGTTTCTCAAGAAGGACCACCCCGCGGCGCAGCGGCCGTGGCTCGACGTCGACTCGATGGCGGGCCGGATCGAGGGCACGTTCAGCTCGCTGACCCACTCGATCCGCACCGGCGACGCCGCCTACCCGGAGCGCTACGGGATCGCGTTCTGGGACGACCTGGCCGCCAACCCGGACCGCGCCACCTCGTTCGGCGCGCTGATGGCCACCCACGCCAGCTACTTCGGCAAGGTCGTCGAGGGCTACGACTGGAGCGCGGCCAAGCACGTGATCGACGTCGGCGGCGGCACCGGTGCGCTGCTCACCGAGATCCTCAAGGCCAACCCGCACCTGCGCGGCACCGTCGTCGACGTGCCCGGTGTCGTGGAGCAGGGCCGGGCCCGCTTCGAGGCCGCGGGGATCTCCGACCGGGTCGAGACCGTCGCGGGCAGCATCTTCGAGCCGCTGCCCGCAGGCGCCGACGTGTACATCCTGTCGAACGTGCTGCACGACTGGAACGACGCGGGCGCCGAGAAGATCCTCGGCCGGGTCGCCGAGGCGGTCGGCGACAACGGCAAGGTGCTCGTCGTCCAGATCCTCGTGGCGGACGAGAACGACAACTTCCCGGACGACCCCGCCCGCCTGATGTTCATCACCCAGATGGACCTGCGGCTGCTCTCGCTGATGGCGGGCAAGGCGCGGACCTGGCGCGAGTACGCCGAGCTGGGCGAGAAGGTCGGCCTGAAGGTGACCGGCACGACCGTGATCGAGTCCGGTCAGACCCTGCTGGAACTCGGCCGCTGAGGCTCTCCGCCCCGGACCGTGGCTCCCGGTGAACGCCGGGGCCGCGGTCCACGGGCGGTGACCGTACTGTTGCGTCATGTTCGTCGGAGCGGGTCGCCTCCACCCGATGGCGGTCGACGCGATCCTCGCGGTCGTGGTGGCGGCGGTGGTCGCGGTCGCGATCCACACCGCCGACGAGCCCGGGGCGCGGCCGCCCGACGCGCGCGCGTACGCGATCGGCGCGGTGATCGGACTGCTGCTGCTGTGGCGCCGGCGCTGGCCGCTGTTCGTGCTGGTCGGCTCCGTCGCCGCGCTGATGATCTACTACGCGCTCGAGTACCCCGGCATCCCACCCGCGCTGCCGCTGGCCGCCGCGCTCTACGCGGTCGCCGCGGCGGGACGGCTCACCTGGGCGCTCACCGTCGCCGGGTTCTTCGTCACGCTCGAGTTGATAGTGCGATACTTCTACCTCGGCCAGGGCCTCTTCCCGGTGCTCGCGGCCACCGCCGAGGAGGGTTCGCTGCTCGCCGCCGTCGTGCTGCTCGCCGAGACGATCCGCAGCCGCCGGGAGCGCCTCGCCGAGGCGCAGCACCGGCTCGCCGTCATGCGGCAGGAGCGCGAGCACGAGGTCGCCCAGGAGCGGCTGCGCATCGCGCGCGAGGTGCACGACCTGCTCGGTCACACGATCGCCGCGATCAGTGTGCAGGCCAGCCTCGCCGACGACGTCTTCGACAGCCGTCCCGCCGACGCGCGCGCCGCGCTGCGCAGCATCCGTGGCGCCGCCCGCGACGCGATGACCGAGATCCGCTCGGTGGTCGGCATGCTCCGCGACGCCGGCACCGTCCCCGACCTCGCCCGCGTCTACGCGGTGGCCGAGCAGTCGGGCGTCACGGTCCGGCCGGTGGTCACCGGCGAGGCGCGCCCGCTGCCGACCGCGGTGGCGCTGTCCGTGTACCGGATCGTGCAGGAGTCGCTGACCAACACGGTCAAGCACGCACAGGCCACCACCGCCGACGTCCGCATCGCGTACACAATGGACGCCGTCGAGGTCGAGGTGGTCGACGACGGCGTCGGCGCGACCCTGGTCGAGCCCGGCCACGGCATCGCCGGCATGCGCGAGCGCGCCGAGGCGGCCGGCGGCACACTGACCGCCGCGCCGGGAGAAGCGGGCGGCTTCCGGGTGTTCGCCCGGCTGCCGATCGAGGAGGAGTCACCGTGACCATCCGCGTGGTGCTGGCCGACGACCAGACGCTCGTCCGGGCGGGCTTCCGCGGGCTGCTCGACCACAGCGACGACATCGAGGTGGTCGGCGAGGCCTCCAACGGCGCGCAGGCGGTCGAGACCGTCGCCGCGACCCGTCCCGACATCGTGCTCATGGACGTCCGCATGCCGGTCATGGACGGCGTCAAGGCCACCGCGGCCATCGTCGCCAGGTTTCCGGCGACGCGGGTGGTCGTCCTCACGACCTTCGAGCTCGACGAGTACGTCTTCGAAGCGCTCCGCGCCGGCGCCAGCGGCTTCCTGCTCAAGGACATCGAGCCCGAGGAGCTGCGGCAGGCCGTGCGCGTGGTCGCTGGCGGCGACATGCTGATCTCGCCCCGCATCACCAGCCGCCTGGTCAGCGCCCTGGTGAGCCGAGCCCCCCACGCCCCGGCCGACCACGCCCGGCTCGCCGTGCTCACCGACCGCGAACGCGAGGTGATGAGCCTCGTCGCCGGCGGCCTGACCAACGAGGAGATCGGGCAGCGGCTCTCGATGAGCCCGGCGACCGCCCGCACCCACGTACACCGCGCGATGGCCAAGCTCCGGGTCCGCGACCGCGCCCAGCTCGTCGTGCTCGCCTACCAGACGGGCCTGGTCGCACCCGGCTGACACCCCTTTTGCCCACGTCCGTCTTGGATCGCGGCCCGTATGCTTCGGAGTCGGGGTTCGACCGCCCTATTTAGACAGAGATTTTGAGCTACCGCGACCAGCGGCGGACGGGTGAGGCCGCGGGAGCAGCGGTCTGGACCACGACGGACATCGCGGTAGCTCAAATCTTTGTCCTAAAAGGAACTTAGCGCCCGGCCGCCTCGACTCCGAAAAGTCTCTAGATTCGCCCCTGGGGTGGTGACGCTGCGTCAGGATGGCGCAGGGGCCGCGAAAGAGCTGGGCGCGCTCGCAGGTGGCGCGGACCGGGGCTACGGCGGGTGTTTCGGTGTAGCTGGGTATGTACGGCGATCGCCGTATGGGGCTGCCGGTCGTCGCCGGATGCCCCTTGACCGCGCGCGTCCATACCGTAGCCCTGCGGCTATTTCGATGGGGGAAGCGCGTGTTCGAAATCGGGGAGAATCTGGACGGGATCCTTGCTGGTGTCCTGTTCCTGATCTGGCTACCGGCGGCGATCTTCGCCACGCGGCTCGCGTGGCGGCCGTCCCGTCGGGCGTTGCGGCGTAGCGCCCGCGCGCTCTCGCGGCTGCTGATCGCCGCGCTCGTGGTGTTGGTGATCAAGTGTGTGGCGATCGGGCTGATGCTGTCGGTCGACTGGATCTTCGCGGACAACCGGGTGATCGTGCAGATGCCGCTGCTGCTCCTGCCGATGCTCGCCGTGGCTGTCTGGTCGGTGCCGCGGCTGCGGGCGCTGGCCCGCACCGAGCCGGCTGACGTGGAGGCGCCGGACGCCGCCGTCCGGGCCGCCGCGGCGGACCCGGTGCTCGTGGTGCCGTTCCAGGTTACGGCCGTCGCCACCGTCGTCGGGGTCTACTTCGCCTACATCTCGCGGCCGGTGCCGTCCTATGTCGACGATGTTCTCACCCACGGGCTGCCGATCGTCTTCGCGGCGGTGCTCCTGTGGATCTGGCAGGGATACCGCCTGCGCGCGGTCCGCGCCGACGGCTTCGCCCGCCGGGGCCCGGGGGCGCGGGCGCTGCGGGCCGCGGTCCAGGTCGCGGTGGTGCTCGTCGTCCTCGTGGGCACGGTGGTGTTCGTCGCGCGCAGCAGCCGGCTGCCCGACACGATGAGCATGAACGCGCACGGCAACGTCGACTACGGCGGCGGCACCGCGCTCAGCCACGGGGCCGCGGGACCGGCCGGGCGGGTGGTGTCGGTCGACGAACTGCGTGGGCCGCAGACCGGCACGCCCGACAAGACGTACACGTTGACCGCGCGGAAGGCGAAGGTGCGGCTGGCGTCGGGCACCGAGATCGAGGCGCTCACCTACAATGGACAGTCGCCGGGCCCGGAGATCCGGGTGCGCCAGGGCGAGCTCGTCGAGGTGACCCTGCGCAACGAGATGCCGGACGAAAACGTCACCATCCACTGGCACGGGCTCGACGTGCCCAACGGCGAGGACGGGGTGGCCGGCGCCACGCAGGACGCGGTCGCGATGGGCGGCAGCCACACCTACCGCTTCGTGGCCGAGCAGGTCGGCACGTTCTGGTACCACACGCACCAGAATCCGCTGGAGGCCGTCCGGCGTGGGCTCTTCGGGGCGCTGATCGTCGAGCCCGCCGCCGGGCCGCCGGCGGGGGAGCGCGACGTCGTCGTGATGCCGCACGAGTGGCGTACGCCCGACGAGAACATCGTCGCGTTCGGCACCAGTGACACGCTCCAGCGGCAGGAGATCGCGCCGGGTACGCCGGTGCGGCTGCGGCTGATCAACACCGACAACAACCCGGCGACGGACAGCCGGCCCCGGCAGCTCGTGGTCAACGGCGCCCCGGTGCGGGTCGTCGCGATCGACGGGGTCGACGTGTCCGGGCCGACGCCGCTCACCGACCCGCGGCTGGGGCTCGCGGCGGGCGGGCGGTACGACGTGACGTTCACGATGCCGTCGCACGCCGTCCGGGTCACCGACCTCGCCCGCGAGGACCGCGGCCTGGTGCTCGCCCCGCCGGGCGACTCGTCGACGCCCGAGGTGGTCGGCGACGGCCCGACCTTCGACCCGCTCACGTACGGCTCCGGTGGCGAGCGCCCGTTCGACACCGGCTCGCGTTTCGACCGGACCTTCACCCAGCTGCTCGACGACCGGCTGTCCTTCTTCGACGGCGGGCTGCACCTGGTGCCGATCATCAACGGGCACAGCTTCCCGGACACGCCGACGTTGATGGTGCGCGAGGGCGAGCTGGTGAAGGTGAAGATCGTCAACCGGAGCCACCAGAACCACCCGATGCACCTGCACGGCCACCACGCCCTCGTGCTGTCCCGCAACGGGGTGGCGGCGACGGGTTCGCCGTGGTGGATAGACAGTTTGGACATCATCCCGGGCGAGGTGTACGAGATCGCCTTCCGTACGGACAATCCGGGCATGTGGATGGATCACTGTCACAATCTCGACCACGCTGCCAACGGCATGGTGATGCACCTGATGTACGAGGGTGTCTCCACGCCGTACCAGCTGGGCCGCGGCACGCCGAACCAGCCGGAGTAGCCGCACCCGCCCAGCGCCGCCGTCCCACGCTCCCCCGACGTCGGACGGCGGCCGGACGGGCCGGGGCTCTCGCCGACGCGTGAGCCCTGGCCCGTCGAGCCTGCCTCCATCCGCCCTTGAGGCGGCGCCGTCAGCGTCGTTCGCGTCCACACCCCGCATGCTGAGGAGAACCCATGCGCAATGCGATGCGGCGCACGCTGCTGGTGGCCCTACCGGCGGTGCTTATCGCCGGCGCGGCCGCGCCCGCCGCCGCCGCGGCCACCTCTCAATCCGGGCGGCTGACCGTCGTCGCCCGTAACCTCGACAACCCGCGCGGCGTCGTGATCGACCGCGCCGGCACCGTCTTCGTCGCCGAGGCCGGACTCGGTGGCGACGACGTCTGCATTCCGGGCACCTTCGGGACCGACCTCTGCTACGGCGCGACGGGGGCGATCACGGCCGTACGGTACGGCCGCCAGAAGCGGGTGGTCACCGGCCTGCCGTCGCTGCGCAGCACCGGCGAGGGCTTCTCGGTCTACGGCGCGCACGACCTGGCGTTCGACCGGGCCGGCAAGATGCTCGTCGCGATGGGCTTCAGCACCGCTCCGGAGTACCGTGACCTGCTCGGCCCGGCCGGGGCCGCGATGGGCACGATCCTGGAGATCCAGGGCCCCAACCGCTGGCGTATCCTCGGCGACCTCAACGCGCACGAGGGCGCCCACAACCCCGACGGTGTCATCCCGGAGAGCCAGCCGTACGCGGTCGTGAGTGACGGCTGCGACCTGCTGGCGCTTGACGCGGCGGCCAACGACGTGCTCCGGATCCGTCCCGGCGGCTCGGTCACCACCGAGCACGTCTGGCCGGAGGAGCAGGTGCCGGCGCCGCCGGAGTGGGGCCTGCCGCCGGGGGCGACGGTGCCGATCCAGTTCGTGCCGGTCACCATCACCCGCGGCCCGGACGGTGCGTTCTACATCGGACAGTTGACCGGTCACCCGTTCCCCCGCGGTGGGGCCCGGGTGTGGCGGCTGAAGCCGGGCTCGGCGCCGACCATCTACGCGACCGGGTTCACCAACATCATCGACATCGCGTTCGACAAGCGGGGCCGGCTCGTCGTGCTGGAGATCGCCAAGAACGGTCTGGACTCCGGTGACCCGACCGGCGCGCTGACCCGGATCGAGCGCGATGGCAGCCGGACCCTGCTCGCCAGTGAAGGTCTGGAAAGTCCTATGTCGTTTGCGATCGCCCGGGATGGTGGCATCTTTATCGCTAACAAGGGATTGGGTACCGGCGAACTGCTCCACCTCGCGCCGCCCGCATGAAATTCGCCACGTAAAGGTGTGTGGCGCCCCTCATGTCGTGGGAACGATATGAGGGGCGCCACGGCGCACGTTAACGTGGCAGCGGCGGCGTGGGCCCGCGAAGCAGACGGGTTGGGGGAGGTCGCCATGGCGCGGTCCGAAGACGGGTCCTCCCTCTGGCCCATCTCCGTCCTGCTCGTCGACGACCATGTGCTGGTCCGCGAGGGCCTGCGGGCCGTGCTCGACGCGCATCCCGACCTCGGCGTCGTCGACGAGGCCGGCGACTCGACCGCCGCGGTGGCCAAGGCGGCGCGGCTGCGACCCGACGTCGTGCTGCTCGACGTGGCGATACCCGGCGACGACCCGGTGGTCACGGTGCGCCGCATCCGCGAGGCCTCGCCGAGCACCGCCGTCGTCATCCTCAGCATGTACGACAGCCCCGACCTGCTCCGCCGGCTGATCGCGGAGGGGGTGCGGGGCTACCTGCTCAAGAGCGTCGGCCGCGAGGAGCTCGTCGCCGCGATCCGCAAGGCGCGCGACGGCACCGGCTCGATCCTGCTCTCCGTCTCCGGCCAGAGCCTGGTGCAGGTGCAGAACGCCGAGCCGGCGATCCTCTCCCAGGCCGAGCTGGACATCCTCCAGCTCGCCGCCGAGGCGATGACCAACGCGCAGATCGCCCGCCGGCTCAAGCTGAGCGAGGCGGCGGTGAAGAGCCACCTGCGGCGCATCTTCGCCAAGCTCGGTGCGGTGTCGCGGATCGACGCGGTCAACAAGGCGGTGGCGGCGTCGCTGGTCACCCTGCCGCACGACCGGCTCAACAGCAAGCCGAGCCCGCACTGATACACCCCGCAAGGATCATTCGCCGTACAACTTTCGACACCTTCTGGATTCGGAAGGAGGCGGGTGGTAGCGCCTTGGGAACGTTACGTGTGACCCCGCTATCTCCATAGCTTGAGAGCGTGTCGAGAAGCGCTACGAGAGCGGGGGAGCGCCATGGTCAAGTACGAGATTCTAGGTTCTTTGGAACTGGTCCATGAGGGACGGATCTGCACTCCGACGCCACCAAAAGTTCGCACTGTGCTCGCTTTGCTTGTGTTGCGCGCCAACCGGGTCGTGCTGGGCGAATCGATTATCCGCGAGCTTTGGGGCGACAACCCGCCGCGGAGCGCGGCCACCACGGTTCAGACGTACATCTACCACCTTCGAAAGCTCTTCGCCCGAGAAGGTATAGAAGGCCCGGGTCGAACCTTGCTCGAGAGCCGGGCCCGCGGCTACCTGCTCAAGGTGGAGCCCGGCCAGCTCGACGCCGAGATCTTCGAGGCCCTGCTGGACGAGGGGCGCAACCACATGAAGGCCGGCCGCCACGAGGAGGGCGCCGCCGTGCTGCGCCGGGCGCTCGCGCTGTGGACCGGGCCGCTGGGCGCCAACGTCGAGTTCGGTCCGGCGCTGGAGGCGCACGCGACTCACCTCGAGGAGGAGTGGATCCGCGCGGTCGAGCTGCGCATCGAGGCCGACATCGCGCTCGGCCGCCACCGTGAGCTGATCGGCGAGCTGCGCTACCTGGTGGGCACGTACCCGCTCAACGAGTGGTTTCACCGCCAGCTGATCATCGCGTTGAGCCGGTCCGGGCGGCGTGGCGAGGCGCTCCAGGCGTACCACCACTACCGGCGCGTGCTCAGCGAGGAGCTCGGCCTGGACCCTTCGCCGGACCTCCAGCGGCTTCAGCGGGAGGTCCTGTCCGCCGGCGTGCCGAGGCCGCTCCAGCTGACCCGGGCCTCATGAGACCGCGGCCTCGACCGCCGCTCCAGCATCGTTCGACGCCCCGTCCCTAGCGTCCTGCAACGCAGGCCATGAGGGCGCGACCGCGTCCCGCGGACCGTGCGGAGGCGGACATCGCGGCCAGGAGGATCGTCAATGCCGAACACATCTGACCGTCGGGTGGTCATCACCGGAATGGGCGTCATCGCGCCCGGTGGGCTGGGCGCGAAGGCGTTCTGGGAGCTGCTCACAAGCGGCCGCACGGCCACCCGCACCGTCTCGTTCTTCGACCCGAGCCCGTTCCGCTCGCGGGTGGCGGCGGAGGCCGACTTCGACCCGGCCGCCGAAGGCCTTTCGCCGCAGGAGATCCGGCGGATGGACCGGGCCGCCCAGCTCGCGGTCGTCTGCACGCGGGAGTGCCTCGTGGACAGTGGCTTCGCCACCGACGAGCACGACCCCACCCGGGTCGGCGTCAGCGTCGGCACAGCGGTCGGCGCCACGATGAGCCTCGAGGAGGAGTACGTCGTGGTGAGCGACGGCGGCCAGCAGTGGCTGACCGACCACCGCTACGCCAGCCCGCACCTCTACGACTACCTGGTGCCGAGCTCCTTCGCCCGCGATGTGGCGTGGGAGGTCGGCGCCGAGGGGCCGGCCACGGTGATCTCCACTGGCTGCACCTCCGGCCTCGACGCGGTCGGGCACGCGATGGAGCTGATCCGGGAGGGCTCCGCCGACGTGATGATCGCCGGCGCCACCGACGCACCGATCTCGCCGATCACGCTCGCCTGCTTCGACGCGATCAAGGCGACGACCGCCCGCAACGACGACCCCGAGCACGCGTCGCGGCCGTTCGACAACAGCCGGGACGGGTTCGTGCTCGGCGAGGGCGCGGCGATGTTCGTGCTGGAGGAGCTGGGCCACGCCCGCCGCCGCAACGCGCAGATCTACGCCGAGCTGGTCGGGTTCGCCTCGCGCTCCAACGCGTTCCACATGACCGGCCTGCGGCCCGACGGGCGGGAGATGGCCGAGGCGATCCGGGTCGCGCTCGGCGACGCGCGGCTGCCCGCCGACTCGGTCGACTACGTCAACGCGCACGGCTCCGGCACCAAGCAGAACGACCGGCACGAGACGGCGGCGTTCAAGCGGAGCCTCGGCGACCATGCCTACCGGACGCCGGTCAGTTCCATCAAGTCGATGGTCGGGCACTCGCTCGGCGCGATCGGCTCGATCGAGATCGCCGCGTCCGCGCTGGCCATCCGGCACGGCGTGGTGCCGCCCACGGCCAACCTCCACGAGCGCGACCCGGAGTGCGACCTCGACTACACGCCCCTCGTCGCCCGCGAGAAGCGCCTCGACGTGGTGCTGAGCGTCGGCAGCGGGTTCGGCGGGTTCCAGAGCGCGATGATCCTGGCGCGTGGCGAATGAGCGGGAGTCGCGAGGCTACGGGCCTCGACCACGACGGCGAAGGAGCGGCGCGCGCACCTCGCGCTGTCGTCGTCACCGGTGTCGGAGTCGCGGCTCCCAACGGGTTGGGGCGCGACGCGTTCTGGGCCGCCACCGTCGAAGGGCGCGGCGGGATCGGGCCGATCACCCGGTTCGACCCGTCGAGCTACCCGGCGCAGCTCGCCGGGGAGGTGCCCGGCTACGACGCGGCCGCGCACATTCCGAGCCGGCTGCTCGCGCAGACCGACCACATGACCCGGCTCGCGCTCAGCGCCGCCGAGTGGGCGCTCGCCGACGCCGGCGTCGACCCCAAGGAGCTGCCCGAGTTCGGCATGGGCGTGGTCACCGCCAGCGCGTCGGGCGGCTTCGAGTTCGGCCACCGCGAGCTGGAGAAGCTCTGGAGCAAGGGTTCCGAGCACGTCAGCGCGTACCAGTCGTTCGCCTGGTTCTACGCGGTCAACACCGGGCAGATCTCGATCCGGCACGGCATGCGCGGACCGACCGGGGTGCTCGTCACCGAGCAGGCCGGCGGGCTCGACGCGGTCGCCCAGGCGCGCCGCCAGGTACGCAAGGGCATCCCGCTCGTGGTGACCGGCGGGGTGGACGCGTCGCTGTGCCCGTGGGGCTGGACCGCGCAGATCCCCAACGGCCGGCTGAGCACCTCGCGCGAGCCGGACGCCGCCTTCCTCCCGTTCGACGCCGGCGCCACCGGCTACGTGCCGGGCGAGGGCGGAGCGATCCTGGTACTGGAGGACGCCGCGGCCGTCCGCGGCGAGGTCTACGGGGAGATCGCCGGCTACGGCGCCACCTTCGACCCGCGGCCAGGTTCGGGACGGCGGCCCGGGCTGCGGCGCGCCGCGGAGATCGCGCTCGCCGACGCCGGCCTGGAGCCGCGCGAGGTCGACGTGGTGTTCGCCGACGCGGCCGGCGTCGTGGAGCTCGACCGGATCGAGGCCGAGGCGATCAGCGGGATCTTCGGGCCGTTCGGCGTGCCGGTCACCGCGCCCAAGACGATGACCGGCCGCCTCTACTCCGGCGGGGCCGCGCTCGACCTTGTCTCCGCGCTGCTGTCGATCAGGCACAGCGTCATCCCGCCCACCACCAACGTCCAGCGGCTCGCCGAGGGCATCGACCTCGACCTGGTCCGCGACGCGCCACGGGAGGCGCCGGTGCGGGCCGCACTTGTACTCGCCCGTGGATACGGCGGCTTCAACGCCGCCATGGTCGTCCGCCGCCACACTCCGGAAAGGACTCCCCGATGACTGACGCGAGCCTCGCGGCCGTCGCGAACTTCGACCAGAAGCAGGCGCTCGACCTGCGTGAACGGCAGATCGCCGTGCTGGGCAGCGCGAAGCAGATCGCCCACGTCATCTACGTGGTGACCGAGCTCGGCATCGCCGACCGCCTCGTCGACGGCCCGCAGCCGGTCGGCCGGCTGGCCGCCGACACGGAGACGCACGAGGACGCGCTGCGCCGGATCCTGCGCGCTGCCGCCGCGTTCGGCATCTTCGCCGAGCAGGAGGACGGCACGTTCGCGATAACGCCGCTCGGCGAGGGCCTGACGTCGGCCCGGATCGGCGGGCTGCGGCCGATGGTGCAGTTCAGCTTCCACGACTTCAACCGGCTGCCGTACGCGGAGATCATGCACAGCGTCCGCACCGGTGAGCCGGCGTTCAACAAGGTCTTCGGCATGGGCTTCTACGACTACCTACAGACCCACCCCGAGGTGAACCGGTTCTTCGAGGGCTTCATGGCGCACTGGAGCCGCCGCCTCGCCGACCGGTTCGCGGCCGAGCTGGCGCCGGAGCGGTTCGGGCGGATCGCCGACATCGGCGGCAGCAACGGCTACTTCCTGGCCAAGATGCTCCAGCGCCACCCGGCCGGCACCGGTGTGCTCTTCGACCTGCCCGAGGTCGTCGCCGACGCCGAGCCGCTACTCAAGGAGCACGGCGTGGCGGAGCGGGTCGAGGTGGTGGGCGGCGACTTCTTCAGCAGCCCGCTGCCGGTCGGCGCCGACGCGTACATCCTGAAGTCGATCGTCCACAACTGGCCGGACGACACCTGCGTCGCCCTGTTGAAGCGGATCCGCGCGGCGATCGGCGAGGCCGACGCGCGCCTGATCGCGATCGACCAGATCGTGCCGCCGCTCAACCAGTGGGACCACTCCAAGATCATCGACATCGACATGCTCGTCCTCTTCGGCGGCAAGGAACGCGATCTGCGCGAGTGGAAGGCGATTTTCGGCGCCGCGGGGTTCGAACTGGTCAACACGCCCGCGGCCTACGGCTGGGCGCTGCTCGAAGCCCGTCCGATCTGAAGGGGAGCCATGGCACACATCAGCATCGACCAGCCCGTCGTGACGATGGTCAACGTCTTCACGGTGGATCCCGCCAACCAGCAGAAGCTCGTGGACATCCTCGTCGAGGCCACCGAGTCGGTCATGTCCAAGGTGGACGGTTTCGTCTCGGCGAACATCCACGCCAGCCTCGACGGCACCCGTGTCGTCAACTACGCGCAGTGGAAGAGCGAAGAGCACTTCAACCGGATGTACCAGAACCCCGACGTTCACCCGCACTTCGGCCAGGTACGCGCGATCGCGACGCCGGAGCGCCACCTTTACAAGGTCGTCTACACGGAGGACGCGAAATGAGTGACGAGAGCACCGACGTCCTGGTCATCGGCGCCGGCCCGGTCGGACTGTCCACGGCACTCTTCCTGGCCCGCCGCGGCGTCGCGCCGCTCGTGGTCGAGCGCCGCGCCGCACTGTCGTCGATCCCGCGGGCCACCGGCCTGCACGCCCGCACCGTGGAGATCTTCCGCACCGTCGGCCTGGAGCCGGCCGTGCAGGAGGTCGGCATGAAGATCGTCGGTCCGGGCAAGGACCTCGAGCTGGTCCGCTCCGGCCGCGCCACCCCGCTGGTGATGCTCGGCGCGTCGTCCCTGGCCGAGCTCGACAAGTCGTTCGTGATGGAGGCGCACGACGTCGACTACGACCAGTTCACGCCGAGCTGGCCGATCTGGTGCGGGCAGGACCACTACGAGCCGCTGCTGTACGAGTCGGCGAAGCGGCACGGCGCGGAGATCCGCTTCGGTACCGAGGTGGTCGCGCTCGACCAGGACGCCGACGGCGTCACGGCCACGGTCCAGGACCGCGCGACGGGCGCGACGAGGACGATCCGCGCCAAGTACGTCGTGGGGGCGGACGGCGTCAACAGCCCGACCCGCGAGATGCTCCACATTGGAAATCGGAGCAACGGCGCCGCCGGAAACTTCGTCAGCATCATCTTCCGCGCCAAGGTCGACCTGCCCGAGACCGCACCCCGCTTCACGCTCATCTACCTGATGAACCGGCTCGCGCAGGGCCTGCTGCTCTTCATCGAGCCGGGCCGCTGGATGTTCGGCGTCAACTACTACCCGGAGCGCGGGCAGTCGCCGGCCGACTTCACCGAGGAGCGCTGCGTCGAGCTGGCCCGGATCGCCGCCGGCGACCCGGAGCTCGACGTCGAGGTCGAGTCGCACATGCCCTGGGAGGCGCGGCACATGGTGGCCGACGCCTACCAGGTCGGGCGGGTGTTCCTCGCCGGCGACGCCTGCCACGCGCACCCGCCGGCCGGTGGCTTCGGCGTCAACGCGGGCATCCAGGACGCGCACAACCTGGCCTGGAAGCTGGCCGACGTGCTCGCCGGCCGGGCCGACGCCAGCCTGCTCGACACCTACGAGGCGGAGCGGCGGCCGGTCGGCGCGGCGACCGCCGACCAGGCGTGGATGCTCTTCCGCACCCGCGGCCAGCTCGCCGACGAGGACAAGGCCGCGTACCGCGACTTCGTCATCGTGACGATGGGCTACCGCTACTACTCCCAGGCGGTCGTCGGCGCGGCGGAGAACGGCGAGGTGCTGCCCCGCGACCTCACCTTCCCGGGCCAGCCGGGCAGCCGGGCCGCGCACGGGTGGGTCACCCACAAGGGCGCCAAGATCTCCACGATCGACGTGCTGACCGACGGCTGGTCCCTGGTCACCGCGCCCGGAAACCAGGCGTGGCTGGACGCGGCGGCCAAGAGCGGCGTGCCGCTCAAGACGTTCACCGCCGGACCCGGCGGCGACCTCGCCGACGACGGCTCCTGGCTCGCCGCCTGCGGCGTCACCACGGACGGGGCGCTGCTGGTGCGGCCGGACGGCATCCTCGCGTGGCGTAGCCCGGGCGCGGTCGCCGACCCCGCCGCCGCACTCTCCACTGTGCTCACCGGCATCCTGCGGGGTGCGTGAGATGTCGTACCGCGGGCTCATGGTGATGCGGATGGAGCCGCAGCACGCCGGGGCCGTCGCCGAGCTCTTCACCGAGCACGACAAGGGCGACATGCCGCACGTCGTCGGCATCTCCCGGCGCACCCTCTTCCGCTACCAGGACCTCTACATGCACCTGATCGAGGCCGACACCGACGTCTACGACAAGCTGCTCGCGGCCCGGGCCCGGGACGACTTCCAGGACGTCAACCGGCGGCTGGCCACCTACCTCCAGCGGTACGCGCCGGAGCGGATGAGCGAGCTGCGCGACTCGACGGCCACGCCCTTCTACACCTGGACCCCCGAGACAGGGAGCATCTCGTGAAGACCGCGCTCGCCCGCCATGATCTCATGGACATGATGCAGGCCTACAAGAAGACGAGCCTGCTTCGGACCGGCGTCGAGCTGGGCGTCTTCGACGCGCTCGCGACCGCTCCCGCGACCGCCGGCGCGCTGGCGAGCACCCTCGGGATCCACCCGCGCGGCGCCCGCATCCTGCTGGACGCGCTGACCGCGATCCGCCTCGTCGACCGGACCGGCGAGCACTTCTCGCTGACCCCCGTCGCCGCCGAGCACCTCGTCCGCGACCGCCCCGACTACCTGGGCGGCATGGTCAAGGTGATGTCGAGCGACTGGGAGTGGGACGCGCTGCGCGACCTCAGCGCCGCGGTCCGCGCCGGCGGCACCGTGCTCGACGTGCACGCCGAGACCCCGGAGTACACGTACTGGGAGGACTTCGCCGCCTACGCCACGAAGGTGGCCCACCCGACCGCCGAGGTGATGGCCGAGGCGCTCGCGCCGTGGGCCAAGGAGCAGCCCGAGCTCAAGGTGCTGGATGTCGCGTGTGGACACGGCGTCTACGGCTACACGCTGGCCCAGCACCACCCGCAGGCGGTCGTGACCTCGCTCGACTGGCCCAACGTGCTCGCCGTGACCGAAAAGCACGCCGAGCGCCTCGGCGTACGCGACCGCGCGCGGTTCCTGCCCGGCGACATGTTCACCGCCGAGCTGGGCGGGCCGTACGACGTCGTGCTGCTCACCAACGTCACCCACCACTTCTCCGAGGAGCGGGTGCACGAGCTGGTGGGCCGGCTCGGCACCGCGGTCAAGCCGGGCGGCCGGCTGGTCATCGTCGGGTTCACCACCGGTGACGAGTCGCCGGCGCTCGACCCGGCGCCGTACCTGTTCTCGGTGCTGATGCTGGTCTGGACCCACGAGGGCGAGTCGCACTCGGTGGCCGCCTACAACCGGGTCCTCTCCGCCGCCGGCTTCGGCCCGGCCACCGTCCACCCGACCGACCTGCCGTTCCGCGTCCTCGTCGCCGAGAAGGAGTGAGCCATGCACCGCCAACCGATCGTCAAAGTGGCCGCCACCGACGTGCCGGGCATCAACCGCATCGGCGGCGAGGTGCGGATCCTGCTCAGCCCGAAGACCGTCGACGCGACCGCGGGCTTCATGGGCACCGTGCGGCTCAAGCCGGGTGAGTTCCTGGCCGAGCAGTACAACCCGTACTCCGACAAGTTCTGCTACCTGGTGCGGGGAGAGGTCCTCATCCGGATCGACGGCACCGAGGTCAAGCTCGCCGCGGACGAGGCGCTGATGGTGCGCCGCGGCCAGCGGCACCGCATCGAAAACCCGGGCTCCCACGACGCCCTGATCGTCTTCCAGATCAGCCCCCTCGCGCCCCGCCCCGAGCTGGGTCACGTCGACACCGAGGAGGTGCCGCACCCCGAGTCGCCGGTACCCCAGGTCGGCGGGGTGCGCGACGGGTGGCAGCGACCGACGGGAGGAAACTCATGAGCGCCCTGAGCATCGAAGACCTTCGCCGCGTCCTGGAGAGCAGCGCCGGCGTCGTGGAGGAGACCGACTGGTCCGACCCGGCGACGCTCGACGAGTCGTTCGAAAACCTCGGCTACGACTCGCTCGCCCTGCTCGAACTGGCCGCCAAGATGCAGCAGGAGTACCAGGTCAAGATCCCGGACGACGCGGTGTCGATCATGAAGACGCCGCGGATCGCCGTCGACTACATCAACCAGCGAATCGCGGAGCAGTGACCTCATGGCCGGACACACGGACAACGCCGTCGTCATCAACGCGCCTTTCGAGCTCGTCTGGGACATGACCAACGACGTCCCGGGCTGGCCGAAGCTGTTCAGCGAGTACGCCAGCACCGAGGTACTGTCCGAAAAGGACGGTGCGGTGCTCTTCCGGCTCACCATGCACCCGGACCCGCAGGGGCGGGTGTGGTCGTGGGTCTCCGAGCGGGTGCCCGACCTGGCCGACCGGGTCGTGCGGGCCCGCCGCATCGAGACCGGCGCCTTCAAGTACATGAACCTGTTCTGGGAGTACACCGAGGTCGACGGCGGCGTGCGGATGCGGTGGGTGCAGGACTTCGAGCTGCGCGCCGGCGCGCACACCGACGACGAGGGCATGACCGCCCACCTCAACCGCGCGACCCGCGAGCAGCAGGCGCGCATCAAGGAGATCGTCGAGGCCGCCGCGGCGGAACGCGTGCCGTCATGACGGCGACGCTCACGGCGCCGGTCGGCAAGAGCTGGTTACTCTGCCCGGGCTGCCAGACGCTGCTCTACCACCGGCGGGTCGAGCGCAACCTCGGTGTCTGCCCGGAGTGCAACCACCACGAGCGGGTGACCGCGCACCAGCGCATCGAGCAGATCTTCGACACGGACTCGGTGGAGGAGCTGCCACCGGTCGGCGCGTCCGGCGACCCGCTCGGGTTCGTCGACACCCGGCCGTACCCGCACCGGATGGAGGGCGCGCGCCAGCGCACCGGCCTCGACGAGGCGGTGGTCTGCGTCCGCGGCACGGTGGAGGGGCACGCCCTGGTCGCCGCCGTGATGGACTTCAGGTTCCTCGGCGGCAGCCTCGGCGCCGGCGTCGGCGAGCGGATCACCCGCGCCGCCGAGGAGGCGCTCGCCACCCGCACTCCGCTGCTGCTGGTCAGCGCCAGCGGCGGCGCGCGGATGCAGGAGGGTGCGCTGTCGCTGATGCAGATGGCCAAGACGTCCGCGGCGCTCGGCGCGCTCGACGCGGCGGGCGTGCTCACCATCTCGCTGGTGACCGACCCGACCTACGGCGGTGTCGCCGCGTCGTACGCCACGCTCTGCGACGTCATCCTCGCCGAGCCGCGCGCGCGTCTCGGCTTCGCCGGGCCGCGGGTCATCCAGCAGACGCTGCGCCAGCCGCTGCCCGACGGGTTCCAGACCGCCGAGTTCCTCTTCGCCCGGGGCATGCTCGACGACCTGGTGCCCCGGTCGGCCCTGCGGGCCACCATCGGCCGGTTGCTGGCCTTCGCGGCCGCGGACCGGTCCGCGCCTGGTGCGGCCGTGACGGACGACGTGGTACGCGACGCGGAGGCGCTGCCCGACGACGCCGCCTGGGACGTGGTGGCGAGGTCGCGCGACCTCGGCCGGCCGACCACGTTCGACTACATCGGACACTTCGTCGACGGCTTCGTGGAGCTGCACGGCGACCGGCTCGCCGACGACTGCAACGCGATCGTCGGCGGCGTCGGCATCCTCGACGGCCGGCCGGTCGTGGTGATCGGCCACCAGAAGGGGCACACGGTGGCCGAGGTCGCCGACCGCAACTTCGGGATGGGCACGCCGGCCGGCTACCGCAAGGCGATGCGGCTGATGCGCCTGGCCGACAAGCTCGGCGTACCCCTCGTCACGCTGATCGACACGCCCGGCGCCTACCCCGGCGTCTCCGCCGAGGAGAACGGGCAGGCGATCGCCATCGCCGAGAGCATCCGGCTGATGGCCGGCCTCACGGTGCCGGTCGTCGCGGTGGTCACCGGCGAGGGCGGCAGCGGCGGCGCGCTGGCACTGGGCGTGGGCAACAGGGTGCTGATGCTGTCGAACGCGACGTACTCGGTGATCAGCCCGGAGGGTTGCGCGGCGATCCTCTGGAACGACGCGGCGCGCGCCGACGAGGCCGCGGTGCAGCTGCGGCTGCGCGCCCGCGACCTCGTCACGCTCGGCGTGGTCGACGGGGTCGTGCCGGAGCCGGCCGGCGGCGCGTCCGCCGACCCGGGCGGCACGGCCGCGGCCGTACACCGGGCGGTCACCGGGGCGCTGGCCGAGCTCGCCGGCGCCGACCGCGAGGAGTTGCTGGCCCAGCGCCGGGCCCGCTTCCGAAGGATGGGGGGACGGACGGATGGATGACAGCCACCCGCTGGAGGCCGCCTGCCGGAGCGTTGCCCGGCTCGTCGGCGCGACGCCCGGGCCGGTGCGCCGGGTCCGGGTGCAGCACGCCGACGTGGTGGTCGAGGTCGAGTGGCCGGAGGCGGCGGCGGTGGTGGCGGGACCCACCGCCGCCGAGCCGCCGGCGCCCGCCGCCGATGACGACGACGCCGGCATCCACTACATCCGCTCCTCGCTCGTGGCCACGCTGTACCACGCGCCCGAGCCGGGCGCCGAGCCGTTCGTGCGCGAGGGCGACCGGGTCAAGGTGGGGCAGCAGGTCGCGATCCTCGAAGCGATGAAGATGATGATCCCGGTCGAGGCCGACCAGGCGGGCGAGGTCGTGAAGATCCTCGTGCCCGACGGGACCCCGGTGGAGTACGGCGAGCGGCTCATCGCCATCGCACCAGCGGAGGTGTAGCCGTGTTCGAGACGATCCTCATCGCCAACCGGGGCGAGATCGCGCTGCGGATCGCCCGGACCTGCCGGGAGCTCGGCATCCGCACCGTCGCGGTCTACTCGACCGCCGACCGTGACTCGGCGGTCGTCCGGTTCGCCGACGAGTCCGTCCACATCGGACCGCCGCCGAGCCGGCGCAGCTACCTCAGCGCGCCGGCCATTATCGAGGCGGCCCGCCGCACCGGCGCCGAGGCGATCCATCCCGGATACGGCTTCCTCTCGGAGGATCCCGACTTCGCGGAGATCTGCGAGGCGGCCGGCATCACGTTCATCGGGCCGCCGCCCGCGGTGATGGCGGCGCTCGGCGACAAGGCGCGCACCCGCGGCATCATGGCGGACCTCGGCCTGCCGGTGCTGCCCGGCACCACCGACGCGGTGGAGTCCACCGGCCGGGCCCGCGAGGTGGCCAGGGAGGTCGGCTTCCCGCTGATCATCAAGGCGGTCGCGGGCGGCGGGGGCCGGGGCGTGCGCATCGTCCGCGACCCGGCCCAGTTTCCCGCCGCGTTCGCCGCGTCCCGGGCCGAGGCACAGCTGCTCTTCGGCGACAACCGGGTCTACATCGAGCGCTACCTGGAGTCGGCCCGCCACGTCGAGGTGCAGGTGCTCACCGACCGCTACGGCAACGGCGTCCACCTCGGCGAGCGCGACTGCTCGGTGCAGCGCCGCCACCAGAAGCTCGTCGAGGAGTCGCCGGCGCCCGGCCTGCCGCCGCAGCTCGTGGAGCGGATGACCGCCGCCGCGGTCACCGGCGCGCTCGGCGTGGGGTACGTCGGCGCCGGTACGTTCGAGTTCCTGGTCGGCGACGGCGACTTCTACCTCATGGAGGTCAACTGCCGGCTCCAGGTCGAGCACCCGGTCACCGAGCTGATGACCGGCGTCGACCTGGTACGCCAGCAGATCCTCGTCGCGGCGGGGGAGCGGCTGGCCCTGACCCAGGCCGGCGTGGTGCCGCGCGGCGCGGCGATCGAGTGCCGGATCAACGTGGAGGACCCGGAGCGGGGCTTCGTGCCGACGCCGGGGCGGCTCACCCGCTTCGAGCCGCCGGCCGGCCAGTTCGTGCGCGTCGACACCCACGCGTACCCCGGCTACCAGGTCCCGCCCGACTACGACTCGCTGCTCGCGAAGGTGGTCGTGTGGGCGCCCGACCGGGCGCAGGCGCTGGCCCGGATGGGCCGCGCGCTGGACGAGTGCGTGGTGGAGGGCGCGGGCGTGCACACCACCCGGGCGTTCCTGCGGGCGACGCTCGACCACCCGCTGTTCCGCACCGGCAAGCACGACACGTCGCTGGTCGACGCGATGCTCGCTCACTGACGCGCGGTTGGCTCTCCATCGGGTCTCGAGGGCGCCGGCCCACACTGCCGCCATGGCTTTACACAACCCAAGCACCAGCGGCATCAGCCGGCGCCGGCTCATCGCCGGCATGGGTGCCGGCGCCCTGGTGGCCGGCACCGGGGGAGCCCTGCTCGGCGCGTCACCCGCGTCCGCGGCCTTCTCCGATCGGTTCGGGCGGATGTTCCCGTCGCTGCCGCCGTTCGGTTCGGCGACCACGCAGATGCGTAACGCGCTCGTCGACATGGCGCGCGTCGGCGGTCCGATGGACGCCCGCGACCCGATGAGCGTGGGCGCCCAGGCGCTCGCCGACCTCCAGCAGCACAGCGTCAACAACCCGGACAACTTCTCGATCCCGCAGGGCATGACCTACTTCGGGCAGTTCGTCGACCACGACCTGACGCTCGAGAACAGCGCGCCGCTCGGCACCCCGGTCGACCCGACCACCGTGCCCAACAGGCGCACGCCCGCCCTCGACCTCGACGCCCTGTACGGCAACGGCCCGACCGGGAGCCCGCAGCTCTACGACTCGGCCGACCCGGCGAAGCTGCGGATCGAGTCGGGCGGCCGGTTCGAAGACCTGGCCCGCAACGCCAACGGCACCGCGGTCGTCTTCGACCCGCGCAACGACGAAAACCTGGCGATCGGGCAGATCACGGCGGCGTTCATCCTCTTCCACAATCGCGTCGTCGACCTGGTGCGCGCGCAGGGCACACCGGCCGCGCAAGTGTTCGCCGCCGCGCGCCAGCTCGTCACCTGGCACTACCAGTGGATCGTGCTCAACGAGTTCCTGCCGCTGATCGCCGGTCCGGGCGTGGTCTCGACGGTCCTCAACGGCGGCCGCCAGTTCTACCGCCCGGAGCCCGGGCCGACCTTCATCCCGGTCGAGTTCGCCGCCGCGGCGTACCGCTACGGGCACAGCCAGCCGCGGCCGTCGTACCTCGTCAACAGCACCGGCAACAGCGGCGGCAACCCGTTCTACGCCCTGCTCTTCGACGCGGGACAGAACGGCAGCGCCGACCCCTCGGACATCCGCGGCGGCAAGCGGGCCGCCCGCCGGTACCTCGACTACGAGTTCTGGTTCCAGTTCTTCGACGGCCAGGTCCGCTGGAGCAAGTGGATCGACGTGCGCCACTCCACGCCGATCTTCGGCTTTCCGCTGCCACCCCCGCCGGCCGGCTCGCCCGGCGGCAACCTCATCGCGCGGGACCTCCTGCGCCAGCTGACCTTCGGCATCCCGTCGGGCCAGCGGATCGCCGCCGCCATCGGCGCGCCGGCGCTCGGCGCCTTCAACTTCACCGAGCTGGCCGGCTACGGCCTCGGCCTGGACGCCAACACGCCGCTGTTCTACTACATCCTCAAGGAAGCCCAGCTCCAGGCCGGCGGCGGCATGCTCGGCGCCGTGGGCGCCCGGATCTGCGCCGAGGTCTTCATCGGCATCGCGCAGCTCGACCCGGGCAGCTACCTGAAGGTGCAGCCGGGCTGGCGCCCCACGCTCCCGGCCCGCTTTTCCGGGCAGTTCACGATGGCCGACCTGCTCACGTACGCGCGGGTCGACCCGGCCAGCCGCAACACCTGACGCGCGCCACTTCCCGGCCGCCGCCGCGATGTCCACCCACCGCGGCGGCGGCCCTCACCAGATCGCCCCGGTGACGTACGCCGAGGCGGTCGGTCGATCGGTAGCGGCGGACCAGCATCCCACTCTCGACACCGGGATCGTGTAGACGGAGCTCCATCCGACGATGTGGCAGTGCGCGTCGGAGGAGCCGGCCGCATATGCCACGACCTGGTAGGCGTCGTCGCTCCGCTGCCACCAGATGTCGCGAAACAGCCCGGTTTCGAGGCTCTCGCGATCCGTCCCGAGGTGCAGGTGTTCGTAGGGTCGATCCGCGCGGCCGACGAAGCTTGTCAGCCAGGAGAAGCTCAACGCGAACCGCGCGTCGACCGGCTTGCCCGACGGATCCCGGCAGTCGACGCCCTGTACACCAGAAGGGGACGGCAGGGCGGACAGCTTGCAGTGCGCCGCCGCGCCGACGGCGCTGACCTGATAAAACTGCGAACCGCCGGGAAGGCCCGCCGACGCGGGCACGAACACCTCGTACCGGCCGGTGGCCCGACGTTCGACCCAGCCCGTCCGTCCCGTGGAGTCGTACCGGTGGTGGCGGTCGGGCTGGTGCCGCTCGTCCGTGGGCCGGTCGGCCAGCAGGTAGGACATCCGGCCGGTGCCGGCGGGGCCCGCGGCGAAGTTGGCCACAAACCGCGTGTCCGCGGGCTCTCCTGTCGGGCCGTAGCACCGCACCCGGACCACTTCCGCGTCGTCTTCCGGTGCCCAGCCCGCCACCGCGCAGAAGTTGCTCGTGTCGCCGTAGGCGGTCGCGTGGGCGATGCCGCCGGCCGTACCGAGTCCACCGAACCTGACCCGGTAGCTTCCGGCACCGTCGCGGCGGACCTCCACGTCCCCCGAGGCGGCCGAGTTGTAGAGGTAGTAGGCGGCGGGCCGGTACCGGGCCGCGGTCGGGAGCTCGGCCCGGACGAAGCCGGCCGCGCCTCCCGCCGACGGGGGCGCGGCGCTGGCCGTGCTGGCCGCCGCGAGAAGCACCAGCAGCGCACCCACGGCGGCCCACCGCCAACGCCTGATCGACCTGAACGCCCGCCGGAACCCGGCGGCGAGCACCGGGTCGTGGACGTCGGCGTAGAACGGGATGGCCCGCCGCAGGCAGTACTCGGCGAGGCTGTCACCACGCGACCGCCAGGCCGCCGCCAGGTGGATCCAGGTCAGTCCCTCGCGGTACGGGTCGCCGATCCGGCGGTAGCGGACCAGGGCCCGTTGGTAGTAGTCGATCGCCGGGCCGATCCGGCGGCGCCGGCGCCAGGACGCGCCCCGGTCGAAGCAGACGCGTCCGAGGCTGTGCAGCGCTTCGGCTTGGCCTTCCAGGTCGCCGGCGTCCTCGTACAGCGCCAGTGCCCGCTCCAGATCGGCGGCCGCCTCGTCGAACCGGTGCAGTTCCCGATGTGACACGCCGAGGACGAGGAGGGTATTGGCCTCGTCGCGAGTGTTGCCGGCGTCGCGTAGGAGCGGCAACGCCCGTTGGAGGTGGGTGACCGCGGCTTCGTACTCACCCAGCCGCCAGTAGCCGACTCCGCGGCGGGCGATCTCCACGCCACCGACATGGCCGGCGGTCATGGCGGACCTCGCCAGCGCCTGCTGGAGCCGGTCGTTCATCACCTGTGGCTTGCCGGCGTCCCGGTGGATCTGTCCGAGGTAGGTCAGCACGTTCGCTTCGCTGGCCCAGTCGCCGGACTCCCGGTAGAGGTCGGCCGCCTGCTCCAGAGCCGCGACCGCCTCGGTCTGGGCCGTGCCCAGACGGGCAAACCCGATGTTGACCAGCGCGTGCGCCACCGAGTGGGGATCACCGGCCTCCCGGAAAGCGTCCAGGGCCAGCTGGAAGTGCTTCAACGCCTCGTCACGCCGGTACTGGTCGCGGTAGGCGTAGCCCAGGTACAGCAGCGTCCCGCCCTCGCCGTGCCGGTCGCCGGTCTCCCGGTACAGCGCCAGCGCTTGCCGGTGCAGGCCGACGGCGGACCGGTCCGTGCGGGCGAGCCCGAGGGTGTTGAGCGTGCGGGCCTGGCGGTGCGGGTCGCCGGTCTCCCGGTACAACGCCAGTGCCTGTTCCAAGTGGACGGTCGCGTCCGCGCGGTGTCCCAGGTACAGGCTGGCCCTGCCGAGGCAGTCCAGGGCCGCGGCCTCCCGGTCCCGATCCGCCAGCCGCCGGGCCGCGGCGAGGGCCAGCCCGCCGGACTCCAGCAGGTCGCCGTAGTAACCCCGCCGCTCGTGCAGCGCCCACCAGAGCACCGGTACCAGGTCGCACGCCACCGCGTCGTGGCCGTGCGCGGACGCCTGACGGGCGGCGGCGAGAAGGTTCTCCCGCTCGGCCTCGCACCAGTCCAGGGCCGCGACCGGGGTGGCGAAGACCGGTACCGGGTGGGCCGGCGTCCCCAGGGCACGGCGCCGCGCGTGCGGGGCGACGGTCGCGGCGGCGGCGTCGGCGGCGTGCAGGTACCAGCTGAGCATCCGGGCCACGGCGGCCGCGCGTTGCTCGGCGCTCTCCTCCGTCGCGACGCGTTCGGCGGCGTACGCGTCCAGCAGGTCGTGCATCTCGTACCGACCGGGGGAGACCTCTTTCAGCAGGGCCACGCCGGCGAGGGTGTCGAGCAGCCGCCGGGTCTCGGCCGGCGGGACGTCGCCGAGCGCCGCCGCGGCGGGCACGCCGATGTGCGGGCCGGCGTGCAGTCCCAGCAGCCGCCACATCCGTGCCACATCCGGGCGCAGCGTGCTACACGACCAGGAGAAGACGGTCCGGATCTGGTCGGCGGGGTCCCCGGCCAGTTCGAGCGCGGCCAGCCGACCCTCCTGGGCCAGCTCCTCGACGAGCTCGGCGAGTCCGCCTCGGGGACGGGCGGTCACCCTCGCCCCGGCGATGCTCAGTGCGAGCGGGAGCCGGGCACAGGCCGTGGCCAGGCGGTCCACGGCCGCCGGCTCGGTCGACGCCCGCTCGGCTCCGATGACCCGCTCCAGGAGCGTGACAGCCTCCTCCTGGGACAGCAGGTCCAGGTCGAGCCGGGTGGCACCGTCCCGGGCGACGAGCCCCGCGAGGCGCGCGCGGCTGGTCACCACCACCGCGCACGACCCCGAACCGGGCAGGAGCGGCCGTACCTGCTCCTCGCTCACCGCGTCGTCCAGGACGACGAGGAACCGCCTCCCGGCCAGCCGGGAGCGGTACCAGACGGCGCGTTCCTCCACTGTGGCCGGGATGTCGCCGGCCTTCTCGCCCAGGTCCCGGAGGAGCCGATCCAGGGCATCCGCCGGCTCGACGGGTGGTGCCGACCCGTGAACGTGCAGGTCCAGGTAGAGCACGCCGTCGGGGAACCGGGCCCGCATCCGGTGCGCCCAGTGCACGGCGAGGGCGGTCTTGCCGACGCCCGCCATCCCCGCGATCACCGTCGTCGCCGGCGCGCCGGCGGGGTGCTCGACGAGCCGGTCCAGCGTCGCCAGGTAGTCCTCACGACCGGTGAACCTGGACACGTCCCGCGGTATCTGCTCGAGCACCGTCAGCCGCGCGGCCGGATAGGGCACCTCGGACGGGAGGCCGTACCTGCCGGACGTGAGCCGGGCGAAGACGGCCAGCGCCAGGACGCTCCCGATCGCGGCTCCCGCCAGCCAGCCGCTCGGGACCGACTCCCGCGCCAGGTAGGCGACCACGGCGAGGATCGGCACCAGGACGGCGAGTGGCCACAGGCGGCTCAGCGCTCGCCATCCCGCCGCCGGCCGGTCCCGCCGCGCCGGCTCCGCCGGGCCGGGCGGAGCCCCCGGAAACGGCGATGCCGCCGGCCGGCCGGGAAAGCCGGCGGGCGCCAGCCGGGGCCGCACGGGGTCGACCGCGGCGAGCAGTCTGTCCCGCGCGACGGCCTCGTCGGCCTCGACGAGGTCGACGTACACCCGAGCGGCCAGCAGCCGCGGCGGCGCGCACGGCTGCACCCGGACCGGGATGAGCAGACCCTTGTCACCCGTGGGGTCCTGGGTGAACGCCGCGTGCCACTCCGCCGAGGTGAACGCCGAGGCCAGGTATGCCGGCGACAACACCGCGATCGTCCGCCGCGCCGACTCCGACGCCTTCTGCATCTCGTGTACGAAATCGTGACCCGGTCGAATGTCCGCCGCCTGGTACACGGTCGAATACCCGGCCCGCTCCAACTCCGCGGCGATCCAATCAGCCCATACGCGATTGTCGCGCGCGTAGCTGATGAAGAAATCCTTGCCTGCCACGTCTTCGCCCACCCGGTCTCCCATCCGGCGCGGGCAATCATACAAACCGGGCCGCCATTTCCGACATGACCCGACCAGCCACAATCCCCCTCTCGGGGGTACGGGCGGAACCGAAACAAGCGATCATGACGGTGAATTCGTGTTCCGGTGTCAATGACGCGACAGCTCGCGTTCTCGGCCGGGCCCGGCTCGTACGTTACGGGGTCACCCGGATGATCAGGTCGTAGTCGGGGGCGGCGTGGCCGTTGGTCAGCACCCACAGCGACCCGTCCGGCGCCGGCGTCACCTGCCGCAGCCGGCCGTACTCGCCGGTCAGCAGCTGCTCCGCCGACGAGCCGTCGGTGTTGATCCGGTAGAGCCGCTCCCCGCGCAGGCAGGCGACCCAGATCTTGCCGCCGTGGTAGGTGATGCCGCTGGGTGACGCGTCGGCGGGTTTCCAGGTCGCGACGGGGTCGGTGAACTCGGGCTCGCCACCCGTGCCCTCCAGCTCGGGCCAGCCGTAGTTGCCCCCGGGCACGATGTGGTTGAGCTCGTCGAGGTTGTGGTGGCCGAACTCGGAGGCGTACAGCTCACCCTTGTCATCCCAGGCGATTCCCTGCGGGTCGCGCAGGCCCCACGCGTAGACCGGGGAGCCCTCGTCCGGGTTGCCCGGCGCGGGTTTCCCGTCCGGCGTGACCCGGAGGATCTTGCCGCCCAGGTCCTTGCGATCCTGCGCCTTGGGGCGGTCGTCGGCCTCGCCGGTGGTCACGTAGAGCATGCCGTCCGGGCCGAACCTGATCCGTCCTCCATTGTGGATCTCGCCGGGAGTGATGCCGGTCAGGACCGGCTCGAGGGGAGCCTGCGAGTCCAGCCGCAGGCGGCTCACCCGGTTGTCCCGCGCGGTGGTGTGGAAGACGTAGATCCAGCCGTCCCGCTGGTAGGAGGGGGAGACGGCGACCCCTTGCAGCCCGCCCTGCACGGGATGGGCGAGGTCGGCGATCGTCCGGACCTCCGTGACCTGCCCGTCCGCGGTCACCTTGCGCAGGCGGCCGCTCTCCCGCTCGGTGACCAACGCCGACCCGTCGGGCAGAAACGCCATGTCGAACGGCATGCGCAGCCCGCTCGCGACCGTCTCGACGGACGCCGGCTCGGCCTTGGGGGCGTCGCGCACGGTGGGCTGGGCCCACCACCCGTAGAAGGCACCGTAGGAGTAGCCCGCGGTGACGGAGGCCACCACCAGCACCGCCGCAATGCCATACACGAGGAGCCGTCGCCACCGCACGCGGTGATCTTAGGAGCCCCCTTATATGAATCTTGACGTCGAACCGGTAACCGTTGGTTGAAGAGTTGCCATCTGCTTGGATCCGGAACCATCTGGAACAGGCACGTGTCGTCCATGCGTGGACAACGTGGCGGTACTGGCGGTTGTGGTGTGCGGATTGTTGACAACCGGCTGCTCGGACGCCGACGAGCCGAAACCCCCGGCCGTGCCGTGCGCCCACGATCTCGGCGGCACCCCGCCGACCGATGACGCCTATCGGATCGTGCTGGACGCGGTCGCGCTGCCGGCCGGCACGCTCACCCCGCAGGAGTCGGGCGAGCCTGGCCGCCTCTTCGCCAAGCAGGGGCTTGTCGTCCGCGCCAACACCGAGGTCGACATCACGATCGCGCCGGAGGCGGCCGCCGGCACCCGGATCGGCTGGGGCAGCCCCGCCCCCGAGGCCACCGCGGTCCACGTGCCCGCGTGCCCGAGCGGCAGCGGATGGCTCGCCTTCGCCGGCGGCTACACAGTGCGCGCGCCGACCTGCGTGCCACTTGTCGTCGAGGCACACGGACGCCGCGAACGCGTCGAGGTCAGCGTCGGCGCCGACTGCTGACCCGTGCGCCCACACCGCCCCAAGAGGGCAGCAGGGCTCCCGTTTCGGGGTGAGGGTCGCGCTCGTCGTGGCGTTTTCTTCGAGGCATATTTGCCCATGTCCGCGTCAGCGGCGGACCGTATGCTCCCGCGGGCACCGTTCCCGGCCGGCGGCTCGCAGCGCTCGCCGAAATCCCCGGCCGTCCACTGCCAGCTCCGCGGGACAAGCCCCGCCGGGGTCTTCGCGGGGCCTACCTGCGCCATCCTGACGCAGCGTTACCAGCTCATGGGTCGAGACTTCGAGATCTAGGAGGCTTAGGGTTGAAATAGCGCCCAAACTCTCCTAGATCTCGAAGCTCGCGCCGCTCACACCCTCGTGGCGGTTACCCGCGGCGACGACAACCCCGTTGCTTTCCCGGATCGCCGATCCGGGAACAGACATTGTGGACAAACGTCGACCACCGCCCGGCGCGAGCCCCGTCACCCCGCCCCCTTTCCTGCCGGCCGGTCGCGCGCAGGGGTGAGCGCGACCAACGGCGGACGGGTGAGGCTGCGGGAGCAGCGGTCCGGACCACGACGGACATCGCGGTAGCTCAAATCTCTGTCTAAATAGGGGGATTCAGGGGTCGAAGCCACCCCCCAACTCCGGGCGGTCTCTAGATCGCCAGGCAGATCTCGGTGCGGAGGGCGGGGGCGCCGTCGACCGGGGCCGGGTCTTCGGGGGTGGGTGCCACGCCGCCGGCGGCGACGCGGTCGAGGGTGCGCAGGCCGAGCGGGCGCACGCTGCCGAAGATGGTGTAGTTCGGCCGCAGTGCCGAGTCGGCGAAGACCAGGAAGAACTGGCTGCCGTTGGTGTCCGGGCCGGCGTTGGCCATGGCCAGCACGCCGCGGGCGTAGACCTTGCGCGCGCCGGTCGGGTCGGTGGGCGCGGGTGGCAGGTCGGTGGGCAGCTCGTCCTTGTAGCGGTATCCGGGGCCGCCCGAGCCGGTGCCCGACGGGTCGCCGCACTGAAGCACCTTCAGCGTGGGGTAGGTGGTGAGGCGGTGGCAGATCGTCCGGTTGTAGAAGCCGTGCCGCACCAGGTGGCGGAAGCTCTGCACGGTGCACGGCGCCTGCTCGCGGTCGAGGGTGAGCGGGATGAGGCCGAGGTTGGTGATCAGCGTGGTCGTGACCGTGCCGCGGTCCGGCGTGTGGCGGGGGTCGGGCGGCAGCGGGACCGGTCGCGCCGCGGGCTCGTCCGGGGTCTTCGTGTACTGGCAGGGGCCCTTCGTCACGTCGGGTGGCGTCGTGGCGGCGTGTGCCGGAGTGGCGGCGGCGGCGAGGAGCAGGCCGGCGGTGAGCACCGTGACGGCGATGCGGCGTGGGACCACGTTGTCCTCCATGTGACCGATGCGAGTCTCCCCAAACGGTCTAACGGACATCGATGTTTCCGTCAAGCGCGGTTATCGGTCGACGCACCATGTCGTGCGATCACGACGAACACCCGAAACCGGTGACCGGCCCGGCCGGCCGGTCACCGGTGCGGTCAGGACGCCAGTGTCCGGGTGAGCCAGTCGGTGCGGGCGCGCCGGGCCGCGGCCGAGATCGCCGCCTTGGGATACAGCGCGTCGAACCCGTGGAAGCCGCCGGCCCACACGTGCAGCTCGGCCTGGCCGCCGGCCGCCCAGATCCGGGTGGCGTAGGTGACGTCCTCGTCGCGGAAGACCTCGGCCGAGCCGGCGTCGATGTAGGTGGTGGGTAGGCCGGTGAGGTCGTCGGCCAGCGCGGGCGAGACGTACACGGGCACGTCCGTTCCGGTCGCCTCGCCGAGCACCGAGCGCCAGCCGAAGTCGTTCATCTCGCGGGTCCAGACCCCTGGCTCGCCCGAGTACTGGCGGCTGGACGTGGTGACGTTGCGGTGGTCGAGCATGGGTCCGATCAGGACCTGGGCGGCGATCGGCGGGGTGCCGCGGTCGCGGGCCATGAGGGTGACGCCGGCCGCGAGGCCACCGCCGGCGCTGGCACCCGCGACGACGACGCGGGCCGGGTCGATGCCCAGCTCGGCGGCGTGCTCGGCGACCCAGAGGAGGCCGGCGTAGCAGTCGTCGACGAGCGTGGTGCCGCCGACCTCCGGCGCCAGCCGGTAGTCCACCGAGACTACGACCGCGCCGAGCAGGTCCAGCCACTCCAGCGGGATGTCGATCTGGGAGTACCGGTCTCCCATCACCATCCCGCCGCCGTGGATCCAGTAGACGCACGGGGCCGGGGTGGCGCGGCCGGCGGGGCTGAGGATCGACAGTGGAACGCGCGCGCCGTCCGGGCGGGGGACGGTGACTTCGCGCCGGTCGATGGCGCGGCCGTCGAGCAACGGTTCGACCGGCGTCGACGAGAAGGGGCGGATCTGCGCGAGCGCTTCGGTGTCGAGCCGCGGCACGAGCGGCATGCCGGCGAGGAGGGCGCTCAGCTCGGGGTCGAAGCCAGGGCGTGGCGACGTCATCGTGGTTGCCTCTCTCAGAAAGCGGGCTTGCCGCCGACCGGCAGCTCGTCGGTGTACCGGGATTCGCCGGCCATCAGCGGCTGGAGCTTCGCGACGAGCGCCTGTGCCGGCTCGGTGGCGAAGAAGGCGCTGTGCGCCTCCGGGCTGGTCCACCCCTCGGTGACGTACACGACGTCGGGGTTGCTGGCCGAGCGGCCGACGAGGAAGACGACACAGTCCACATTGGCCAGCGACGGCGCGTCGAGCAGCAGCGCGATCACCTCGTCGCCCTTGCCCGGCAGCGCGGTCATGGTGGCGTGGAAGCCATGCTTGACGGTCATGGGTTGTTCTCCTGAGGTCTGGGATATCGACCAACCCATGCAATCACCGTGAACAGGCAAAACGTTAGAACGATGCTCCCGGCGCCTTGCCTGATCCTCTCAGTGTGGCGAGGATCGCCGTCAGCGTGGCGGGACGCGGCTGACCACGATGGGCACGGACGCCGCACCCAACGCCAGGACCAGCAGCGCACCCAGCACGCGTATCCACCAGGCTCGGTCCCAGATACGCGTGAGTGGCACTATCGCGAGCAGGCCGATCACGACGCTGACCCGTTGAAGAATCGTATAAACGGATGGTTCTTTTTTCTTGACGCCCCCCGAATCGTCCTCCGGTGTGTTGCCTGAGGCCGAGTCGCTTTCCAACAACGGCGAGCCTTTCCGTCGAGCGCGGTCGTTGGAGGGTACGAAACCGGCCGCCCGCACCGCAATCAGATCACGGGCACATTGGGGAACCGACAAGTGGTGGCGCGCGGCCGAAGCCTAAATCTGTGCAAAGTCGACGGCGGATTCGTTGTCCGGGACTGTTCGAGGCATTTGAATGCCGGAAAGCCATCTGGCGCCCGCGTACGCGAAGGAGACCACGATGCTGCGACGAAATCCGCTCATAGCCGGCCTAGTGGCACTCGTGGTGGGGATCTCGCTGACGGCGGGTTCGCCGCCGTCCGCGTCCGCGGCACCGGATCCCGGGCCGGCGGCACCGGGGCTGGACTGGCGGGCGGCCGCGGCGGACGCCCGGAGCGGCGAGCCGGGCTCGCCGCCGGTGAAGGCGACGGGTTCGGCGCCGCTCGTGCGCAGCCGGCCGGGCACCGCGCCCACCGCGACCGCCTTGCCGGCTCCGGGGGCGAGTGAGGTTTCCCTGACCGCGCGCGCGACGCGGGCCGGCACGTCGCCGGTCGCGCTGAGCGCGAAGTCGGCGGCGGCGGCCGGGCGGCGGCTGCGGGTCGAGGTGCTCGACCACAAGCTCGCGGCCCGTGCGGGGGTCTCCGGGTTCGCCTTCCGCGTCTCGGGGCCGGGTGGGGCGGCCCTGGGCGCGGGAGCGCTGCCGGTCGAGGTCTCCGTCGACTACTCGTCCTTCGCCGAGCGTTACGGCGGCGGCTACGCGGACCGGCTGCGGGTGGTCGCCCTGCCGGCGTGCGCGGTCGCCGCGAAGGCGCCGCGCGGCTGCGCGCGGGGCGGCACGGCGGTGCCCTCCCGAAATCTTCGCGACCAGCGCCGCCTGGTCGCGGACGTCCGCGATTTGACCGCGCTCGCCGCCGACGCCCCGGTCCTGGCGGTGACCGCCGCGCCGGAAGGCGAAGAGGGATCGTTCAAGGCGACCCCGCTCGAGCTTTCCGGCGACTGGCAGGTCAGGACGGGGTCTGGTGAGTTCACGTACCGCTATGACATCCCGATCGCCGAGGCACCGTCGGGCCCCACGCCGGAGGTGCGGCTCAACTACTCGTCCGGCGCCGTCGACGGCATGGTCTCCGGCCGCAACACGCAGCCCGGCCCGAACGGTCTGGGCTGGAGCGACTTCGCCGACTCCTTTGTGGAGCGTCGCTACACCTCCTGTCTGGACGACGGACAGGTCTACGCCGACCTGTGCTGGAAGTCGGACAACGCCACGATCTCGTTGAACGGCAAGGCCTCGGAGCTCGTGCCGGTGCCCGGCTCCAGCCCCAAGCAGTGGCGGATGCGCGACGACCAGCGGTGGAAGGTCGAGCAGCTCACCGGGGCGCCCAACGGCGACAACGACGGCGAGTACTGGAAGGTCACCACCCCCGACGGCGTGCGGTACTTCTTCGGCAGGGGCGAGAATCCCGACGTCGGCGTGGAGACCAACTCGGCGTGGACGGTGCCGGTGTTCGGCGATGACGCGGGCGAGCCGTGCAGCACCGTCACACCGGTGTCGTGGTGTTCACAGGCGTGGCGCTGGAACCTCGACCTCGTCATCGACCCGAACGAGAACGTGCAGCAGTTCGAGTACGAGAAGGAGATCAACCACTACTCCGCCCTCAACGGCTGGCCCGGGTTCGAGCACACCGAGTACGTGCGGTCCGGCGTGCTGAAAATGATCAAGTACGGCAAGCGCCGCGCGCCGCTGTCGGCGACCGAGCCTTCGGCGGAGGTCAAGTTCGACACCGGGTTCAGGTGCCTGGCGCTCGACCACACGTGTCAGGAGCCCACGGCGGCGACGGCGAGCGACTTTCCCGACACGCCCGTCGATCTCATGTGCTTCGCCGCGCCCTGCGCGGAGCACACGCCGACGTTCTTCACCGCCCTGCGATACAGCGAAGTCGTGGCGAGCGTGAACGACGGTGACAGGTTCATCGACGTCGACAAGTTCCGGTTGGCGCACGGCCTGCCCGACCCCGACCCGGGCCGCACCGGTGACCAGAAACTCTTCCTGACGGCCGTCCAGCGCACCGGGCTGACCGCGGCATCCGCCCTGACGATGCCCGAGACCACGTTTTCGCCGGTGCGGCTGGACAACCGGATCGACACCGGCGGTGGCCTGTCGGCGATGCCGCACTACCGCGTGGGTGTCGTGACGAACGAGTACGGCGGGCAGACCACCGTGACCTACGGCCGGCCGCACCCCTGCCCGAGCCCGCTGCCCGATCCGCCCAACTGGCATCTCAACACGCGCAACTGCTTCCCGCACTGGCACAAACCCGAGGGCGGCGCCGGCGGTTTCGCGGTCTTCCACAAGTACCTCGTGACGAGGATCGACGAGCGCGACCCGCTCGGCGGCGGCACGCCGATGGTCACCGAGTACCGGTACGGCGACCAGGTCGCGGCCGGCCTGCCCAACGGCGCGTGGCACCACGACCGCGACGAGTTCGTCCCCAACAGCGTGCAGAGCTGGTCGGAGTGGCGCGGCTACCAGGACGCGCTGGTGAGCCAGGGCAGCACGCGCACCCGGTTCCGCATGTACCGCGGCATGCACCGCGACCGGCTGGCCGGAGACCCGTTCCCCGGCCCCGGTTCGCGGGTGGCCACGATCTCCAGCATCGACGGCACGGTCGCCAACGTCCCCGACGAGAACTGGCTCGCCGGCGGTGTCCTCGACAAGGTGTCCCTGCGCGCCGACGGCACGGTCGAGTCCGGCGTGGTGCAAGGGTTCCACGCACATAGGACGGTCGACGTCACCGCCACACCGGACCCGCTCGACGACGCCTGGTTCGTGGTGCCGAACGACAGGGTGGACAGGCGTCGAAATCCGGCCGACGGCGGCTACCTGCGCCGCCGCACGCAGACGGTCGTCAACGGCCTGCTGGGTACGCCGGACCAGCTCGTCGAGCACGGCTGGACCAACGTCAGCGGCGACGAACGGTGCACCCGGACGGTCCCCGCGTTCAACACCGACCTGTGGCTGCTGGACTTTCCGGCGTCGGTGACCCGCTACGCCAACGCCACGTGTACCGGCGCGGAAGTCAAGCGCACCGAGTACGCCTACGACGGCGGGGCCTTCGGCGGCGCGCCCACGAAGGGCAACCAGACCGGAAAGCGCGACAAGATAACCGCCGCGCCCACGTGGGCGGCGACCACGACGACGTTCGACGCGCTGGGCCGCCCGCTCACCGTCACCGACCCCAACGGTCACACCATGACGACGACGTACACGCCGGCGATCCGCTACCCGGAGACGACGACCGTCAAGAACCACCTCGGGCACACGAAGCGCACCGACTGGTTCGTCCTGCGGCGCGCGCCCGGCGTGGAGACCGACGCCCGCGGCAAGAAGACGACACACACGTACGACGCGCTGGGCCGGTCGCTGACCGTCCGGCGCCCCACCGAGCAGGCCGCCGGCGCACCCGCCTCGTTCCAGTTCTCCTACGACATCGCGATGGACAAGTCGCGGGTGCCGGTGGTGCGCACCCGCCAGCTGCTCGACTCCGCCGGTGGCTCGCCGCGGTACGTCGACGGTTGGGTCGTGTACGACACCATGCTGCGCGAGCGGCAGACCCACAAGCAGTCGCCGGAGGCCGGCAAGGTGCTCGTCTCCGAGACGGTCTACGACGACCGCGGCCTCGTTTCCGTGGTGTCGCCGCCGCAGGCGGTCGCCGGCGCACCCGGCTCCGGGATACTTCCGGCGCCGGCCGGCGGATGGGCCAACGACACCCTCACCGCCTACGACGAACTGCGCCGGCCGGTGTGGGAGATCCACCGGGCCGGCGGCGCGTACCGCTGGTCGGTCGCGACCGAGTACACCCACGACACCATCCGGAAGACGCCGGACCCGCCCACCGGGGGAGTGGTCCGCACGGTAAAGGACGCCCACGACCGCATCGTGCGGGCCGAGGAGCTCGACGGCGCGTCGTGGCGCACCACCGCCTACGGGTACGACGCGGCCGACCGGCTCACCACCGTACGCGACCAGGCCGGAAACACCATCACGAACACATACGACATGGCGGGTCGCAAGGTCGGCGTGGCCGATCCCGACATGGGCACCTGGTCGTACGCCTTCGACGGGGTCGGCAACGAGATCCGCTCCACCAACGCGGCCGGCGTCCAGCTGCACACCCGCTACGACGCGCTCGACCGCAAGACCGAGCGTCGCAGAGACTCCGCGTCCGGGCCGCTGCTGGCCCGATGGGAGTACGACGCACCGGGCGAGGAGGGGCTGCTCAACCGGTCCACCCGCTTCGACGCCAGCGGCGACTGGGTGGTGGACGTCGCGGGCTACGACGACCGGTCGCGGGAGACCGGCCGCACCTGGACCGTGCCCGCGGGAATCACCGGCCTGTCCGGCGGCTACACCGTCGGCTACGGCTACGACTCCGCCGACCATCGCACCCGTCTCACGTACCCGGCCGTGGGCGGGCTGGCGGCCGAGACGGTCACCACGACGTACAGCGCGACCGGCCTGCCCAGCACGATGGTGGGTGCCGAGGAGTACGTCTGGGGCGCCGCGCGCGACGACCGGGCGCGGCCGGTGTGGTTGCTGTCCGGCCCGCGGGCGACGCCGTTCAGCCGGGTTTTCGACTACGACGGCGACCAGCGGCTCGCCCGGCTGCGCAGCGGCGCGGGCAGCACGACCATCCAGGACATCCAGTTCCGCTACGACCTCGCGTTCGGCAACGTCGTCGAACGGAACACCACATTGGACACCCAGGCCTGGCGGGAGTGCTTCGACCACGACGACCGGCAACGGCTGACCCGCGCGTTCACCACGAGCGGGACGTGCGCGGCCGGCACGCCGGGCACCGGGACCAACCCGTACAACCACACCTACGAGTACAGTGTGGACGGTAACCTGACCAGGCGCGTCGAGGGCGCCACCCCGGTCGCCTACACCTACCCGGCCGCCGGCACGGCCCGGCCGCACGCGCCCACCGCCGCCGGCGCGGGCACCTACACCTGGAACGCCACCGGCGACCTCGCCACCCGGACGGCCGGCGGCCAGACCGAGACGCTCACCTGGGACGCCGAGCGGCGGCTGACCCTGGTCGACGACCCGGACGGCGACTCCTCTTTCGTGTACGACGCGGACGGGGCGCGGCTGCTGCGCCGCACCCCGCAGGGCGCGACCCTGTACATCCAGGACCACGAGGTCACCAAGCCGTCCTCCGGTTCGGCGAGCGCGGTGCGCACGTACGCGTTCGGCGGCAACCAGACCGCGATCCGGACCACCGGCGGGGTCGAGTACCTTGCCACCGACAACCAGGGCTCGGTGCAGCTCACCGTGCCCAGCGGCGGGGCGGCGCCGAGCAAGGTCCGGGCCTACCAGCCCTACGGCAGGCCGCGCACGGCGGACACGACCGCCACGGATCGCGGCTTCATCGGCCAGGTCGAGGACAAGGCCACCGGTCTCAACTATCTCAACGCCCGCTACTACGACCCCGGACTCGGCCGGTTCATCTCGCCGGACCCGCTCTTCGAGATCGCGAACCCGCAATCCATCAACCCGTACGCGTACGGGCTCAACAACCCGGCGGCGTTCTCCGACCCGAGCGGGCTCATCCCGCTGGAGTGCGCGACCGGCGAGATCGAGTGCCAGAACAGCGGCGGCACGTGGATCAACGCTCCGTCCGCGACGTCGGCGGCCAGCCAGGTCGGTGCGGCGGTCGGCGCGATGATCGCCGACATGCAGGCGTCGCCGAGCCAGGAGGGTGCGGGCACGCCGCCGCTGGAGGGCTCGGTCCTCGACGCGATCAGGCAGGCGTACGAGGACCTGAAGAACGGCACGGACGTACCGGGCATCGGCGTCTGCGCCACGGCCGCGTCCCGGCTGCTGCGCACCTCCATCGACGGCTGCTACCTCGTGACGGCCGAAAACTACGGCCAGCTCGTCACCCTGTCCGGCGGCCGGATCAATAGCGACGCGCTCACGCTGGAAGGCCTCATCACCAACGCGCAGAGCCTCCAGGAGCTGGAAGGCCCCGGGGTGTGCCTGGGCGGCGGATCCGGCGGCATCGGGGGCGCCTCGGTCACCGTCTGCGCGAGCCTGAGCGAGGATCGCGAGACCGGCGTCCTGAGTTTCCGCGGCACGGTCGCCATCCTGCCCGGAGTCTCCGTCGGCCCGCCTGGCGCCGGCTGGTGGTTCACGATGGGCAACACCTGGATCGCCGAGCGGGGAGCCACTCCGGGCGTGGCCCGCGACGTCCTCAACGGCCTGTCCTGGATCGCACAGCAGGACTATCCCGAGATGTACAACTCGCTGGTCGAAGGGCTGGCCGACGGCTCGATCATGGACGCGCCCGGCGAATGGCTCGCCGACCAGATCCCGGAACCGGAAGAGTTCGAGTGCGCTTGCCCCACCCCGGAAGGAGGCGAGCCGATCAGCGGTGAGCTGACCTGACCGACGTGGACCGACGCCGGATGCCGGGCACCCGAACGCCCGGCATCCGGGGCGGCTGTTGATCGGGTTACCCATTCACCATCGCCCACTTGTACAGTGATGTCCGTCATTGGGACGGCAGGCACTGACCCGGAGGGCAGTGGGTGGAGTTCCGCATCCTGGGGCCGCTGCAAGTGATCGGCGAAGCGGGCCCGGTGGCGTTGGGCGGCCGCCGGCCGCGCACGCTGCTCGCGATGTTGCTGACCCATCCGGATCAGGTGGTCTCGCTCGACCACCTGATCGACGCCATCTGGGACGGGCGCCCGCCCGCCACCGCGCGGCGGCAGGTGCAAAACGACATCTCGGCGCTGCGCCGCCAGCTGGGGGAGGCCGGCGCCACGATCGTCGCCGACGGCCGTGGCTACCGGGCCCAGCCGCGGCCCGGTGAGCTCGACTCCCAGGTCTTCGAAGACGGGGTCGCGAGGGCGGCGGCGCTGGCCGCCGACGACCGGCTCGCCGAGGCGGTCGACGCGCTGCGGTCGGCGCTCCGGCTGTGGCGGGGGCCGGCGCTGCTGGGCCTGGCCGGTCAGGCCGTCGAGGCGGCGGCGGCGCGGCTGGACGAGCAACGGCTGACGGCGATCGAGCAGCGCTGCGAGCTGGAGCTGCGGCTCGGTCGCCACGACGAGGTGGTCGGCGACCTCACCGAGCTCGTGGCGGCCAACCCGCTCCGCGAGCGGCTTGTCGGGCAGCTCATGCTCGCGCTGCACCGCGGCGGCCGGCAGGCCGACGCCCTTCAGGTGTACCACCAGCTGCGGACCCTTCTCGCCGAAGAGCTGGGGCTCGACCCGGCACCCGCGCTCCAGCGGCAGTTCACCGCGATCCTCAACAACGACACCACGGTCGCGCCGGCACCGGCCGCGCCGACTCCCCGCCAGCTCCCCGCCGACGTGGCCGGGTTCACCGGTCGCCGCGAGCACCTCAAGCAGCTCGACGAGCTGCTGCCCGGAGGCGACCGCCGGGAGACCGCGATGGTGATCTCGACGATCACCGGCACGGCCGGCATCGGCAAGACCGCGCTGGCGGTCCACTGGGGACACCGGGTCGCCGAACGCTTCCCGGACGGGCAGCTCTACGTCGACCTGCGCGGCCACGCCGAAAGCGAGCCGGTGCGGCCGATCGACGCGCTGGCGCAGTTTCTGACCGGCCTCGGCGTGCCGGCCGGCGACATCCCGGCGGAGGAGAGCACCGCGGCCGCCCGCTACCGCTCGTTGCTGGCCGAACGCCGCGTGCTCGTGTTGCTCGACAACGCGGCCGAGCCCGCGCAGGTCCGCCCGCTGCTGCCGGCCAGCCCGGGGTGCCTGGTGCTGGTCACCAGCCGGCACCGGCTGTCCGGCCTGTCCGCCCGCGACGGCGCCCGGCGGCTGAGCCTCGACGTGCTCGGCGCCGACGAGGCGCAGCTGCTGGTGGAGCGGATCGTCGGCGGCGAACGGATGGCGGCCGAGCCCGGCGCCGCCACCGAGCTGGCCCGGATGTGCTCCTACCTGCCGCTCGCGCTGCGCCTCGCCGCGGCCACGCTGCTCGACCATCCAGAGTGGCGGGTCGAAGACCTCGTCGCCGAGCTGCGCCGCGACCCGCTGTCCACACTGGAGGCCGATGACGAGGAGTCCGGTGTGCGGGCCGCTTTCGAGCTGTCCTACCGGGCGCTGGCGCCGGACGCGGGGCGCCTCTTCCGGCTCGCCGGCCTGGCGCCGATGCCCGACCTCACCGCAGACGCCGCCGCCGCGCTCGCCGGCACCACGGCGGAGGCGGCCGGCCGCCTCCTGGAACGGCTCGCCGCCGCGCATCTGTCCACCGAGCACCGGGCCGGCCGCTACACCAGTCACGACCTGCTCCGCCAGTACGCGGCCGGCCGGTCGCGGGTCGAGGACACCGCCGAGGCGCGGCAGGCGGCGCTGCGGCGGCTCTTCGACTGGTACCTGGCGGGCGCCGACGCCGCGGCGAAGCTGCTCTACCCCGACCGCCTCCGCCTGCCCGTGCCGCCCGTCGACGTACCCGGCCCCGACTTCGCCTCGGACAAGGCGGCACTCGCCTGGCTGGACGCCGAGCGGGCCAACCTGGTCGCCGTGATCGTGTACACCGCCGAGCACGGGCCCCGGCCGACCGCCTGGCTGCTCGCCGACACGCTGCGCGGCTACTTCCTGCTGCGCCTGCACTCGGTCGACCTGGCCCGCGCGACACGGGCCGGGCTCCGCGCCACCGAGGCCGAGGACGACCTCCGCGCACGGGCCATCCTGCTGCTGACCCTCAGCAACCTCGAACACCGCGAGTACCGGTACCCGGAATCGATCGAGCTCTGCCTCAGGGCACTCACCCTCGCCGAACGCGCCGGCTGGGTGCAGGGCCAGGCCACCGCCCTCGGGGTACTCGCCACGGCGTACCGGGACTCCGGCAAGATCGAAGAGGCTCCCCAGGTCTACGAGCGGGTACTGGCCCTCTACCGGCGGGGCGGCTGGCTCAACGGCGAGGCCCTCACCCTCCACCACCTCGCCCGCACCTATTGGTACCTCGGCCGGCTCCCCGAGGCCATCGAGTCGGCCGCCCAGGCGGTAAACCTGCGCCGGCGGGCCGGATCGCGCGAGGGCGAGGCCGCGTCGCTGGACGCGCTCGGCCTGATCTGCCACGCCGCCGGCCGGCTCGACGAGGCGCTCGACCATCTCAGCCGGGCCCTCACGATCGCCCGGGAGATCGGCGACCGCGGCGTGGAGGCGACCACCCTGCGCGATCTGGCCGAGGTGCACCGCGATCGCGGCGCACCCCGGCGGGCGCTCGACCTGGCCCACGCCGCACTCACCCACGCCCGCGAGCTCGGCGACATCCGGATCGAGGTGGACGCGCTCAACACGCTGGCCTCCGTCCACCACCGCCTCCACCAGGACCGCGAGGCGATCGCGCTGCACCGGCGGGCACTGGAGCGGGCAGGCACGGACCAGGAACGCTACCCACATATCGAGGCGTTCATCGGCCTCGCCGCGGCAAGTCACGGCCTCGGCCGCAGCGAGCAGGCCGTCGAGTACGGCCGGCGCGCGCTCACCGCGGCCGATCGCATCGGGTTACGGATACTCCAGGAGCGCGCCCGGACCGTCCTGGCGGCGATGAACGATGTCATGCCGGATCGATGAAGCCACTCATCCACGATGGACGGATGAACCCCAAACCGAGTAGACGCCGGGCGCTCGCGCTGCTGGCCGCCACCGCGACGCCGACGCGGGCCTCACCACGGCCTGGTCGGTGGTCGCGCAGGCGATCTGCGGCCCGCACGTGGAGGGCATGCACCGCGAGCTCAAGCAGGTCGCCAAGAGCACCAACCGCAGCCAGAGCGCCCGCGTCGAGTGCGCGAGCGGCCAGGCCTACGGCGGCGGCTTCTTCCTCGACGGCGCGGCGGGCAACGCGTTCGTCAACAGCGTCGTCCTCGACACCGCCCACAAGGGAGTGACGGTGGCGGCCACCTTCGACCGGAGCGCCACCATCCCGGCGGCGGGCTGGGGCATCACGGCGTACGCCGTCTGCGGGCCGCCGGCACCGACCATGGCGATGCGCCAGACGCAGGGCTTCGAGCAGAGCTCCGCCTCGCCGAAGGACGAGGACGCCCAGTGCCTGACCGGCACCCGCGCGCACGGCGCCGGGATGGTGGCCGGCGCCAACACCGCCGCCGACCTCGGCGACATCGTGGTCGACCAGATGCGGCTCACCACCCCGGCGCTGCCGCTCACATCGCACGTGCAGGCGTACGAAAACAACGCCACATCCGGCACGTGGTGGGTGCGGGCACAGCTGATCTGCGCCAACTGATCCTCAGCGCACCTCGAACCAGCGGTCCGTGAGGACGGGACCGCCGCGGCACTCGGCCCTGGAGATCGCGCCGACGCCGACCCACCGACCGAGGTGCAGGGTGCTGATCGGATCCCGGCCGGGCGGGAAGATGGTGCACTCGACCACCACGCGCACTTCCCCCGTGCCGGACGTGCACTGCACCGCCGCCGTGTCCGCCGGCTGCCCGGTCAGAAACGAGCAGCCGGTGGGCACCGCGTGCGCCGCGCTGGCCGTGCCCAGGACCCCGGCCGCGACGACCGCGGAGCCCAACAGCAGGCGCGAAACCCGTGTTCTCATGTTGCCTCCAGGTGACTGGCCTTGCGTTGTCGGGGCCAGTTTCCAGGGCGCCGTTCATCAAGACCGCACGGATCCGTCCCTAGCGGAGCTTCCGGAGGGGAGCCGGGTCCGCCGTTCAATCCCACGTCGCCGCGGCGGCCTGAAGCTGACAGATCTTGCTGGGGTCGGTGGTGCGAGTGGACAGCGGGGCCACGACCTCGCCCGTCCGCGAGCGGTGCCCGCGGGAAACACTCCAAGAAGACGCTCCGCGGCGCTCCACGTTTCCCCGGGGAACCCCGCGCATGCCGTTCGCAACTGGCGCGGACGTGGGCAAATCTGGACTTCAGCGGGCGATGACGACGCCTCCCGTCAGGGGGCCGCGGGCCTCGTGGACGGTGCGGCCGGTGCGGGCGTCGGTGAGGGTCACGGTGACGCGGCCGGCCTCGGTGAGCGTCACCGTGTAGGCGTAGCCGCCGGCGCCGTCGATCGTGCCGGTGCCGCGGTACTCCGCGCGGGTGCGGGTGAGTGCGAGCCGGTCGTACGACGTGGCGGCGAACTCCTTGCCGCGGAAGGCTAGCCGGAGCGCGATCGGGGCCGGGCCCGCCGCCGTGCCGGCCGCCAGGCCGAACGCCTCGCCGCAGCCGCGCGGGTCGATCACGCCGGCGGCGGCGACGTGTGGCGTGCCGGAGTCGTAGACGGCGGTGTACCCGGCGGCGGTGGTGGCCGTGCCGCCGCGGCCGTCGGTGACCGTGACCGTCGGGCGGTAGACACCGGCCGTCTCGTAGACGCGGGACGCCGTGCACGTGCCGGTGGTGACGGTGCCGGCCGAGACGCGGCCGTCCTGCCAGTCCACTGTGCACGCGTGCCGGTCGGCACGGTTGCCGTCGGCGAAGCCCGCGGTCACCGTGACCTCCGCCCCGAGCGCGACCGGGCCGACCGGTCCGGCCGCCTGTGTGATGGTGGGTGCCAGGTTGACCACCGGGTCGATGCTCTCCAGTGTGGGCACCACCTTCTCGATGGCGCCGTCCGCGTCGAACTCGAGCCGGTCGATCGTGGTCTCCCGGTGCGTGCCGTCGCCGCCGGGGATCGCGAAGCGGTGGTAGACGATGTACCACTCGTCGGTGCCCGGCACCTGGATGATCGAGTGGTGGCCGGTGCCCTTGATGCCGAGCGCGAGGTCCTTCTGGAGGATGACGCCCTTGCGTTCGCTCCACGGGCCGAGTGGGGAGTCGCCGGTCGCGTACGCCACCTGGTAGTTCTCGTCGCGGGTGTCGTTTTCCGACCACATGAAGTAGTAGACGCCGTCACGCTCGACCACGAACGAGCCCTCGTTGTAGTTCGCGGGGTGGTACGTGCGGACCCGCGCCGGGTCGAACGACACCATGTCGTCGTCGAGCGGCACCTGGTAGGAGTTGCCGTTGCCCCAGTACAGATAGGACTGTCCATCCTGGCCGGTGAAGACCGCGGGGTCGATCATCTGGCCGCTGTAGGTGCCGGCCGGGACGAGCGGGCGTCCCAGCGCGTCGTGGAACGGGCCGGTGGGGGAGTCGGCGACCGCCACGCCCAGGTGCTTGCGGGTGTCGCCGGTGGCCATGCCGCCGCTGAAGTAGAGGTAGTACTTGCCGTTTCGCGCCGCTACCGCCGGTGCCCAGGCGCTGTTGTCCGCCCAGGTGACGTCCGGGCCGAGGTCGAGCACGACGCCGTGGTCCTCCCAGTGCACCAGGTCGGTCGAGGAGAACGCCTTGTACTGGGTGCCGCTCCACCCGGCGAAGCCGTCCGTGGTGGGGTAGATGTAGTAGCGGCCGTCGAGGTAGGCGATGTTCGGGTCGGCGTAGAGGCCCGGCAGCACCGGGCTGCGCATCACCGTGGCGGTCACTGTCCACGTGCGACTGCGGCCGTCGGAGCCGGTCACCGTGTACGTGACCGGCTTGTGGAAGTCGCGCACCTTCCCCGACTTGGGGCTGATCTTCGCACCCCGGGCCAGCACGAAGTGCGGCGCCAGCGCACGCAGATCGGTGCCGGGCTTGACGGGCAGCACCACCCGGCTCGCCGCGTCGTCGACGAGCGCGTCGACCTTCAGCTCCGGCAGCGTGACCGCGGCGATCCCGGTGGTGTTGCCGGCCAGCTCCAGCACCTCCGACGTCGGCAGCGCCCGGCGGTAGATCCGGAAGTCGTCGACCTCGCCGGCGAAGTACGGGTCGGCGCCGTACAGCGACCGTCCGATGTAGCCGGAGTACGGCTTGGCCGGGTCGTACAGGTCGGCGGGCTTCGCCGGCACGTCTGCCGCGCGCGCCACGGGCACGCCGTTCAGGTACAGGGTGGCGGCGCGGGCCGCCCCGTCGACCACTACGGCGACGTGCTGCCAGCTGCCGGACGGGAACGCCGACCCGCTCAGCTTCGACTCGGCCTGCCAGCTGCCGGTGGTGATGGCGGAGTAGAACGCCCGGCTGCCGTTGGACGGCGAGACGAACAGGTACTTGTCGCTGTCCGGCCCGAGCCCGAAGAGCCACTGGTTGACGGTCGTGGACGCGGGCCACTTGACGTACGCGGAGACCGTGACGCTGTCGGCGTCCTTCAGCACGCCGTTCGGAATGCTGACGTACGGCGAGCTGGCTCCACCTGACATGACGAACGATCCACCGTGGACACCGGCGCCCCACGCGGGCGGGCGGGCGTACGTGCCGTGGTAGCCGTGGCCGGAGGAGTCACGCGCGACGCGCCCGTCCGTCTCGTCGAACTTGTAGTGGACCACCAGGTCGTTCGGCGTCTCCGGCGCGCGCCGGGTCACCGTGACGGTGGCCGTGGCGCGCACCGTGTCGCTGCCGGCGACCGCGCCGCCGACGGTGAACGTGCGCGGCTTCGCGTACGCCGCCGGCGGCACCGCGTCCCAGGTCACCGCGGCCGGGCGGGACACGCCGTCGGCGTACCGGGCCACCACGGTCGCGGGCAGGACCGGCGCGGTGCCCACCTTGGTCCGCACGGCCACGTCTTCGACGCTTTCCACGAGCTGGTCCGCCGCGTAGGCGCGCAGGAGCCGGTCGTACTCGGCCTGGGTCACCGGCAGCACCGTGCCGTGCCGGGGCCGCGACGGCAGGCTGTAGCCCGTCGACATCGTCCAGACCCCGGACTCCAGGTCGGTCGACTCGAACGGGATGTAGCCCCGCCCGCCGAACTCGTCGACGAACAGGTACCACTTGTCTTCGGTGTTGGACTTGAAGATGGTCGGGCCCTCGCCCTGGCTGATCGAGCCCTTGCCGATGCAGTCGGCCACGAAGCTCCAGCTCAGGTCGAGCAGCGTCGTCGACTTCTCCTCCAGGACGAACTTGCTGCACGGGGTGCTGGAGGTGTTGTTTCGCTCGTCCTTGGTAAACCTGTAGTACGTGCCGCCGTGTTTGACCACAGTGGAGTCGATGACCGAGTATCCCGGGTCGACCCACACCTTCGGCTCGCTGAAGGTGTGGAAGTCGCGCGTCGTCGCGTACATCATCTTGTTGTAGGTGTCGCCGGTGTGGCCCGGGTCGTTCGCCGCGTAGATCTTCGACGCCCAGAAGACCACGTACGCGCCGAGGCTCTCGTCGTAGTATGCCTCCGGCGCCCACGTGTTGCCGGCGGTGTCGGGGGAGACCTTCACGAGCCGCTGGTCGGTCCAGTGCACGAGGTCCGTCGACTCCCACACCATGATGGACTTGCTGCCGGTCCGCTGCGCCGCGTCCCAGTCGCCGTTACCGAAGATCCGCAGGTCGGTGGCGATCTGGTAGAACTTGTCGCCCTCCGGCGAGCGGATGATGAACGGGTCGCGCAGCCCCTTCTCGCCGAGGGTGGAGGTGAGCACCGGCTCGCCGCCGTTGAGCTCACGCCAGCGCAGCGGGTCGTTGCCGTGGCTCAGTCCGAAGTAGACCTGCTCGCCGTTGGCCGTGCCCTCACCGGTGAAGTAGCTGAACATGTACCCCTTGAGGTCCTGCCGGGGTGGCAGTGGCGGCACCACGGCGGTGAACGTGCGCGCGGTCTCGGCCCCGTTGAGCGTCACCGTCGCGACGAGGCGCACCGAGGCGGCCGGCGCGCCGGCGGCCGGACGGTGCACCTCGCCGGTCGGCGAGACGACGTCGGGCCGGTCCGACGACCACGTGACGGCGGTGCCGTAGTCGCCGCCCGCCGGGAGCGTGAGGTTTCCGCGTACGTCGTCGAGGTTGTGCACGGTGAGCGCCGCGGCGGCGCGGGCGACCTTCGTGGCGTCGTCGAAGTCGGCGAGCACGGTCACCTCGAACGTCTTGGTGTCGCTGACCCCGCCCCGGGTCAGCGTGGCGGTGAGCGTGACCCGCGCGTCCTGGCCGCCCGCCGGCGGCCGGCTGACGGCACCGGTCTCCGACACCACTGAGGTGTCGCTGCTGGCCCAGGTGATGCGCGACCCGTAGCGGCCGGTGGCCGGCAGCGCGAGGTCGCCGGTGACGCCGCTGGTGTCGCCCAGGCTCAGGGCCGCGGTGTCGTCGGCGACCGCGCGGGTGTTGGCCGGGGTGGCGAGCTGGTCGACCTCGGTGGCGCTGATGGCCCGCTCGTACACCCGGAAGTCACGGACCTTTCCGCGGAAGTAGCGGTCGCCGGAGTAGAGCGAGCGACCGATGTAGTTTGCCGTGGTGAGGCCGGCGCCGATCGAGCCGGGCGTGATGGTGACGCTGGAGTTGCGGCTGACCTCCACGCCGTCTTCGTACAGCACGCCGGTGGTGCCGGTCTGCGTGTAGGCGAGGTGTTTCCATGCGCCGCGGAAGAGGTTGCGGCCGGCGGCGGGCCGGGTGTTCTGCTCGGTCGACCAGTTTCCGGAGGCGATCGCGGTGCGCAGCTGGTCGCCGGTGGCGAAGAGGTAGCCGTTGCCGTTGGCGCCGCTGGAGTTTCCGAAGCCGTAGATGAAGTACGGCGTGGCCTGAGCCGGGTCGACGAAGACGTCCATCGCGACGGTGATCGAGTCGAGCCCGCCCACGACGTTGTCGGGCAGCCGCACGTAGGTGTCGGTGCCGTTGAAGCCGAGCCCGTCGCCCCAGGCCGCGGTGCCGTTGACCGTGCCGTGCCGGCCGTGCCCGGACGAGTCGGTTGCGGCACTGCCGGAGGTGGCGTCCAGCTTGTACCAGAGCGCGAGACCGTCCGTGACGTCGGCGGCCCGAGCGGCGGGCGGCGCCGTGACGAGGGCAGCCGCCGCCACGACGGTGGCAACGAGAACGCGCATGTCGACCGTCCTGCTGTTAGCGTGAACATCGATTTCCGGTTTGGGCAGTGTCAACCACGCCGCCCGCCCCCGTCAAGGGCCCGGCGCCGCGCTGTCCGAGGCCGGGCTCAGGCCGCGGTCACCGTCCGCTCGAACATGTCGGCCTCGTACACCGCTGTCAGGCCCACCGCGTGGTAGAGGCGGGCCGCCTCGGTGGGGTTTTCCAGGTCGACGCCGAGCCCGACGTTCGCCCGGCCCTTGGCCGCGTAGAGCGCGAACGCCCGGCGCAGCAACGCCTCTCCGATGCCACGGCGGCGGTGCTCGCGCGCCACGGCCAGCATCTTGACCCAGCCCTCATCGTCCTCAAGGGACTGGTTGGAGGACTGGAGGATGCCGGCGGGCGTGCCGTCGGCGGTGGCCACGAGCCATTCGTCCCAGGCCACCGAGGGCTGGCCGTCGACCCATTCGCGCCACTGCTCGTACGTGCGGGGCCGGTAGTCCGGCGTGTCCCGGAACGCGGTGTCGAGGATCCGGTGGAACAGCCGCATGTCGCCGTCGTCGCCCGGGTCGACCGGCCGGATCGACACCCCGTCGGGCGTGGGCGGCGGCGTGGCCGGCACGTCCGCGAGGGAGCGCTGCATCCGCGCGTACCGCTTGACGAACTCGAACCCGGCGTCGCGCAGCGTCGCGATGTACCCCTTTTCCGTAGGGATCGCGCCGGCCCGCACGGTCATCGCGGCGTGGCCGAACTCGCGGGCCCGCTCCGCCACCCGGGCGAGCGTGAGCGCGAGTAGCGGCGCCTGCGCCGCCTGCCCGGTCTCCGGATGCGTGTACACCTCGACGAACTCGTGGTCGCCCCCGTTGTCGTTTTCCAGGTAGGCCCAGCCGCCGAGCGCGCCGTCGGGCGCGTACGCGAGCAAGGAGTCGCGCGAGGGGGAGATGTAGGCGCTGCCCACCAGGGCTTCCCGCACGTCGTCGGCGCTGAAGTCGGGCTCGCCCATGGCGGCCAGGTCGCTCGCGTGCACCAGAGCCAGGATCTCGGCGACGTCGTCGAGCGTCGGCCGGCGGATGGTCCATCCAGCGGGTAGCGTCATGTATCCGGATTCAACCCGGTCGAGCGGTGTGACGCGCGGCATTTAACGCGCGGCTAGACCTGAAGCGAGGTTGAGGTCCTACGTTCAGAGCCGTGACCCGATCGACGATGGAACAGCCCGGTAGCTGGCGGGAGCTGCTCGGCCCGCGCTTCGCGCCGGTCGCGACCGTGCTGGCCGGTGGCGTGCTGCTCGAGGCGAGCAACGTCTACCTGACGACGAGCCTGCTACCCACGATCGTCGACGACATCGGCGGCGCCGACTACTACGCCTGGACGATGACCACGTTCCTGGTCGCCTCGGTGATCACGTCGATGTTGGTGAGCCGCACGCTGACGACCCGCGGCGCCGTCTCCGCGTACACGCTGGCTTTCCTGCTCTTCGCGGCCGGATCGGCGGTCAGCGCGCTGAGCCCGTCGATGGCCGTGCTGCTGGTCGGGCGCGCGATCCAGGGCCTCGGCGGCGGGCTCCTGGCCGGCCTGGGCTACGCGCTGACCCAGCGCGCGCTCCCGGAACGGCTGTGGGCCCGCGGTGCCGCGCTCGTGTCCGCGATGTGGGGCGTCGGCAACGTCGCCGGCCCGGCCGTCGGCGGACTGTTCGGTCAGTTCGGTGCGTGGCGGCCGGCGTTTGTCGTACTCGTGGTGGTCGCCCTCGCACTGACGCTGCTGGTCCGCCGCGTGATCCCGGACACCGGCCGCAACCGCACCGACGCGCGGGTCCCCGTTCCCTCGCTGGCACTGCTCACCGCCGCCGTCGCCGCGGTCAGCCTCGCGAGCGTGCTGCCGCAAGGACTCGCGACGGCGGCCGCGCTCGCCGCCGGTGCCGGCCTGGTGGCGTGGTTCCTGCGGCACGAACGCACGGCGCGCACGCGCGTGCTGCCCGCGGTGACGTTCGCGCCCGGCTCGCGCCTGGTGTGGGTGTACGTGACGGTCGGCGTGCTCGCGTTTGGCATCGGCACCGAGGCGTTCATCCCGCTGTTCGGCCAGGAGCTGGGCGGCATGGGCCCACTGGCCGCCGGCTTCCTCGGCGCCGCGCTGTCGCTGGGCTGGTCGCTCAACCAGATCTGGTCCGCGAACGCGACCCGCCCGACCACCGTGCGCGCCCTCGTCGTCGCCGGCCCGCTGCTGCTGGCCGCCGGCCTGGTCGGATACGCCGCCCTCCAACGCGAACTGCCCGGCGGCTGGGTGATAGCGGCATGGGTCGCGACGCTCTTCGCCGCCGGCGCCGGGATCGGCATCGCCTTCCCACACCTGACGGTGGCGGCGATGGCGAGCGCGGACGGCGAGGAGGAGGGCGCCAAGGCCGCGGCCGGCATCAACACCGTCCTCATCATCGCGAACGCCTTCAGCGCCGCCCTCGCCGGCGTGCTGGTCAACCTCGGCGCGCCAGACCTGCTGACCTCCGCCCACTACCTGCTGTTCGGCTTCGCGGCGGTGGTCGCGCTAGGTGTCCTGCCCGCCCGCGCCGTGCACCGCCCCGCCCGGGCCGAGGCGATGGCTCACCCCCAACACCGGTAAAACAAAGGGATCCGCGCTACCACGACGCCTGCGTGGTCCAGACCATTGCCACTCACCGTAGGTCGACCGTGGTCTGGTCCGCTCCCGCGGCTCGCCCTCGGGTTTGGCCGCGGTCGCCCGTTGCTCGGCGGATGCGCGGCCCGCGGTGCAGCGGTGTTTGTCCCACAATGCCCGCTGCCGAATACGCGGCGAGATCGCAAACAGGGGCATCCGAGGCCGGCCCACCGGCCGCCGCCGGGCGCACGAACGGGGCAGCTCGACAGCAACTGGTAACCGCGACCAACAGCGGACGGGTGAGGCCGCGGGAGCAACGGACAGCGACCACGACGAACGTCGCGGTAGCTCAAATCTCTCGAGGGCGTCAATGTGTGGAAACGTGTCGCGGCCTAAATCCGACGTTTTGGGTGGGATGATGCGGCGGTGCCGCGAACGCTTGTCGCTGTTTTCGCCCATCCCGACGACGACGCCTATGGGATCGCCGGCACGGTCGCGCTGCACGCCGACGACCCGGACTTCAGGTTTGTGCTGGTGCTCGCGACCGACGGCGGCGCCGGTGACATCCGGGAAGGGTTCGCGGCGACCCGGGAGACGCTCGGCGCCATCCGGAGGGGCGAGGACGAGGCGGCGTGGCGGGCGCTCGGCCGGGTGCCCGACCGGCACGAGTGGCTGGGCTATGAGGACGGGGCGGTGAGCGGCGTGCCGCCCGAGGAGCTGGCCGACCGCGTCGCCGCCATCCTGGCCGAGGAGCGGCCCGACGTGGTGGCCACGTTCGGACCGGACGGCATCTTCGGGCATCCCGACCACATCGCGATCGGGGCCGCGACCGACACCGCCTTTGACCGGCTCGCGGCGCGGGCCGACCGCGGCTTCCGGCGGCTGTGTCACGGCGCGCTGCCCGAATCCGTCTTCCGGCGGTGGAACGCACAGCGGGCGTCGATGGGGCTGTTCGTCTTCGACCCGACGCGGACCTACCACATGCGCGGCGTGCCGGACGAGGAGATCGGCATCACCGTCGACTGCCGGCCGGTGGCCGACCGGGTCGTCGCCGGCCTCGGCGAGCACCGCAGCCAGCACCACGTCATGTCGGACGACCCGGCGGACCTCGAGCGCTGGAAGCGGCTCGTCAGCCGCGAGTGGTGGGTCGTCGCCCGGCCCGAGCGGCCGGCCGGGGCGCCGATGCTCACCGACATGTTCGAGGCGCTGGACTGACGGCCCTCCGTCAACCGGCCGCGGGATACGCGCGCGTCTCGGCGGCTTTGACCGCGACCCACACCGGCTGGCCCGGGACGAGCCGCAGGTGGGCGGCGGCGGCCGGCGTGATGTCGGCGGCCACGCCGATCGGGCCGTCGAGCTGGATGCGCAGGTTGTCGCCGTGGCGCTGGATGCCGGCGATGGTGGCCGGCCAGACGTTGCGCGGGCTGCCGTCGGGCCGCTCGGGGTGCAGGGCGACCGCGGCGGGTGCGAACGCGACGAAGGCGTCTCCGTCGAGCCGGTCGGCGGTGGCGAGCGCGAAGTCGTCGCCGACGTGGACGGTGTGCCCGTCGGCGGTGCCGCGGTAGAGGTTGAGGCCGACGAGACGGGCGACGTAGTCGGTGCGGGGCTGGGCGGTGATGGTGGCGGCGTCGCCTTCCTGCACCACCCGGCCATGCTCGACGATGACGAGCCGGTCGGCCAGGACCAGCGCGTCGAGCGGGTCGTGGGTGACCAGGAGGGTGGCGCCGGGGTGTTCGGCCAGGTGGCGGTGCAGCTCGGCGCGGGTGTCGAGGCGGGTGCGGGCGTCGAGGGCGGCGAGCGGCTCGTCGAGCAGCAGCAGCGCGGGGTCGACGGCGAGGGCGCGGGCCAGCGCGACCCGCTGCGCCTGGCCGCCGGAGAGGTGGCGGGGCTTGCGGGAGGTGTGGTCGGCCAGGCCGACGCGGTCGAGCCAGCGGGCGGCCCGCGCGCGGGCGTCGTGGCGGCCGACACCCTGCCGGCGCGGGCCGAACGCGACATTGTCCAATGCGGACAGATGCGGGAAGAGCAGGTAGTCCTGGAAGACGACGCCGATCGGCCGGCGCTCGGTCGGTGTCCACACGCGACGGTCCGGGCGGTCGAGGTCGAGCCCTTCGAGGGTGATGTAGCCGGCGGTGAGGGGCTGGAGGCCGGCGAGCGCGCGCAGTGCGGTGGTCTTGCCGGCGCCGTTGGGGCCGAGCAGCGCGACCACCTCGCCCTCGTCGATGGCGAGGCGGATGTCGAGCCGGAACCCACCCCGGTCGACGACGAGGTGCGCGTCCAGCAGGGGGCCGGTGGTCATGGGCTCGTGATCCACTTGTCGCGCAGGCTGGCCAGGATGGTGACGGACACCGCGAGCAGGATGAGGCTGAGCACGATCGCCGCCTGGAGGTCGGTCTCCAGCGCGAGGTAGACGGCGAGGGGCATGGTCTGCGTGCGGCCGGGGAAGTTGCCGGCGAAGGTGATGGTCGCGCCGAACTCCCCGAGCGCGCGGGCCCAGCACAGCACCGCCCCGGCGGCGACACCGGGTGCGACCAGCGGCAGGGTGACGTGGGTGAAGGTGGTCCAGCGGCCGGCGCCGAGCGTCGCGGCCGCCTCCTCGTAGCGGGTGTCGGCGCCGCGCAGAGCGCCCTCGACGGCGATGACGAGAAACGGCATCGCCACGAACGCCTCGGCGAGCACGACGCCGGTGGTGGTGAACGGCAGCGTGACGCCGAACGTGGAGTCGAGCCAGCCGCCGACGATGCCGCGGCGGCCGAAGACCAGCAGCAGCGCGACACCGCCGACCACCGGTGGCAGTACGAGGGGGACGGTGACGAGCGCGCGGACCACCCGGCGGCCGGGAAACTCGACTCGGGCGAGCAGCCACGCGAGCGGCACACCGAGCACCAGGCAGAGCAACATGGCCAGCGTGGCCGTCTGGAGCGACAGGCGCAGCGCGGTGAGCACGCCCGGCTCGGTGAGCCGCTCGGGCAGCGTGGTCCACGGTGCCCTGATCAGCAGCCCGGCCAGCGGCAGCACCAGGAAGAGCAGACCCAGGCCGGCCGGCACGACGAGCGGCAGCGGCGCCCGCCCGGCGACCCGGCGAGGCGTGGCGACGGTCATCGCGGCGCCTGGAACCCCGCCGCGGTCAGCACCGCCATGCCCTCGTCCGACCGCACGTAGGCGACGAACGCCTGCGCGGCCGCCTTGTTGGGCGCGTCTTCGAGCACCACCATCGGGTAGTCGTTGACGGCGCCGGCCGACTCGGGAAACTCGATACCGTCCACATCGGACGCCGCTGCCTTGGCGTCGGTGCGGTAGACCAGCGCCGCGTCGACCTCGCCGAGCTTCACTTTGGACAGTGCCTGCTTGACGTCCTGCTCCAGCGTCACCGGGGTGAGCTGGACGCCGGCCGCGTCCAGCGCCTTCTTCGCGGCGGCGCCGCACGGCACCTGCTCCGCGCAGAGCGCGACCTTTACCCCGGACCGGGTCAGGTCGGCCAGGCCGGTCACGCCCTTCGGGTTGCCCTCGGGCACGGCGATGACGAGCTGGTTTCGCACGAACGTGACCGGGGTGCCGTCGCCGTTGCCGGCGTCGGTGACCGTCTTCATGGTGGCGGGGGAGGCGGCCGCGAAGACGTCGGCGGGTGCGCCCTCGTTGATCTGGGTGGCCAGCTGCGAGCTGCCGGCGTAGCTGAACGTCACCTTCGTCCCCGGATAGGCCGCCTCGAAGTCTTCGCCGATCCGGTCGAACGACTCGGTCAGGGACGCCGCCGCGAAGACGGTGACGCCGCCCGTGACACCGGGAGCGGCCGCCGGCGCCGCCGGTGCGTCACCGTCGCCGCAGCCGGCCAGGCCCAGCAGCGCCACGGCGGTCAGCGCGGACAGGATCCTCACGAGCTGGTCCTCCCTCTGGGTGCGACGGCGGGGGCGGAGCGCTCCACCACGACCGTCGTCGACTTGATCACCGCGACGGCCACCGACCCGACCCGCAGGTCGAGGTCGTCGACCGCCTCCCGGCTCATCAGCGACACCAACCGGAACGGCCCGGCCTGGATGTCGACCTGCGCCATCACCGTGTCCTTGACCACGGCGGTGACGATGCCGCGCAGCCGGTTGCGCGCCGACGACTCCTCGGGCCGCTCGTCCGCGCCGGAACGCACGAACGCGGCCAGGTCGACGCCCTCGATCACCCGGTGGCCGTGCTCGTCGCGGCCCGCGGCGACCCGGCCCGCGTCGACCCAGCGGCGCACCGTGTCCGCGCTGACCCCGAGCAGCTCGGCGGCCTCACCGATCCGAAACACCGTCACAGCGGTAGCCTAGCCACACGCACTTGCGATGTGAAACCGCACTCTTGTCTTGCATCCGCCTGTCATTGGCGGTCAGCCCCGCCGCATATGCGCGACGTAGCCGTCGCGTTGCCGTGGTGAAACCGGGCCCGGGGACCGTTCGGGCATGACAGCAAACCTGAACCGGCCCGCGATCGCGGTGCGCGGGCTGCGCAAGTCGTACGGCGAGAAGGTGGTGCTCGACGGCATCGACCTGTCCGTCGCCGCGGGCACGACCTTCTCGCTGCTCGGCCCGAACGGTGCCGGCAAGACCACGATCGTGCACATCCTGTCCACGCTCATCGGCGCCGACGCGGGCGAGTTCGAGGTCGCCGGCCACGACGTGCGCCGCGAGCCCGACGCGGTACGCGCCGCGATCGGCATGACCGGCCAGTTCTCCGCGGTCGACAAGCTGCTGACCGGCGAGGAGAACCTGCGGCTGATGGCGGACCTGCACCACCTGGGCCGGCGGGAGGGCCGCCGGCGGGCGGCGGAGCTGCTGGAGCGGCTCGACCTGGTGGAGGCGGGCGGCAAGCTGGCCGCCACGTACTCCGGCGGCATGCGGCGGCGGCTGGACCTGGCGATGACGCTGGTGGGCGCGCCGCGGGTGATCTTCCTGGACGAGCCGACCACGGGACTGGACCCGCGCAGCCGCCGCGAGCTGTGGCAGATCATCCGGGAGCTCGTGGCCGACGGGGTGACGATCTTCCTGACCACGCAGTACCTGGAGGAGGCCGACCAGCTCGCCGACCGGATCGCCGTGCTGGACCAGGGCCGGGTGGTGGCCGAGGGTACGCCGGACGAGCTGAAGCGCCGCATCCCCGGCGGGCACATCAACCTGCGCTTCGCCGACCGCACCGAGCTCGACCTGGCCGCCCGCACGCTCGGGGCGGTGAGCCGCGACGACGAGGCGCTCCTGCTCCAGGTGCCGCACGACGGGGCGGTCCACTCGCTGCGGGCACTGCTGGCCCGGCTCGACGACGCCTCCATCGAGGTGGCGGAGCTGACCGTGCACACCCCCGACCTCGACGACGTGTTCCTGTCCCTGACGGAGAAGAAGATGGAGGCCGTTCGATGAGCACGATGTCCTATGCGCTGGCGGACTCGGCCACCATGGTGCGCCGCCAGCTCACGCACATGCGGCGCTATCCGGCGCTGACCCTCCAGCTGCTGGCCGTGCCGGTGCTGATCCTGCTGCTGTTCGTGTACGTCTTCGGCGGCACGCTCGGCAACGGTCTGGGCACCGGTTCGGGCGGTCGCGGCGCGTACGTCGACTACGTGACCCCGGGCATCGTCATGATGGCGGTCGCCGCCGTGTCCATGGGCACCGCGATATCCGTGGCGATGGACATGACCGAGGGCATCGTGGCCCGGTTCAAGACGATGGCCATCGCCCGCGTCTCGGTGCTGACCGGCCACGTCGCCGGCGCGATGGTGCAGACCTTCGTGGCCGTCGTGGCGGTCGTCGGCGTCGCGCTCGCGATCGGGTTCCGGCCGAACGCGACCGTGGTGGAGTGGCTCGCCGCGGTCGGCGTCCTCGCGATGTTCGCCTTCGCCCTCACCTGGCTCACGGTGGCCCTGGGCCTCGCGGCGAAGACCGTGGAGAGCGCCAGCAACACCCCGCAGCCGCTGGTGTTCCTGCCGTTCCTGGGCAGCGGCTTCGTGCCCACCGACTCGATGCCGGTGGGGCTGCGCTGGTTCGCCGAGTACCAGCCGTTCACGCCGAACATCGAGACGGTCCGCGGGCTGCTGCTCGGCACCGGGATCGGGGCGAGCGCCGCCGTCGCGGTCGGCTGGTCGGTCGGGATCGCGCTGCTCAGCTACCTGTGGGCGAAGAGGCTGTACAACCGTCAGGCCTGAGGTCGCTCCCGCAGCGCGGCCGTGGCGGCCGCGGGCAGCTCGTCGGGGGGCACGGCGGCGTAGGTGGAGACAGCTTCCGCGTACGCCGCCTTGTCGGCCTGCTCGGCGGTCCGGCGTGCCTCCTCGGGCGACATGGCAGGCCGGAAGCCACGCAGGTAGTGGAACCGCTCGGCCAGCGCGGTCAGGCGTATCCCGGAGGCGGTCGCGCCCCGATCCAGGTCCACTGTGGCCAGTGCGAGCAGCAGCGCGCCGCCGAGCGGAAAGCCGGTCAGGGACGACCGTTTCGCGGCGAGCGCCGCCAGCAGCGTGGACAGCCGCGCCGGCAGCGCGGCGACGAGCGGTGCGACGAGATCGACCTTGCCGTGCCGGACGTGGGCGATGACGGCCGCCGCCTCCACCTCCAGCGCCCAGCTCTCGATGCCGGGCAGGTGGTCACGCTCCACCGCCTCGCGCACCATCCCGGCGATCCGCCGCCACACCCGCAGGCCCGCCTCGCTCTGGCCGCGGACCAGCATGATCTCGGCGCGCACGACGAGGTTGAACGAGCGCAGCTCCACCGCGTCTTCGGGCTGATCCGGCTCGACCAGGGCCAGCTGCCGCTCGGCCAGGTCGATGGCGCCGCGCTGGAGGTTGGCCAGCACGATGCCGAGCCGGATGCCCAGCGTCTCGTGCTGGATGCCCACGTCGTCCAGGATCCGCATCGCGGCCTCGAGGTGGGGCAGGGCCAGCGCGCCCCGCCCGGCCTGCATGTGCAGGTCGGCGACCCGGGCGTGGGCGACGAGCCGCGCCCACGGCACCGGCTGCACGCGGAGGACCGCGAGCGCGCGCTCGGCCGTGGACAGCGCGCGGTCGGGATCGCCTTCGTACTCCCACATGTAGGCGGCGACGGCGTTGGCGATGCCGGCCAGCAGCGGCTCGTCGCTGCCGCACATCTCCTTGAGCCGCGGGTCCGCCGCCACCAGGTCCGGCACCGCCGCCAGCACGAGCGCCGCGGCCCGGACCAGGGTGTCCGGCGGTGCGGGCGGGAGCCGGCGCAGCGTCACCAGCGAACGGACCGCCCGCGGCCCCTCGGCGCTGAACGTGAACCCGGTGCACAGCGTCGCCGCCGTCCGGGTCGCCTCCACGAGCTCCGGGCCGGGCCGGTAGTGCGACAGCACCCAGGCTGACTCGCTGGTCAGCGCCAGCATCCGGGCGTAGTCCGACTCGATCAGCCACAGGGCGCCGAGGACCGCGGTCGTCGCCGCCACCGTGGCGCCGTCGGCCCGCGCGACCGCCTGGTGCAGCGCCAGCTGGAGGTTGTCCCGCTCGGCCCGGACCTGCTCCACAGTAGACGCCGGGTCGGGCCCGAACGCCGCGTCGTGCCGCGCCAACCCGAAATCCCGCGCCCAGTCGAGGAAACCGGCGGCGACACCGTCGTCCTCGCCGGCCGCGGCCCGCTGCGCCGCGCTGAACTCCCGTACCGTCTCCAGCATCGTGAACCGCGCGCCGTAACCGGTGTCGAACACCTTGAGCAGCGACTGGTCGACGAGGTCTTCGAGCGTGTCCAGCACGTCGCCGCCGAGCAGGTGCCGGCCGGCGTCGGCGGTGAACCCGCCGGGGAAGACCGACAGCGCGCGCATCGCCGCCTGCCCGGCCGGGTCGAGCAGCGCCCAGCTCCACGCGACGACGGCGTGCAGCGTCCGGTGCCGGGACGGCGCGTCCCGCGGGCCGCCGCGCAGCAGGCCGAACCGGTCGTCGAGGTGGGCGGCGATGTCGGCCACCGTCATCACCCGGACCCGGGCCGCCGCCAGCTCCACCGCCAGCGGCAGCCCGTCCAGGTGGCGGCACAGCTCGGCCACCGTGTCGGCGGGCAGGTCGACGCCGGGGCGGGCCGCCTTGGCCCGCTGCGTGAACAGCTCCACCATCGCCGGCAGGCTCAGCTCCGGCAGCGCGTACACCGACTCCGACGACAGGCCCAGCGGCGTGCGGCTGGTGGTCAGCACGTGCAGCTGGGGCAGCGCCGACACCAGTTCGCGCACAAGCTCGGCGACGCCACGGATCACGTGCTCGCAGTTGTCGAGGACCAGCAGGGCGGGTCCGGTGCCCAGCGCGGACGCCAGCTCGGGCTCCGCGGCGCCCAGCACGGAGGCCACCTGCCGGGCGACGTCGTCGTCGGTGGTGACGCCGGCCAGCGGCACGACGTGGACCACCCGCTGCTCGGCGTCCCGGCCGACCGCGTTCGCGAGGCGGGTCTTGCCCAGACCGCCGGGCCCGACGATCGACGTCACCCGCGACCGCCGCACCATCGCGGCCACCGCGGCCAGGTCTTCGTCGCGCCCCAACAGCTGGTTGGGCTCGGCCGCCACACCCCGCCGGACGGCCGGCGCGTCGCCCCGCAACAGCCGCTGATGCGCCTCCCGCAGCGCCGCCCCCGGGTCGGTGCCCAGCTCGTCGCGCAACGACCGGCGGTAGGCCTCGTACCGGGCCAGCGCCGCCGGCGGCCCGGCGGTGGCCGCCTCGCAGCGCAGCAGCTCCAGCAGCACCTCCTCGTCACGCGGCAGCTCGGCGGCCAGCCCGGCGAGCGCGTCGACCGCCTCGGCGTGCCGCCCCAGCCGGGCCAGCGCCAGCGCCCGTGCGCGCACCAGCGACCGGTACGCCGCCATCCGCTCGACCCGCAGCGCGCCCACCGGGTCGTCGAGCCCGGCGCCGTCCGCGAGGGCGCCGTCCCACAGCGCCAGGCCCGCCTCCGCGTGCGCGAGCGCGGCCGCGTGGTCGCCGGCCCGCAGCTGGCGGGCGCCCGCCGCCGCGCGCACCAGCAGCGCGCCGCTGTCCACCTGGTCTTCGGCGAGGGCCAGCCGGTATCCCGTGGGAGTGCTGGCGATCAGCCCCGCACCGAGCTGCGAGCGCGCCCGCGACACGAGGACCTGGAGCGCCTTGACCGGGTTGGCGGGCGGCTCCTCGGGCCAGAGCCCGTCGACGAGCCGGCTCGTGCTGCACCCGGTGCGCAGGTCGCCGGCGAGCAGCGCGAGCAGCCCCCGCATCCGCTGCCCGGTGACCTCCTGCCCCCGGTAGGAGACGCCGCGCAGCAGAACCAGGTCGACACTCACGCCACCAGGTTAGTTACAAAGCGGATTCGCCCGCCCCGCACCCGCCCCGCCCCAAGAGGGCTGCCCTCTTGGGGCGCTGGGGGCGCCTGGGGGCGGTGAGGGCGTGGGTGGTTAGCGGCGGCCGTAGGTGACGCGGCGGGTGAGGACCTCGAAGGGGCCGCGGTATCCGGCGCGGCGCATGTGGTCGGCGAGGACGACGGTGACGGTCCAGGTCGCGGTCGCCAGGAGGGCGGTGCCGGCGACGGTGAGCGTGCCGGACATGTCAAGCAGAAACGGCGTGAAGACCGCGGCCCACACCAGCGACTGCGCCAGGTAGCAGGTCATCGAACGCTGGCCGGTGGCCGCGATCGCCTCGACCACCGCGCCGCGGCGGTCGCGCAGCCGGAGCGCGATCAGCGACAGCAGGGCCGCGTAGCCGATGCCGCCCAGGACGCCGGTGCTGTCGTGCAGGGGGCCGAGCAGTTCGAGTGCCGACCGGTCCGGGATGCTCAGGACGCCGGCGTGGATCAGCGACAGCGGCTGGGCGCCGACCACCGCGGCGCCGATCCCGACCGTGGCGGCGACGGTCAGCAGGGCGCGGTGCCGCTCCGGCTCCTCCAGGACGCGGCGGCGGCCGGCCAGCAGGCCGATCACGAACGGGCACATGAAGCCGATGGGTCCGCCCAAGGCGACGAACAGCGCCACCGGCAGCCGGTCGGCGAACATCGTGTCCGCGTTCGCCAGCATCGACGCGTCCGGGCCCTCGCGGCTGATCGCGAGCGAGCCTTCGCCCGGCAGCGAGACGAGCACGAAGAACAGGATGCCGGTCAGGAGCAGCCAGCGGTCCTTCCAGCGCACCATCCAGGCGCCGACGAACAGCAGCACGCCGTACGCGGTGAGGATGTCGCCGACGAAGAACAGCATCGCGTCGATCAGGCCGACCACGACGAGCACCGCGCCGCGCCGCCACAGCAGCCGCCGCACGTCACGCGGCCGGCGCCCCTCCTGGCGGCGCACGATGTGGGCGACGCCGTAGCCGAACAGCAGCCCGAACATCGGAAACGCCCGGCCGTCGACGAAGGTCGAGATCAGCCACGCGACCGCCGAGTCGACGGCGGAGCCGTCCAGCGGGTAGCCGCCCAGCACCGGGGAGCCGCGCAGGAAGTAGTGCGAGTTGGCCAGCGCGATGAACAGCAGCATGAAGCCGCGCGCCAGGTCGGGACCCAACGCCCGCGCGGTCGGGGCGGTGGGTCCCGCTGGTGGCGTCCGCAGATCGGCAGTCACGACCTCAAGCTATGGGCGTGCCACCGCCCTTCCACAGCGGCCAAAGACGGTCCACGCCGTACTTTCGGCTATACCCCGCTCTACCCACGGATCTAGAGACCTTTCGGAGTCAGGGTCCCTTTCGAGACAGGTTTCCCGGGTTCGCGTCAGCTGAGCGCACCGCCGCGTTCACGCCGTCGTGCGTACGGCGCCAGAGCCGTAAGGCTCAGCGCAGCCGCCGGGGTGGGCGCGACCAGCGGCGGACGGGTGAGGCCGCGGGAGCAGCGGTCTGGACCACGACGGACGTCGCGGTAGCTCAAATCTCGGTCCTAACAGGAATGTGGATCCAAGCCACCGCGACTCCGAAAGGTGTGGGGCGCCCGAAAATCTCTATCCCGCGGGCTAGGCGTCGTCGTCCTGGACGGTCAGCACGCCGTAGACGTCGCCGGCCGACGCGCCGCTGATGGCCTTGGCGGCCACGATGTACGTGCGGCCGTCGCCCGGCTGGGTGTTGCCGGTGACCTGGATGGGGATGGCGATGCTGGTGCTGCCCGGCGGCACCGGGACCACGCTCGCCGTCGCCGTGCCCGTGACCGGGTCTACGACGAAGACGCGTACCTGGCCGTTGCCGCTGCCGGTGACCCGGGCCGGCACCTGGTGGGTGACGGTGCCGGAGTCTCCTTCTTGGACGGTCAGCTCGCCGAGGTCGACGCGGGGCAGCGAGGCCGCCTGCGGCGCCGGCAGGCCGGGGCGCCAGCCCCAGGCGTCGATCAGCCAGACGCGGGCCCACGTCTCGCCGGCGCGTGGCACGATCTCCAGCGTCGCGATCTGGGCGAGGTTGAGCCCGGCGGCCGTGGCGTTGGTCAGCGGCATCCGCACTTCCTGCGCCCAGTCGTACGACGTCTGGGTCGGCGACGGCATCGGGTCGAGCGTGGTGGTGCCGAGCGTGGCCCGCCGGCCGGCGCTGTCGGTGATCGCGACGTCGAACTGGGTGCCGGGCGAGCCGGCCGGCACGACCACCCGCAGGGCCACGGCCTGGGCGTTGGACAGCGAGACCGCCGCCGGGGGCCGGAGGCTGACCGGGGTGCCCGGCGCGGTCCAGTGCACCCGCACCGCGTAACGGCCGGCCTCGGGGCGGACCGGCCCGAACTGGTCGAAGTGCGGGGCTCGCGAGTTGTCGCAGGTCGTCACCTGCTCGCACAGCACGCCGCCCGTACCACTGACCACTGTGGACGCTTCAGGCACCAGGAGCGGCGTGCGGTTGCCGCCGATCGCGTGGCTGAGCACGACCGCCGGGTCGACCGACGGGGCCCGGAACCCGGAGCCGTCGAGCAGCGGCCGCACCTGGTCGTTGCCGGCCACGAAAGTCGCGGCCGCGGCGGCGGCGTAGGTGGCGCCGACCTTCTGCTGCTGGTCGGGCGTCAGCCGGGTGGGGGAGACCGAACGGCACACCGGGTCGTGCGGGCTGGGGTAGTCGTCGAACGACGGCGCCGCCGACAGGCCGGGCGTCCACTCGGTGTTGAAGTAGTTGTGGTTGGCGCCGATCGCGAAGACCGCGCTGTGCAAGGCGAAGCCGCGGCCGACCCGGCGGGTCGCGTCCACGTACTGCTGGCCTTCGAGGTCGGCGACGTCACCGTCGCAGCTGGGCAGGATCGTCATCGACGGCACGTCGGGCGCCGGGTTCTGCGAAAGGGCAGTCGGTCCGACCAGCGCGAGCCCGCGGATCTGCCAGCGCACCGTGCCGGTGTACCCGTCCTGGCCGGCCGGCGGCGGGGTGAGGCTGTCGACCGCGGCCCGGCTGGCGCCCTCGCCACCGCGCGAGTGGCCGAACAGCAGCACCCGCGTCATGTCGGTCACCGGCGCCGACCGCACGATGGCGGGCGCGCTCGGGCGGCCGGTGCCGGCCCAGTCGGCCCAGCGCGCCAGGTGGGTGCGGACCAGCGACGAGCGGGCCTGCGCGCCACCGTCGCGCGGCGCGGCGATGACACCGTCCTGCGCGTTGACGCCGTTGGCGGAGATGGACACGGTCACGTACCCCTGCGAGGCGAGCAGCTGCTGGGCCCGCTGGTAGCCGCGGTAGCTCGGCACCGGCGTCCAGCCGGCCGGGCACGGCCAGTCGAGTGTCGGCTCCGCCGTGCCCTGGTAGCAGGTGGCGTGCCGGCCGTGCAGGAAGAGCACCAGCGGGCGCTGGCCCGACGCGCCCTGCGGCGCCACGACGAGCCCGCGCATCTCCACCGGCGCGGTGTAGCCGGGCAGCTGGATGTCCGGCAGCGTGTACTCGCCGGAGATCGTGGCGAACGAGCCGGGCGTGCCCGGGTCGACCGGGTTGGGCGGCAGCTGCGCCGCCGCGAAAGCCTTCCCGGCGACCGCGCCCGGACGGTCGGCGACCGGCACGTCAAGGCGGCGGCCCCCGGCCCGGACCTGGAGACCGGCCAGGTCGCGCGCCGCCACGCCGTCGACGGCGAGGCGGAACGTGCGCTGGTCGCGCGCCGCCACCGGCTGCCCCAAGAGTCGGTCACCGGCGTGGAAAGTGACCATCGCGTCGCCGATCGGCACCCGCTTCGGTGCGTGCCAAATCAGCTCGAACCCTTTGTCGCCGCGCTTTACCCGCCAGCCGTCCGGTGTGGCCGGATCTGCCCGCGCGGCCGCACCACCGCCCAACGCGAGCGCGAGCGACACCACCGCCGCGAGCACGCTTCTACCGACGCGCATCGACGTCCTCCCCCGTGTATTCCGTTGTGGTGGGCGCGCCTTGGGAGCGCTCCCATAGACCAGGAGTCTAATGTGCCCGCGTTAACGTGTCCATCGTGGACGATCATCGCTGGTGGGGGCGGCCGTCTTCTCGATGTTTGTCGATGCGCGTAACACTGTGACGGCTGGGTCGCGCGGTTTGGCACCGGTCGGCGGCAACCGTCGAAGGGCTTTCCGGCGTCAGGGGTGGCGCAAGAAGATGAGTCACCCCGACGCCGGACATCGGAGAGCCGCGTGACCTGGGAACTGTCCGCAAAAGAGGAGATCAGGCTGCCTGCGGCGGCGGAGGTGCGAGACTTCGACGCGTTCGTCAAGGTGCGCACGCCGGCCCTGCTGCGCGCCGCCTACCTGCTGACCGGCGACCAGCACCTCGCCGAGGACCTGGTGCAGACGAGCCTCGCCAAGGCGTACCGCCGGTGGCGCCGGCTCCGCGATCCGGCCTTCCTCGAGGCGTACACGCGCAAGGTCATGTACCACAGTCAGATCTCCATCTGGCGGCGCCGCCGCGTCCCGGAGTGGGTGACCGCCGAGCCGCCCGAGCCGCGGGGCGGCGCGTACACCGACGCGATGGCCGCGACGGACCTGCGCCTGTCCATGCGGGCCGCCCTCCTCAAGCTCTCCGCCCGGCAGCGTGCGGTCCTCGTGCTGCGGTTCTTCGAGGACTGCACCGAGGCGGAGGCCGCCGCCCTGCTCGGCGTGACGATCGGCACCGTCAAGTCGCAGACCTCGAAGGCGCTGGCGCGCCTGCGCGTCGTGGCTCCCGAACTCAGCTCCCTCACGGAAAGGCGCGAACAGTGACCGACCTCCTGCGCCACGCGCTCGACACGCTGGCCTCGGACGTGGAACTCGTCGACCTGAGCGACCGGGTACGCGCGACGGCCCGCCGGCTCGCGATGCGCCGGGCGGCCGCCGCCGGTGCCGGTGCCGCGGTGCTCGTCGGTGCGACGATCTTCACCACCGCACGCGTGTTCGCCCCGGCCGGGGGAGACGCGCCCCTGCCGGGCACCGTCGAAGCCTCGACGAGCTGCGCGGTCGCCGAGCAGCGGCCCCCCTGGCGCGACCCGGAGGGCTGGGCCACCCACACACCGCAGCCGACCGTCGACGAGCTCTTCTACCTCGCGCGGCACCCGGACCTGGCCACCGGCAAGTATCGGCTCGTCTCCTGGCAACCGGGCATGGTCCGACCGGTTTACCGCTGCGAACTACCACCCGAGGCGGCGCGCAACGCCACCGTCTCGCCGGACGGCAAGTGGGTCACCTGGGTCACCGGGGACGGCGCGCTGCACATAGCCGACCTGGCCGGGCGGGAGAACGACCGGATCCTGCGGCGCGGCGTCGATGGCGACCAGCTCGCCCCGGCCTGGTCGCCGGACGCGCGCCAGCTCATCGTCCGCGACGTCGGCGCCGGCGCGAAGCGTGCCGTGGTCGGCGTCGTCGACCTGTCGGACGGGCGCTTCACCCCGCTGCGGCGCAACCTCCCCGACGCCCGGCACCTGGTCTGGTCCGCCGACGGCACCGCCATCGCGTTCGTCACGCCGGCCGGTGCGGTGATCGTGGCCAGGCCCGACGGCTCGCAGCCCCGGGCCGTGCCCAACCTCGACCGGATCACCGAGGACGGTCGCCGGATCACGGGCGTGCAGAGCCTGTCCGGCCCGACCGGGCCCGACGGGTGGCGGTGGCTGGCGATCTCGGTGGACGGCGGCCGCGCGGGGCAGGACCCGCCGCGCTCGTCGACGAGCAACGCGATGATCAACGGCAAGGACGGCAAGGAGGTCGCGGCCGTCGGCGGCGTGGGCGGGTACGCGGAGTTCCAGGCGTTCTTCCGGCACGAGCCCGGCCAGAGGGCGTTTACCCACCTGCTGCGCCGGGTCGGCGGCAACCACGGCATCGAGCTCGTCGGCGGCAACGGCGAGTACTGGGGCGGCGGAGAAGAGCCGCCCGCGCTGGGCGACTTCGTGCTCCTCGGCTCGTAGCCCGCCGGCCCCCGGAAAGCTCTATTAGGGTGAGCCGCATGGACGCGGGCATCCACTTCCGACACTTCACCAACCCCGGCGGCGACGCGGTGATCGCGCCCTTGCTGGCCGACACCGCGAAGGTCGCCGACGAGGCCGGCTTCGCGCTGTTCACGGTCATGGACCACTTCTTCCAGATGGAGAAGATGTGGCCGGCCGAGGAGCCGATGCTGGAGGGCTACACCGCGCTCGGCTTCGTCGCCGCGCACACCTCCCGCATCCAGTTGGCGACGCTCGTGACCGGCGTGACCTACCGCCACCCGGGCCTGCTGGCCAAGACCGTGACGACGCTCGACGTGCTGTCCGGCGGCCGGGCCGTGCTCGGCATCGGCGCGGCGTGGTACGAACGCGAGCACCTCGGGCTCGGCGTGCCGTTTCCGCCGCTGGCGGAGCGGTTCGAGCGGATGGAGGAAGCGGTCCAGGTCTGCCTCCAGATGTGGAGCGACGACGACGGGCCGTACCGCGGCCGGCACTACACGCTCGCCGAGACGCTCAACCGGCCGCGGTCGCTGCGCCGCCCACGCCCGCCGATCCTCATCGGCGGCAACGGCGAGCAGAAGACGCTCCGGATGGTCGCCAAGTACGCCGACGCCTGCAACCTCACCGTCACCGGGATCGACGAGGTGCGCCACAAGATCGACGTGCTGCGCCGCCACTGCGAGCGCGAGGGGCGCGACATCGCCGACATCCGGATCACGGTGCAAAACGACATCGACCCGATCCAGGACCGCGACGAGTTTCTCCGCAACGCCGAAAAGCTCGCCGCGCTCGGCGTGCGTCACGTCCATCTCCGCGTGCCGCAGCCCGATCCGGTCGGCTTCGTCACCGGCGCCGCCGAGTCGGTGCTGGCACCGCTCGCGCAGATCGAGCCGGCCCACTAGCGCGGTGGCCCACGGCCTTCGGCAGCCGCTCACCCGGGCCGGCCGATGTTTGTCGCCGCCGCGCCAGCTACCAGCAGCCGCCGCACGCGGGGCGAACGTCGCCGTCCTGCATGGTGACGTCGCGGCTGTACGTCGCGTCCTTCTCGAGCAGCCGTGTCACCTCGACCGCCGGCGCCGAGAGGTCACGCGACACCTGCACGCAGTCGATGACCACGTCGTAGTCGGTGACCACGCAGGCCATGAAGTTGACGGCACCGTGCTTGACGTACCGACCCTCCGAGAAGGGCGTCAGCGACGCGTGTCGGTAGCGCCGCAGATCGTTGCGACTCAGGGTGCCCACCTGCTCGTCGCTTTCGTAGTGGGCCCACGCGAAGCTGGCCCGCTTGTCGCCGGAGCCGCAGTCGAGATGCCCGCTGAGCGTCAGAAACGCCTGGCCCCGCTGTGTGGCCTGCACCGTCAGCTCGATCGAGTCGATGGCCCCGCCGAAGCACGTCGCGCGGTGCCACTCCGGCTCGTCTGCCACCGCCATCGCCGGGCCGGGCGTGAGCGCCCCGACGACGACGGCGGTGACCAGGGCCGCCAAGGCTCGAACCACCACCGAACTCACCTCCCCCGTAACACCGACCGATCCAAGCACAGGAAGGAGTGACTGTCTGCCTCCGCGACGTGATCGACAACTTTCCTTGCTAGATCACGCAATCGTCAGGTCGGCCTCGATGCCGTAGTGGTCGGACAGGTACGCCGTGCGCCCGCCGGGCAGTGCCACCGCGTCCTGGAAGACGAGCCGCGCCCGCGCGTCCAGCGACCGGTCCGGTGTGGACCGGACCAGCACCTGGTCGAGCGCCGGCGGCGCCGGAAACCGTGCTGTGGGCCGGTAGGTGGGCGCCGTGTCACCGGCGAGCACGTCGCGCAGGCCGGCCGCCGCGGCGAAGGCGGTGAAGACCGGCGAGTCGCGCGGCACGTTGAAGTCGCCGGCCACGACCACCGGCAGATCCGGGTCAAGCGCCGCGACAAGTCCGGCCAGCGCGTCCATCTCGCGACGAGCGATCCGCGTGTACCGGTTGTCCGGCGCCCAGTCGCCGTCGCGGTTGGCGGACAGGTGGGTGTTGACCACCGCGAGCGTGCCGCCCGGGGTGTCCACGACCGCGACCTGCGCGCCCTTGCGCATCAGCAGCTCCGGGCGCGGCGGGCCGCCCATCGGGTACCGGACGAAGCGCCGGCGCACGAGCGGCCAGCGGGAGAGCAGCAACAGTCCACCGTGGAGCAACGGGAAGCCGCTCGCGTAGCCGTGGCCGAAGGCGGGCGTGAGCCGGCGCAGCAGCCGCACGCTGCCGGGGTGCAGCACCTCCTGGAGGCACACGATGTCGTAGGCCGACTCTTCGAGGATCGCGCCGAGCGCGCGCAGCCGGGGCCGGACGTGCCCGCGGATGAGCGCGTTGACGGTGAGCAGGCGGACGCGGGTCACCGGCACATTGTGTGACAGGTCGGCGAAAGGGTGGTGACAGGCCCGCCCGCCTACCCTTCGCTACGTGCGCCACCAGGGCATCGACGCGATGGGACGGGTCCGCTCCTACCTGACCGGGCCGGTCACGGTGGAGGGTTATCTGCGCGCCTGCGCGGAGCTCGACGAGTACACGCGGCGCGCGGGCGGCAGCAGGTGGTCGCTGCGCGGCCTCGTCGACAGCGCGGTGCCCGCGCGGGAGCTGGCCGACCGGCTGGCGTTCGACACGGCGATCGAGGTCAGCCAGGCGCCCGCGGTCGTCGACGGGCGCGGCCTCACCTGCCTCTGGATCGCCCGGAACACGCCGGACCGGCTGCCGCCACGGGAGATCCGCGACGAGGTGTTCCAGCAGATCCAGCAGGCCCGGATGTACCAGCGGGAACTGGAACCCGTCTTTCACGAGCGCGCCCACGCGCGGCTGGAGCGGGCCCGCGGGCACGGTCTGCGCCTGGTGTGCAACGACCCGTTCGGCGACTGGGGTTTCGGCGGCGTCGACGTGCCGATGTTCGTGCGGCTGCTGACCCACTTCTTCTACCTGGACGCCGGGACCGCGCGCGACATGGCGCACGGCCACGGGTATTCGACCGGCGGCAACTACGTCTTCGGGATGAACGGCCCGGACGGGCGGCTGATGTGCGTGTTCGTCATGGCGGTCTGGCCGTGGGGGCTGGAACCCACCTACACCATCATCGACCGCAAGCAGCTCCAGCCGATCGTCGACCTGAGCGTGGCGTCGGTGCTCATGCTCTTGGCCAACGCGCTGATCGTCGACCGCCACGGGCGGGACGCGCTGGTCATCGGCGAGGCGAACGCGCTCAACGCGCGCCCCTGCGTGCAGGCCGGCTTCGAGCCGCTCCCGCCCGTTTTCGACGACGGCCACCATCCCGTGCATACCAACGTGGTGTGGGCGGACAACCCGTTGGGCGACTTCGGCGCGCCCTACGGCTCCGCGACCCGCGTCCCCGGGTATCGCGAGGTGCCGTACACCAACTACGGGATCGGCGTGCTCGCCCCGCACAAGGTCGAGCGCTACCGCGACGCCGCACTGGACTTCCTGGCCTGACGGCATCGGTAGCGACTTTTATCTGTACGGATAAAAGTTTGAGATTATCGCTCTAAAGATCTGGCGGTGTCGAAAAATGTGGCCGATGATGTCCACTGCCGCCACGATCGAGGTTCACTCTCCGCTACCGGGCTGGCACCCTCGGCGCGGGGCTCGACGGCGGCTCCCACCGAGCACCGTCCAAGGAGGCACACTCCCGATGAGCCACCGAATGCCCCGCCCCGCGAGAGTGAGACGCCTGGCCGCGCTCCTCGGCTTCGCGCTCCTCGGCCCACTCACCGCCGCCGGCATCGCGCCGGACGCCGCCCGGGCCGCGGATCTGCCACCCCAGGAGCCGGGCGTCACTTTGCGTACGTATGACGTACGGGTGCCGCTCTCCACCATCTGCACGCTCAAGCCCGGACAGACCCCCAACGTCGACAAGCTGATGCCGGTCGTCGACTGGACCAGTGCGGCCGACTTCGGTTTCGAGGACAACTTCCTCACCCACGTCGTCGGCAACGTCAACATCCCCGCCGACGGCGCCTACACGTTCCGGCTGACCAGCGACGACGGCTCCCGGCTGTACCTGGACGACGCACTGGTGATCGACCACGACGGCCTGCACGGTGCGACGTCGAAGGACGCCACGATCACGCTGACCCAGGGTTATCACGCCCTGCGCGTCGAGCACTTCGAGGCGGGCGGGGGCCAGCAGCTCACCCTGTCGTGGCAACCGCCGGGCGCCACCGGGTTCGCCGTCGTGCCCACCTCCGTGCTGAGCACCGACGCCGGCGTCGTGCGGGTGACCGCGCCCGGCTACAAGGCGTGCCAGGGGGTCGACGACGCGCCGGGAGACGGCCTCCCGCTCGACTCGGTGCACCCCGACTACACGCTCACCGACCTGCGCCCCGCCGGCTTCGAGCCTCAGGTGTCCGCGATGGACTGGACCGCCGACGGCCGGCTGGTCATCGCCACCTGGGGCGGCAGCGACAAGCTGCTCGGCGAGGTGTACATAGTGGACAACGTGACCGGGCAGACCAGCGCCGGCCAGGTCACGTACAAGAAGGTCGCCGGCGGCCTCAAGGAGCCGATGGGCCTCGCCGTCGTCGACGGCACCATCTACGTCTCGCAGAAGCACGAGCTGACCGAGCTGCGCGACACCAACGGTGACGAGGTCGCCGACGAGCACCGCACGGTGGCGACGTGGCCGTTCGGCGGCAACTTCCACGAGTTCGCCTTCGGCATGCTCTACAAGGGAGGCAACTTCTACCTCAACCTGTCGGTCTCGATCAACCTCGGCGGCGCCACGACCGACCCCCAGCCGGCGAAGAACCGGGGCACCAGCATCGTGGTCAACAAGCGCACCGGCAAGGTGACGTACGTGGCCGGCGGCCTGCGCACGCCCAACGGCCTCGGGTGGGGCCCGGACGGCGAGCTCTTCGTCACCGACAACCAGGGCGGCTGGCTGCCCTCGTCGAAGCTCGTGCACATCCAGCAGGACCGCTTCTTCAACCACTACACCAACCCGGACGGGCCGTTCGACGCCAACCCGGTCACCAAGCCGGTGCTGTGGCTGCCGCAGAACGACATCGCCAACTCGCCGAGCACGCCGGTGCTGCTCAAGAAGGGACCGTTCCGCGGGCAGATGCTCATCGGCGACGTGACCTACGGCGGCTTGCAGCGCGCCTACCTGGAGAAGGTGCACGGCGAGTACCAGGGCGCGGTCTTCCGCCACACGCAGGGCCTGGAGGCCGGCGTCAACCGGGTCACCATCGGCCCCGACGGCGCCATCTACGTCGGCGGCCTGGGCTCGGACGGCAACTGGGGCCAGGCCGGCAAGCTCCGCCACGGCCTCCAGAAGCTGACTCCCAACGGCACCAACGCCTTCGACATGAAGTCGATGAGCGCCACCCGGGACGGGTTCAAGATCGAGTACACCCGGCCGCTCTCCACCGCCACCATCCAGAACATCGCGCAGGGCTACCGGCTCTCGCAGTGGCGGTACGCGCCGACGCCGCAGTACGGCGGCCCGAAGGTCGACGAGGAGACGCTCGCGGTCACCGGGGTGCGCGTTTCGCAGGACCGCAAGACGGTCACGCTGACGGTCGACGGCCTCAAGCGCGACCGCGTCGTCCACCTGCGCTCGCCGCGCCCGTTCACCGCCGCCAACGGTGACGAGCTGTGGAACACCGAGGCCTGGTACACCCTCAACAACATCCCCGGCCCGCAGCCGGACCAGGTCTTCTACGAGGCCGAGGAGAGCAACCGCGAGGGCGGCGCCAGCCTCGCCACCGACCACCGCGGCTACTCGGGCGTCGGCTTCGTCGCCGGGTACGGCAACCTGAACGCCTCCACCACCATCCACACCGAGGTGAGCGAGGCCGGCGAGTACGAGGTGGGGCTGCGCTACAGCAACGGGCCGAACCCGTTCTCGGGGGAGAAGAGCGTGAGCGTGTACGTCAACGGCCGCAAGGTCAAGCAGACCCTGCTGCCGTCCACGGTGACGTGGGAGGAGTGGGCGACCAAGACCGAGCGGCTCACGCTGCGCCGGGGCGTCAACGCGATCCAGTACCGGGTCGACGCCACCGACACCGGCCACGTCAACCTCGACCTGATCTCGGTGCGCAAGCCGAGCGAGCGGCTCGTGCTCTTCGCCGGCGGCGACCTGTCCGAGTGGCAGCACACCGACGGGCGGATGGCGTCGTGGGCCCGGGTCGAGGGCGGTGCGATGGAGGTCCGCAACGGCGATCTGCGCACCAAGCAGGCCTTCGGCGACTTCCGGCTGCACGTCGAGTTCAAGGTGCCGCTGCTCCCGCCGGAGGTCACCGGGCAGAACCGCGGCAACAGCGGCGTCTACCTCCAGGAACGGTACGAGATCCAGATCCTCGACTCGTACGGCGACCCGACCCGCGACAACAACGAGGCGGGCGCCATCTACCTCCAGAAACCGCCGGACGTCAACGCCGCGACCGCGCCGGAGACCTGGCAGAGCTACGACATCGAGTACCGCGCCGCCCGCTACGACAGCGCCGGCAACAAGACGGAGAACGCCCGCGTGACCCTGGTCTGGAACGGGGTGCGCGTGCACGACGACGTCGCCATCACCGGCCCGACCGGCGGTAGCATCCCCGAAGGACCGGCGACCGGATCCATCCGCCTCCAGGACCACGGAAACCCCGTGCAGTACCGCAACATCTGGATCGAGCCGCTGAGCTGACCGGCTGTCACGGCGGCCGTGCCGGGTTCGCTCGGCACGGCCGCCGCCAGCTCCCTAGGGCAGCGGGGTCATCTTGACCACCCGCGCGGACCACGGACAGTAGCGGTCGCTGGTGAGCGTGCCACTCTCCACATCGGACGGCAGCCCGTCGCAGACCTCGATGCTGAAGTCGACGAACTCCACGTCGTTCGGGTCGAGGTGCCAGCTGTACCCGATGTTGTACTCCGGCCCGGTGCGCACGATGAGGCCGTTCGGAAACTGGTTGCTCTGGTTGTTGAGGCTCGCGAACGCGGCCGTGATGTCGTTGGCGTCGACGAGGTGGATCCGGAAGAACTCGGTGTTGCTACCGCCGCCCACCCGGAGCTTGGCGACGTACTCGGTGGCCGGCGCGGCCACGGCCGGCGTGCCGGACACCGCCATCGCGACGGTCGTCGCCAGGGCGGACAGGATCGCTGTCATTCTGGCCCGCAAGGGTGCCTCCTCGGTCTGAAGTGACTGGCGCAGGGATCCGCGACCATCATCGTGGCGCGCTCTTTCAGATCGCTTTCACGCTCGCTTCACCCCGCGACAGCCGCGCGACAGGGCGCCCCACGTTCGTGGAGCGCCCTCGCGGAGGGGCGGTGTTCAGCTGGTGGGGAAGTTGTCCGGGGTCATGATGCGGCCGCGGATGAACTGGCCGGACGCCTTGAGCACGCCGTTGCCGCTGTAGTTGCCGCCGTTGCACGTGCCGGGCAGCAGCGCCGCGCTGCTCTCGGTGTGGTCGGAGAAGGTCCAGTTCGCGTAGCTGATCTTCAGCGAGTCGAGCAGGTTGAGCCAGGTGGTGCTGCTCGCCTGGTCGAACGGGCCGCTGCCGGTGTAGTCGACCGTGCCGAACTCCGTCACGAACAGCGGGATGCGGCTCGCCGCGCGGGTCACCGCGTCACGGTACGGGCCCTGGTGCGAGGCGGCGTAGAAGTGGAAGGCGTACATCACGTTCTGCGCGTTGACCGGGTTGTTGACGACCTCGTTCTCGTTGCCGCCCTCGGAGACGCCGAGCGAGGACCAGCCGCGGGTGCCGACGACGACGGGGCCGTCCGGGTCGTTGCCGCGGATCACCGGGATGACCTGCTCGGCGTAGCTCTTGATGGACGACCAGCTCACCCCGTTGGGCTCGTTGGCGATCTCGTAGATGACGTTGTTCTTGTTGGCGTGGCGGGCCGACACGTTCGCGAAGAACGTCCGCGCGTGCTGGAGGTTGATGTTGGGGTCGCCCGGCGTGAGGATGTGGAAGTCGATCAGCACGTACAGCCCGCGGGCGGTGGCCATGTCGACGAGGTTGTTCACCTGGTTGGTGAACGCGGTGGGGTTGGTCTCGTAGCCCTGCTCCTGCACGTACATGGAGACCCGGAAGAGGTCGGCCTTCCAGTCGTTGGCCAGCGCGTCCAGCGAGGCGTTGTTGTAGCAGCTACCGAACCACTGGATGCCGTGCGTGCTCATGCCGCGCAGCTGGATCGGCCGGTTGTACTGGTTGCACAGGTTGACGCCGCACACCCGCAGCTGGCCGTTGATCGCGACCGGCGTGGTCCCGGTCGGCGGCGGTGGCGTGGTCGGGCCGGTCGTCGGCGGCCGCGTGGTCGGTGCGCCGGTCGTCGGGCCGACCGTGCCGGTGCAGGTGGTCCCGTTGAGCGAGAAGCTGCCCGGCACCGGGTTGGCGCCCGACCACGAGCCGGTGAAGCCGATGCTCGTCGCGGCGTTGGTGGCGAGCGACCCGTTCCAGCCGTAGCTGGCGGCGGTGACCCGGGTGCCGGACTGCGTCCAGGTGGCGTTCCAGCCCTGCGTCACCCGCTGGCCCGCGTTGGCGAAGTCGAACCCGAGCGACCACCCGCTGATCGGGTCGCCCAGGTTGGTGATCTTCACGTCGCCCTGGAAGCCGCCCTGCCACTGGCTCACGATCGTGTAGTCGACCCGGCAGCCCGCCGCTGCCGTGGCGATGGCTTGCGGCAACACCGCCGCGGTGAGGCCGGCGGCTACCGCGCCGGCGAGGAGGAGTGCGGCAGAACGCTTCATGGGGCCCCTCATGCATAGAGAACGATTTATGGAAGCGCTCCCATGCTGGCTTTCCGGAAGGCGGCTGTCAAGCTGCCGGTATGCCCCCGTCCGCGCCAAGCCCGGTGTCCACGGCGCGTCGGTGATCGTTAGCCCAAAACCCGCGTTCGCGCCCGCGTGTCACACGGGTTCCGGGCTAACGATCATTGGTGAGCGTGACCAACAGCGGACGGGTGAGGCCGCGGGAGCGACGGTCTGGACCACGACGGACATCGCGGTAGCTCAAAATTTCAGAGCAGCTCGCGCAGCCTCCCGCGCGCCACGTCGGCGTCCGGGTGGCCGAGCTCGTCGAGGATGTCGACCGCGCCGCGCATGCTGTCGCGCGCGGCGCCGAGGTCGCCCGCGGCGAGGTCGTGCCAGAGCCCCCGGCGGTCGAGGAAGTTGGCGATGGTCCAGGCCAGCCGCCACCGGTACCGGTCTTCGTGGTGCGGCTGGCAGATGAGCGCGACGAGGGTGGCCCGCTCCGCCGCGCACCACGCCATCGCCCCGGCGTAGTCGGTCAGCGGCTCGGGCGCTACGCCGGCCGGCGGCGGAGCCGAGCAGGCGGAAGAGTCGGGCCGTCCCGGTGTCCAGCGCCCGGTAGGACCAGGAGAACAGCGCGCGGACGTCCGCCGCCGGGTCGCTGCCGGCCAGCGCGTCCAGGCGGTCGCGGGCGTCGTGCAGCTCGGCCGCGAGCGAGGCGAGCGTGAGCCGCGTGCGGGTCGCGGCGCGGGCGGCCACGATGGACAGTGCGAGCGGCAGGCCGGCGCAGGCCCGGACGATCGGCTCGACCGCGTCCGGCTCGGCGGCCAGCCGGCGCCGTCGATGCGCCGGGCGAGCACCTGCCGCGACTCGGCGGTGTTCATCACCTCCAGCGCGATCGGGTGGGCGCCGTCGACGCTCACCAGGCCGGTCAGCTGGTCGCGGCTGGTCACCACCACGGCGCAGCCGCGTGCGGCCGGCAGCAGGGGGCGCACCTGCTCCGGGTCGCGGGCGTTGTCGAGGACCACCAGCGCCCGGCGGTCGGCCAGCAGGCTGCGGTACAAGCCGGCCTGCGCGGCCAGGGTGACGGGTATCCGCGCCGCCGGCACCTCCAGCGCCTCCAGGAAGCCGCGCACCGCCTCGTCGGGGCTCATCGCCGTGCCGCCGGGGTCGAAGCCGCGCAGGTGGATCCGCAACGACGCCTGACCACCGGGGGCACGCACGCTGGCCGGTCCGCACGGGGGGACCGGCCAGCGCCTTCGGGAGATGACTTCGCCGGGGCTGTCACAGACCGGTGGCCCGCCCTGTCTTAGCTGGTGACCAGAGCGCACAGGGAAAGGGCAACTCATGAAAATCGTGGTAATCGGCGGAACCGGCCTCATCGGGTCCAAGCTCGTGACGAAGCTCACCGAGCAGGGCCACGAGGCGGTGGCGGCGTCGCCCAACACCGGCGTCGACACCCTCACCGGCGCGGGCCTGCCCGAGGCGCTGGCGGGCGCGTCGGTGGTGGTCGACGTGTCCAACTCGCCGTCGTTCGAGGCCGCCGAGGTGTTGCGGTTCTTCGAGACCTCCACCGGCAACCTGCTCGCCGCGGAAAAGGTGGCGGGCGTCGGCCACCACGTCGCCCTTTCGGTGGTAGGCACGGGCCGGAAACCGGGCAACGACTACTTCCGGGCGAAGGTCGCCCAGGAGAAGCTGATCGAGGACTCAGGGGTGCCCTACTCGATCGTGCACGCGACGCAGTTCTTCGAGTTCGTCCGCCGGATCGCCGACGAGGCCACCCAGGACGGCAAGGTCGTCATCCCGCCGGTGGCCTTCCAGCCGATCGCGGGCGACGACGTCGCCGAGGCGGTCGCCCGGGTCGCGGTGGGCACGCCGTTGAACGGCCACGTCGAGGTGGGTGGCCCCGAACGCGTCCGGATGGACGACTTCTTCCGCGACGCCCTGGCCAGGCTGGGCGACCCGCGCGAGGTGGTCACCGACCCGCACGCGCACTACTTCGGCGCCGAGGTCCTCGAGGAGTCCCTGGTGCCGGTCACCGAGGGCGCGCGGCACGGCGACATCAAGTACGCCGACTGGCCGGCCAAGTGAAGTAGCGCTCCTTCGAAACAGATTTCCCGGGCCGTGTCAGCTGCGGACCGCCGCTCCCGCCGGAGAACGCGCGGGTCGGCGGCTCGCAGCGCTCGCCGAGATCCCCGACCCGCACTGCCAGGTCCGCGCCGCAAGCCCGCGGTCGCCCATTCGTGCCCTCGCGGAAGGGCGGTCTGGGTGCCTGTGTGCGGGCCCGGGTTGGGTGTCCAGAGTGGTGTCGCAAGGCCTTGGTCGGCGGCGAGGGTGGGGAAGTCCTGGTGATCGTGGTCGTTTAGACCCCCTGGAGGGGGTCCAGATGACCACGATCTACAAGACGGCCCGGCGAGCAAGGCTCCGCAAGCCCTGGCGTCCACCGCCCTCGATGATCGTTAGCCCGAGAGGGGCGTGGTCGTCGGCGTGTCACAGCCGTATCGGGCTAACGATCATGACGCCGCCCACATGCTGAGCCATATCCCCAAACAGTGGGAAGGTGGGCCCGGCGATCCGCCGGTCATTTGTGTTTCGCGGCCGGGTCAACCCCCGAAGCCGCAGCCAGCGTGCGAAGCCCGAGGCCCCGCCGGAGGCGCCGCACTGACCGCACCAGCAACCGAAGCCGGAGCCCGTGGGCTTGCACCGCGGACCCGGCAGTGGACGGCCGGGGGTTTCGGCTCGGTCTGCGAGCCGCCGGCCGGGAGCGGTGCCCGCGGGAGCATACGATCTACCGCTGACACGGACATGGGCAAATGTCACGGCGATGGACGGCTAGGCGCGCCACGGTGTGAGGTCGAGGTCGGGATAGCGCAGGGCCACGCCGGCCAGGGTCTGCGGTGTCCAATATGGATGCCCTGGGGGCGGAAAGCCCAACACCTCCAGCTGGCGCTGGCTGGCCCGGCCGACGAACGCGGACCACTCGCTGGTGAAGCTCCGTGCCGCCCAGGCGACCCGCTGTCCCCAATGGACGCTCGCCGGGCGGAAGCCGACCTGCATGCTGTATCGGGCGCCGCGGGGTGCGGTCAGCTGGGTGCCGCGGTGGAAGGTGCCCGGCTCGAAGGCGATGACCGTGCCGGCGGGCCCGGCGCCGGAGACCTCCGCGCGGTAGAGCCGCGGGCTGCCGCTGTCGTCGTCGAAGCGCCAGTCGCTCTCCCGGCCCGGGCGCAGATACCAGTTGGGCACGGCCGGCAGGTCGGCGGTGTGCCGGCGGGAGACGAGGTGCGGCGGGCCGAGCTCCTCGGGCACGTCGTGGAGGAAGACGAACATCTCCACCTGCTGGCAGCCCGGCGTCGTGCTCGGCACGAGGATGGTGTGGTTGAGGTAGTCGCGGTGCAGGTCCTGGTCGTAGTCGCAGGCGCCGGTGAACTTGGCCCACGCCTCGGCCGACTGGAGCAGGATGTCGCCGCCGCCCAGCAGCGCCTCGGCCAGCGCCAGGATGCGGTGGTGGACGGCCAGCAGGCTGACCTCGGTGCTGGCGAACGGAAACGTGTCGATCCCGGCGAACTCGTCGCCGAGGAAGCGCTCGCGTCGCGGGTCGGTGCCGTCGTGGAAGCCTTCGGCGGAGGGGAAGAGCAGGTCGAGCTCGCCGACCGCGGCCGCCAGCTCGCCGGCCGGGACGAAGCCTGGCAGGATCACGAAGCCGTCGTCCTGCCAGGCTTTCGCCGCGTCCGCGAGGTCCATGCGGGCAGGATCACCGAACGCCGGGACCGCCCGCAACCGTTTTACTCACCGCAGCAGGCGGGCGAACTTTCGCACCTCGTCGGTGAAGACGGCGGGTTGTTCGAAGGCGGCGAAGTGGCCGCCCCGGTCGACGGTGTTGAAGTAGATCAGCTGGGACTTGTAGATGCGTTCGGCCCAGATTTTCGGGGTGGGCACGATCTCGTGGGGGAAGACGGTGAAGCCGACCGGCACCCGGAAGTCGTCGGGGGTGGCGGCGGTGCGCGCGTCCTCCCAGTAGATGCGCGCGGCGGAGGCGGCGGTGCCGGGCAGCCAGTACAGCATGATGTCGTCGAGCATCCGGTCGAGGCCGAGCACCTGCTCGGGGTTGCCGTCGCTGTCGGTCCACGCCATGAACTTCTCGAAGATCCAGGCGGCCTGGCCGGCGGGGGAGTCGGTCAGGCCGTAGCCGAGGGTCTGCGGGCGGGTGGACTGCTGGTAGACGAACCCGGCGCCGTCGTCGAAGAACCGCCGCAGCTTGTCCAGCGCCTGCTGCTCCTCCGCGGTTGGCGGGTCGCTGACCGGCGGCGAGAAGACCGGGAAGAAATTGAGGTGGACGCCGGCCAGCCCGGCGGGCGCCTGCTTGGCCATTTCGTGGGTCACCGAGCCGCCGAAGTCGCCGCCCTGTGCCAGCCACCGGCGGTAGCCGAGGCGGGCCATCAGCTGGCCCCAGGCGCCGGCGATACGTGGAACGTTCCACCCGGGCGCGGCCGGCTTGTCGGAGAAGCCGAAGCCGGGCATCGACGGCACCACCACGTGGAACGCGTCAGCGGCGCTGCCACCGAACGCGGTGGGGTCGGTCAGCGGGCCGATCACGTCGAGGAACTCCACCACCGACCCCGGCCAGCCGTGGGTCAGCAGCAGCGGGAGGGCGTCGCGGTGGCGGGAGCGTACGTGGAGGAAGTGGATGCCCAGCCCGTCGATCTGGGTGCGGAACTGGCCGAATCCGTTGAGCCGCGCCTCGACCCGCCGCCAGTCGTACCTGGTGCGCCAGTGCTCGACGAGGTCGCGGACCCGCCGCAGCGGGGCGCCCTGCGACACGTCGGTCTCCGGCTCCGGAAACCGGGTCGCGTCCAGCCGCCGCCGCAGGTCGCGCAGGGCGGCGTCGGATATCGACAGCCGAAATGGTGTCACGAGGCCGGATGCCGCCGACGCGGGTTCGCCGGCCCAGCCGAGCGGCGCGGCCACGGCGCCGACGGCAGCGGCGGTCTGGAGGAGGTTGCGACGAGTGGGGTTTCGCATGGCACTTACCGTGCCCAGGCGCCGCCTCCGGGACCAACGATTCGACCGTGCTGGAATCACCCGCGCTCGGCGACCGAGAGCAGTCCCTCGGCGAGCTGGGTGCGCTGGTAGAGCACCCGCCGCCCGGACCGCCACGAGCGCACCAGGCCGCTGCGCCGCAGCACCGACAGGTGGAAGCTCACCGACGGCGGGCTCTGGCCCAGCTCACCGGCGATCTCCGTGGTCGACCGCGGCGACGCCACGTGCGCGAGGATCGCCGCGCGGCTCTGGCCGAGCAGCGCGCCCAGCGCCTCGCCGGCCTCCCGCTCACCGCGCCCCCACAGCGTGCCGACGCCGCGAGCCGCGTAGACGAGCGTCGCGGGCCGGCCGGGAGCCTTGTCGACCATCAGGTTGGGCCAGCCGAACACCGACGGGAACAGCATCAGCCCGTCGCCGGCCAGGTCGTGGTCGACCGAGTGGCGGGGCTTGTCGATCCGGAGCACCGCCTCGCGGACGCTGACCTCCGGGTGCAGGCCGGACAGCAGCGCGTCGACACCGCCGTCGGTCAGCTGACCCGCCCGGTAGGCCACGTCGTCGCGGAGCACCGCGTGGAGGTGGCGCCAATGCGGCTCGATCGCCGCCGACCAGTACCCCCACAGCACGTCGGCCAGCCGCCGGGCGCCGGCCGCACCCTCGCCGATCAACGCCCGCGCCGGCTCGGGCATCGGCCGGCCCCGCCACACCGCTTCGAGCTCGTGGCGGACGGCGGCCGGGTCGGACTCGGCCACCAGCCGCAGCTGCCCGTCCACGCCGGCGCCCTGGCTCGCCGCGCGGAACAGGAAGTCCGCGACGTAGGCGCGCGCCGGCACCACCGCGGCCAGCAGCTCCATGTCGACGGGCCGCAGGCCGCCGCGGGTCGCCTCCCACCACGGCCGGTGCAGCGGCGAGACCCGCCGGGACGACAGCTGGTACAGGCTCTGCACCACCTCGCCGAGCGGCGAGTAGCCGAACCGGGTGCGGGCCACGTCGGCGACACCCATGCGCAGCTGGATCACGACGGCGCGTCCGATCGGCCCCACTCGACGACCACCCGGATCTGGGCGGTCGAGGCGGCGCGGGCGACGACGAAGGTCGCCTCGGCCGTGACGCTGAGTCCGATCTCGACGGTGACCCGCTCCGGCGGCTCCGCCAGCTCGGCGAGCCCGGCGGTGACGCTGCTCGCCACCGCCTTGAGCCGGGCCACGCCCTGCTCGAGCAGCTCGTCGGAGCGGTCCGCGCGGCGGCCGGCCGGCACCGGCTCGTCCGGGTCGGCCACCTCGAACGGCACGACGTCGCCGGCGGCGGTGCGGATGTCGACGTACTCGGTCATCTGGTCTCCTCACAGGCGGGCCCGGAGTAGGCGCCGCCGGGGCACCCGCGGCGCCGCGGAGGAGGGCTCGTTGCCGGATGCGCGCGCGTATCGTAGCAACGCCGCTACGAGGTGAGCCGCGCGTACATCACGTCGACCGGCAGGGCCGGGTTGGCCGCCGCGTACTCGGCCAGCTCGGCGTCGTCGAGCAGCGCCAGGATCCGGTCGGCGGGCAGTCGCGGGCACGCCGCCATCGCCCTGCGCACCCCGGCGTCGGGGTCACCGGTGAGCCGGTCGACCAGCGCCGGATCGGCGAGCGGGTCGCGGGCGGCGAGCCGCCGCACCGCCGGATCGTCGTCGCCGGCCAGCGCGGCCAGCCCGCCGGTCGGGAACCCCGGCAGCAACGGCAGCCGAAACCTGCCCGGTTCGCGGTACTCGCGGAACACCCGCAGCAGCAGCTCCGGCGGCGCGGCCGGGTGGTGCTGCGCGAGCAGGGCCCGCACACCGAGGTCTGGGTCGTCGGCCAGCGCGGCGACGACCTCGGCCGGGAGGCGAGGGTCGACCGCGGCCCGGCGGCGCAGCAGCGGGTTGACCGACGCGGCCAGCCGCACCGACTCCGCCAGCGGCCACGCCAGGGGATCCGGCTCGCCTTCCGACGCGGTGGTGACGTCGATGTCGATCCGGGCCCGCTCGTCCTCGCTCAACGCGGGATGCGTGGAGACCGCGGTCCGCACGGACACGTCGGGGTCGGCGGCCAGGCGCGCCAGCTGCGACCGGGTCAGGTCGGTGCGCCGGGCGAGGCCGGCGCGGACGTCCGCCGCCGGGTGGGCGAACAGTTCCTCGACCGTCTCCGGCGGCAGGTGCGGGTTGTCCGCCATCGCCGACACGCCGCCCATCAGGTCGCCCGGGTCGGTGGCCAGCACGTGCGCGACGAGCGCCGGCGACAGCCGCCGCCGGTAGACCATCGCGCGGAAGAAATGACCGTTGCGCGGGATGTCCGCCACCTCGTGCACCCGCTCCCGCTCCGCGTCGAGCCGGGCCACCGCCGCCCGCACCTCCGGCGCCGGGTCGCGCGACAGGGCCTGGCGCAACCTCGCGGACTCGCCGTCGGACCGGTCGAGCAGCTCGACGGCGGCGGCCCGGACGAGCGGCTCCGGGTGCGCGGCGAGCGCCGGCACCGCACGCGCGTCCTTGGCCCCCATCTCGAACACCTCGTCGCGCAGCTCGGCCAGCGTGATCATGTTGCGCCGCAGGAACGACACCAGCCGGTCGACCCACCGATGGAACGCGCGGTGTGGCAGCACCAGCACGCGGTCGTCACGGACGAGCTCGCTGACGCGACGCTCAGGATCGTCCAGCAGGCGGAGCCGCACCGCCGGATCGACGTGCACATTGGACGCGATCGCCCCCCGCACCCGCGCCGACGGATGGCGCGCGGCCGCCTCCACCACCGCGGGCGGCAGGTCGGCCCGCCGCCGGAACGCCGCGGGAACGGCGTCGGGGTGCGCGTCGAGCAGGCGCAGCAGCAGGTCGAGCGGCGCCGCGGGGTTGCGCGCGAGGCCGCGGGCGATCGCGTCCCCGGCCGGGCTGTCCAGCCAGTGGTCACCCCGAACGCCGGTCACCCCGCCCGCGCCCACCGCCCACCTGTCCTCCTCGATCACAGCGGCAACATTAGACACTGTCGGGCGCATGACTGTGCGGGATCGAGCTACTTCACACCGCCTTGACCCCGGGCGGACGAGACTGGCGGCGCTTGCGACGCGCGGCTCGTGGCACTGGCGGACGGAACGGGGACGGGGTATGCCGGAACAAGATGTGAGAGGTCGGGGTGACCTCACGCAAGCGTTGCTGGATAACGCAATCTGGTCGGACGAGCTGGTGGCGGAGGCCGGCATCCCGGTGCACGACGTGCCGCTGGTCACGGTGGGCGGGGGGATCGGCTCGTTCGTGCTCGTCGACTACCTGCGGATCGCGGGCGTGCCGAGCGCGGACATCCGGGCACTGTCCAATATCGACCATCCGTGGCAGACGTACGAGTACCTGACGCGGGTCTCACAGATCCCCGGGCCGGAGCGCATCCGGTCGGACTCGTCGTCGCGGCCGGACAACATCTGGGGCTTCCCGTCGTACGCGTTGAGTGAGGCGTGGCGGGAGAAGACCGTGCGGCCGCTGCTGCACGTGCTCGGCGAGCCGATCTTCGCGGACTACTGGACGCCGCGGGTCGGTGCGGTCTTCGCGAGCATGGCCCGCGAGTCGGCGCGCATCGGGTACCCGGAGATGTTGGTGAAGGGTGTGGCCCGGATGGTGCGGCGGCGCGCCGGCGGTGGGTACTTCACGGTGTTGACGCCGCCCCGCGAAGCCGGCCCGACGCGCCGGGTCGTCTACCGGTCCCGGTTCGTGCACCTGGCGGTCGGGTACCCGGGGCTGCGCTTCCTCCCCGACCTCCAGGAGTTCCGGGAGAAGTACGGCGACTTCACCCGCGTGGTCAACGCGTACGAGCCGCACGAGCACGTCTACGAGGCACTGCGCACCCGGCCCGGCACGGTGGTGGTACGCGGTGGCGGCATCGTCGCCTCGCGGGTGTTGCAGCGGCTGATGGACGACCGCGAGCGGTACCGGCTCAAGACGAAGATCGTGCACATCTTCCGCACCTTCGTCGCCGGTGCGCACGGCCCGCACCTGTGGTCGCGGCGCAAGGGCGGCGACGGCTGGGCGTACCAGGGCTTCAACTACCCGAAGTCGGTGTGGGGCGGCCAGCTGAAGGCGAAGATGCGGCGGCTCGACGGCGCCGAGCGGGCCGCGGAGTACAAGCGGATGGGCGGCACCAACACCCCCAAGCGCCGCCGGTGGCAGCAGCAGATGCGCGCCGGCCGCGAAGGCGGCTGGTACGAGGCGAGCCAGGGCACGGTCGAGCGGGTCGAGCCGGCCGCCGACGGCACCCTGGTCAGCCTGGTCGCCGGCGAGGCCGGCACCCGGAAGGTCGGCGCCGACTACATCATCGACTGCACCGGGCTGGAGGCCGACATCGCCGAGCACCGCGTGCTCGCCGACCTGCTGACCAACGGCGGCGCCGGCCGCAACCCGCTCGGCCGGCTGGAGGTCGAGCGGCACTTCGAGGTCAAGGGGACGGCCAGCGGCGACGGCGCCCTGTACGCCACCGGGGCGGCCACCCTCGGCGGATACTTCCCCGGCGTCGACACGTTCCTCGGGCTCCAGATCGGTGCCCAGGAGATCGCCGACGACCTGGCCCGGCGCGGGTTCGGCCGCCGCATTGGCCCGGTCCGCTCCACCGCGCAGTGGGTGCGCTGGGCGTTCGGCCGGCCGGTCCGGGAGGGATGAGAGATGGTGCCCGTGCTGCTCGGCCGGATACAGACCCGGCTGATCCTCCTGCTGGTGGTGGGCTCGGCCGTCACCGCGGTCGTCACGCCGCTCGTCGGTGCCCACTACCGCACCACGTTCGCCGTCCTCGCCGCCGTGGCGGTGCTCGGCGTCGGCTGGGAGCTGCTCTACCACCTGCTCATGCAGTTCCGGTGGGAGAAGGACTGGCCGTCGCTCTTCGGGCTGCTGACCGCGGTACCCGAGGGCGTGCTGCTGTGGCTGCTGCTCGACCGCGGCGCGGTGCCCACAGTGGACACCGCGCCGCCGCTCGCCGCGTACGCGGTGCACTTCGCCGCGGTGTGGCTGGCCGTCTGGCTCGTCGCGAACGGGCCGATGCGGGTCCCGTTCCCGCGCTGGCGCTTCCACGGTGGACGGTTGATATGAGACAGCCCGACCGGAGCGCGCCCTTCGAGGCGGTCCTGCTCCTGCCCGCGTACACGGACGCGCCCACCGTGATAGCCACCCGGGACGAGCCGACCCAGCTCCTCGTCGAGGGCGTGCACTGCGCCAACGGCCACTTCAACGACCCGGCCGTTCCGTACTGCCAGCTGTGCGGCATCTCGATGGCGCAGCTGACCCACGTGACGGTCCTCGGGCCGCGCCCGCCGCTCGGCGTGCTGCTGCTCGACGACGGCGCCACGTTTCGCCTGGACGCCGACTACGTGGTGGGCCGCGAGCCACACCGCGACCCGGCGGTGGCCCGGGGGGCACGGCCGCTGCGGGTCACCGGATCGGCGAGCGGCGTTTCGCGGCAGCACCTGCGGATCACGCTCACCGGCTGGACCGTCCGCGTCGTCGACCTCGGATCGGCCAACGGCACGGTCCTCGAACCGCCCCGCGACCCGCACCCGCGCCGGCTGGAGCCGGGCGTGCCGGCCGAGATCACGCCCGGCACGCGGGTCGCGTTCGGCCTGCGCTGGCTCCGCTACGAATCGCACCGAAACCCATGAACACCACAGGGGAACACATGCGCGGCATCGCCGACTACGAGTTCATCCGGCCGCTGGGCTCGGGCAACCACGGCCAGTACTTCCTCGCCCACCGGCCGGCCCGGCTGCCCGTCGAGGCGGCCGAGGTGGCGGTCAAGGTGCTCGCGGCCGAGTCGACGGAGGTGGCGTTCCGGCGGGCCACCCGCGAGCTGCGGGCGTTCGCCTCGGTGCGCTCGGCGTACCTCGTCGCGCCGTACGACGCGGGCCAGCAGGACGGGGTCTTCTACTACTCGACCGAGTACCTGCCGGGCGGCTCGCTGGCGGCGCCGGCCGCGCCGCTCGACCGGGCCGGTGCGCTGCGGGCGGTGGCACACGCCGCGCGGGCCGTCGCCGACCTGCACGGGGCCGGCGTGGTGCACCGGGATGTCAAGCCCGGCAACGTGCTCCTGCACGGCGGCGGGGCGCGCCTGTCCGACCTCGGGCTCGCGCACGTCTTCGCCGAGGGCGTCACGATCACCGGCATGGGTCCGCTCGACTCGGTGGAGTTCGTCGACCCGGCGCTGCTGCTGGGGGAGCGGCCCCGGCCGGAGCATGACGTCTGGTCGCTGGGTGTGCTGCTGCACCGGGTGGTGAGCGGCACCGGCATCTACGGCACGCTGCCCCAGGACGACGGCCTGCTGGTCCTGCGCCGCGTGGTGTCGACGCCGCCCCGGCTGAGCGACGACCTGCCGGAGCCGGTCGCCACCCTGGTACGCGAGTGCCTCGGCGCCGACCGCCCCACCGCCGCGGCGGTGGCCGAGCGCCTGGAGGGTTCCGGGTGAGCGGGCACGCCCTCGTCCACTTCCTGCTGGCGGTCGCGGCGATCATCGTGCTGGCCCGGGTCTTCGGCGCTCTGGCCCGGCTCGTCGGCCAGCCGCCGGTGATCGGCGAGCTGCTCGCCGGTGTCCTCATCGGACCGACGCTCTTCGGCACCACGGTCAGCGGCTGGCTGCTGCCCGCCGACATCCTTCCGGCGATGTCCGGCCTGGCCAACCTCGGCCTGGTCCTGTTCATGTTCATCGTCGGCTACGAGCTCGACCACGCCTCGTTGCGCGGCCGCGGCCGGATCGCCACCTCGGTGTCGATCGGGTCGATCGCGGTGCCGCTCGGGCTGGGCGTGCTCCTGGCCTTCTGGCTCGCCGGCCGCCACGACGTCTCGGACACGGTGCCGTTCGCCCTCTTCATCGGCGCGGCGATGGCGGTCACCGCGTTTCCGGTCCTGGCCCGGATCCTCACCGACCGCGGCATGGTGCGCACACCCGTCGGCGGGCTCGCCCTCGCCAGCGCCGCCGTCGACGACATCGCCGCGTGGTCGCTGCTCGCCGTCGTGGTCGCCGTCGCCGGCGCGGACACCGCCAACCCGTGGCTGCCGCTGCTCTGCGTGCCGTACGCGTTACTGATGTTCTTCGTGGTGCGTCCGCTGCTGGCCCGCCTCGACGCCGCGCGGGCGCGTGCCGGGCGGCTCACGCCCGACCTGCTCGCCGTGGTGCTGGTCGGCCTGCTGCTCTCCTGCCTGGCCACCGAGTGGATGGGCCTGCACGCCATCTTCGGCGCGTTCCTCTTCGGCGCCGTCATGCCGCGCCGGGCGGACCTGCTGCGCGTGGAGATCCTCGAACGGCTGGAACAAGTCAGCGTCCTGCTGCTGCTGCCCGCGTTCTTCGTCCTGTCCGGACTGCGGGTCGACCTGTCCACCCTCGGCGGGGCCGGCCTGCTGGAGCTCGCCGCGATCCTCGTGGTGGCGATCGGCGGCAAGTTCGCCGGTGCGTACGCGGGCGCGCGGCTCAACGGGGTGGGCAACCAGCCGGCCGGCGCGCTCGCCATCCTCATGAACACCCGCGGGCTCACCGAGATCGTCATCCTGACGGTCGGGCTGCACCTCGGCATCCTCGACGAACGCCTGTTCTCGATGATGGTGGTGATGGCGCTGGTCACCACCGCCATGGCGGGTCCGCTGCTCAACCTCGTCTACCCGCGCCGGATGGTCGAACGGGACGCGCTCGCCGCGCAACGGCCGCAGGCACCGCCGGCCGGCTACCGCGTGCTCGTCTCGCTGCCCGACGGCGCGCCGCCCGACGCCGCGCTGGTCGACCTCGCCGCCGACCTGGCCGAGCGGGGCGCGGCCGCCGGCGGACACGGGCCGGGCGAGGTGGTGCTCAGCCGCCTCGTGCCCTACCCGGCGCGGCCGCTCGACGTGGGCAGCGGGCTGTCCGAGGAGCTGCTCGGGATGACTACCGCGATGGGCGAGCTGGCCGGCCTGGCGGAGTCGGTACGCGCCCGCGGGCTCGGCGCGCCCGTGCTCGCCCGGTTCAGCCGCGACCCGGAGGCCGACCTCGCCGAGCAGCTCAAGGCCATCGAGCCGGATGTACTCCTGCGCGGTGGCGATCCGGTGGAGGTGGTCGCGCTGAGCGCCGCCGGACGCGACACCGTGGACCTTGCCGCCGCCCGTAGCATCGGGGCCGTCCCGCGGGATGGCGACGTGAGCGGAGTGAAGAGCGGATGACCGTAAAGGCGGCGCCCCTGCGCCCCGGCGACCCGCGCCGGCTGGGCCGGTACGAGCTGGTGGGTCGGCTCGGCCAGGGCGGCATGGGCACCGTCTACCTGGCCCTCGACGCCGGCAAACCGGTCGCCGTCAAGGTGATCCGGGCCGACGTGTCCGCCAACGACGAGTTTCGCCGCCGGTTTCGTGGCGAGGTCGAACGGGCGCGGCAGGTGCCGCCGTTCTGCACGGCGGAGGTGCTCGACGCCGATCCCGACCACGAGACGCCCTACCTCGTCGTGGAGTACGTGGACGGTCCCAGCCTCGCCGACGTGGTGACCGAGCGGGGGCCGCTCAGCCCGGCCAACCTGCATTCGCTGGCGATCGGCACGGCGACCGCGCTGACCGCGATCCACGGCGCCGGCGTGATCCACCGGGATCTCAAGCCCAGCAACGTCCTGCTCGCGCCGGGTAGCCCGAAGGTCATCGACTTCGGCATCGCGCGGGCGGTCGAGGCGACCAGCCAGCAGACCCGCACCGACCAGCTGCTGGGCACCGTCGGATACATGGCGCCGGAACGCTTCGGCCCGGACGCGGCCAAGCTGGTCAGCCCGGCCGCGGACGTCTTCGCGTGGGGCGCGGTGCTCGCGTACGCCGGCACCGGCCGCCCACCGTTCGGCGTGGATTCCCCGCCGATCGTGGCCACGCGCATCGTCACCCAGCCGCCCGACCTGGCCGGGCTTGTGCCGCCGCTGCGCGACCTCGTCGAGCGCGCGCTGGCCAAGGACCCGGCCGCCCGGCCCACCTCGCGCCAGCTGCTCGACATGCTGCTGGCTCCCGGCGGCGAGCGCCCACCGGCGGTCGCGGCGGCGCTCGCCGAGCAGCCGGCACTGCTCGCCGCCGCGGCCGAGGCGCAGGCGGCCACGGCACAAGCGCCCGCGGGGCAGGCGCCCGCGGCGCAGGTGGGCCACGACACCACCCGGTTGGCCGGTGGCACACCGGGCGCCACCCCGGCTCCGCTTTCCACCCCGGCTCCGCCTCCCACAGCGGCTTCGCTCCCGGCACCGGCACCGGCACCGGCACCACCGCCGCCGGCACCGGCTCCGCCACCGCCGTCGGCGGCACCGCCGGCGCGTGCCGGCGGGCGCGGGGGCAGGTTCGCCAACGTGGTGCTGGCGGTGGCGGCGCTCGTCACGTCGCTGACCGTCGCCGGCATCGTGACCGGCGTGGTGCCCCTGCCCGACCGCGACGACACCGGCGCGCTGCCGACGCCGTCCGCCGCCGTGTCGCAGAGCGCCGGGGCGACCCCGACCCCGTCCGCCAGCTCGCCCGCCGCGACACCCTCGGCGACGCCCACGCCCTCGGTGTCGGCCTCGCCCGGGCCGCGGCTGCTCCGCGACCCGCTGACCAAAGCCGGGCTGTGGCAGCCGCGCGAAGACGTGCAGCAGCGCACGACCTGCGCGTTCGACGGCGCGCTCGTGGTGACCCGCGAGAACACCGGGCCGTACCGGTGCCCGGGGCCGACCGGTGCCTACACGAACGTCGCCGCCGCGGTCGACGTGCGGCTCCAGGCGCCGGGCAGCTGCGCCGCGATGTGGTTCCGCTTCGCCGCGACCTCCGGCTACCTGGTGCGGGTCTGCGCGGACGAGATCGAGCTCGCCACCCACGGCGTCGGGGACGGCGCCACCGTTACGGTGCTGCACACCATGCGGCTCACCGAGCCGATCCCGCTCGACACCGCCACCCGGATCGGCGTCTCGGCCCGCGGCACGACCCTCGCCGTGGAACGCGACGGCGAGCGGGTCGGCACCGTCGAGGACAGCACCTTCACGCAGGGCCGGGTCGTGCTGGGCATCTTCCCCGACGCGGGCGACGAGGAGCCGCCGTTCCGCGTCGCGTTCGCCAACGTCGAGATCCGCCGCCTCTGACCGGCGGGCGGGCACCGCTTGCGGCCGGCGGCTCGCCAGGCGAGCCGAATCCCGGCCGTCGGTCTGAGTGGTGAGCTCGCTGGGCTTGTCGCGCGGGCCTGGCAGCGGAGGTCGGGGATTTCGGCTCGCCCTGCGAGCCGCCGGCCGCCGCGGTCTCCGGCGGGAGCGGTGGTCCGCAGGTGACGCGGACCCGGGAAATGTTGGTCTGAAGGAAGGGCGTGCGGGTGATGTCGAGGGTCGGCCCAGTCGGCGCGACGGTCTCTTTCGTGACAATCGGTGACCATCGAGCCACACCCCGCGTACGCTCGTGCCTGCCACTTCTCGCCGCCGGGGGTAGCCGTGGAACCCGTCGTCGTCGACTGCCACAGCCACGTATTCAACGCCGAGGACCTGCCGATCGACGGGTTCGTCAAGCGGCGGCTCACGCCGCTGCCCTCGGTGCTCACCGGCGTCCTCTCGCTGCCGCTCGACCGGCTCACCGCCTGGGCCGCGCCGGGCTCCAAGGAGGCCGAGCGCCTGGCGGCCCTCATCGCCGCGCGGACCGGCGGGCTCGAAGGCCTGGCGGAAGTCCCGGAGGCGGAGAGCGGCCAGGAGCTCATCTCCGACGAAGAGCTCGACGCGCGTCTGGTGTCGATGTGGCCGCTCGCCGAACAGCCCGCCGGCGGCGTCCTGGAAGGAGTCCCAGCCGATACCGAGACGCTGCTCGCGGACCGGCTGGCCGGCGCGACACCGGAGCAGCTGGACGAGCTGCGGGCCTGGCTGGAGGACGCGGACGACGCACCCGCGGGCGTCGCGCCGCCGCCCGCCCCGGGTGACGAGGGGCTCGAGGGCATCTCCGACCTCTTCGGGCTGGCCCGGTCGGTCAAGGACGCCGTCCACCGCTATGTCGCCGCGCTGCGCCTGGTCACCCGGCACCGCTACCTCGTCGCCGCCGAGGTCGCCGCGACCTACCCGAGCGCCCGCCTCTTCGTGCCCGCCCTCGTCGACTTCGACCGCACCGCCCGGGACCGGCCCTCCACACCGGTCGCGAATCAGGTGACGATCCACTCTCTGGTGTCCAAGCTTTCGGTCGCCGGCGGCATCCCGGGAGCGCCGGAGGTGCGGATCCACCCGCTGGTGGCGTTCTGCCCGTACCGCGAGATCGAGTGCTCCGAGCTCGCGACGTGGGACGTCCTCGACGGCGCACCGAACGGGTACGTGCCCTACGCCGACCCGGCGATGGCGACGGACGGCGACCGCTACCACGACGGCCTCGTCTACCGGCGGGCGCGGGCGCGACGGCTCACCGTGCCGTCCGGGCCCTGGTCCTCCGCCCGCCTCGACCTGGACGGCGTGACCCGCGCGATCGACATCGTCCGCCACGCCGTCGAGCTGGGCGGCTTCGCCGGCGTCAAGCTGTACCCGCCGTCCGGCTTCCTGCCGCTGGGAAACGGGGCCCGTTTCGGCGAGCGGGTCGGGCTGAAGCTCGACGCCGCCCTCCGCGCGCTCTACGCGTACTGCTCCGCCGAAGAGGTGCCGATCCTGACGCACGCCGCCCGCAGCAACGGGTTCGACAAGGGCTACGACGAGCTGGCGTCGCCGGCCGGGTGGGCGGGCGTGCTGAGCGAGTTTCCCGAGCTGCGGCTCTGCTTCGGCCACTTCGGACATCTACAGGGCGTGGGCGATCCGGGAAAACCCACCGCGACGAGCTGGCCGGCCCGCTTCCTGCGGCTGATCGACAGCTATCCACACGTGTACGCGGACGTCGGCAACTCCCGCTACGCCTACGACGACGACTACCGGCGGCGGTTCGACGCGTTCCTCGGCTGGGCGCTCGGCGGTCCGGACAGCGGGGACCCGACCGGCCGCAAGCGCCGCCGGCGGATCATGTTCGGTTCGGACTACTGGATGAACACGCTGGGCCCGGGGCACCACGACGCGCTCACCCGGTTCCGCGACGGGGTCGAGAGCGCGTTCGGCGCCCGCGCGCGCGACGACTTCCTCGGCCACAACGCGCTGCGCTGGCTCGGTTTCCGGGACGAGGACGACGCCGTCCGCGCGGACGGTCCCGCCGTCACGAGGCTGCGGGCGTTCTACGCCGACCATCCACTGCCGTCATGGCTCGGCGGTTGAAGCCCTACGACTCGTCGAGCAGCCGGGTGAGCTCCGGGCCGCCCTGGGACACGACCGGGTCCTTGCCCCGGCCGGGGTAGGAGAGGACGCGCCGGCACCCGTCCAGCTCGACCTGCACCTCGCCGTACCCGCCGCCTTGCGGCATCAGCACCGCGAACCGGCTGGCCGGCCCGGTGCACGGCTCGGCCGGGCCGGTGGTCGACAGCGCCGCCTCGATCAGGTCGCGCCGCGGCTGCGGCAGCACCCGGCCGCGCGCGAAGTCTCCGGTGGGAAACGTCCTGCCCCGCTCGTCCGCCGAGACGTGGTACTCGCAGAGCCCGACCGTCGCCGCGCCGGCCAGCGGCCGGCCGGCCGGGCCGGGGCGCGCCGCCCGCCGCGACTCGATCCACACGTGGTCGCCCCAGGTCGCCTCGCAGCGCGCGGCGGCGGGCTCCGGTGCCAGGTGCGCGTCGTAGACGCGCGAGTCGACGCGGGTCAGCTTCAGCGCCGTGATCGCCTCCTGGACCTCGGCACGCGGCTTGCCGCACGGGGTACGCGGAGGGCTGGGCCGCACGAAGTGGCCCGCCGAGTCGACGAGCGCCAGCCACGGCCAGCTGATCGCCTCCAACGTGCACGCGACGTCGCGTCCCGGGGTCTTGGGAAGATCGGGCAGCCGCAGGGCGGCGACGAGCGCCGCGATGTCCGTGCCGCGGTACTCGTTTCCCACGACGGGACCGGTGCCGCGCCCCTCGCCGCGGCAGATGACCACCGACGCCGGCACGAAGTCGGCCGGCAGGCGCGGGAGGTCCATCATGCCCCTCACGTTGCCCGGCGGCGGCTTGGGCGCCTGCTCGGCGCAGGACACCCACACGCCCGGCTCCGGGCTGACCACCCGGTCGGGCGCGGAGTCCCGCGCCCACACGGCGGCGGAACCGACCGAGACGGCGAGGACCGCCACCGCGGCCAGAGCGGTGGCCCGCCGCCGCCGGCGCCGCCCGGCCGCGGCCACGACGCCGTCGGCCGTCGCGTACGTGCCGGCCTCCTCGGCCAGATCGGCGAGCGCCTCGGTGAGTCGGGTGGTGGTCACGGGGTCACCTCCGGTGCCAGGTCGGCGAGCAGGTCCGGCGCCAACGCGCGGAGCCGGGCGAGGGCGTCGTGGGTCTGCGACTTCACCGTGCCGACCGAGCAGCCCATCGCCTCGGCGGTCTGCGCCTCGGAGAGGTCCTCGAAGAAGCGCAGCACGACCACCGCCCGCTGGCGGGGCGGCAGGGCGGCGAGCGCGCGGCGCAGGCTGATCCGCCGGACGGCGGCCTCCGCCTCGTCGGCCGGGCCGGGCAGGTCGCCGGCGGCGGCGTCGCTGACCTCGACGTAGCGGCGGCGGCGCCAGCGGGAGGTGCGCTCGTTGACCATGACCCGGCGCACGTACCCCTCCGGGTTGCCGCCCTCGACCACCCGCCGCCAGTGCGCGGCGGTCTTGGCGAGCGCGTGCTGGAGCAGGTCTTCGGCGAGCGTGTGGTCGCCGGTGAGCAGGTACGCGGTGCGCGACAGCGCGGGTCCGCGCGCGACCACGAACTCGCGCAACCCCTCGTACCGGTCCATGAGCGCCCCCTTCGCCCGGATAAACGCCGCGGGGCGGCGCCAGGTTGGGCGGCGGCGCGGCCGGGCGCAAACGTTATCTCGTCGACCCGCCGCTGACCACGGTCCACCAGCCGCTCACGGAGATGGCCGTGGCCGCGACCGAGCTCGCCCTCGCGCTCGGCCGCGGTGAGAAGGTGCCGCGGGTCGGCGTCGAGCTGGCCACCACCCTCACCGTCCGCGCGAGCACGGCACCACAGACCTGATCTGCCCGCGTCCGCGTCACCTGCGGACCGTTTGCTCCCGCGGGCACCGCTCCGGCCGGCGGCTCGCGGAGCGAGCCGAAATCCCCGGCCTCCACTGCCGGCTCCGCGGGGCAAGCCCACGGCGCTCGTGGATTGGCGGGAATGACAAAGGGAAAGGAGTCGTCTCCTTTCCCTCTTTAACGTATACCGCACCCGGGGGCTTGCGGCAAGACCCCGGTTGTGGCGCAAAATCGCAGGTCGAAGCCGGGATCCGTGAAATTGGGGGCCGATTACGTGAACCTGACGATCAGCGTGTTCAACCTTTCCGACCGCCTTTCCGCAAAGGCCGACCCGGCGTTGATCGCCCGCGACGAGCAGCACTTCGCGGCGATTTCGGAGAGCCTCGAGCAGGCGCTCGCCGACCTGACCGAACGCCTCGACGCCGAGCGCCGGGCGCCCGCCGGCAAGGGTCGCCGGGCGCTCGACCGCGACCAGGAGGTCCGCCGGTTGACCGCTCGCCTGCGCGCGCTGCGCCGGTTCGGCCTGGACCTGTGCCTCGGACGCATCGTCAGTGCGGACGACCCCGAGCCCGTCTACATCGGACGGCAGGGGCTCACCGACAGCACGGGTCGCCGGCTGCTGCTCGACTGGCGCTCGCCCGCCGCCGCGCCGTTCTTCGCGGCGACGCACGCCAACCCGATGGGTCTCGCGAGCCGCCGCCGCTACCGGTGGAACCTCGGCCGGATCAGCGACTACTGGGACGAGGTGTTCACCCCGGACGGGTTCGAGGGGCACGCCGCGCTCGACGACCAGTCCGCCTTCATCGCCAGCCTGGGCGGCACCCGGTCGCCCCGGATGCGCGACGTGCTCGGCACGATCCAGGCCGACCAGGACGCCATCATCCGCGCGGGGTCCGGCGGCGCGCTCGTCGTCGACGGCGGTCCGGGTACCGGCAAGACCGTCGTCGCGCTGCACCGCACCGCCTACCTGCTCTACTCCGACCCCCGCCTCGGGCACCGGCGCGGCGGCGTGCTGTTCGTCGGTCCGCACGAGCCCTACCTCGCGTACGTCGGCGACGTCCTGCCCAGCCTCGGCGAGGAGGACGTGCAGACCTGTACCCTGCGGGACCTCGTCGCCGAGGGAGCCGCGGCGGGGGTCGAGGCCGACCCGGAGGTGGCCCGGCTGAAGTCCTCCGCCGACCTGGTGAAGGCGATCGAGGCGGCGGTCCGGTTCTACGAGGAGCCGCCCACCAAGGGGATGACGGTCACCACCCAGGAGTCCGACATCCGGCTGAGCGCCGGCGACTGGGCCGAGGCGTTCGAGGCGCCGGGACCCGGCACCCCGCACAACGAGGCCCGCGACGAGGTCTGGGAGGAGCTGCTCACGATCCTCGTCGACAAGTACGACGGCGGCGAGCCCACCGACCTGGTCCGCCGGTCGCTGCGGCAGAACCGGGAGCTGGCCGCCGCGTTCAACCGCGCGTGGCCGCTGCTCGACGCGGCCGAGCTCGTCGGCGACCTCTGGTCGGTGCCCGCCTACCTGCGCAAGTGCGCTCCCTGGCTCAGCACCGACGACGTGCGGAAGCTCCAGCGGGCGGACGCGAAGGCCTGGACGGTGTCCGACCTGCCGCTGCTGGACGCGGCCCGGCAGCGCCTCGGCGACCCGGAGGAGTCCCGGCGCCGGCGCCGGGCCGACGCTACCCTCGCCGCCGAACGCGAGCGCATGTCCACAGTGGTCGACGAACTGCTCGCGTCCACCACCTACGACGACGGCGAAGGCGTGCTGATCATGCTGAACCAGCAGGGCATGCGGGACAAACTCGTCGACGAGACGGCGGCACCCACCGCCGAGCCGGACCTGCTCGCCGGCCCGTTCGCGCACATCGTGGTGGACGAGGCACAGGAGCTGACCGACGCGGAATGGCAGATGCTGCTGCTGCGCTGCCCGTCGCGGAGCTTCACCATCGTCGGGGACCGCGCACAGGCGAGGCACGGGTTCACCGAGTCGTGGCGGGAGCGGCTGGAGCGGATCGGGCTCGACCGGATCGACCTGGCCTCCCTCACCATCAACTACCGCACGCCGAAGGAGGTCATGGCGGAAGCCGAGCCGGTCATCCGGGCCGTGCTCCCGGACGCCAACGTGCCCACCTCGATCCGCGGCAACGGCCTCCCGGTCGTACACGGATCGGTCGCCGACCGGGACCAGATCCTCGACAGCTGGCTCGCCGCGCACGCGGAGGGCGTCGCCTGCGTCATCGGCGACCCCACGTTCCGGGAGACGGCGCGCGTGCGGTCGCTGACCCCGGAGCTGGCGAAGGGGCTGGAGTTCGACCTCGTCGTCCTCGTCGACCCGGATACGTTCGGCGAGGGCATCGAGGGAGCGGTCGACCGCTACGTCGCGATGACCCGGGCCACCCAGCGGCTCGTCATCCTCACGAGCTCCTGACAGGACGAGGTGATGCGGTTTCGATGAAGCCCGCCCCGCATGCTGGGTTCTCCGGTACGGCAGAGGAGGATTCCCATGCTTCGAGCGGCACTAGTGGTCACGGCCGCGGTCGGCGCGGCGGTGTTGTCGGGCGTCAGCGCGCCCGCCGCGCCCCACGACGCCCCGGCCGTGTCCACGTTGGACGACGGCACCGTGGACCGCGACGACGTCCTGGACCGGGACGACTTCACCCGGACCATCGACCGCGACGACTTCACCCGCGTCATCGACCGCGACGACTTCGACGGCGGCAACGGCAACGGCGAGTGAGCGCTCCCGTGGGTCTGAGCAGGGCGGTCGACGGGTTCCGGCTGTCGTACGACCGCGGCGGTGCCGGCGTGGCGGCGGTGCTGCTGCACGGGTGGCCGGGCGATCGCACCGAGTACCGCCCCGTCCTCTGCCACCTGCCCGAAATGGACGTCGTGGTGCCGGACCTGCGCGGCTTCGGTGAGTCGGACCGGCACCACGACGAGTCGGGCGCCTGCTACGGCCCGGACGCGCAGGCCCGCGGCGTCATCGGCCTGATCGAGGAGCTGGGCCTCGACCGGCCGGTGTTGGGCGGGCACGACATCGGCAGCCGCGTCGCGGTGGCGGTCGCACGCACGCGCCCGGACCTGGTCCGCGCCCTGGTGCTGACGCCGCCGCTGCCCGGGATGGGCGAGCGGATCCTGAGCCCGGCGGCCCAGCGGGAGTTCTGGTTCCCGGCCTTCAACCAGCTCCCGCTGGCCGCCGACCTCATCGACGGCCGGCCCGACGCGGTGCGCGCCTACCTCCGGCATTTCTGGACGCACTGGGCCGGGCCGGGCTTCACCGTGCCGGACGAGCACATCGACCACCTCGTCTCGCTGTACGCCGAGCCGGGCGCCTTCACGGCGTTGCTCGGGTGGTATCGGGCCAGCGGCGGGGCGCTCGCCAGGGTCGCCGCCGAACGTCCCGCGGAGCGTCTCGCCGCCCCGACCACGGTGCTGTGGCCCGACCACGACCCGCTGTTTCCGCCAGCCTGGTCCGACCGGCTCGACCAGTACTTCGCCGACCTCCGGCTGCACCGCCTGAGCGACACCGGCCACTTCGTCCCGATGGAGTCCCCACGAGAGTTCGCCGCGGCGGTAGCCGCCGCCGCGACGAGCTAGGAATCGAGCTACCGCGATGTCCGCCGCGGTCCAGACCGCTGCTCCCGCGGCCTCAGCCTCCGCGCCCCGGCCCTCGATCAGACCGGCTTGCGTGAAGGATCCGCGCATGCCCCACCGCGGCCCGCCTGGCCAGCTTGTCGTGGCGGGAGACGCACGGCGCCTAGCCTCACCCGGTCGGCCGGCGTACCAGCCGGACGGGGCACACGGCGCCGTGTTCACGCGGCATGATGTCCGGCGTGATTCGTCTCTACGGCCTGCTGTTCATCGTCGACCTGGTGCTGGTCGTCATCGCGCTGATCGACTGTCTGTCCACTGAGGAGTCGGCGGTACGCAACCTGCCCAAGGTGGCGTGGGTCTTCATCATCCTGCTCTTCCCGCCGATCGGGCCGATCGTCTGGTTCGTCGCCGGGCGGCCGCAGAACCGGCGGGTGGGCCGGGCCGGCACCTGGCGCCCGGGCAGTGGCTTCCCGGAGTCCGAGCGCCCCCGGCCGCTCGCCCCGGACGATGACCCGGAGTTTCTCCGGAGCAAGTCCCGCGAGCGGCGCGAAGACGAGGACCTGCTCCGCAAGTGGGAGGCCGACCTGCGCCGCCGCGAGGAGGAGCTACGCCGCCGCGACGGCGACAGCGCGCCCTCCTGAGACCAGCGCCGATATGGGCCGGGTGGGCACCGCGGCGGTGGGGGCCCTACCCTCGACGCAGTCGGATCGAGCGGGTTGGGGATGCGCATGCCGGAGTTGAGTGTTGTCACGGTGCGATCGGGGTCCTGGCACGAGCCGGCGACGGTGGTGCTCGAAGACCCGGCGAGCGGCCGCCACCTGCGGCTCACCGCCCCGGCGGCGGCGCGCCCCGGCCAGGGCGCGGGCGTGAGCGCTGGCCTGGTGCGTGACCTCCTGGACGCGGTCGGTGCGCCCGCCCGCCACGTGGAGATCGGCGAGGCCTCGTCCGCCCCGGCCCAGGTGGTGCTGGTCGTCGGCGACGGTGTGCGGGTGCCCGCGGCGCTGCTGGAGGCGGTGGCGTTCGCGCAGGAGACCGGCATCCCGATCCGCTGCGGCGACGCCGTGCTCGCCACCGAAGGCGTCACGGACGCCGCGCGGCAGAGCCCCACCGTCCGGTGGAACATCGCCGACCCGGCGCCCACCTCCGCGTACCGGGTGATCGACCTCGACGAGACCACGCAGATGGAAGCGATCCAGCTCAGCGTGGCCGACGAGGCCGAGGCACCGCCCGTGGGCGCGCCGGCCGGCGCCGCGGTCCTCCAGATCCGCCAGGGCCCAGGGGCGGGCGCGGTGTTCGTGCTCGACGGCGACGTGGTCACCTGCGGCCGCGACGGCGGCAACGAGATCCTGCTCGACGGCGCCACCGTTTCCCGCAAGCACGCCGAGTTTCACCGCCAGGAGACCGGCTACACCGTGTCCGACCTAGACAGTCTCAACGGCACGTACGTCAACGGCGAGCGCGTCAAGACCGCCGCACTGGCCCCGGGCGACGAGATCCGCATCGGCCGCTACCGGCTCACCTACGCGGCGCGGTGACGGCGGGCGTCAGCGGGTGCACTCCAGGTAGACGTAGACCACCATCGGCCAGAAGTCCTCGCTGTCGACCACATGGCACTGCTCGCTCTCGAAGCCCGCGTCGCCAGCCTGCCCCAACGCGTCTCCGAGGGCGTAGTAGTAGGCGATCCCGGGGCCGAAGCTGCTCGTCCCCTCACCCCGGAACACCCGCGTTTCCACAGCGTGCGCGGCACTGGAACCGGCAAGCGTCAGCCCGACGACAAGCGCGAGAACAGCCAAGACACGACGACCCATACCAATAGGCTAACGTCAATCCCCTCCGCCCGTCGTGGCTTTCTTTCGAAGCATATTTGCCCGCGTCCGCGTCAGCGGCGGACCGTTTGCTCCCGCGGGCACCGCTCCCGGCCGGCGGCTCGCAGGGCGAGCCGAGATCCCCGGCCGTCCACTGCCAGGTCCGCGGGACAAGCCCCCTGTCGCCTTCCCGGATCGCCGGTCCGGGAGCGGGCATTGTGGACAAACGTCGACCACCGCGTGTCGCGAGCTCACATTCACCCGCCCCTCGTTGCGCGCAGGGTTAGCGTGACCAGCGGCGGAGGGTGAGGCCGCGGGAGCGACGGTCTGGACCACGGCGGGCGTCGCGGTAGCTCAGATCTGGCTTTTGGGTTCGGTCCGGCGGAGGACGGCGAAGGCGGCGACCGGGACCAGCAGGAGGGTCAGCGCGCCGGACAGGACCAGGCCGCCGGTGGTGCCGGCCAGCTCGATGAGGGGGCCGCCGGCGGCGAGGCCGAGCGGGGCGGCGACGGTGGCGCCGGTGGTCCAGAGGGTGACCACCTGTTGTTGTTCTTCGGGCGCCAGGCCGGATTGCAGGAAGCTGTAGACCACCGGGGTGAACGGTGCCCACACCAGGCCGCCGAGGCCGAATACGACCATCGCGGCGGTCAGGCTCTGCACCGAGGCGAGTGCGATCGGGCAGAGGGCCCAGAGGGCGATGATCACGATGAGCAGGTGGCGTTGGGGGAGGTGGCGCAGCTGGTTGACGAGTGCGGCGCCGACGAAGGCGCCGACGCCCAGGGCGCCCCACATCAGGCCGAGCGCGGCCGCGTCGGCGTCCAGCTTCGCGCGGACGTAGAGGGGTAGGGCGATTTCGACGGGCATGTACAGGAAGTTGAAGAAGAACTCGACGAACAGCAGGCGGGCGGCCACCGGGCGGCGGCGCAGGATGCGCCAGCCGGACTCGTGCGACGGTGGGCGCCGGGGCATGTCGGGCTGCTTGGCCGCGCGGGCGCGTGGCACCGCCGCGGCGACCGCGGCCAGCAGGATCAGCGCGCCGGCGGCGTCGCAGATGAGCGCGACGCCGGGGCTCGTCGAGGCGACGATCAGGCCGCCCAGGACCGGGCCCACGATGTACAGGGCGAAGGTGGCGTTGAGGCCGAGCAGGCCGTTGACGGCGAACCTGCCCGTTTCGTCCACCATCGACGTGGCCAGCAGGCGACGGCTGCTCGACCCGGCCATGCGGAATGTCGCGCCGATCAGGAGGCCGGCGATGAGCACCGGCAGCGTGAGGTGGCCGGTCAGCGCGAGGACGCCGAGGGTCGCGAAGGTCAGCGATCGCAGCACGCAGTCGGCGACCAGAAGTGTGCGCGGCGGTATCCGCACCCGTCCCAGCCCGATGGACAGGGCCAGGATGGTGGAGATGACGAAGGGTGCCGCCTCGACCATGCCGATGGCGATCGCCTTGGGGACGCCGCCGTGGATGGAGAGGGTCTGCACCGGCATGGCCACGAGGATCATGCCGGTGCCGACGCTGGCGAGCAGGTCGCCGAGCAGGAGTCCAGCCACCCGCCGGTCGCGCAGCACCTCGGGGTAGGACTGGTGTGCCTCGGGGGTGGCGACGGCGGTCATGGCGGTGTCTCCTCAGCGGTCCTGGATCAGGCCGAGCACGTTGCCGTCGGGGTCGGTGAAGGTGGCCACCAGGCGGCCGCCGCCGACGTCGCGCACGGGCTCCTTCGTGGTGGCGCCGGCGGAGGTCACCTCGGCCAGCGTGGCCTCGATGTCGGTCACGTGCCAGTAGGCCACCGGCGAGGTCATGCCCTGCGGGCCGCCGCCGGGCACCAGGCCGATGTGCTGGCCCTCGGTGTCGAAGCCGACGTAGTAGGAGCCGTCGGTTCGCGGCTCGACGCCGAGCAGGGCGGCGTACACGGCCTTGGCCTTGGCGAGGTCGGACACCGGGTGCAAAACGGTCTTGATCATCGTTTCTCCTCGGGTAATGGATCGGACGTGCTCATAGCTTCGCCGCGGGCGGGGGTCCTCCGAATCCGTGCTGACCACGGAGGCGACCACGGAATCCCGGTACGCAAGGATGGGGCCGTGGAGATCTCGGCCCGGGAGGCGGACGTCCTGGCGCTGCTCGGAGACCATCTGAGCAACGCCGAGATCGGTGCGCGGCTGTACATATCGGTGCGCACCGTGGAGAGCCACGTCTCCTCGCTGCTGCGCAAGCTGGAGGTGCCGGACCGGCGGGCGCTCGCCGAGCGGGCCGGCGCGAAGCGGTCCGCGCCGGCGCCGGTGCTGCCGGCGCCGCTGACGTCCTTCGTGGGCCGGGTGGGGGAGCGGGCCGAGCTGACCGAGATGCTCGCCGCGCACCGCCAGGTGACCGCTCTCGGCCCGGGCGGGGTGGGCAAGACCCGGCTCGCGCTGGCGGTGGCCGGGGAGGCGGCCGGCGCGTACCCGGACGGGGTCTGGTTTGTTGATCTTGTCCCGATCAGCGACCCGGGCATGGTGGCGGCCGCGGTCGCCGGCGCGCTGGGCCTCGGCGAGCAGCCCGGCCGCGGCCTGGACGAGTCGGTGGTCGCCGCGCTGGCCGACCGCCGGGCGCTGCTCGTGCTCGACAACTGCGAGCAGGTACGCGACGGGGTGGCGCCGTTCGTCGAGCGGCTGCTCGCCGCGTGCCCCCGCCTGACGGTGCTGGCGACCAGCCGGGCCCGGCTGATGGTGCCGTTCGAGCGCGTGTACCAGGTGCCGCCGCTGTCCCTGGGGCTCGACGCCGTCGCGCTGTTCGTGGACCGGGCGGCCGCGGTGGGATCGCCGCCCGACCCCGGGGTGCGCCACCACATCGCCGCGTTCTGCGAGCGACTCGACGGCATGGCGCTGGCGATCGAGCTGGCCGCCGCCCGGTGGTCGACGCTCGGGCTGGACGGCCTCACCGCCGGCCTGTCCGACCCGCTCCGGATGCTGGCCGGCGGCTCCCGCGCCGACGAGCGGCACCGCTCGGTGCGGGCGGCGCTCGACTGGAGCCACGCGCTGCTGGAGCCCGAGGACCGGGCGCTCCTGCGGCGGGTGTCGGTGTTCGTGGGGCCGTTCACGGTCGCGGCGGCGGCGGAGGTCGCCGGGTACGAGGTGGGCGCCGCCGCGGACGGGCTGGCCCGCCTCGCCGAGCAGAGCCTGCTGGTGGTGACGGCCGGATACCGCGCGCTGGAGACCATCCGCCAGTACGGCGCGGAGCGGCTCGCCGAGTCCGGTGAGCTCGTCGACACGCGGTCCCGGCACCTGCGCTGGTGCCTGGCCAACGCCGCCGGGCTCGCCGTGGTGCGGGACGACTGGCGGGCCCGCTTCGACGCCGTGGCGGACGAGCTGCGCGCCGCGCTCGGGTGGGCGGCCGACCGGCCGGAGCAGCGCGCGGAGGCGCACCGCCTCGCCCGCGACCTGGCGGAGCTGACGTTCACCCGCCAGCTCGTCGGCGAGTCCCAGCAGCGCTACGAGCAGGCGGCCGCGCTCGCGGACGACCCGGCCGCCGCCGCGTCGATGCTCCGGCGGGCCGCGGCCGTCGCCGGTTGCCGGATGCGCGGCGACGACATGCACCGCCTCCAGCTCGCGGCCGCGGACGCCGCCCGCCGCGGCGAGGACACCGCGGGCGCCGCCACCGACCTGGCGACCGCCGCCGCCAACGCGTACCGCTTCTCCGGGAGGTTCGTGCGCGTGCCGACCCGCGAGGAGGCGGTGGCGCTCATCGCCGAGGCGCGCGAGCTGGCGGGCGACGACCCGGCCGCCCAGGCGGCGGTGGCGCTGGCCGAGGCCGGGGTGCTCACCGACGCGTTCGGCGCCGTCCAGGGGCCGCCCGACAACGACGTGCCGGAGACGCTCGCGCGTGCCACGCGGGCGGTCGAGCTGGCCGGCCGCACCGGCGACCCGCTCGCCGAGTCGGCCGCGCTCGACGCGCTGCTGGGCGCGCAGTGCTGGGGCGGTGACACCTTCGGCGCGGCGGCCACGGCCCGACGCCGGGTCACGCTGCTCTCGTCCACATCGGACACTCCAGCCGGCACCCACGAGCTGATCGACGCGCTCGGCATCGCCGCCGAGGCCACCCTCGGCGCGGGAGACCTGCCGGGCGCCCGCCGGTGGGCGCGGAAGCTCGCGGACCACCCGCTGCTGGCGGAGGTCGGGCATCGCGCCACGAGCTGGCTGCTGGTGGCCGACGCGTTCGCCGGCGAGGTCGACGAGGCGGTCGCCGCCCGCTTTCTCGAGGCGTGGCGGCGGGCCGGACACCCCGACCGGTCGTACCTCGCGCCGGCGGTGTCCGCCGTGGCGATGGTGTACGGCCTGCGTGGCGACCACGACGCCCGGCGGGAGTGGCAGGCGGTCCTCCAGCGCCTCGACATCGGCGCGCCGTACACGTACGGCTACGGTGCGGTGTTCGACGCGATCGAGATGCTCCACAGTGGACAGGTTGAGCGGGCGACGGAGCGGCTCGCGCCCGAGCCGAGCGAGGTGTGGCGGTGGGTTACCTGGATCTGGCTGCACTGGTACGTGGCGCTGCGCGCCGAAGCCGCCGTGCTCGCCAGGAGCCCCGAGGCCGCCGACCGCGTGGCCGCCGCGCGGGCCGTCGTGGCCGGCAACCCGGTCGCCGGCGCCATCGTGGACCGGGCGGAGGCGCTGCTCGACGGCGACGCCAAGCGGGTGCGCGCCACGGCCGACGCCTTCGACGCCGCCGGCTGCCCCTACCAGTCGGCGCGCAGCCTGCTGCTCGCGGGCGGGGACGTGCCGTAAAGCCCACGGTATGAGCCTTCTCGGCGCGGTCGGGAACGCGAAGGGGCCCTTCGGCGAAGTACAGATGAGTGCAGCCGAAGACAGGGGAGGGCCGATGAGAAGACGCGCGTTCTTGGCGGGGTTCCTGGCCGTGGTGGTGGGCGGCGGCGTGGTCGCGGGGCCGGCCGGGCGGGCCGAGGCCGAGGCCGCCGGCCGGAGTCCGGCGGACGGCGGGGGATCGTGGGTCACACTGATCACCGGAGACCGCGTGCTCGTGCGCGGCGTGGGTGCTCGGGCCGGCGTCGTGGTGGAGCCGGCGCGGCGGGCGCGGCCGGTGCAGTTCCAGCAGATCACGCGGCGCGGCGACCGGTACGTGCTGCCGTCCGACGCGGCGGCGCTGGTGCGGTCCGGAAGGCTGGACTGGCAGCTGTTCAACGTCACCGGGCTGGTCCGGCAGGGCTACGACGACGCGCGGGTGTCTAGCCTGCCGCTGCTGGTCCGGTACACCGACCAGGCGGCGGCCAAGCGTGCCGCGCCGCGGGGTGCGGCCGTGCGGCGCGGCCTGCCGGGCGTGCGGATGGCGGCCCTCGACGCGGGCAAGGCCGACGCGAGCCGCGTGTGGCGGGAGCTGGCGCCGGGCGGCGGCGGTGTCGAGCGGGTCTGGCTCAACGGGAAGGCGAAGGCGTTCCTCGACGAGAGCGTCCCGCGGATCGGCGCGCCGGCCGCTTGGGCGAAGGGGTTGACCGGCAAGGGTGTGCGGGTCGCGGTGCTGGACACCGGCGTCGACACGGACCATCCGGACCTCGCGGGCAAGGTCGCGGCGGCGCGCGACTTCTCCGGCAAGGGCAGCGTCGAGGACGGCAACGGCCACGGCACGCACGTCGCCTCGACGGTCGCCGGGTCGGGTGCCGCCTCCGGCGGCCGCTACCGGGGCGTGGCGCCGGATGCGACGCTCGCGGTCGGCAAGGTGCTCGACGACGACGGCAACGGCACGTTCGACTCGATCATCGCGGGCATGCAGTGGGCGGCGGGGGAGGCGCGCGCCGACGTGGTCAACATGAGCCTGGGCAGCGGGTACGGCAGCGACGGCACCGACCCGCTCTCCGCCGCGGTGGGCGCGCTCACCCGGGAGTACGGCACGCTGTTCGTGGCCGCCACCGGCAACGACGGCGCGGACGAGTGGGTCTCCGCGCCGGCGGCCGCCACCGAGGCGCTCGCCGTCGGCAGCGTGAGCAAGAGCGACGTGCCGAGCGAGTTCTCCAACCGCGGGCCGCGCGTGGGTGACGGCGCGGTCAAGCCGGACCTGGCGGCGCCGGGTGAGGGGATCCTGGCGGCGTGGCCGGCCGAAGGCGAGGCGTACCACCGGCTCGACGGCACCTCGATGGCGACGCCGCACGTGGCCGGTTCGGCGGCGCTGCTGGCCCAGCTGCGCCCGGCGTGGGGGCCGGGCGAGCTGAAGGACGGGCTGATGAGCACAGCCGACGAGGTCGCGGACGCCAGCCCGTACACGGTGGGCACCGGGCGGGTCGACGCCGGCCGGGCCACCGCCGCCGCGGTCACCGCCACCGGCAGCTTCTCGACGTACCTGCGGTGGCCCAACCAGGGAGCCTCCCGCAAGCAGGCGATCACCTGGCGCAACACCGGCGACGCGCCGGTGACGCTCACCCTGAGCGCCGCGCTGACCCGCCGCGACGGCGCCCCGGCGCCCGCCGGGATGCTCGCGCTGCCGGCCGGCACCGTCACCGTCCCGGCCGGCGGGACAGCCACCGTCGACGCGGTCGTGTCCACCGTGGACGGAGCGGCGGGGACGTACGGCGGGGTCGTCGTGGCCCGCGAGGCCGGCGGTGCCGTCGCCACCCGCACCGCGGTCTCGGTGCTCCAGGAGCCGCCGATGTTCGACCTCGCGGTCGAGCTCGTCGACCGGGACGGCAACGCGCCACCGGAGGGCGACTTCCCGAGCGTCACCATCTACGACCTCGACGACAGCGACTTCTTCTACTGGGGACTGTCCGGGACGATCCGCCTGCCCGCCGGGCGGTACGCGGTGCACACGACGATCGAGACGCCGCGGGCCGGGCGGGAGCCGACGTACAGCTTCGTCAGCCACCCTGAACTGGTGCTCGACCGGGACGTCGCGCAGACCTTCGACGCCCGCGACGGCAAGCCGGTGTCGACCACAGTGGACAACCCGGCCGCCCGCGGCGGGAGCGCGCAGACGCACATCCTGACCCGGATCGCCGACTGCGACTGCACGTTCGGCCTCCTCACCGGCCTCGACCCGCGCTTCCACGAGGCGTACGCGGCGACCCTGCCGGGGACCAGCTCGGCGACGTTCGCCTTTGGACAGTCGCGGCGGGCCATGGAGCCGGAGCTGGAGCTGTTCGCCGACGACGGCGAGCGCTTCGAGGTCGCCACCGGCTGGCTTTCCGGTTCGCCCACGCCCGAGGAGGCGGCCACCCCACAAATGGTCTACGGCGGCCAGGGCACACCCGAAGACCTGGCGAAGATCGACGCGAAGGGCAAGCTCGTGCTCTTCGAGATCCCCGGCGACACGAGCTACGAGGAGGCGTACCGGCGGACCGGGTACATCCGCGACGCCGGCGCGCGGATGGCCATGGTGAACGTGCTGGAAGACGTCCCGCTGGCGGCGGACGAGCCGGCTCCGGCATTGCCCACGCTGCGCGGCTTCGGCCCGACGGCGGCGCGGCTCGCCGCGCTGGTCAAGGCGGGACAGACCACAGTGGAGTACGCCAGCCGCCCGTGGCCCAGCCTGCGGTACGAGCTGGCGTACGGCGTGACCGGGAAGGTGACCACGCCGCAGGTGCACCGCCCGCGCACCAGAGAACTGGCCGCGGTGCGGACCGCGTACCACGACAACGTCGCCGACTCGCTCCGCTACGTCGTCGCGGACACCGACTTCTTCGGCTCGTCCCTCGGCGGTGGCTGGTCGGTGCCGGCGCGGGCGCCGCGGGAGCGGATCGAGTACTTCTCGCCGGGCACCTGGCACCTGCGTGCCCACGGCTACTGGGGTCCGCGGGACTCGCTCGGCGACACGGTGACCCTGGCGCCCCGGCGCACGTACCGGATCGCGTGGAACAGAGCGGTCGCCGGCCCTTCGTTCCGGGGTGAGACGGGCACCGAGTCCGGACCGCGGCCGTGGGCGTGGCGCGACGGCGGCGCGATCGACGTGATCCTCCCGCTCTACGGCGACGGTGCCGGCCGCCCCCGCGTGCCGTTCAGCGAGGACGGCACCGACACCGGCGCGATCAGCCTGTACCGGGACGGCGCGCTGGTCGGCACCGCGGACGTGCCCGACCAGGCCCGGTTCGAGGTGCCGGCCGAGCCGGGCAGGTACCGCCTCGTGGCCGAGACGAGCCGTTCGGTGGACTGGTGGCCACAGTGGACGAAGGTGTCGGCGGCCTGGACGTTCCGCTCGGCGGCCGCCGACGAGGGCACGGCGCTGCCGCTGCTGACCGCCCGCTTCGCCCCGCCCGTCGACCTCCGCAACCGGGCCCCGGGCGGCCGCTCGTTCACTTTCCCGGTGTACCTGGAAAGGCAGGGGACCGGACCCGTCGCCGTGCGGAAGCTGTCCGTGGAGGTCTCGTACGACGACGGCCGCACCTGGCAGGCGGCGAAGGTGAAGCGCTTCGGTCCACAGTGGACGACCACCGTGCGGCACCCGGCGGACGGGCACGCCGCGCTCCGGGCGAAGGTGACCGACACGGCCGGCAACACGCTGGAGCAGACAGTGCTGCGGGCGTACCAGATCGCCTAGCCTATGGTTACGCTCCATGGACGCTGACGTGATCGTGGTGGGGGCCGGCCTCGCCGGGCTGGTCGCCACCGCGGAGCTCGCCGACGCGGGCCGCCGGGTCGTGCTGCTCGACCAGGAGCCGGAGCAGAGCCTCGGCGGCCAGGCGTTCTGGTCGTTCGGCGGGCTGTTCCTGGTCGGCTCGCCCGAGCAGCGGCGGATGGGCATCCGCGACTCGGTCGAGCTGGCCTGGCAGGACTGGCTGGGCAGCGCCGGCTTCGACCGGCCCGAAGACGAGTGGCCGCGGCGCTGGGCCGAGGCGTACGTCAACTTCGCCGCCGGGGAAAAGCGGGCCTGGCTGCGCGCGATGGGCCACCGGCTCTTCCCGGTGGTGGGCTGGGCCGAGCGCGGCGGCGGCGCGGCGGACGGCCACGGCAACTCGGTGCCCCGCTTCCACATCACGTGGGGCACCGGTCCGGGCGTGGTCGAGCCGTTCGCCCGCCGGGTGCGCGAGGCGGCGGCGCGCGGGCTTGTCGAGCTGCGGTTCCGGCACCGCGTCGACGGCCTGGTCACCACCGGCGGCGAGGTCACCGGCGTGCGCGGCCGCGTGCTGGAGCCCAGCGACGCCCCGCGCGGCACCACCAGCTCGCGCGTGGAGACCGGCGACTTCGAGTACACCGCGCAGGCCGTGATCGTCACCTCCGGCGGCATCGGCGGCGACCACGACCTGGTACGCAAAGCCTGGCCGGCCCGCCTCGGCCCGCCGCCGAAACGCATGGTGGCCGGCGTCCCCGCCCACGTCGACGGCCGCATGCTCGCCATCACCGAGGCGGCCGGCGGCCAGATCATCAACCCGGACCGGATGTGGCACTACACCGAGGGCCTGCAAAACTGGGACCCGGTCTGGCCCAACCACGGCATCCGCATCCTGCCCGGCCCGTCGTCGCTGTGGCTCGACGCCACCGGCCGGCGGCTGCCCGCGCCGCTGTTCCCCGGCTTCGACACGCTCGGCACGCTGCGGCACCTGATGGCCACCGGGTACGACTACAGCTGGTTCGTGCTGACCCAGAAGATCATCGAGAAGGAGTTCGCGCTTTCCGGCTCCGAGCAGAACCCCGACCTCACCAACCGCAGCGTCCGGCAGGTGCTCCAGCGGGTGCGGCCGGGCGCACCCGGCCCGGTCGAGGCGTTCAAGCGGCACGGCGCCGACTTCGTCGTGGCCGACACGCTGCCCAGGCTCGTCGCCGGCATGAACGACCTCGCCGAGCGGGCCGGCGGCCCAGCCATCGACCCCGCGGAGCTGCGGCGCGTGATGGTGGCCCGCGACCGCGAGATCTCCAACCCGTTCAGCAAGGACGCCCAGGTGACCGCGATCCGCGGCGCCCGCTCGTACCGCGGCGACCGGCTCGTCCGGGTCGCCACGCCACACCGCCTCCTGGACCCCAAGGCGGGCCCGCTCATCGCCGTCCGCCTCAACATCCTCACCCGCAAGACCCTCGGCGGCCTGCACACCGACCTGTCCGGCCGGGTCCTGCGCGCCGACGGCCAGCCGCTGCCCGGCGTGTACGCGGCCGGCGAGGTGGCGGGCTTCGGCGGCGGCGGCATGCACGGCTACAACTCCCTGGAGGGCACCTTCCTCGGCGGCTGCCTCTTCTCCGGCCGCACAGCCGGCCGCGCCGCCGCCACCGCCGTCAGCTAACCCCGAGCCGCGGAGCGCGTGAGGCTTCCGGTGACCTCCTCGCGCTGTCAGAATGCCGGGCATGGACGAGACGAACGAAGACCAGGGCGCGACGATCGGGCGGCGGGCGTTCTTCGGGCGGACGCTGCTGGCGGCTGGCTCGCTGGCCGGCCTTGTCGCGCTCACCGGCTGCCCCGGCGGCGGCGATGGCGACGACGATGACGATGACGACGACGACTAGAGCTATCTGATCCAGGGCCGGCGCCCGGCGTGAGCTTCCTTCGAGGGCATATTTGCCCACGTCCGCGCCAGCTGCGGACCGTTTGCTCGGGGTCCCCGGGGAAACGTGGAGCGCAGCGGAGCGTTTTCTTGGGGTGCTTTCCCGCGGGCACCGTTCCCGGCCGGCGGCTCGCGGAGCGAGCCGAAACCCCCGGCCGTCCACTGCCAGGTCCGCGCGACAACCCCCCGGGGTCTTCGCGGCCAGTAGCAGGCCCCTACCTCCGACATCCTGACGCAGCGTAACCAGCCAAGGGACGAGGCTTCGAGATCTAGGAGACTTCGGGTTGAAATAGCGCCTAAACTCTCCTAGATCTCGAATCTCGCGCCGCTCACACCGCCGCGGCGGTTACCCGCGGCGACGAAACCCCTGTCGCGTTCCCGGATCGCCGATCCGGGAGCGGGGCATTGTGGACAAACGTCGACCGCCGCCAGGGGTGAGCGCGACCAGCGGCGGACGGGTGAGGTTTCCCGGGGGCCCCGCGCAGCGGTCTGGACCACGACGAACGTCGCGGTAGCTCAAATCTCTGTCCAATAGGAACTCAGGCCACGTCACCCCAACTTCGGAAGCTCTTTACAGCGGCTCGGGTGCGATCAGGCGGTCGGTGGAGTCGTGCACCGAGATGGCCATCACCGGGCAGAGCTCGGCCGCGTCGGTGATGGCCTCGTCGGGGTCGGCGTGGTCGCTGGCCGGGGTGGAGACGCCGTCGACCAGCGTGAACCACTCCGGGGCGGTGCCCGCGCAGGTGCCTGAGCCGATGCACCGGGCGGCGTCGACCGAAATCCTCCACTGTGGAGCTACCATGCGACGGGCATCCGTTTGAGGCCGCGGACCAGCAGGCCGCTCTTCCACTCCAGGTCCTCCTCGGGGCCGGCGAAACGCAGGCCGGGCAGGCGGTCGATCAGGGTGGCGACCGCGACCTGTAGCTCCATCCTCGCCAGCTGTGCGCCGATGCAGTGGTGCACGCCGTGGCCGAAACCCATGTGCGGGTTGGCCGAGCGGGTGAGGTCGAGCGTGTCGGGCTCGGCGAAGACCTCGTCGTCGCGGTTGGCCGACGCGACCGAGCCGATGACCGGCTCGCCGGCGCGGACGAGCACGCCGCCCAGCTCGATGTCTTCGAGGGCGTAGCGGGCGAACGAGGACGCCACGCCGAGCGGGACGTAGCGCATCAGCTCTTCGACCGCCGTGGGCACCAGGTCGGGGTCGGCCCGCAGCTGTGCCAGCTGGTCGGGGTGGGTGAGCAGCACGTAGACGAAGTTGGGGATCTGCGTCACGGTGGTCTCGTGCCCGGCGGCCAGCAGGCCGGCCAGCAGCCGCACCATCTCCTGCTCGGTCAGGCGGTCGTTGTCTTCGTCGCGGACCCGGACCAGCGCGCTGATGAGGTCGTCGGTCGGGGTGTCCCGGCGCTGGGCGATCAAGCCGGCCATGTAGGCCCAGAGACTGTCCAGGTAGGACTTGATCTGCTCAGGGGTGAGCGACGTGGTCGACACGATCGCCTCGGACCAGACGTGGAAGCGGTCCTGGTCGGTGACCGGGACGCCGAGCAGCTCGCAGATCACGGTGATCGGCAGGGGAGTGGCGAAGCGCTCGACCAGGTCGGCCGGCGGCCCGGCCTCGACCATGCGGTCGACGAGGCCGTCGGCGATCTCCCGGGCCCGGGGGCGCAGCTGCTCGACCCGCCGCGCGGTGAACGCCTTGGCGACCAGCCGGCGCAGGCGGGTGTGCTCGGGCGGGTCCATCGACAGGATGCCGCCCTCGATCTGGCGCGGGGTGATCCGCGGCTCGTCGCGCCCGACGCTGGCGGCGCGGCTGAAGCGCGGGTCGCCGAGCACGGTGCGGACGTCGGCGTAGCGGGTGGCCAGCCACGCCTCCTCACCGAACGGCAACCGCACCCGGGTCAGGGGCTCGGTGCGGCGCAGCTCGGCGTAGAAGGGATCGAGGCGGAGCCGGTCGGGCGCGTTGAACGGGTAGTCGCGCACGGGACGCTGGGTATCCGTCATGTCTACGGATCGTACTGAACTTTATCGATCGTTTGGGGCCCGGTGCGGCGGCCAACCGCGCCGGGCACCCAAGCCGGCCTAGAGCGGCGGGTACGCGTTTTGCATCAGCTGCCGGAACTGGGCCGGGAACCACGCGCCGAACGGCGGTGCGCCGGGCAGCGCGCCGGACGGTGTGCTGCTGCCGCGCGGCGGGCCGTCGTACGTGGGATCGCACATCCGGTCGAAGGCGGCGCCGGGGATCGGGATGCTCGCGCCGTCCGACTCGCCCGGCGGCTTGATCCACACATAGGCCTGGATGCCGTCCACGGGCGCGGCGGTGGGGCGCTCCCCGAGGCCGGCACCGGTCTGGTTGCAGTAGTTGCCCTTGCTGATCCGCCGGTCGATCCGCGACTCGTCGACGAACCAGTTGGCGTCGGTCGACGTCGACGGGCCGGTCGGGCGGGTCGGCCCGCCCCAACCGTTGCGGGAGGTGTCGATCAGGAGGCCGATGCCCGCGGGGAAGCCGGCCTGCACCAGCGGGACCCGCACCGCCTGGGCGAAGGTCAGCTCGTCGTTGAACTGGTTCCAATCCACCCACTTCGTGTAGGTGTACGGCGGGACCATCGGGATGAAGGGCTCGCGCAGCGCCGAGTAGTTGGCGGTGTTGGTGACGAACCCGCGCACGTTGGCCGTGGTGCTGCCGGACGCGCGGGCGGCCAGGGCCATCAGGTCGATCGTGGGCCGCAGGTTGTCCTCCCACCCGATCATGCCGTGGTGCGACAGGTCGAGGTAGTTGTAGACGTTCGGCACCGCGCCGAGCTTGGCGAGCGCGTAGCCGATGCCGTCGACGTAGCCGCGGTTGGCCGCCATCGCGTTGCAGAGCAGGGTCGCGAAGGGTCGCGTGCCGGTGCTGATGACCAGGTTGGGCAGCGAGTCCGGCTCGACGACCGTCACGACGCGCAGGTTGGCGTAGGCCGGACGGCCGAGGATCTCGGCGATCGGGTCGACGAACTCCGCCTTGTAGCGGGGCAGGTCGTCGGGGCCGAGCTCGCCTTCGGACGCCATCCGCCCGCAGTTGCGGCCGGGCAGGTCGTAGAGGACGAGCTGGACGACCATCGGCTGCCCGCCGGACTGGGCGACCGCCTCGTCGAGGTGCGCGGCGAGGCCCATCGCGCCCGCGCCGCCCTCGATGTCGGCGATGGTGTCGAGCCACACCGCCGTCGGCTGGTCGGCGACCCGCTCGCCGCCGGGCTCGGCGAGCGCCCTGGCGCTCCACTCTGGATTGACGTACACGCGGGCGCCCACATAGGGGTTGGCCGCCGGCGGCTGCGTCCCGTCGACCCAGAACCGGACCTGCGTCGCGGCGGCGCGCTGCGGTGTCCCGTCGTCGTACGCGGTGGCCTGCGCGGTGTGCTGGCCGGCGGGCACGCCCGTGAGCGTGGTGGTGTACGGCGCGGTGGTGTCGCTGGCCACGAGCCGGCCGTCGAGGTGGAAGTCGACGCGGGCCACGCCGTGGTCGTCGCTCGCCGTCGCGTCCAGCTGGATGGGGTCGGTCGAGCGGTACACCTGGTTGGGCACGGGACTGGTGAGCGCGACCGTCGGTACCTGGGTGTTGGGCGGGCCGACGGGCCGGCACGGCGTCCCGTTGAGCGTGAACGCGGTGGGCATCGTGTTGGCGCCGGTGTATGTCCCGTTGAAGCCGATGGCGATCCGGCGGCCGGGTGCCAGTCGCGCGTTCCACGGCGCGTTGCTTGTCGCGGTCACCTGGGGGCTGCCGGCCGCCTGGGACCAGGTCACCGGCCAGCTGGTGGTGATCCGCTGGTTGCCGGGGAACGTGAACGCGAGGGTCCACCCGTCGATCGCGTCGCCGGTGTTGTCGATCATGATGGAGACGCCGAAGGTGGTGCCGTTGTCCCACTGCTTCTCGTAGGTGATGCCGCAGCCCACCGCCGCTTGCGCGGCGGTGGGTGCGGTCAGGACGGCACCGGCCGCCAGCAGGGTCGTCAGGGCAAGGGCAACCACGCGGGTACGCATGCGACCAGCGTGACACGGAAATTGATCGATATCAATCAGACTTGAGTCGTCGCCAGCTCGCGCTCGACCGGTGCGGGCACCTCGTCCAGCTGGTGGCGGAGCTTCTCGCCCTCTACGTCCACATTGGGCAGTAGTTTTGTCGAGCCAGCGGGGCAGCCACCAGGCGGCCTTGCCGAGCAGCGTCATCACCGCGGGCACGATCGTCATCCGCACGATCAGCGGGTCGAAGAGCACGGCCACGCCGAGCGCGAAACCGATCGACTTGACGATCGACTCCGGCGAGAGGATGAAGCCGGAGAAGACGCTGATCATGATGATCGCGGCGGCGGTGACCACCCGGGCGCCGTGGCCGAAGCCGCTTCGCGGGTACCTCGCTCCAGATGATCGCCGACGAGCTGGGCGTCACGAAGGACGGGTGAGGCCGCGGGAGCGGCGGTCTGGACCACGACGGACGTCGCGGTAGCTCAAAATCTCTGTCTGATCAGGGGATTCAGGGGTTGAAGCCACCCGACTCCGAAAGCGACAGGGGTGCCGGGGTGAGGACGGCCGCCACCGCGGTCTCCTCCATCGCGTGGGCACAGTCGACCATCGCCTCGCGCGGCATGTACCAGGTGTCCGCCTCCAGCGTGAGGTGGAACGATCCAGGTGCCTCCTCGACGGCCGCGAACAGCCGCTCGCTGCCCCGCCGGGTCAGCGGCTCGTGGGTGAACGTCGTCGCCGGCAGCGCCGCGCGCACGTCGGCCGGCGCCGGCGGCTCGGCGACCGGTTCGTCCACTTCGGTCAGCCGGCGGTCGTTGTAGTAGCAGTCGATGTCGACCTCTTCGCCCCGCTCGCGGCTGATCCGGTCGACGAGCGCGGCCAGCTCCACCGGGTCGTAGTAGGAGTTCTTGAACGTGGCGATGACCCGCCGGCTCACCCGCGCCAGCGCCTCGTCGAAGCTGACGCCGGCGACGTCGACCGCGCACAGGCCGTACTGCGTGGTGACGCTGACCGAGTCGGCCAGCCCGCGCCGAAACCGGTTGTTGACCGCGATCCGGGTGACCGGCGGATGGATGCCGGTCACCCGCGCCAGCGCCACGAGGAACGTCGTGAGGATCACCTGCGCGGTCCCCGCCCGGGTGCGGCCGCGGATGACCTGGATCGCCAGGTGTGCCGCGGGCGAGTCGAACCGGAGCTTCCAGTGCCGTGGCTCGCCCCGGTCGACCGGCGCCGGAAACCGCCGGGCGGGCACCCGGCGCAGCACGTCCGCCCACTGGCGCAGCACCGCTTCGCTGTGCCGCCGGCCGGCGGGGGAGTGCTGCCAGCGGGCCTGCTCCAGCGGCTGCATCGCGGTGACCGGCTTTGGCGGCGCGCCACCCAGGGCGTCCCGCTCCCGCAGGTCGGCGAGCACCGCGAGCGCGCCGAACGCGTCCCACACGACGTGGCAGACGGTCAGCACCCGGTACGCGGGCACCCCGTCCTTCAGGATCGCGGCGAGGAAGATCGGCCAGTCGCCGGCGAAGTCGAAATCGCGGGCGGCGTACCGGTACGCCATCCGGTCGGCGACGTCCGACGGGTCCTCGTCGCCCGCCTCGACGACGTCCACAGTGGTCTCGCCCGAGGCGTGCACCTCCTGGACGGCCGGGCCGCCGGTGGGAAACCGCAGGCGGGTGCGGAGCACCTGGTGGCGGCCCATCAGGTAGCGCAGCCAGCCGGCCACGTCGTCCAGCGTGGTGCCGGCCGGCAGCGGCTCGCAGTGCGACAGCGCCAGCCAGGCCCGCTGGCGCTTCATCGCGCCCAGGATCTCGAGCTGGCCCCAGCTGAGGCCGGCGACGCCACTACCCTCGCCCGCGAAGCGCACCACCATCTGCCCCATGACAACCCAGACTCGACGTGGCCGGTCGAACACTGGCAGGAGATCGATGGACTCCCACGTCATCCCGGGTAGCCGCGGGCGATCACCGGGGGCCGAACGCCTGACCGAGGACGTCCCGGGTGACGACCCGGCCGAGCCGATCGCCGTCCACGGACGCGGTGCGGTAGTGCACGCCGGCCCAGACCCGGGCACCGACCAGCTCGGCCGCGGCCGCGGCGAGGCTGCCGTAGTGGCGGGTGGTGCCGGAGTCGGCGCTGTAGGCGCTGAACGAGAGGTTGTCCCGGCCGAAGAACGACCGCAGGGCCGTCATCGTCGCCGACGTGAAGCAGGCGTGCCCCGAGGGGTACTCCGTCGAGGGCGCCGTGGTCCGCAAGGGCGTCCAGGCCGGGTCGGCGGTGGTGGCGGGGTTGCCGTCGGTGTCCGCGAGCGGGATCGCCGTCACCGGCCGCCAGAAGCTCCAGAACTTCTTCTCCTTGTAGCAGGCGATCAGCGTGTCGACGGCGGCCATGTCCACCATCGCGAACATGCGGGCGGTCTGGAGCGCGCTGAGCCGGTGGGTCGCCGCGAGCTGGCGGGTGATCTGCCACTCCACCATGCGGTAGTCGTCCCACCAGATCGCCGCCTCGGTCTGGTCCGCTGTGCGTACCGTGCTGGTGGCCGAACCGACGGCCTTGACCTCGTTGAGGTCGCGCGCGTAGGCGGTGCTGGTCAGGGCGGGCGGCCCCGGCGTGTCGAAGTCGTCGGGGTCGCCGATCACGAACGGCTTCAACGTGGCGAACCAGGCGCCGGCCTGGAGGAAGTCGGGCGGGGTCGGCCGCCACTGGCCCGGCTCGGTGCCGACCCGCCACGTCGCGTCGGAAAACGCGCCGTCGTCGACCCGGGCGGCGATCATCGCGACGGCCGCGGCTTCACCCACGGCGACGCCGCCGCGCTCGGAAGGACCGTCCGGGATCGCGGCCAGCGACTCGTCGTACCGCACGCGCAGCGCGTCGGCCTGGGCCGGGAAGAGGGAGAGCAGCACGCGGTACGACGCGGCGGCGACGGCGGCCGCGGTCGAGTCGCCGGGCCGGCCGCGGGGCGCGACGAGGTACGGCTCGTACGGGGTACCGGCGATCGCGTTGACCGCGTCGTACACCGCGCCCTGCACCATGGCGAAGCTGCGCGCGGTCGCGGTCGGCGACTGCCGGGCGACCTCGTAGATGGCGGTCTGGGCGTGGACGTTCCAGGTGATGACGGCGTTGGGTGCGGCGGCGGGCCCGGCCTGCGCGGCGGCCGGCGGTGCTGCCACCGCCGGCCCGGCCAGGGCGAGCGCGGCCACCACCGCGACGGCACGCGACCTGCTAAACCCTGTCATGACAGCTCAACATAGACCCGCGTGACTTCAGATCGGTTTCACCTTGCGCGGCTAATCCTGGACATGTAATGTCCAGGTATGCGGATGAGCGAGGGCGTCGAGTGGGCGTTGCACAGCTGTCTCAACATGAGCTGGCTGCCGGCCGGTCAGGCCGTGCCCGCGGCCAAGCTCGCCGCCTTCTACGGGCTGCCCGCCGCATACCTCAACAAGCAGCTCCAGGCGCTGGCCCGCGCCGGCATCGTCTCGTCGACGTCCGGCCCGCGCGGCGGCTTCCAGCTGGCCCGTAGCCCCGAGCGGATCACGCTGCTCGACGTGGTGGTGGCCATCGAGGGCCCGGAGGAGGCGTTTCGCTGCGAGGAGCTGCTCAAGCGCGGGCCGGGCGCCGATCCCGCGGTCGACTACCGCCAGGCGTGCCTCGTCGCGCGGGCGATGCGGCGGGGCGACCTGGCCTGGCGGCGCGAGCTGGCCGGGCAGACCCTGGCCGACCTCAAGGCCGACGTGGAGCGCGCATATCCCGCCACGCCCGGCAACACGGTGAACAGGTTCGCGGCACTGCGCGGTTTTTAGGAGGGCAATTCTAGATGTTGGATATCCAGGATAATGTTCGCGGCCGGGTCTGGCTGCCCGGCACGCCTGACTTCGACGCGGCCCGCCGGCCGTGGAATCTCGCTGTCGAGCAGCCCGTGGCGGCGGTCGTCGAGGCCGCCGACGCGGACGACGTCGCCGCGCTGGTCCGCCACGCCCGCGCCACCGGGTTCGCCATCGCGACCCAGCCCAACGGGCACGGCGCGACCGGCCGCACCGGCGGCACCGTCCTGCTGCGCACCCGCCGGCTGGACACGATCGAGGTCGACCCGGTGGCCCGCCGCGCCCGCGTGGGCGCGGGCGTGTCCTCCGGCCGGCTCCAAGCCGCCGCCGCGCCGCACGGCCTGACCGGGCTCCCCGGCAGCTCGCCGGTAGTCAGCGTCACCGGCGTGGCACTCGGCGGCGGGCTGAGCTGGTTCGGCCGCAAGCACGGCTGGGTCGCCGACAGCGTCACCGCCTTCGACGTCGTCGATGCCGGCGGCCGGCCGCGGCACGTCACCGCCGACACCGAGCCGGACCTCTTCTGGGCGCTGCGCGGCGGGGGCGGCGACTTCGCCATCGTCACCGCGCTGGAGATCGCCCTGCACCCGGCGCCCACCCTCTACGGTGGCCGGACACTGTGGACCGCCGAGCACGCGCCGGCCGTCGCGGACGCCTACCGCCGGATCACCGCGACCGCCCCGGACGAGCTGACCGTCTGGTTCGACCTGTTGCACTTCCCGGGCGCGCCGCCGATGGTCGCCGTCGACGCCACCTACCTCGGCGCCGAAGACGAGGCGCGCGACCTGCTGTCCCCGTTGGACGGCCTGCCGGCGCCGCTCTCCGACAGCAGGAAGGTCATGCCGGTCACCGAGCTGGGCTCCATCACCGCCGAGCCGACCGATCCGAGCGCGGGCCTGTCCCACGCCGAGCTGCTGACCACATTGGACGACGCCGCGGTCGGCGCGCTGCTGGAGAGCCCGATCGCGCCACTGCTGAGCGTGCAGGTGCGGCACCTGGGCGGGGCGTTCGCCGCTCCGTCGGACAGCCCGCACGGCCCGCTCACCGAGCCGTACGCGCTCTACCTCTTCGGCCTGCCCACCGACCCCGCGGCGGTCGTCGCGAAGCGGCGCGCACTGGCCGGGTCGCTGCCCACCAGCGGCCGCAAGCCCTTCACGTTCCTCGACCCGGAGGAGACGGTGGCGGACGCGTTCGGCCCGGAGGCGCTGGCCCGGCTCCGCGACATCAAGCGGCGGCACGACCCGGACGGCGTCTTCCGCGCCAACTTCCCCACGGGCGGGTGACCGGCGTCAGCTCGCGCTCCACGGGCGGAGCTTCTCCGGGTTGCGCACCGCCCATATGTGCTTGATCCGGCCGTCCACCACGTCGAAGGCGATCACCACTCCCACCGCGCCGTCGACTTCGCCGACCAGGCCCGGCTGGCCGTTGACCGTACGCTCCAGGAGCCGCATGCCGGTGGCCCGGCCGGCGAGGTCGGCGAAGTAGCGGGCCACCCGCTCGCCGCCCACGATCGGCTCGATCGCGGCGGTGACGAGCCCGCCGCCGTCGCCGACCGCGATGGCGTCCGGGTCGAGGATGTCGATCAGCGCCTGGATGTCCTGCGCCTCCCACGCCTGCCGGAAGTCCCGCACGATGCCGGCCCGCTCGGCCGGCGGGGTTGCGGGGGCCTGCGACGCCTGGATGCGGCGGCGGGCCGACGAGGCCAGCTGGCGGCAGCCCGCCGGGGTACGGCCGACGATCTTCGCCACCTCGGCGAACGAGTAGCGGAAGACGTCGTGCAGCACGAACGCCACCCGCTCGGCCGGCGTCATCGACTCCAGCACGACGAGAAACGCCATGTTGATCGACTCGTCGAGCGTGACCCGGTCGGCCGGGTCGGCGCCGATCGCCGCCGCACGCCCGCTGACCAGCTCCGCCGGCCCGGGCACCGGCTCCGGGAGCCACTCGCCCACGTAGCGCTCGCGCCGGGCCCGCGCCGAGCCGAGCAGGTCGAGGCAGATCCGGCTGGCCACCGTGGTCAGCCAGGCGCCGGGCGTCTCGATCTCCTCCCGCCGCTCCGGCGCCATCGCGTACCAGCGGGCATACGTCTCCTGCACGACGTCCTCGGCGTCGGCCAGCGAGCCGAGCAGCCGGTACGCCAAGCTGATCAGCTGGCGCCGCTCGCTCATGATCGCGCTCAGCGTCGGGTCGAGCGGCTCGTCCTGCCTGCTCATCGGTGGTTCTCCCTCGGTCGCGGCCGTCCCTCACAGGTTCGACGAGACACCGCACGGGAATGTGAGGTTGGCGCCCACCTCACATTACGAGGCGTCGCGTCGTCGTACCCGGTGGGACTCAAACCGATCGATTCGACAAGGAGCACACCGATGAACGACTTCCAGGCCATCGCTGACCGCGTCGAGATCGAGGCGCTGCGCGCGGAGTTCACCGACGCGTCGATGACGCACGACTGGGACCGCTTCGCGTCGCTGTTCACCGAGGACGGCGCCTGGCGGATGCCGCACATCGACGTGGAGCTCGCCAGCCGCGAGGAGATCCGCGCCGGCGTCGAACGCCTGCGCGGCATGTGGGCCTACTTCGTGCAGAACGCCCATCCGGGCACGATCCAGCTCGACGGCGACACCGCCACCGGCCGCGCGTACATCGCGGAGTTCGGCCGCTTCCACGACGGCCGGTCCAACCTCAACTACTCCCTGTACCACGACCGCTACGAGCGCACCCCGGCCGGCTGGCGCTTCGCCGAACGCCTCTACGAGGTCCGCTACGTCGACACCAGCCCCCTCCCCGGCGAGGCCTCGAAATAGCCGCCAAGGCCGCCAGGCCACCCCGAGATCTCTCGGAGTCGACTTAGTAAGTTTCCAAAGACATATTTGCCCATGTCCGCGTCACCTGTAGACCGTATGCTCCCGCGGGCACCGCTCCGGCCGGCGGCTCGCAGCGCTCGCCGAGATCCCCGGCCTCCACTGCCACCTCCGCGGTGCAAGCCCGTCGCTTCTTCGTTTGTGGTGGTTAGTGCGCCTCCGGCGGGGCCTCGGGCTTCGCACGCTGGCCGCGAAACACCATGACCGGCGGATCGCCGGCCACCTTCCCACTGGTTGGGGAGGCGGCTCAGCATGTGGACGGCGCCATGATCGTTAGCCCGTTTAGGGCGCGACACGCCGAAGACCACGCCCTTATCGGGCTAACGATCACGCGATGCGGCCGCCGCGTTCCGCATCTCCCACGTGACGGGACAATCGGTCAGGATCTGGAAGGCGTCGTGGTGGACGCCGGGGCTTGCGAAGCCTTGCTGAGCCGGGCCGCAGGCCCCAAATCGGAGTTTGAGCCGGTTGTCCGCTTGCTCTGCGGTTTCGGCTCGCTTGTGGTTGCGGTTACTGCGCCTCCGGCGGGGTCTCGGGCTCCGGCCGGGCCGTCCCCGGCTTGTTCACTCTTCTTGGTGGGTGGTTGCGGTGGGAGCCGTGTCGTATGCCGTCGTCCAGGCTGAGCCGAGCAGGCCAGCGCCGGGGCCGCCAGCCGCCGTCTGATTGTCACGGTGCGCGGGTCGTGGCGGCCCCGGCGCTGGTCTGCTCCCCGTGCGGGTGGACGACGGCATACGGCACGGCTCGGGCTACGCCCGCTGGCTGCGGCAAGGGCGGGGCTGGCCGCGTGGGTCATGACCGTTTCCGCCGACAACTTGCCGGCAGATCCTTTCCCGGGTCCTGGTCAGCGGTGGACCGTATGCTCCCCGCTGGCAAGGTCCGCTCCGGCCACCGGGCTATCGGTTACATGGCGTCACCGGCCCGCGACATCCGTCGCGATCCGCACCGCCGCAGCCAGCGGCCTCACCCCATCCGCCGCCGGGCCGCACCCACCCCTGTCCACGATGTCTGCTCTCGGAACGGCGATCCACCAACAACCGGGGCTTCGTCGCCGCGAGTGACCGCCGCGACGGTGCGAGCGGCACAAGACTCCTGGTCGCAGACGTTCCCTGCTAAGTCTGGCGGCCTCGGCGCGGGGTCTCTGAGCTGGGGAAGGCATTGCGCCACACGCCGTCTCAAAACTCCGAAGTCGAGGGCAGTTGCGTACCACGATCTGCTGGCGTGCCCCGATCTCTCACACCGATCGAGGAAGATGCCCGACATGGCGCGCCGGTAGCGTCGCCCGCTTTCTGAGGCGAGCGTTGCCAACAAAGCGGGGATTTGCTGCCTCAGAACGCTGACCAGGAAAGGCCGTCCGTACATGGGCTTGTCTCGCGGGCCTGGCAGCGGAGGTCGGGGGTTTCGGCGAGCGCTGCGAGCCGCCGACCGGAGCGGCGCCCGCGGGAGCATACGGTCCGCAGGTGACGCGGACGGGGGCGAATCCGCTTGAGAGACGTCGCGACGGCGGCCTTCGGGCATGAGGCTAATCGGTCGCCCTTCGTAAATCGGTGTCGTCGGGCGTTCCGGTGCGGGATGCTCGGCGGTGATGACTGATCAGGGTGATGGTGAATCGCGGCCGGTGGTGCGCATCGTGCACCTGGACGGGGCGGCGTTCCGGGCGCTCGTCGAGGGTGACCTCGCCGCCGCGAACGCGGCCAGTCCGGTGCCGCTCTCGGCCTTCATCGCCGGTCCGGACGCCCGGTCGGTGTGGGGGATGCGGCTGCGGCAGTACGAGGAGGACCCGGCCACCGGCGCCTGGGTGACCGGGATCATCTGGGACGAGCGGCGGCAGGTCGCGGTCGGCTGGGCCGGCTATCACGGGCCGCCGGACGCCGCCGGGATGGTGGAGATCGGCTACACCGTCGACCCGGCCTACCGCCGCCGTGGCTACGCGCGCGCCGCCCTGGAGGCGCTCCTGGCGCGGGCCGCGCGGGAGCCGGGAGTGCGCACCGTGCGGGTGAGCATCCGGCCCGACAACAAGCCCTCCTACGGGCTGGCCGCGCAGTACGGCTTCGTCGAGGTCGGCGACCAGTGGGACGAAGAGGACGGCCTCGAGATCGTCTACGAGCGCCCCGCGGGCCAAGCCTGACGATGGACGACACCCCGGCGCGCGTGCCGGCCGCGTTGCCGCCGACGCCGAACGGTGGCTGTCCACATACGACGGTGAACCGTTCGACCTGGCGTTCGTCGACTGCCTCCCGGGCAAGTTCCACCGCATGGACGACGTGCTCGGCCTGCTGCGGCCCGGCGGGCTCTACATCGGCGACGACCTGCTCTCGCGACCCACCTGGCCGGCGGAGCACGAGGAGCGGGTGGCCGCGTTCCTGACCAGCCTGCCGCAGGTGCCGAGGCTGCGGTCGACGACCATCGCGTGGGCCTCCGGCCTAGTCGTCGGGGTGCGTGTCTGAGCACACGCCGGGTGTGGCGGCGAACACGAAAGCGCCATACGGGCGTTACGTCCAGTTCATCTGCCGTAGGCTTATCGGCTGGCCGCGCGCCCCTTCTGGCGTCCGTCCGGAAAGGTGCGCGATGACCCTGACTCCCGTGCTGCCCGTTGCCGCCCCGGCTGTGTTCGCGTCGGACCGTGCGCCCGACCCCCGTACGCTGCTGGACATCTTCGCCGAGACGGTCGCCCGGCACCCGGACGCGCCGGCCATCGACGACGGCACCGAGGTGCTGGACTACCGCCGGCTGGCCGCCGAGGTCGCGGCCGTGTCCGAAAAGCTCGCGGCGGTGGGCATCGGCAGCGGCGACCGGGTCGGCATCAGGATCTCCTCGGGCACCGCGGAGCTGTACATCACGATCCTCGGCGTGCTCGCGGCCGGCGCGGCGTACGTGCCGGTCGACGCCGACGACCCCGACGAGCGCGCGGACCTCGTGTTCACCGAGGCCGGCGTGTGCGCGGTGCTCGGCGACGGCGGCGCGGTAAGCATCCGGGCGGCCGGCAACGAGCCGCGCCCCGACGACGACGCCTGGATCATCTTCACCTCCGGCTCGACCGGCAAGCCGAAGGGCGTCGCGGTCAGCCACGCGTCGGCCGCGGCGTTCGTCGACGCCGAGGCGGAGCTGTTCCTGGCCGCGGCGCCGATCGGGCCGGGCGACCGCGTGCTCGCCGGGCTGTCGGTGGCGTTCGACGCCTCGTGCGAGGAGATGTGGCTGGCCTGGCGGCACGGCGCGTGCCTGGTGCCGGCCGCGCGTTCGCTGGTGCGCAGCGGCGTCGACCTCGGCCCCTGGTTGGCCGAGCGGCGGATCAGCGTGGTGTCCACCGTGCCGACGCTCGCCGCGTTGTGGCCGGCGGAGGCGCTCGACGGCGTGCGGCTGCTCATCTTCGGCGGCGAGGCGTGCCCGCCCGAGCTCGCCCAGCGGCTGGCCGTCCCCGGCCGCGAGGTCTGGAACACGTACGGGCCGACCGAGGCGACCGTGGTGGCCTGCGCCGCCCGGCTCACCGGCGACGGCCCGGTGCGGATCGGGCTGCCACTCGCGGGCTGGGCGCTGGCGGTCGTCGACGTGGCCGGCGAGCCGGTGCCGATGGGCGCCACGGGCGAGCTGGTGATCGGCGGCGTGGGGCTGGCCCGCTACCTCGACGAGGCGAAGGACGCGGAGCGGTTCGCCCCGCTGCCCTCGCTCGGCTGGGCGCGCGCCTACCGCAGCGGCGACATCGTGCGCGCCGAGCCGGAAGGGCTCGTCTTCGTCGGCCGAAACGACGAGCAGATCAAGCTCGGCGGCCGCCGCATCGAGCTGGGCGAGGTCGACGCCGCGCTCCAGGCGCTGTCCGACGTCGCCGGCGCGGCCGCGGCGGTGCGCCGCACCAAGGCCGGCAACCAGCTCCTCGTCGGATACGTGACCGTCCTGGAGGGGGCCGCCTTCGACGCCGGCGCGGCCGCCGCCCGACTGCGCGAGCAGCTGCCCGCCGCGCTGGTGCCGCTGCTCGCGGTCGTCGACGCGCTGCCCACGCGTACCTCCGGGAAGGTCGACCGCGACGCGCTGCCCTGGCCACTGCCCACAGTGGACGCCGACCCGGCGGCACTCACGCCGACCGAGGAGTGGCTCGCCGAGGGGTGGGCCGAGATCCTCGGCGTGCGCCCCACCGAGCCGGACGCCGACTTCTTCCGCAGCGGCGGCGGCAGCCTTGCCGCGGCACAGCTCGTCGCCTGGATTCGCACCCGCCACCCCCACGTGTCGGTCGGCGAGCTCTACCAGCGCCCGCGCCTCGACGACCTGGCGTCCGCGCTCGACGAGCGCGAGACCGCGAGCGTCACCACCAGGCGGGAGATCGCGCCCACGCCCCGCCGGGCCGGCGCCATCCAGACCCTGCTCATGGCGCCGCTGCTGACGATCGTCGGCCTGCGCTGGCTGACCGTGCTGGCCGCCGTCGCCAAGCTGCTGGGCACCCCGTGGGCGCCGGCCGTCTCCTGGTGGTGGGTGGCGCTCGGCTGGTTCGTGCTCTTCAGCCCGGTCGGCCGGATCGCCATCTCGGCCGGCGGGGCACGGCTGCTGCTGTCCGGCGTACGGCCGGGCAGCTACCCCCGCGGCGGGAGTGTCCACCTGCGACTGTGGACCGCCGAGCGGCTCGCCGACCTGAGCGGCGCCACCAGCGTGGCCGGCGCGTCCTGGATGATCCGGTACGCGCGGGCGCTCGGCGCCGACATCGGGCGCGACGTCGACCTGCACTCGGCGCCGCCGGTCACCGGCCTGCTCAAGCTGGGCCGGGGCGCGGCCGTCGAGCCGGAGGTGGACCTCTCCGGTTACTGGGTCGACGGCGACGCCGTCCACATCGGATACACCTGGGTCGGCGCCGGTGCGCGGATCGGCGCGCGCAGCACGCTGCTGCCCGGCGTGCGGGTCGGCAAGGGCGCGGAGATCGGCCCCGGCTCGACCGTGCGCGGTTCGGTGCCGGCGGGCCAGCGCTGGGTTGGCGCCCCGGCCACCCGCGCCGGCAAGAGCGCGCACACCTGGCCGGACCGCCGCCCGACCCGTTCCCGGCGGTGGGTCGCGATGTACGGGGTGACCTCGTTCCTGCTCGGCATCCTGCCGGCCCTCGCCGCGCTGCCCGGGATCGCGATCCTGGCCCGCGCGTCCACCGGCGCGGCCACGCTCGGCGGCGCGGTCACCGGCGCGCTCGCCGCCATGCCGCTCGCCGCGCTGGCCTACGTCGCCGGTTACGCGCTGCTGGTGCTCGTCGCCGTGCGGGCGTTGAGCATCGGGCTGCGCGCGGGCTACCACCCGGTGCACAGCCGGGTGGCCTGGCAGGTGTGGGCCACCGAGCGGCTGATGGGGATGGCGCGCGTCGGGCTCTTCCCGCTGTACGCCAGCGTGCTCACCCCCGCCTGGCTGCGCCTGCTCGGCGCCAAGGTCGGGCGCGGCGTGGAGGCCTCGACCGTGCTCGCGCTGCCCAAGATGACCACCGTCGCCGACGGCGCGTTCCTCGCCGACGACACGATGGTAGCCACGTACGAGCTGCGGCAGGGCTGGCTGCACGTGGCACCCACCCGGATCGGCAAGCAGGCGTTCCTCGGCAACTCCGGGATGGCCGCGCCCGGACACTCGGTGCCGAAGCGGGGCCTGGTCGGCGTGCTCTCCTCGGCGCCGCGCAAGGCCAAGAAAGGCTCGTCGTGGCTGGGCATGCCGCCCATGCCGCTGCGCCGCGCACCGGAGGAGGCGGACAGCAGCCGCACCTACGCCCCGCCGGTCCGCCTCAAGGCGGCCCGCGCGGTGGTCGAGCTCTTCCGTCTGGTACCGGTGGCGTGCGCCGGCGCCCTCGCGGTGGTCGTGCTGGGCGCGCTCGCGGCGATCTGGCGGGCGCTCGGCCCGGTGGCCGCCGGCGCGCTCTCCGGCGCCGTCCTGCTCGCCGCCGCGGTGCTGGCCGCCGCGACAGCCACCGCGACGAAGTGGTTGCTGGTCGGGCGGTTCCGGGCCGGCGACCGTCCACTGTGGGACTCGTTCGTGTGGCGCAACGAGCTCGCCGACACGTTCGTCGAGGTGCTCGCGGTGCCGTGGCTCGTCCCGGCGGCGACCGGCACTCCCGTGCTGACCGGCTGGCTGCGTACGATGGGCGCGAAGATCGGCCGCGGGGTGTGGCTGGAGACGTACTGGCTGCCGGAGATGGACCTCGTGCGCCTCGGCGACGGGGCGACCGTCAACCGGGGGTGCGTCGTGCAGACCCACCTGTTCCATGATCGGATCATGAGTATGGACGAGGTGACGCTGGCGCCCGGCGCCACGCTGGGCCCGCACGGGATCGTGCTGCCCGGCGCCACGATCGGCGCGCGGACCACGGTCGGCCCCGGCTCGCTGGTGACCCGCGGTGACACCGTGCCGGCCGACACGCGCTGGCTCGGCAACCCGATCGCCGCCTGGCCGGCCCGCGCCCGGGAATGACCGCCGCCGCCCAGCCCGGTGCGGAGCGCTCCGGCGACCCGTACCTCCCGGAACACGGCAACGGCGGCTACCGCACCAGCCACTACGACCTCGACCTCGACTACCGGATCGTCACCAACCGGCTGACCGGCCGGGCGGTCGTCACGGCGGTCGCCGCCCAGGCGCTGTCCCGGTTCAGCCTCGACCTGGCCGGGCTGCGGGTCAGCCACGTGCTCGTGGACGGCGTCGCCGCGCGGTTCACCCAGGTGGGCCATAAGCTGCGGGTGCGGCCGGCCCGCCCGGTGGACGAGGGTGCGGAGTTCCGGGTCGAGGTCCGCTATGGCGGGCGCCCCCGCCCGGTCCGCGGGCGGTGGGGCGACATCGGGTGGGACGAACTGACCGACGGCGTGCTGGTCGCCAGCCAGCCGGTCGGCGCGCCGTCCTGGTTTCCGTGCAACGACCACCCCGCGGACAAGGCGAGCTATCGCATCGCGGTGACAGCGCCGACGCCGTACACCGTCGTCGCCACCGGAAAGCTGGCCGACCGCCGGCGGAGCGCGAGCACCACCGCGTGGGTCTACGAGCTGCCGGAGCCGACCCCCGCCTACCTGGTGAGCGTCCAGATAGGACGGTACGAGCGGGTCAACCTCTACAGTGGCGGACCGGCGCAGCGGGCGGCGGTGCCGGCACGGCTGCGGCAGCGGTTCGCCCACGACTTCGGCCGCCAGGGCGAGATGATGGAGGCGATGCAGCGCTTCTTCGGCCCGTACCCGTTCGCCGAGTACTCCGTCGTCGTCACCGACGACGACCTCGAAGACCCGATCGAGGCGCAGAGCATGTCCGTCTTCGGCGCCAACCACGTCGACGGGCGGCGCACGCACGAGCGGCTGGTGGCGCACGAACTGGCCCACCAGTGGTTTGGCAACAGCCTGACGGTGGCCGACTGGCGCCACATCTGGCTCAACGAGGGCTTCGCGACGTACGCCGAGTGGCTGTGGTCGGGGGTCTCCGGCGGCCCACCGGTGGACGCGCTGGCCCGGATGTGGCACGCGCGGCTCGCCGCCCGCCCGGCCGACCTGCGGATCGCCGACCCGGGCGTGGCCCGGATGTTCGACGAACGGCTCTACAAGCGCGGCGCGCTCACCCTACACGTGCTGCGCCGCGAGGTGGGCGACGAGCGGTTCTTCCGGATCCTGCGCGGCTGGGTCGCCGAACACCGCCACGGCACGGTCACCACCCCGGCGTTCACCGCCCTGGCCGAGCGCCTGGCCGGCCGGTCGCTGGCGTCGCTGTTCCGGGCCTGGCTCTACTCGGCACCACTGCCTGGCCTGCCCGGCTGACGTCGCCGCGCGGCCCGCCACCTGACCCCCGCCACGGTCACCACACCCGACGACGCCGCGCTCACCGTCGCCGTCTGGGGCGGACCCGCCCTGTGGGCACTAGAACTGCCGCCGTCGGGGCCTTGCGAGAGAGCTTTCGGAGTCGGGTTGCTTCGGCCTCTGGATCCACTTGGACAGAAGATGTGAGCTACCGCGATGCCCGTCGTGGTCCGTGCCGTTGCTCCCGCGGCCTCACCCGTCCGCCGTGGGTCACGGTTACCCCGGCGGCTGCGCCGGGCCATGCGGCCCCGGCCTGGGGTGGGTACGCTCGGGATGCGTTTGCTCTGCTTCCCTGGAGGGGCCACCCTGCATTGGGGTCGCCGCTACCGGGAGGTTGTCGGGTGTGGAGGCAGGAAATCTAGAGACCTTTCGGAGTCAGGGTCGCCGCGGTCTCGAAAGCTCGATTCGAAGCAGGCTTGAGCTGCCGCGCGACGTCCGTCGTGGTCCCGACCGCCGCCCGGGTGGCCTGACCCGTCCGCCGCTGGTCACGCTCACCCCGCGCACGGTTTGTCCACAATGCCCCTTGCCGAGGCGACCGGCACCAGACCGGACAGAGGCACTGTCACCACGGGTAACCGCCGCAGCGGCGTGAACAGGATCCGATGCCAGATCTTGGAGAGTTAGGGCGCCATATCAACCCTCGGTCTCCTAGATCTCGAGGCCCGACCCCCGATGCTGGTGACGCTGCGTCGGGATGTCGTTGGTAGGGGCTTGCCCCGCGGGCCTGGCAGTGGACGGCCGGGGATTTCGGCTCGCCCTGGCGAGCCGCCGGCCGGGAGCGGTGCCCGCGGGAGCATACGGTCCGCAGCTGACGCGGACC